>NZ_JAVDUQ010000098.1:0-1015 GCF_031456445.1 Neobacillus niacini | reverse complement strand
CAAGTTTTATTTGCTCGTTCAACATCAATTTCACGCAGATTATCCTTTGTATTCATAATTAGAAAGGCACTATACAAATCTCGTTGAACATCACCTTGTTCGAAGTGGTTCCAACGTTCCCGGAGTTTTTTCTTCACATAAGTTTGCGTGAAGTGTTCAAATTGGCTGGCTTTTATTTTAGCGGTGTCAATCCGCTTTAGGGTTAAACTGAAATATTTTAGTTTGTTGTCGATAATCGTAAGAAGCATCGATGGGGCACGATTCGACAATGACTTTCCAAAACGTTTTTTACGTTTGTATCGTCCCGTCTTTTCACTAACCTCTGTTTTCTTTGCTTTTGCTTGAAGTCCTTTAAAATTCATTGTTTCCACTCGGACATCCAATCCCAACGAAAGAATATGATTAGCCAGTTGATTGTGTGATTGCTTGCGCTTGTCTGCCATTTTTCGACTCGTTTCAGCCAGCTCTTGACGGGTTTTTTTGTAGTTTTCACTTTGAACCCATTTCTCTCGATTTGATTTATTGACCGTGCCATCGGCATTGTATTTGTTTGGATTGTTTACTCGGCGCCTTCGATCCAATTTACGCTGCAGAATACGTTTTTGACGTTCATTTACTGACAAACCTTCTGCCAGCTCGAGCAGCTTCACTTCACTTTCAGAAGCAATTGCGAGTGTGGAAGTGCCAATATCTAATCCAACACGATTGCTTTCATCTTTGGAATAGTTCTGATTGCGTTTCTTTGGCGGAAAACCTTCTAACGAAAATTGGACGTAGTAACGATTTTTACCACGGATCACTTTCTTTACAAGTCGGCAATACTTCATTTTATCTTGAAGTGCAATATGCGCGTATTCATCAAGACCTTTAAGAATAACAGGCATGATCAGTCCCAGCCATTCCATGCGTTTGTTTTCGGGGAAGTACCGAAACCCTGTCTTGTTTGTCTTTTCTTCTAACGAAAAAAATTGACCTGCTGAACAAAACCGTACCTTCTTTCCCTTCCCATACATGA
>NZ_JAVDUQ010000097.1:0-1017 GCF_031456445.1 Neobacillus niacini | reverse complement strand
TAACTCCAAGCTGATTCGACTAGTAGACGTCTCACATGACGATTTCCTGTTTTTGTGATCTTTCCTTGTCTTCTACTTTCACCACTTGAATATTCACTAGGTACTAACCCCACATACGCCATAAACTGTCTAGGGGTGGAAAAACGTTTAAAAGAACCTATTTCCGCCGCAATACTTGTCGCTGTAATAAGTGCTACTCCTCTCAATGCTTGTAAAGCTTGGATTATTGGGGCATGAACACTGTCCGTTGCTTGTACTCTGATTTCTTCTTCTAGTCTTAAGATTCGTTGTTGTATCTCTTTAATTTGATGATAGTACTCTTGAAAAACCACTTGTAGCTTAGAGTTATCAAACTTTAACGTGTCCAACCATCTATAATATCTGACGGTCCATTTTTTTCCCTTTGATGGGGGTTGAATATCATAACGTAGTAAAAATTTACTTAACCGGTGTTTAGCTCTTAATTCGTCTTCTATTGCATCTTCTCGACATCTAACAAGATCTCGTAATGCTTCATCCTCTGGAGTAGGAACATAAACGGAAGTTAATTCTCCAGCCCGATATAATTGAGCCAACCGAACGGAATCTCGACGATCCGTTTTAATACGCTCTCCAGGTTTTTGAGGAATTAAAGATGGCGCTATCACAGTACAGTGAATATTCAATGTAAGGAGTAACCTATACAATGCATATCCTGTGGGTCCTGCTTCGTAACATACGCGTAGATTCTCACTGTTTCCTAGTTTTTTCATCAATTTTTTTACTGCTTCTGGTGTATTCGAAATCATGCCCCAGTATCTTGGCTCATCTCGTCCTTCATCCGCAATCGCGACAGCAATTTTTTCTTTTGATACGTCTAAACCTACGTATTTTATGGTATCCTTCATAATAACTAGCTCCTTTCGTAATGTAGCTCTGATTTGGTTTGGTGTTCCACTAAACATCCTAACCAAATTAACCTACGTATTTACGAGTAGGAGCTAGTTTCGTTCATGATAACTCGTCGCTTCGCTCCTG
>NZ_JAVDUQ010000096.1:0-1025 GCF_031456445.1 Neobacillus niacini | reverse complement strand
AACCTCAATTTCTATCCCTCGAAGTTTTAATTTGTAATTGATTTTTTCTGTCAATCTCCCAAAACTCCAGTTGGAAAGCTGCTGGCGAATTTCTTTTCGAGTATTCTTTTTCTTTTTAGTATTCCTTTGAACACCATCAGGTGATCCAATAAAAAGAGTTTTGATGTTGTTTTCAACACACCAATCTTCTATCATTCTTGAAATGCTATGCTCTAGATATTCAATTTTCCGTTCCATTTTTTCCAAAAAACGGCGTTTACGTAAAATCAATTTATATCGAGCATTCGAACCTTTTTTCTTTCGATCAATTCGTTTTGAGAACTCTTTTAATCTTTTATTGCGATATCTTGTTACAGAACGAAGTTCTTTTCCAGTGATAATCAAATGGGTTTTACCATTACTCAATGTAGCAGCATGAATTAACCCTAAATCACAACCAGCTTTACCATTACCCTCAACTTGTTTTTGCTTTGTTTCTTCTACCGCAATATGCATCCAATATTCATTTTTATGCCACACAATTTCAGCACTTTTAATGGAATCGAATTTAATATGATTCGGCTTTGGTATTATTAGCTTCGATTGTTTTCTTCCATTACTAAACTCCATTGTTTCGCCTTTCATACTAATAGCAGATTTTTTGTATTTAACAGAAAAAAACTTCTTATGCTTCCAAGGGTATTTCCATTGTTTTTCGCCTTTTGAACGAAGGACGCGTGTTCTTTCGCATGTTTCTTCGTGAAGTTCAATAATGGCTTGAATTGTTTGGGCATGAAGCTTATGAGATTTGGCGTTGTACCATTTTTTCTTTTCAGAAGCACTTGTCCAAACTTTATAGACATCATACAACCACCAATGGAGGTCCAGTATGTCATTCCATAGATTTGCCGCTTCTAAACGCAAATTATCTACCAGATATCTTTCTTCATCAGTTAATCGCAACGGAATTTTTTTTACAACAATATCTCTTTTGGTTTCGTTTTTCTTTTGCTCCTTTAGTTTATTCCTTTTCACGTCTCTTTTCA
>NZ_JAVDUQ010000095.1:0-1054 GCF_031456445.1 Neobacillus niacini | reverse complement strand
CTCTTGCTTTCCCCAATCCCATTTTTCTTAATTATACAAAAAAGTACCCTATAGAGGACTTTTTTTAAGTGTCTACTCTATAGGGTACATTTTAATTAACAGAAGGTCTTTTCGTAGCAATGGTTTCTTCCCATAATGAAGTCTTTCAGGAGCGGAATCGGAAATTAGTGAGGCAAATGATTAAATAATTGGTCATAGATTTTTAGGGATAAATAGTAGTTTTACTAGGAGCCCCTCCCTATTTCATGTTTATTTAATGAAGGATTAACAGGTTCATAACATCTATGACATATTCTATTAACATTATTTTTATATAGTATAGGCAGTGGGGGTAGCATGCGTGGCTACCATGGTATTTGGCGTAGGTGGAGCCGATACTGGTGAGCGGGTCAATATCTATTGGATTGAAAAGCAAAATTAAAAAATGACAAATCTTAAGAGGAAAGATGGAGAAAAATTATTGGGGACATTTTTCTTCAGCATATAGTTTGGCTTTGTCCCCAATTGGGCTTATTGGCGACACACTGAACTTGTTTCGTCCCGATTTTGTCGCCTATCGGGCTTATTGGCGACACTTTGAACTTGTTTCGAACCGATTTTGTCGCCTATCAGGCTTATTGGCGACACTCTAAACTTATTTCGAACCGATTTTGTCGCCTAGCCGGCTTATTGGCGACACTCTGAACTTGTTTCGGCCCAATTTTGTCGCCTATCGGGCTTATTGGCGACACTCTGTACTCGTTTCGACTCGATTTTGTTGCCTATCGGGCTTATTGGCGACACTCTGTACTTATTTCGAACCGATTTTGTCGCCTATCCGGCTTATTGGCGACACTCTATACTCGTTTCGACTCGATTTTGTCGCCTATCGGAGTTATTGGCGACACTCTGTACTCGTTTCGACTCGATTTTGTCGCCTATCGGGCTTATTGGCGACACTCTATACTCATTTCGGCCCAATTTTGTCGCCTATCGGGCTTATTGGCGACACTCTGTACTCGTTTCGACTCGATTTTGTCGCCTATCGGGCTTATTGGCGACACTCTATACTCGT
>NZ_JAVDUQ010000094.1:0-1174 GCF_031456445.1 Neobacillus niacini | reverse complement strand
GGTGAGTATAGTGGGTCCCTTGGTCCGAATGAATTAGGGCGTCTTTTGCTTTCTTAAAGTTTCGGTTCTTCTTTAGCTTGAGTAAGGTGTTTGTGACTAGTTCCATTGTGATACGATCAGACAAATATTGAGCTAGAACTTGACCCGTAGCCCCGTCTTTTATGACGGATAAATAAGCTCTTTGTCCGTTCTGGTAATTAAGGTAAGTGATATCAGTTAGAAGCACTTTACCTGGAATCTCTTGCTTAAAGTGACGGTTTAACAGGTTTGGTACTACTCGATGTTCTTGTGTTGCTTTCATCATTCTTCTGTATGGATTTCCTTTTCTAATAGGGCAGATAATACCGTATTTCTTCATGATTCTACGAATGCGTTTCAAATTGAAGACACACTCAAATTGACCCGCCAATGTCATTTTGATTTGACGTGCCCCTTTCATTCGACCTTTAAAGCGAAAGGCCTTAAAAATCAATTCCTTTGCCTCTTCATCCTTTTCTTCCCTGCGTTTTCTTTGTTCTTCTGACTTCGGTGAGAAATAGTTATAATATCCGCTCCGTGAAACACCAGCTGCCTCACAAAGGAATGTCACCATATGTTTTAAGTTATATTTTTCAATAACATAGCGAATTAAATTGTATTTCTGACTGGGAGGGACTTTTACTTCTTCAGCCCCCTTTCTAACATACGAATCTTTTTTATGAGCTCATTCTCCGCCTTTAACAGATTCATTTGTGCTTCCAATCTAGCGTATTTCTCCTCAAGGGATAGTTCTGTTAGACGAGGTCTACCGGAACTATCCTGGCGACTATCTCTAAGCCCTAGAGCTCCTTCCTCCTGAAAAGCTTTTCTCCATCTATCCGAAGACGATTGGACTCTCTTTCTCCCAATGATGTTAACGTCAAATCCTGCTTCCTCAAAGATTTCTCTTGGAAGCTTTCCTTTATCATATTCAGTAATAAAATGACGCTTAAACTCCTCTGAATAAGTGATACCTTTTGAACTAACAGATTTAACGTATGGATTTTTAGCTAATAGCGTGATCTCTTTCTCTGTAAAAGCTTTCTTACTCATAAAATTATCCCCATTATCTAAATGATTTTTTATTAATTATACAAAAAAGTACCCTATAGGTAGACTTTTTTTCTAAGTGTCTACTCTATAGGGTACATTTTAT
>NZ_JAVDUQ010000093.1:0-1203 GCF_031456445.1 Neobacillus niacini | reverse complement strand
TCGGTTGTTTTAGAATCAACTGGACACTATCATTTACCCGTTATTCAGTTTTTAGATGAACAAAAATATATTTATATTATCGTCAACCCTCTTATTTCACATAGAGCTAAGAGTTCAAGCCTAAGAAAGGTAAAAACAGATGCAATCGATGCTTATCACCTGTGTGAACTGTTTTATAAAGAAGACCTAGAGCCTTATAAAAAGCGTGGAGTTCAACTCTTAAACCTTCGTAATCTAACAAGGCAACAAGAGAGTATTGCCGAAATATCAGCGAAAACAAAGTTACAGTTGCACTCTTTAATCGATCAGGTATTTCCTGAGTACCGAGGTGTATTTGGAAGCCTCTATTCAAAAGTATCCTTGCTTACTTTACTAGCATTCCCTACTTCTGAGGCAGTATTAAGTGTAAGTGAGAGAGAGTTAACAGTAAAAATAGCTTCATTATGTATGAGTCGTTCAGAGCTTTGGGCAAAAGAAAAGGCACAGAAATTAAGAGACGCAGCCCTTCGTAACCCTTTTCAGCACAATCGCTACAAGAGTCATATATTTAACCTTGAGATCTTAGTCAAAATTGTTCTTCAGTACCAAGAGCATCTATCACAGATTGCGGATGAAATAGATGCCCTCGCTAAAGAAATTGAAGAATATGAGATCCTCCAATCTATCCCTGGTATTGGAGAAAAAATCGCTGCCACGATTATTTCTGAAATCGGAGAGATAGATCGGTTTAATGGTGCCAAGAAGTTAGTTGCATTCGCTGGAATTGATCCAAGTGTGTACGCTTCAGGTAAGTTTACTGCATCCGTTAACCGAATTACCAAACGAGGGTCTTGTAGACTTCGCCATGCCCTATATATGGCTGTTCAAAGTGGAATTCGTGATGCCCGTAAAAAGAAAACGACTGAAGAAATTATTCCACGCAATAAAAGGCTAAGGGAGTTTTACGACAAAAAACGTGAAGAAGGAAAACCCTTCAGAGTAGCTATTATTGCATGTGTAAATAAGCTCTTACACTGGATTTATGCCTTACTTAAAAGCAGAACTACTTTCCAAGATATAGCTTAAAAACTATATCTAACTAAATACAACAAAACCTTCCAAAAAGGACTAAACGGAAGGTTATTCGGCATGAACATTTTTAGTATATCACGAGGTAATAAATCTTTTTATTGAAAAATGTTGACATACTATTAGCTGGTTTAG
>NZ_JAVDUQ010000091.1:0-1396 GCF_031456445.1 Neobacillus niacini | reverse complement strand
CACACCCGTTCCCATACCGAACACGGAAGTTAAGCTTCTCAGCGCCGATGGTAGTTGGGGGCTGTCCCCCTGTGAGAGTAGGACGTTGCCAGGCTTTATAAATGGAGGATTAGCTCAGCTGGGAGAGCATCTGCCTTACAAGCAGAGGGTCGGCGGTTCGATCCCGTCATCCTCCACCATGATTTTTTCACCATAGTGAAAATAATCTTCAATAAACCTGCCGGTTTAGCTCAATTGGTAGAGCACGGCCGAATAGGCTTCCTGAATTAACTTCAGCATACTGACCGAGATGCTGCTTGAATTAGCTTTCCGAGGTCAGGATGACGATAACTATTCAGCGAGATGGAAAATAAGATATTACATTTTACTATGCCGGTTTAGCTCAATTGGTAGAGCAACTGACTTGTAATCAGTAGGTTGGGGGTTCAAGTCCTCTAGCCGGCACCATGCTTCTTACTTCCCTGAAAAAGCATCAGCGGAAGCATGCGAGAAATCCCGAAGGGATTTTAAGCAAAAGAAACTAATTTCATCTCTAGAAATACTTTTATGAGCCATTAGCTCAGTTGGTAGAGCATCTGACTTTTAATCAGAGGGTCGAAGGTTCGAGTCCTTCATGGCTCACCAAAGTTTTTTGCGATAGCAAAATAACTTTCAATATTGCGGGTGTGGCGGAATTGGCAGACGCACCAGACTTAGGATCTGGCGCCGCAAGGCGTGGGGGTTCGACTCCCTTCACCCGCACCATTTAAGTTTAATATATGCGGAAGTAGTTCAGTGGTAGAACACCACCTTGCCAAGGTGGGGGTCGCGGGTTCGAATCCCGTCTTCCGCTCCACTCTTGCCGGGGTGGCGGAACTGGCAGACGCACAGGACTTAAAATCCTGCGGTAGGTGACTACCGTACCGGTTCGATTCCGGTCCTCGGCACCAAGGTTTTTTGCAAAAGCGAAATATCTTATATAAATGCGCCCGTAGCTCAATTGGATAGAGCGTTTGACTACGGATCAAAAGGTTATGGGTTCGACTCCTTTCGGGCGCGCCATATTTCGGGAAGTAGCTCAGCTTGGTAGAGCACTTGGTTTGGGACCAAGGGGTCGCAGGTTCGAATCCTGTCTTCCCGACCAGTATTTCTAAACAATTAAAATGGGGTCTTAGCTCAGCTGGGAGAGCGCCTGCTTTGCACGCAGGAGGTCAGGGGTTCGATCCCCCTAGACTCCACCAAAAAGATAAAAAAAGTTGTTGACTTTAAGTTGATAACTTGGTAAGATGATTAAGTCGCCTTTGAGCGATAAACAAAATTGCTCTTTGAAAACTAAACAAACAAAACGTCAACAAACAATAATATTCATTTCTTTCGAAATGAAGCCAACGTAACATTCGAGCTACATCAACTTTCT
>NZ_JAVDUQ010000090.1:0-1433 GCF_031456445.1 Neobacillus niacini | reverse complement strand
TGATATTATCCCTCCTGTGTAGCCAGTATGAAAAAAAACCATACTGGCTAACACAGGAGGGATTTATTTTGGCTAAAAAAGGGCAAAAATTCATAAACTATTCAGTTGAGTTTAAACTTATGGCAGTAAAAAAATATATTGAGGAAGATATGAGCTACACTGCTATCGCAAAGGAACTTGGAGTATATGACCATAAATACATTAGTCGTTGGGTAAAAAATTATAACGAATTAGGCTTAGATGGACTTAAAGATCGTCGTGGTAGTTCGCAGTCCCCTTTTAAAGGCAGACCAAGTTCTAAGCCACTTTCGTTAGAAGAGGAAAATGGAAAGTTAAAAATGGAGAATGAGTTTTTAAAAAAGCTACATGCTCTTCAAAGGAGGTGAAGAAAAAGGACAAGCAAATGGTGTTTAAAATAATAGAAGACCTATCTAATCAGTATCCTGTACTTCAGCTCTGTGAACTTGCTGGAGTGTCTAAAGGGGGATATTACAAATGGTTAAAAAGAAAGGATATCATATCCCCAAAACAACAGGAAGATGAATATATCAAAGGCTTGATAATTGAATGTTATAACGAAGTTAATGGAATATATGGCTATTATCGTATAAAAATATGGCTTTTCCGTAAATATGGCATAAGGGCTAATCATAAAAGAGTTTATAGACTAATGAAGGAACTTGGAATTAAAGCAAAAATTAGACAGAAAAAGGGCAATTACAAGAAAGGGTCCGAAAATATTGTAGTTCCAAACATTCTGAATCGTGATTTTAATGCGACAGAATTGAATCAAAAATGGACTACAGATATTACTTACTTAATGTTTAACCAAAAACGATTATACCTATCTGTTATAAAAGATCTATACAATAATGAAATTGTAGCTTATAAGATCAGTAAATCTAATGATTTAAAATTGGTTTCTGATACAGTAAAAGAGGCAATAAAAAAGCAAGATGCGAAGGGGGTCACTCTGCACAGTGACCAAGGTTTCCAATACACATCTCGCCAATACCATAAACTTCTTAAAAAACATGAGATTATTCCTAGTATGTCCAGAAAAGGGAACTGTTTAGACAATGCCAGTATGGAAAACTTCTTTGGTCATTTAAAATCGGAGGTCATGTACCTTCATTCATTTAAATCAGAAGAAGAAGTAATTGCGGAAATAAATCGATATATTTACTTTTATAATTACAATCGTTACCAAAAAAAATTAAGCAATCTCAGTCCTGTGGAATACAGAATGACCAAGATTGCTTAGAAGACAAATGGATTACAGTGTCTCCTTCTTCAGCTTACAGACCATTCAGTTGATTGAGGGGGTGCTGTCAAGTGCATTCCTTGACAGTGCACCCTCAATCAACTACCATGTAAGCCGCTGAAGAAGGTGGTTAATTTTATACTGTCTACTTGACAGGGATATGTTCAAA
>NZ_JAVDUQ010000089.1:0-1438 GCF_031456445.1 Neobacillus niacini | reverse complement strand
AAAAAAGCCTAGGCAGTTTTAAGAAGATGATCTCTGTATTGAACAGGGGTCATCTTTTTTAAATTCCATTGGTATCTATAGTGATTGTAATAGATCATGTATTGTTTAATTTCCTTTTTTAATTCATCAAAAGTTGTACATGCTTTAATAGAGGCTTCATCTTTAAGATGGCCAAAGAAAGATTCTTGAGGAGCGTTATCCCAACAGTTTCCTCTTCTTGACATAGATTGGCGTAGCCCAAGTTTCTTTACTACTTTTTGAAATGCTGGATGAGTATAATGTACTCCTTGATCTGAGTGGATTAAGGCATCTTTCGTTTTCTTAAAATGTCTATTCTTCTTTAGCTTTTTTAGGGTGTCTGTGGCTAAATCAATGGTCATCCGTTCCGACATATGATAGGCTAATAATTCACCGGTAGATCCATCCTTTATGGCTGATAAATAAGCTCTCTGGCCATTACCGTAAAATAAATAAGTGATATCTGTTAGAAGCACTTTTCCTGGGATACCTTGCTTAAATTTCCGCTTTAAAAGGTTTGGCACCACCCTATGTTCTTTGGTAGCTTTCATCATTCGTCTATACGGATTTGCCTTTCTGATGGGGCAAATAATACCGTATTTCTTCATAATTCGTCTAATACGTTTCAAATTGTAGACAACATTAAATTGACCCGCCAAGGTCATTTTGATTTGACGTGCCCCTTTCTTACGGCGTTTAAAGTGAAAGGCCTTTAGGATAATCTCTTTGACCTCCTCATCCTTTGCATCTCTTAGCTTTCTACGATGTTGTGACTCCTCACGGAAATAGTTATAATAACCAGAACGGGAGACTCCTGTTACATTACATAAATAACTCACCATATTCTTAAGGTTATACTTCTCTATATTGGAACGGATGAGGATAAACTTTTGATCAGGAGGTAGGGTTATGGGTTCCTCTTTAGCCCCCTTTCGGCAAACCGTATCTTTTTTAAAAGTTCATTTTCTGCCTTCAATAAATTATTTTGGGCTTCTAATCTTGCGTATTTCTCTTCTAATGTAAGATCCCTTTCACCATGTCTTCCCGAGTTTTCCCCTCTTGTATCACAAAGTCCGACTACTCCATTTTCCCGATAGGCAGCACGCCATCTCTTACCAGCTGATCTAACACGATCCATTCCTAAAACATCAATATCAAATCCACATTGTTCAAATATCTCTCTAGGTAGCTTTCCTCCTGCATTTTCTTCAATGAAGAGATGCTTAAATTCATCGGTATAGGTAATCCCCTTTGAACTTACTGATTTAACATAAGGGCTATTAGAAAGGATATTGATCTCTTTCTCTGTAAATATTTTTTTACTCACTCTTGCTTTCCCCAATCCCATTTTTCTTAATTATACAAAAAAGTACCCTATAGAGGACTTTTTTTAAGTGTCTACTCTATAGGGTACATTTTA
>NZ_JAVDUQ010000088.1:0-1558 GCF_031456445.1 Neobacillus niacini | reverse complement strand
TTAGATGGAACGCGGAATGATGGGAAACTATCACGTTCCGTGCGGAGCAGGGGAAAAGCCGGAGATTACATCAAACGCTTACCTATTGCCAACAAGAGTTCAAGATTCAGCTGCCATACATAGGCGGCTTTTTCTTATTGTGTTAACGTGGCAGGTTGAAGAAGGAGAACTTCTTCTACAACTTAAAAAGCTAAAACTGGTATATTTCATTGACATAATCCACACTATATACTTCGAATGATAAATAGGAGGTAATAATAATGGCAAAACATGACCAACATCCAGATAATTTAGTTGAAAACAAGATGCAAGTGTTTAACAATCTAAACCATTCAGCAACACGTTATGTACAGACTGCCATTGAAAATGCATCAGAAACTGGACAGGATGCAACACAAAATTTAGTGAACAGCATCATAAGGAGAAAAAAGTAAAAAATAATTCTAAAATAAATATAGTTGAACGTTACTCCACGCAAAATTGTAAAGAAATGTACTTAAGCTAACGGGTGCTTGAGTTAAACAAAGGGTTGCTGCGGCGACTCTTTTTCTTGTTCCACTAACCGGGGCAGTTTACTTTAAGAAGGATTACTTTAACCACCACTAGGATAAATAACAAATTGAATTTTTAATGTAGGCTAACGGGTGCTTGAGCACAATATGATTGTCACTGCGGCGGTCTTTTTCCTTATCTAACTAAAGTGCAGTTTAACGCAGCCTTAGGATTAAACTTATATTTGTTTTGGAATTTAGTCTAATTTCAGTATAAAGAACGCTAACCGAAATGATTAACGTTCTATACATAATGGAAGGGTACAAGCAGGTGGCGGATATCTGGTGATCACAGTATTAGATTCAAAAAAAACGATCTCTGATTATGCGAAAGCCCAGATGCTTCTAAAGTAAGACTGAACGATACAATTACGAAGGTCAGGAGCAGTGTTTTAATATAGAGTTGGAGTCGGAGGAGAACAATGGGCGGAAACAATATCTCTTAAAGCAACCGAATAATGATTCCATCTTCCTCCGAAAAACCTATAACCATAAACTCTTGATTCCCCGACAGTCGTCAAAAAAAACCAGAAATTGTCTCCGTTTCTAAGCCGCATATACGTGAAACGATTCAAACAATGTTGAAGACCCCAGGGATTCAGGGCATAGGGTGACATTTGTCGTATATATACCATAATTCGAGGTTCACTCCTTATTGAAATTAGACTAATAACCAGTTTATGCTCAGGTCAAAGCTTGGAATGGATGTATGCCTAGTATCCCACCTAAATTCAAATATGAATGAAGAAGCTTATATGAAATTGTTTAAGGATTGGGCAACTATTTTTATTGAGAACGGTATCTCTAATCCAAAGGAAATTATTAACAGTTTAAATAAAACATGGAGTTGTACGGGGGCAAGAGTTTAAGAACCAGCTGCAATTAAGGTAGCTCTTTCATATTGTGCTAACAGGGCAGGTGTGCGGCCGAGCCTAGGTCGTATCATATAACGGGTGGGATTCCCGTCGAGTAAGAACTAGCCATTCGCTCGTAGCGAGTCTTGGAGG
>NZ_JAVDUQ010000087.1:0-1636 GCF_031456445.1 Neobacillus niacini | reverse complement strand
ATTGTAAAGTTGAAGTTAATTTAATAAACTTCCTGCATTTCGCGCGGTAGCACTTATAACAGAACTTGTCGCGCGCACCCGTTAGTTCAACAAGATGGGTAGTAAAAAAGGACCAACGCATCTACGTTGATCCCTTTTTACTAACTTTTTTTTATTTTTAACAACGAATTAGCATTTGTTTGAAATTCATATGGTACTTTCACTTCTTCAACTGTACAGCAATTGTCAGCCAGATAACTTATTAATTTATCTAAATGCTCATATCTTTTTCCCTCTAAATCAACTAAAGGGAAAATACGAACTTCCTCTTTCGTAACCCTCAATAATTCATTTAGCGTTTCGAGGTGAAATTGATAATCTAATCTATCCGCATACATAAATAGAAAATGTGCAGAGAGAAGAATATCAAATTCTAAATTCTTAAACGGCAAAGAAGGTAAAGTGGCAGGGATGTATTTTTGATTGGATTCCCTCATATCGTTAGCACAATCTTGTAAGGCACTTAAACGATGTTTTCTAAGACCTTCAATATCATTGAAATAATCCCATTTATAATTGTTTTGGGCTTTCTGCATATGCTCCATCGCGTGATCAATATCCTGGAGACCTTTATTTTTTAGGTCTTCACCCGAATGGTAATACGCAATATCGCAAGCTGTTACATCTAAACCTAATTTGTTACCAACAGCAGTAAAAGAACAAGCTCCTGCTGGACAATCGAGTATTTTCTTTCCTTGCAATTCTTCCTCTGAAAGCGAGAACATATCCAAATACTCTTCAAAGGTCCTCCCAATAAAAACAATTCGTTCTAAATCTAACTTTGTACTCTGCTCAACTCTGCTCAACTCTACTCTACTCAACTAAACTCACCTCTTTTTAAAAGATTACATTCATATTATCATAATGAATTGGTAATGTTAACCTTTTTTGTTTTTCTTATTACACTAAACTGCCCATTTATTTCAATAAAAAAAGCTGCCATTTCAACAGCTTGATCTGCAACTCTTGCATCCGTTAGTTCAACAAGAAACTGCTCAACTATTATCAACTAAAAGGTTTAAGTCCAAGGAAACGCATAACTATTTCTGAGTCAGTAAAAAATACGGAAGAGGTGAGAACAAATGGAAAATGATAATTTAAAACTTACGTCTTCCGAAATTGGAACACTATGGGGGGAGTATATGAACGGAACGATGACCGAGATAGTAAATAAATATATGATTTCTATTTTGGAAGACGAAGAGGTGAAAAATGTTTTTGAAATTGCCATTGAGACATGGGAAAAGCAAAAGAAGCAGCTTGTTTCCTTCATGGAGAAAGATGGTTTTCCAGTTCCGAATGGATTTACTGAGTCCGATCTTAATAAGGGTGCAAAGAGATTGTTTTCTGACACATTCTGCTTAAATTATTTACATATAATGACGTTACATGGTTTGTTGGGTCATACCACTGCTTTAAGTGTTTCTGTCAGAAAGGACCTACGGGAATTTTACAATTCATGTGATAATGATGCAAAAAGGATGTACGATTTAACCATTGATTTATTGCTTAAAAAAGGAAAATTCCAACGAGATCCCTATTTCTATCCTAAAGAGAACCCTGAATATATTTCCACCAAAGATTTTACTGATGGATT
>NZ_JAVDUQ010000086.1:0-1674 GCF_031456445.1 Neobacillus niacini | reverse complement strand
TGATATGCTCCCTCTAAAGTGGACAGATGAAAAAACAAAAATCTGTCGTTACTTTAGGGGGATTTTTTATGTCAAAGAGAAGTAAATATTCTGCTGAGGAGAAGTATCAAATTTTAATGAAATACATGGAGGGGGAAATGAGCCCCAGCATTTTGATAAAGGAATATAAAATATCTATATCCACACTTCATAGCTGGAAAGATAAACATGAATTATATGGTATGGATGGTTTAAAGGAATCGCGCAGGTGGAAAGAATACTCAAATGAAATAAGATTAAGTGCGATTCAAGACTATATATCTGGTGCTTATTCAATATTGGAAATATGTAGAAGGCATAAAGTGAGCCGTGGCGCCCTCAGAGTTTGGATAAAGAACTATAATAATCATAAGGAGACGAGACAAACAAGTCGGGGGGAATCCCTTATGATTCATTCTAGAAAATTGTCCTTCCAAGAGAAAGTGGAGGCTGTTCATTTTTGTATAAAGAATAGCCATGACTATTCAGCTGTCATGGAGAAATTCCAAATTAGCTACCAGCAAATATACAGCTGGACTAAAAAGTATGAAGCAGGTGGACCGGAGTCTCTTCGAGATCGGCGAGGTAGAAAGAAACCTGTGGAAGAAATGACAGAGCAAGAGAAATTAAGTATCAAGGTTAAGGAATTAGAAGCGAAAAATTATCGATTAGAAGCTGAAAATGCTTTATTAAAAAAGTTGGAGGAAATCGAAAGAAGGCGGTACTAAGTAAGGTTCGGAATGAAGTTGCATATTGCGCAATACGTGAATTAAATGACAAAATGAATTACCCTATTCAGCTTCTTTGTACAATAAGTCATACCAATCGATCTTCATACTATAAATGGTTCAATCGAAAAGAAACCGATCAGGAACGCGAAAATCGCGGATTACTTAAAGAAATTAAAGTAATTTATCAAAAGGTGGATGGAATTTACGGTTATCGACGGATTACGATGAATCTCAACCGGAAAATGAATAAACATTATAATGCAAAACGAATTTATCGGTTAATGAAATTGGTTGGACTACAATCAAAGATACGCCGGAAAAAGAAATGGGATCATCGCCCTTCTGATAATAACGTGAAAGAAAATATCTTGAACCGAGAATTTACAGCAGCTCACCCAAATGAAAAATGGGTAACTGATATTACAGAATTAAAATACGGTAATGGTCAAAAAGCCTTTTTAAGCGCTATTCTAGACCTGCACGATAATTCTATTGTATCCTTCGTATTCGGACATCGAAATGATAATGATTTAGTCTTTAAGACTATTATAGGTGCTTTAAAAAAGAATCCTTTACATGATGAGAAACTTTTAATTCATAGTGACCGTGGTTTTCAATATACATCAAATGGATTTAAGCGGATAGTCGAAAAAAACCATCTTATCCATAGTATGTCTAGAGTAGGAAAGTGTATTGATAATGGATGTATGGAATCATTCTGGGGGACTTTGAAAGTAGAAAGATATTATCTTCATCATTATCAATCCTTTGAGGAGATTCAGAAGGATATACGGGACTACATTCAGTTTTATAATGAAGAGCGTTTACAAGCCAAATTTAATGGCCTTAGCCCGATAGAATATCGAGCTAAGGCCATTGCCTAATTTTATTTTTTTATACTGTCTACTTGACAGGGTGCAGTTCA
>NZ_JAVDUQ010000085.1:0-1874 GCF_031456445.1 Neobacillus niacini | reverse complement strand
AAGGCAAGTAGACCACTGGAACCTCCCCAGTAGCCCCTCTTAGAACCGGACGTGAACCTCTCAGCTCATCCGGCTCCCATTATTCAGCCGTAGGTTTAATACCTAATTCCCAATGTTTAAATAACTTGGGATTCTGATTTGCAATTCTACCTAAGAAATATTCTGCTCTTTTCTTGTGACGAGCTAACTTTTTGTATTTCTTTCTTGCCCACATTATTAAGGCTTTGTTGATGTGCCTTAATGTTGAGTACATTTCAGATTTGTAGAACTTGCCATAGAAGTTTATCCAACCTATTATCTTTGAGTTAAACATATTTGATAGGTCCGTAAGGTCCTTTTCAGCTTTTAACTGTAGTTTCCAATCCCTTACTTTTTGCCGAATTGATTTCTTAGATTTGTTACTAATCGCTGGTGTAAAGTTAATAAAATGCTTTCCCCATCTATTCTTAGAACATCTTGGTCTGAACGTATATCCCAGAAAATCAAACGAAATATTTTCGTGATTTTCTTTCCTATCTGCATCTTTACAATATACAATTCTTGTTTTGGTTGGATGTAGTTCAAGGTTACATTCAGTCATCCTGTTGTTTAATGATTCAAGCAATCTTATTGCCTCAGCTTCTGACTTGCAGTGAATGACTGCATCATCTGCATATCTCGCAAATGGATTATTAGGATGGTTAATTGTCATCCATTTATCAAATGTGTAGTGTAGAAATAGGTTCGCAAGAACTGGACTTATGACTCCACCTTGCGGTGTGCCAGAGGTTCGTTCTTTTACACCTTCTTTTGTTTGAAAAGGTGCCTTTAACCATCTTTCAATATATAGCTTCACCCATTTAATATTTGTGTGCTTTTTCACTGCTTTCATTAATAACCCGTGATCAATGTTGTCGAATAAGCCTTTAATATCAAATTCTAGAACCCAATTGTATTTCCAACACCTTTTACGGGTTATTTCCAATGCTTGGATGGGACTTTTATTAGGTCTATAACCATAAGAGTCCTCATGAAAGAAAGGTTCCACTGAGGGTTCAAAATACAGTTTCACAACCATTTGTGCAATTCTATCTGTAACAGTTGGAATTCCTAGTGTCCTAGTACCACCAGCTTTCTTTGGAATCTCTACAGCTTTAACTGCTGGTGGAAAGTAACTTCCTGAGGACATTCTGTTCCATAGCTTATAGAGATTATCCTTTAGGTTCACTTCAAATTCCTCTATCGACTCTTGATCAATTCCAGCTGACCCTTTGTTCGCTTTTACTCTTAGAAAGGCTTCATAAACAACCTTTTTAGATATCGCATATGGCTTTGTTTTATTCATAAGTTCCTCCCACTAAGATGGTTGACTTGCTAATAAAACTGAATAACATAACTCCTTTGCTCCATCTCCGTTAGGAGGTTTCATTACTACTACGAGTTATTCCGCCCCTATACATGGCATTGGTACTCTGATTCTTGTGGGGCTTCCACTTGAAATCTCTCCCTTGGCATCCATGTCGTAGGTTCCCACGTTCCACACCCAAGCCTACATTAAGTTCACGCCGCCTTTATACCGGTCACCGAACGGACAGTAAACAGGTTTCCTCCGAACTTATCCTGAGTTAACGACTCCCCCTCAGTTTTGATGACACCCCTATGCTTTCGATACTTCTTCAGCGATTCAATGGTTTTCGTCTCCTTAATATGTACCTGACAGAGTCTCGCTCTGCCTTTTCCCTAACGCTCAATACCATAGCTTTTGACTATAGCACCTTAGGGTGGTTTGCAATCTCTACCTGTATAGCGATTGCGAGAGGCCTACTCTCATCTTGAGTGCAGCACAGCTTACGGATGTGCCGTCAGGCACACTTTGCTTGCTTTCGTGGCACACA
>NZ_JAVDUQ010000084.1:0-1930 GCF_031456445.1 Neobacillus niacini | reverse complement strand
TAGGGATATATATTCGCTTAAGGTTTCTCAAACAAAAGCAAAAATGAACCTAAATTAAACTGTACTATATAAAAACCATTCTTCAATTAACCTGCTCCGTTAGTACAACAAGAAAAAAGACCGCCGTAGCGATCACCGTTTTCAACTCTAATCACTTTAATAAAAACACAAAGTATTTTCCATTAATTATTAAGTTGTTTTTTTATTTCTTTAAGTTCGGATCTTAAAGCCTTAACTTGCTTAGAATTATCAATGCCAGCACTAACTGCATATGCAATTATTAGAAATAAGACAACTAAACCAATAAAGCCGTAAAATAAAGTTAAAATAATCCCCATAACTTTGTCACCCCGATATAAATTAACTACTTCAACATTACCATAAAACGGTAAAACGAGTGACATATATTTTGTTTTTCTTAATTAACCTGCCATTTAGTTTAAGTGCAAACCTTCACATTCCCTTACTGACTCATGAATAAATATATTTTTTCACTAAATTCTAATGTAATTTTAAATTTATAATAATTGACGGATGGTATCGTGAATTTGAAAGAAATTTGTCGAATAATAGTGAATTCCAAAATAGAAATAGACCATAAACAGAGAGAGGCTTAAAGAAATGAAATCTACTGGTATTGTTCGTAAAGTTGATGAATTAGGACGCGTGGTTATTCCAATCGAATTAAGACGTACACTTGATATCGCTGAAAAAGATGCGCTCGAAATTTATGTTGATGAAGACAAAATTATCTTAAAAAAATATAAACCAAATATGACTTGTGATATTACCGGTGAAGTTTCTGACGATAATTATCAGCTTGCCGGTGGAAAATTAATTCTTAGTCGTGAAGGCGCAGAGCACCTTTTGAAAGAAATTATAGCAAGCTTTGAATTAGCAAAATAATATAGATTAAAATAAAAAGGCTCTAGAATCTTTGATTCGAGAGCTTTTTGTTTTATAGGACATATATGACCGTTCCTCAGCTAACCTGCCCTTTAGTGGAACAAGAAAAAGGGATGCCGCAGCACCCCCATATTCATCAACATAAGCGCCCGTTACTTTAAGTGCATTCTTTCACATTCTATATCCTAGTTTTCATACATTGAATCATCAACTTCAACAGTATATCAGATTAATCAACCACAAGTTTTTATGTAATGAATCAACATTTAATATTAACTCAAACTGAAATAGGCACTTAAATCAGTGACAATGACCTAACAGAAATCATAATTTGTTGAAGAGAGTACAGGTATATATAAGGGTTTCATTTAAACGAAACTGACGAATTACCCTCGTTCATCTCTCTATATAGGTGTATGACTAACCTAATTAATAAATACAAAGGGGAGGAAAAAATGCAGAATCTTCAAAACGAACTTCAAATGTTAGGAATGGATAATTTCCAAGTTGGTAATTTAATTACCATTGATCCAAACATCAATGATCCGCGTCATTTTGGCGGAATGCGTTGCGGCGGCGGTATGCGTTGTGGTGGTGGCATGATGTGTGGTGGCATGCGTTGCGGCGGAATGCGTTGCGGCGGAATGCGTTGCGGGGGCTTTCGTTGTGGAGGATTCCGATGTTTCGGTTGCTTCGGCTGCTTCGGCTGTGGCGGCTGTGGTGGTTGTGGTGGTTGTTATAGCGGCTACAACGATTACAACGGTTGGTACAATTACTAATTCACAAAAGAAAAAATGGATATCTATTTTAAATAAAGTGCCCATGCATAATTTGCCTCAAGGGCACTTCTTTACTGATTATCATTTTGGACAAAAAATCGTACACTAACTGATAGTGCACAATCGTAACGATTAGGAATTCGTTCTTTCACTAGTCGAGTAGAAAGAAACCTCTCTACCTTAACGGTAGATTGCATTCCTCCCCCTCACAGAACCGTGCTTGCACTATTAATGCACACGGCTCC
>NZ_JAVDUQ010000083.1:0-2637 GCF_031456445.1 Neobacillus niacini | reverse complement strand
GCGCGACAAGTTCTGTTATAAGTGCTACCGCGCGAAATGCAGGAAGTTTATTAAATTAACTTCAACTTTACAATGGAGGATAGGAATGATGAAACCATGTTTTCTGAAACTATCCCACCAATACGCCTGCATGCGTCATGATTGACAGGTCATGAGGTGTGAAGCACAGGTAGATTCGGCAGAACAAAGACTAGAGCCATTCAATAGAAAAGGTATGCCAATGGATATGCCGCGTGGCTGAAAAACTTAATATGGTGAGAATAGTTCGCTCATGAAGGAACTGACGAACTTCCGAAGGTAAGGGTCTAAAGTTAGACCATGCGGAAACGTATGGACCATCTTACGATGGGGTGAATGGTGTGGAGTAAAAATGCCCCCTCTGAAATACGCTATACCGAACTATGGCGGTATCAAGTTCACAGGCTTAAAGGAAGCACCTACGTTAAGAATAGATAGCTACATTGTAAGGTACTTGGAAAGCAAGGAACGTTGAAACAAGGGCTGTCACCTGAAACGGTTGCTATAAGATATTACTCGAAATGTATTTATCCTTGTGAGGGTAGGGGTACGACTGATGAAGCCCTGTAATGGGAGTGGAGGAATAGCCCCAAGTCTAGCGATAATGAATGATTATTTTCCAAACGTGTGTTGCACCGGTCGGGTAAGAACGTGGGAACATCACCTCGAAGAGGAGGATGCCACAGTGCAAACTTTACGATATTGGGATTACTATGGCATGACGGATACCTTTACGGATTTATATGACAGTGCCAGTAAAGGAAAATCCTTTAGGTTTTTATACGATATTATCACATCAAGAGAAAATATCCTGTTAGCCTATCGCTCAATAAAAACCAACAAAGGTTCAAAAACACCGGGAACAGATGGGAAAACCATTAAAGACATTGAACAACTATCAGAAAATGAACTAGTTACAGAAATTCAAAACAAACTAAAAAACTATCGACCCAAAAAAGTCAGACGAAAACTTATCGAGAAAGATAACGGGAAATTGAGACCACTTGGAATACCCTGTATTCTCGACCGAATTATACAACAAAGTTTCAAACAAGTTCTTGAGCCTATTGCAGAAGCGCAATTTTATAAACATAGCTATGGATTTAGACCTCTTCGGTCTACCCATCATGCGATGGCAAGAGTACAATTTCTTGTTAATCAAGCATCATTGCACTATGTAGTAGATATTGATATTCAAGGATTTTTCGATAACATTAACCACACCTTGCTTATAAAGCAACTATGGAACTTGGGAATACAAGATAAAAAGGTTTTAACGTGTATTTCAAAAATGCTAAAAGCTGAAATTGATGGCGAAGGAATACCAACAAAGGGAGCGCCGCAAGGTGGCTTGTTATCGCCGTTACTTTCAAATGTTGTCCTTAATGACCTAGACCAATGGGTATCAAAACAATGGGAGTTTTTCCCCTTGAATAAACCTTATAAAACAAGAGAAGGCGAATTATATGCAAAAAAACGTACCAACCTTAAAGAGGGATACCTGGTACGTTACGCAGATGATTTTAAAATTCTCTGTCGAGATGGGAAAACTGCTCTAAAGTGGTATCATGCCGTAAGGCAATACTTGAGAGAACGTCTGAAACTAGATATTTCGCCTGAAAAATCAATGATTATAAACCTACGAAAACATGAATCTGAATTTCTCGGATTCACAATTCGGGCAAATAGAAAAGGTCAAAAGAGAGTTGCACATACCGGCGTTAAAGCCAACAAAAAGAAAAAGATAAAGGCAGAAGCTAAAAAACGCATCTTAAAATTGAAAGCTTCTCCAACTGCACAAAACGCACTACTCTTCAATAGTTTTGTCCTGGGAATCCATAACTACTTTAATCGAGCTACACATGTCTACAATGAATTCTCACGTCTTGCCTACGAGCTGCGACCGTTTATTTACAATCGTCTAAAAGTTATCGGGAAATTTGAACATCCAACAAACCCACCACCAGTCTATAAAAAATTCTACAGTCTGGGAATTAAAACATTTAAGGTATGTAATGTATATTTGTTTCCCGTTGCCGATGTAAAAACAAGGAATAACATGAACTTTAGTCAAAGTCTTACTCCATTTACAAAGGCAGGAAGAGAGCAAATTCACAAACTGCTACACCCGGATATTCAACGTGAAATTTCTTTACTTATGAAATCGAGCCTCCCGGCACGAAGTGTCGAATATTTGGATAACCGCATAAGTCGATATAGTATGAAAATGGGGAAATGTGAAATCACAGGTGTATTTCTATGTGCTAATGATGTGCACTGTCATCACTATATCCCATTACATCTTGGCGGCAACGATAAATTTAATAATTTACGCATCCTCCATAAAGATGTACATAGGTTAATCCATCACACTGATAAAAAGACAATTGATATACTCATAAACAAGCTTGGTATTTCAAAGTCAATGCTCCAAAAGATTAACAAGTTCCGTCAAATGAGCGGAATGGAACAAATATAATACCCAAAATCTATGAGTAACATGGAACTTATAATCGAGTAGTTTAGTTAGATGGAACGCGGAATGATGGGAAACTATCACGTTCCGTGCGGAGCAGGGGAAAAGCCGGAGATTACATCAAACGCTTACCTATTGCCAAC
>NZ_JAVDUQ010000082.1:0-3090 GCF_031456445.1 Neobacillus niacini | reverse complement strand
CCCCATTATCTAAATGATTTTTTATTAATTATACAAAAAAGTACCCTATAGGTAGACTTTTTTTCTAAGTGTCTACTCTATAGGGTACATTTTATAACGGACCTCACCTTTTACCTATTACCTTGTAATACAATATCACTTAAGAGGCCAGATATGTCATTAAGCTTGACCCCTATGTAAACCAAAGCAATCAATATTAAAATATTTATAACCAATGATACTTTGTCTTTACCCATCGGCAACACCCTCTAAACTAATTAGTAGTCATATGATACCCTCACGGAAATGGAGCTTGTAGCGGTTAAACCGCTTCTTTGGAACGTTCCCTTCTCACGAATATCCATAACAGCCCATGTACCAGCGGATTTCCATGTTGTAGTAGGCTGAAAACGTTCACCGTCTAAACCTGATAAACCCCAATTTGTTTCTGTTACTTCCCATCTTCCATAGTCATACTGCTGACTTCCAATGTTGTCTACTATTGGATCGCCAGTCATTTCAAAACCCCAACTCATACTATATGGAAGACCAAAGCCGATCTGATACGGACTATCTCCATCATCATCTGGATCCCAATCTTTAATATAGTCACTGTCATATGGGATATCGTGGTCAGCCCATAATTTAGTTGGCTCCCAAATACTTGAATCTTGATAAACGCTTGTTTTATCTTCGACCATAAAATAGTCATAAGCAGATTCACTGTCACTAGCCTTACTTAAGTACCAATCGGTTACCGTATGACCTACTTTAGTACCGCTATAATAAGCATTTCCGTAAATTCGGGCCGGACTACTTTTAACCCCAGTCATTCCCGCTTCAACCTTACTTGTTGTCAAAAAACCCAATACCTTTTGTTTTGCCTTTTGAGCGGCTGCATATTCTTGCTCTTCCACATCTACGGTTTCAGCAGTGCTACCTAAAACCTCTTGAACATATAGCTCATCGGTTGGCTTTACTTTCTTTCCGTTTTCATCAAAAGCAGATATATTCGATATCATCAATTGATTATTCTCATTTTCATCAAGAGTATAACCAATTACATCGTAGTTGAATTCGCCTTCTTCCGCTGCGCTATTCGGATTGACTTTCAATGGTCCCTTTTCTTTTGCCATCTTCTCTTCGTCCCAATCATAACGAGCGGTTTTGTTTTTCTCTTTGTCCTTAACTTCAATCTTATCAAGTTTTAGAAGGTTTTTGAAGTCATTTACGGAAGCTCCGCCAACTAAATAGACTTTTGTACCAGACTTAATCTTGCCTTGTAGTTCTTTTTGCAGTTTTATATCCTTCTTAAGCTTGTCCACATGAACGACAACATCTTCATATCCATCTAATGAAGGAATGGAATCATCCTTCTTTACTGTTACTTTCATGGCATCTTTGATTTTCTGTTTTTGATTACTTTCAAATCCAGAAACAATGCCTTCCACTTTCCCAGGTTCTTCATTGGATAGGTAAAGTACATCCCTATTATAAGGGGCGCTTGCGCTAACCTTTGATTGAGATACCTTATCCTTTGAAAAATCAAATGAATAAGGATTAAAGATCAAAGTACCCACCAGGGCCACACTGCCTAAAATACTAGCTGCTGCTCTCTTTTTCATTCCCCAACTCTCCCTTTTTCTATTTCTACTATTTTACATTTTTACTACTACTATTTTACAATATGGAAACAATTTGGTATATAGGGAAAATTGTAGAATTTTTGTAAATAATATCAGGCGGGAGTAATCCTTTTTGTTGAAGTCATAAACCGAAGTTTAGAAGTATTTCGGCACTTGTTATATACTCATCTAAAAATGAAATATTAATTCCGAAAGCAGGTCAAATTCATCATTGAATAAATATCTTTCTAAATCATTCAATCGGAAATTACGAAAAGGTCAATACGCTCAAAGAGATATTGAAGTAGTGCCTGAGTATGCAAACAAAGCAGACATCCCTTCTTTATTTTCATTATTCGTATCCATTCAAGGCTTTTTATTGAACTAAAGGGTGCATGAGTTCAAGGTCTAGGGTTGCCACGGCAACCTTTTTCTTATTTCGCTAATGGGTACAAGAGTTGAAGAACAGGGCTGTCCGTTGCGACAGCTTTTTCTGATTGTGCTAACGGGGCAGGATAGTTCAATAAGGAATCTAAACTAAAAAGGTTATTGACAAAAGAAATTATAAGTATTATTATTATCTCATATTCAAGATAATTTAATTCGAGATAATTAGGGAGGTGAAATAAATGGAGAGGAAATGTTCAAATTTACCCTTTCTTATATTGATGCAAACATCTAAAGTGATTCATGATCGAATAAAGGTAGAAATGTCAAAAAACAAGCTAGGCATCACTGAATTTTCTGTTTTAGAGGTACTTTATCAAAAAGGAAAACAAACAATTCAACAAATTGGAAAAAGCATATTAATCTCCAGTGGTTCCATGACCTATGTTATAGATAAGCTAGAGCAAAGAAGCTTATTAGGCCGACATGCCTGTCCAGATGACCGCCGAGTAATACATGTGACGTTAACAGAAGATGGAAATGAATTGATGAACGAAATCATCCAGAAATATCATGAGTTCATTAATCGAATGTTTGATGCACTAGATTCTAATGAGTCAGAGGCATTGGTACAACTATTGAAAAAAGTAAGGAAATAAGTTTATACTTGCAATTTTTTAAAATAATATCTCGAATTTGAGATAAATATTTAGGAGGATTTAAGATGATAAGTATTGGTTTATTAATAATTCGATTGGTAATTGGCGTATTATTCATCGGGCACGGAGCTCAAAAATTATTTGGTTGGTTTGGTGGCTATGGATTGAAAGGAACTGGTGGATGGTTTGAATCTATTGGAATGAAACCAGGAGTTACAATGGCACTATTCGCTGGATTGTCAGAACTTATTGGTGGAATTTTATTTGCTTTAGGACTTTTAACCCCACTTGCTGCCATTTTAATCGCAGGGACTATGGTAATGGCTATTATAAAAGTTCATGCTGCAAACGGATTATGGGCAACATCCAATGGATATGAATATAACTTAACTTTGTTAGCAGTAGCTATTGGTATAGCATTAATCGGTCCTGGTCAATAC
>NZ_JAVDUQ010000081.1:0-3112 GCF_031456445.1 Neobacillus niacini | reverse complement strand
AGTTAAGCTTCTCAGCGCCGATGGTAGTTGGGGGCTGTCCCCCTGTGAGAGTAGGACGTTGCCAGGCTAAGCCCTTTATTGGGCTATTATTTTTGCTATTTTTTAAACAATGGCCCCTTGGTCAAGCGGTTAAGACACCGCCCTTTCACGGCGGTAACACGGGTTCGAATCCCGTAGGGGTCACCAAAGCATTTTCGTACAAGCGAAAATAACTTCCACCATAATGGAGGATTAGCTCAGCTGGGAGAGCATCTGCCTTACAAGCAGAGGGTCGGCGGTTCGATCCCGTCATCCTCCACCATGATTTTTTCACGATAGTGAAAATAATCTTCAATAAATGAGCCATTAGCTCAGTCGGTAGAGCAGATTGCTTACATCATTGACTAAGCTTCTGCGGCAATCTGCGAGAAAGAACGAAAGTTCTTTTGAGCATCTGACTTTAACTAATATACGTTTAGGTAACAAACCTTAATATGAGCCATTAGCTCAGTCGGTAGAGCATCTGACTTTTAATCAGAGGGTCGAAGGTTCGAATCCTTCATGGCTCACCATTTTTAAATAAAATGTAACAAAATTGGAGATGTACCATAAGCTTTAATATGCGGAAGTAGTTCAGTGGTAGAACACCACCTTGCCAAGGTGGGGGTCGCGGGTTCGAATCCCGTCTTCCGCTCCACATTTTTGGCGGCATAGCCAAGTGGTAAGGCAGAGGTCTGCAAAACCTTTACCACCGGTTCGAATCCGGTTGCCGCCTCCAATTTTATAAGGTTATATTAAAAAAGGTAATTTAATTTCATGGCGGTGTAGCTCAGCTGGCTAGAGCGTACGGTTCATACCCGTAAGGTCGGGGGTTCGATCCCCTCCGCCGCTACCAATTTAATATTTGATTATGGCGGGTGTGGCGAAGTGGTTAACGCATCGGATTGTGGTTCCGACATTCGTGGGTTCGATTCCCATCATCCGCCCCATTCTTAAGTTAATGGGCTATAGCCAAGCGGTAAGGCAACGGACTTTGACTCCGTCATTCGTTGGTTCGAATCCAGCTAGCCCAGCCATTTTAATAATAGTAATATGCGGGTGTAGTTTACTGGTAAAACCTCAGCCACGAGCAAAGCATCCGTGAACAAGCTGCGAGTTGCCTCGACACATCATCTTCTTCGAATATGCTTTTAGAGGAAGAGGCATGTTAGTGCGTGTTTAAAACAAAATATAACATTATAATTAATGCGGGTGTAGTTTACTGGTAAAACCTCAGCCTTCCAAGCTGATGTAGTGGGTTCGATTCCCATCACCCGCTCCATTTTAAGGGCCTATAGCTCAGCTGGTTAGAGCGCACGCCTGATAAGCGTGAGGTCGATGGTTCGAGTCCATTTAGGCCCATAAATTGAAAAAACTAAAGTCCAATTCATATGAATTGGACTTTTTATGATTCTAGATGCCTGTCCACTCGGAAAAACAGGTGTTACGGTCACCGAAAGGCGATCTAGATGCTGAACCGCCCCAACATTAATCGCATTGGTCACCTAGATAAAACCATAGCAAGGTTCTATACTACCGAATCAAGGGAAGAATCCCGCCCATGGTACCGTAGCAAGGTCCTATGCGACCGAATCAAGGGAAGAATCCCGCCCACGGTAGGGTAGCTGTGTTCTATGCGACCGAATCAAGGGAAGAATCCCGCCCACGGTAGCGTAGTCGTGTTCTATGCGACCGAATCCGCTGAAGAAGTCCGTTAACGGTAGCGTAGCTGTGTTCTATGCAACCGAATCCAGAGAAGAATCCCGTTCACGGTAGCGTAGTCGTGTTCTATGCGACCGAACCAAGGGAAGAATCCCGTTCACGGTAGCATAGTCGTGTCCGAACCAAGGGAAGAATCCCGTTCACGGTAGCGTAGTCGTATTCTATGCGACCGAACCAAGGGAAGAATCCCGTTCACGGTAGCGTAGTCGTATTCTATGCGACCAAATCCAGAGAAGAATCCCGACCACGGTAGCGTAGCAAGGTTCTATGCGACCCAATCCAGAAAAGAATCCCGTCTTCAGTAGCATATGCAAATTCTTTTAATAGTGTTAAATTATTGTTTACACTTTTACACAACTAAATGGACTTGACTAATCATCAACTCAAGGATTCCTCAAAAAACCCCAAGGCATATTTAATGGCTTCTTCGACTTCATTTGTTTCATAACCTGTTAAATCTTCATCCGTTATTTCTAATTTTGTTCCAGATAAGGAATAACCGCTATCTAAATTAATATCAAGAAATACCTCATAGCCTTCGGTTGTCTTCGTGATTTCGATAATATCGTAATCACGAATGGCCGTCCCGGTGGAATATTCCAATGGCTCCAATTCTGACACAAAAATCCCTCCTCAAATAAATATCAACCATATCATACCCACAAACGAAAAAACATATATAGAACAAACAGTATGTTTTTAATGGGGGGACAAAATGAGAGTTGAAGTATTAAATCATGAAAAAATAAAAGACTTTGTGGAATACTGTAAAAAACATAGAAGAGGGATTGAAGACTCATTTCTTTATCATCATTCGACAGAATACCCTTCCTCAAGGAATATGAAGGGCAAAGCCCAATGAGTAGGGAGGGGATGAATATCGGTTGGCGCTAGCCAAAACCTTCCGAATTATGCTATAATTAGAACAAATGTTCCTGATGAGTGAGGTGGAATAGATGTTGGTAAATAAATCCTACAAGTTCCGAATCTATCCTAATAAAAAGCAGATTGAACTCATCAACAAAACCATTGGCTGTTCCAGATTCGTATTCAATTTCTTCCTTGGTAAACAAAAGGAAAAGGACGCTTTCTGGCATATTTGTGAGGAAATGAAACAAAATGGTCAACTTCAAGTGAATAATTGGAAAGGTGAGTTTCTAAATAAATATGAATCAGTCAAAGCACTTCCTGAACTAAAAAAACACTATGATTTCCTAAAAGAAGTAGACAGTATTGCTTTGCAAAAATCAGTTGAAAATCTAGCTGATTCTTATAGCCGATACTATAAGAAACAGAATAAACAACCGCGCTTTAAATCGAAAAAAAATCCTGTTCAATCTTACACCACGAAACAGACAAATGGAAATATCGC
>NZ_JAVDUQ010000080.1:0-3125 GCF_031456445.1 Neobacillus niacini | reverse complement strand
ATGTCATTGCATTACCTCATTCTACTGTTTATCTTAATATGTTTAATAACTTCTCAGTTAGTAATTGTAACAAATTTGAAGCAGTCAATTAACCACGATTTGAATATTTTTCTTATTGAGCTAAACTGCGCCGTTAGTTGAAGAAGAAAATAAAATCTTTATTTTATAAATAAAAAAGAGAGCCTTAGCTCTCCAACAATCGGTTAACTTTCTGAATCTCCCCTTCAAATAACCTCATGTCCAACTCGTAATCATCATGACCATCAAATGAATCCAACATATCTTTTTCTTGATGTAATGTTATCAAATACTGCTCCAATGAAAACCCACCACTTTGGATTGTATTCTCAAATACAACTTTAAATCTGCTCATTTATTTCACCTCGACAGATAGTATTTCCAATACAATAAATGAAATTCGTATTTTTACCAAATATAAAAGGACCATTTAGGTCCGTTTGGCTTCTTCAAGAAAAGCACCCGTTAGTTTAAGTGAAAATCTTCACAATCTTTTTTTACCTTAACAAAATCTAATCCCTTAATGTGTAGGAGCATATCAAAAAGACGCCTTCCTACTAAAGAAAAGCGTACTTTAGCTGAATAAGTAAAATTTCTATGTTAGCGCCTTTTTTAATAAAATTAAATTAGTGTTGCAATCCATTAACCATTTTAGTCAGTTCCGCCTCAAGTCGATCAAAGTTCTGTTCATTTGCTTCGTAACAGAAACTTCTCACTTTTTCGCATTCATTAACTGATTTGTGGAGCATTTGCCATATAAGTTCGGTTTTGCCTTCTTTCTCAACAAATGTAATGGTTAATAAAAATTCATGTATTGGCCCCAGATGGTGGATAACAATCTTTTCAGGTTCAATTATTTCGGAAATGATGGATTTATTCTCATAATCTACACCATTGGGTCCATGCATAATGAAACGCCAAATACCGTTTGGTCGCATATCGAACTCATGAAACGTATTAGTAAAGCCCTCGGGTCCCCACCATTTTTCTAAATGATTCGGGTCACTGAATGCTTTGAACATGATTTCACGTGGCACATTGAAGATACGTGTGTTGACAATCTCACGATCAGAGATTGGCTCAGGAGAGTTAATAATCTTCGATACCCCAGAGGATACTTCTAACTCTTGATTATTTTTCAACTGTTCACCAAGCTGATCCAGCAAAATACTTGTCCCGTGCTCACGAACTGCAGCTGTATCATAGCCGTCTAGGAACGCGCCTTGCTCGGTAAAAATCAGGTGTGTTCCTTCATCAATTTGTTTAAACTCGACCGTTGCTACAGAAACGGAAATCCGCGTTTCATCGAGATCCATGGTGTAAGAATAGACAATACGGTGGTCAGGAATGATCTCCTGATAGTGAGCCTTAAATGTGTAAACAGGACCTCCTGGAGGGCCGCCATGATTTATCTCTTGTCCACCCACTCGAAAATCAAACTCTTCCGCCTCAGTGAACCATTTTGCTTTATGCTCTGGGTCCGCCCATGCAGCGAATACCACTTCAGGTGTGAAATTATACACCTTTTCAATAACAAAGGTATCGTGTGTTGCAAAGTGTTTTTTCATTCTCACTTCCTCCTTTTTTGGTGAGACGGATGATTAGAAAGGAATTCGCCAAGTCGATCAAATTGGCGCTCCATATTCTTTTGGCGCCCGTAAAAATAATTTTCATGACTTTTTTTCATCATTCCAATTGAATTTGTAAAATCTTGAACCGTCAATGTCTCTTTCGTTTGCAAAATCTCTGATACATTTTGTAAATCTTTTAACAGCTTCTGTTGAACTCTTATATTTTCTCTTAAACGTTCTATTTGAAGAGTCACCACTTCAATAGGGTTATACGTATCGTCGGCCAGGATCGATTTAATTTCCTCGAGCGTTAATCCTAAATCTTTTAGACTAAGAATTTGCTGTAACCGCGAAAGATCTGTGGCGTTATATAGGCGATATCCTGATTCTGAATAATCTGATGGTGAGAACAATTCAATTTGGTCATAATACCGCAAGGTCCGAATCGTTAAACCTGTTAACTTTGCAAGTTCCCCTGTCTTCCATTTCTTCTTACATGAAACTAAAATAACCACCCCCTTATTTCGCGAGAATTTTTACCGGTATCTTCACTATAAACCGTTACGTCACGTAAGAGTCAAGGGAAAATAAATTTTTTTGAATCATGAGAAAATCTTTATCCTACCTCGATAGCTTAAGTGTAACTTTTCATAAACAATCTTTAAGCCGTATGTTTACTGTTCATGATTCTTCCACAATCTGTCCCGATTGTGGAAAAAAAGCTAATGATGATTGTTCAACTAAACTGCCCCGTTAGCAGAACAAGAACAGCGACTACTCTAATTGAATAATCGCACCAGTTAGGCTAATATCCACATACCTTATTCAGAAAAGGTAATAATACAACTAAATAGCCTTAAAGAGGTGTGCTTAAATGAAAAAGCTACATATCGCTTTTATAATCTCTCTTCTTATTACATCTTTTCAAACAACAGCTTTAGCAGATAAACCAACTCAAGATTCCAAAGAACTTCGGTTACAGGATATGCTTATGATTATGCTAACTCCTTATATCAGAGAAGATTTGAATAAATATTATCATCCCAAGATTTTAAAGGACTTTTATCCGCAAGTAACTCCACAGAACATTGATGTGGTTGAAACAAAAAGAAATCACCCCTTTGGCAATGTATTGGAGATTACATTTGAAATCGAACCAGACGATGGTGGTCATCACGTTCTAGTTGGCAAGGACAAAATGACTTATCAGATTTCTTATGGACCTGATGTGAAGTTAATAAATCATACGCACTTAAAGACATATAAATACCCTCCTCCTGACTTGCACTTGCAGGGAACGTTTGATTTTAATAGGCTGCCACATTTGTTTAAGTATGTTCTTAAGAAACCTTTTTAGGTTAATATATCTCTTTAGTTGAGTTCACTGTTAAATATCCGTTTCACCCTATTCTAATGCAATCTTAACTATTTCTTCTTCAACTAGTCGAGTAGAAAGAAACCTCTCTACCTTAACGGTAGATTGCATTCCTCCCCCTCACAGAACCGTGCTTGCACTATTAATGCACACGGCTCCTC
>NZ_JAVDUQ010000079.1:0-3320 GCF_031456445.1 Neobacillus niacini | reverse complement strand
CACCCGTTCCCATACCGAACACGGAAGTTAAGCTTCTCAGCGCCGATGGTAGTTGGGGGCTGTCCCCCTGTGAGAGTAGGACGTTGCCAGGCTGTAATAATATTATTCCGCAGTAGCTCAGTGGTAGAGCTATCGGCTGTTAACCGATCGGTCGTAGGTTCGAGTCCTACCTGCGGAGCCAATTTTAATGGAGAGCTGTCCGAGTGGCCGAAGGAGCACGATTGGAAATCGTGTAGGCGGGTAACCCTGTCTCAAGGGTTCAAATCCCTTGCTCTCCGCCATTATATCTTTACTTATATGGCCCCTTGGTCAAGCGGTTAAGACACCGCCCTTTCACGGCGGTAACACGGGTTCGAATCCCGTAGGGGTCACCAATTTTTTTTCACGACAGCGAAAATAACTGTCATTATAATGGAGGATTAGCTCAGCTGGGAGAGCATCTGCCTTACAAGCAGAGGGTCGGCGGTTCGATCCCGTCATCCTCCACCATAAGTTTGTATAATTTGTATTGTCGCGGGGTGGAGCAGTCTGGTAGCTCGTCGGGCTCATAACCCGAAGGTCGCAGGTTCAAATCCTGCCTCCGCAATTTGGTCTGGTAGTTCAGTTGGTTAGAATGCCTGCCTGTCACGCAGGAGGTCGCGGGTTCGAGTCCCGTCCAGACCGCCATTTAAGTGGCTCAGTAGCTCAGTCGGTAGAGCAAAGGACTGAAAATCCTTGTGTCGGCGGTTCGATTCCGTCCTGAGCCACCTTTAAGTTTTAATAGATACGCCGATGTAGCTCAATTGGTAGAGCAACTGAATCGTAATCAGTAGGTTGGGGGTTCAATTCCTCTCGTCGGCACCTTAAGCTGACAATTCAACTTAAATATGTGGAGGGGTAGCGAAGTGGCTAAACGCGGCGGACTGTAAATCCGCTCCCTCCGGGTTCGGCGGTTCGAATCCGTCCCCCTCCACCATTTATAGGGGTATAGTTTAAAGGTAGAACGAAGGTCTCCAAAACCTTTGGTGTGGGTTCAATTCCTACTACCCCTGCCAATTATTTTCATTATGGCGATTGTGGCGAAGTGGTTAACGCATCGGATTGTGGTTCCGACATTCGTGGGTTCGATTCCCATCAGTCGCCCCATTTAATTTTTATTGAATAAATGGTAAATTTATTATACTATTGGGCTATAGCCAAGCGGTAAGGCATCGCACTTTGACTGCGACATGCGTTGGTTCAAATCCAGCTAGCCCAGCCAGTTTGCGGAAGTAGTTCAGTGGTAGAACACCACCTTGCCAAGGTGGGGGTCGCGGGTTCGAATCCCGTCTTCCGCTCCAAATATAATGGCGGCATAGCCAAGTGGTAAGGCAGAGGTCTGCAAAACCTTCACCACCGGTTCAAATCCGGTTGCCGCCTCCATTATTGTTAAACATCGCCGGGGTGGCGGAACTGGCAGACGCACAGGACTTAAAATCCTGCGGTAGGTGACTACCGTACCGGTTCGATTCCGGTCCTCGGCACCATATTTACAATTTTATACACGCCGGTGTGGCGGAATTGGCAGACGCGCACGACTCAAAATCGTGTTCCGCAAGGAGTGTCGGTTCGACCCCGACCACCGGTATCTGAATCAAGGTGCCAATCCTTGATACTAAAGGCTTTCAACAGTTCATGTTGAAGGTCTTTTTTTAAAGATAAGAAAGTATAAAATTTAAGGTCTACCATTGTCATTTGGACTGTGGTATTTTCTTTTTATGGAGAGGAATATTCTTAGAGAGATCTTTTTTGATAAACACCAACATTGGGAAGCCTTCAAGAATAAACACGTAGCTAAAATTCGCCCAATCGTTATTAAGGAGGTTGAGAAATTTCGCGATTGTGGAGATATAAAAAAAGGATTTAAGGTTTTTATGTGTGAAGGTTGTCATGATGTCCGTAAAGTTCCATACCGTTGTAAAGGGCATTTCTGCACTACCTGTTCTGTCGGAGAGAGCGAAGAGTGGGGCAGATTACTTACGGAGGATGTGCTTCAAGTTAACCATCGGCATGTAATTTTTACGATTGATGAAGGACTGCGAGATGTTTTTTTGCTTCATCGACATTTGTTAAAGGATTTAATGGACGCAGCCTCAAAATTAATTACAGATGTCTTTCAGAAAAAAGCCAAGGTAACGCCTGGAATTATTTCTGGCTTACATACTTTTGGTTCAAGAGTTAACTTCAATCCTCACGTACATATGCTAGTTACCATGGGAGGATTAACAGAAAAAGGCGAATGGAAACAGTATGACTTTTTGCCATTTGCGATGCTTCGGAAACAATGGCAGATAGTTGTTTTAAAATTAAATAGAAACGGAGTTTCAGAGAAGGAAAAGAAAAGAATCCAGCCAAGACTTCAAAAGCGTTCACCAATAATGGGGAAGGCCTCTATGTGTATGCCCCAAAACAGAGAGGTAAGGTTAAAGAGCAACTTCGTTATATTGGCCGTTATATTCGTCGACCAGCGATTGGAATCAATCGGATCGAGGCATATGATGGACAGTTTGTTACATTTAAATACAAGGACAAAACAGATGGAAAGGAAAAACATGAAACCGTAAGCGTGGAAGAATTTATTTCACGCTTAATTCGTCATATTCCCGATGAGCAATTTAAAACCATTCGGCACTATGGAATGTACTCAAGAAGATCTAAAAACTTGTGTAAGAAAGTACTTAGTGCATGGCAACAAAATGCAAAACGTTGGATTGTTAAAGTAAAAAAGACCTTACGTCGTCAAACGTGGCGTGAACGAATTATCGCAAGTGGCAAAAAAGATCCTCTCGTCTGTCCGAAGTGTGAGTGTTACTATGAATACAAGGGAGAGGTCTGCCTTGAAGATGGTAAATTAGAAATAAAAGTGGCATTATGTAAGACGACAAGAGCTTATTTAGAAAGGGTGATTAACGATCTCACCGGTATCAAAACCCCGCAAAAAAGGAAAGAAAAAGAAGAAAAACCTAAACTTAAACCAATCCAAGAAACAGAGCGTCAGCTTTGTTTGTTTAACGTGTCATGAAAAGGAAGAAATTCCTTTAAGTGTAGTGAGAGATTTTGATTTAATGGATGACGGTGATCCAACTACTCCCCCCATGTTTTCATGCGAACAATGTGGTGGAGAAATGTACCCGGAGTATTATAAAGGGGTACATGGCATAGAGTACAAAATATCAGATATTCGCTAAACAAAAAAGGACCGGGCGGTTTTGAACATATCCCTGTCAAGTAGACAGTATAAAATTAACCACCTTCTTCAGCGGCTTACATGGTAGTTGATTGAGGGTGCACTGTCAAGGAAT
>NZ_JAVDUQ010000078.1:0-3398 GCF_031456445.1 Neobacillus niacini | reverse complement strand
CTATCCTCCATTGTAAAGTTGAAGTTAATTTAATAAACTTCCTGCATTTCGCGCGGTAGCACTTATAACAGAACTTGTCGCGCGCACCCGTTAGTCAGAGAAATTTATTTTTTGAATATTATTATACAAGTTTTAGTTTAATTAAAAACATTACCGATAGTTGGTTCAAACAATTGTTATAATGGTACAAAAAGGATATTTTCTGAAAGGGAGAAAGTTTTTTATGGCTGATTATACTCCAGCGATTATCACAGCATCGGTAGCATTGATTGCAGCTGTTGGAGCTCAATTTATTTCTCACCGTTTAACTGCAAAAAGGGAAAAAAGCAAAGAATATAAAACGATTTATCAGGAATTTATTTCCCCAACTTTAAATGACGTATTATTTTATTTTTCCACTGAAACAGATTGGAGAAAGGGTCATGATGTTGAAAGAACAATAAACAGTGAAAAGGTAATTGAGCACATGTCTGAAAAAATTAGTTATGGAGATTCCAATCTTATTAATGCACTTTATAACTACACTTCTTCGATTACTTTTTTTGATGGTAGAGGTGAAGCTAAAAACATAAGGACATTAATTGCTTTTTACTGGTACCTGAATTATGCGCACGATGTCATTAGTCATCTTAATAACCCAAATAAGGAATTACTGGATAGAATAGCTTACACTCAAAAGATGTATGCACTTTGGACAATTTTAACCGATACATTGGATTTTAACACATCAACTAGAATTCTTTCATGGAAATGGGCATGGGAGCATAAAGAATTCCTTAATTCATGGTCAGATAAAGCATTAGCACAAATTTTAGATATGGAAGAGGGACATATTTATTTGAAAAAAAAATTACTAGATAACATGAAAAATGAAATGATTAAGACCCAAAAAACTCCATTGCCTCAAGATATTCTGGATTTCTATGATGAAAATACCATTAATAATACGTAAAGAATAAGGAGTGAATAGAGCAAAAGAAAGTGGACACTGAAAAGAAGGTATATTAGATGTGAAAATTTTAATGCAGTTATATGTATCAAAAATTAAATTAAAGTCACTTTCGGGTGGCTTTTTTTAATTGCATGAGGATACCAACACTATGAACAAAAGGTAAATTTTACCCAAAAACCTTAGTAATATGGAAACTGACATCGTGTTACTAATCTTGTATGATTTATAAAAATCCTTATAATTAACCTGCCACGTTAGTTTAAGTGAAAAATTTCACAATATCTTTACTCATACCAATTTTTTTAGGATAGTCGATAGCCATAAGACAATAATCGTCCAAATAACGACACCCATTGGAGATAAATGCCTACCAAAAAAGCCAGCTAGATAACCCACACAAGAAATGGCAATCGCTACATTGGAGATATATGAGATAGGTACTTTTTTATAAACCAAACCTTTTTTAGGTTATACTTTTAAGAAGGAGAGATTTACTATGGTGAGAGTTATATCTATTCATTCAGCCAATCATCCACTATTTTTGATTACAGACGTAGAACAAAGAGCTGTTTTAAACTATGCTTCTTTAAAGGGAAATTCAAATAAATACTATATCATAGAATTTCATCAAGGTGATGGGGATTACCCTTTTCGCATCTATACAGAATATGGGCGTATAGGTAGGAATCCTCGCAAAGAAGGAAGATTTTTTAATAGTAGGTTGTCTGCCAAAGAGGAATTTAATCATATTCTTTCTTCAAAACGTGCAAAAGGATATGAACATATTTTGGTCGATGATGATGATTTCTTTATTCCTACAGTGACTCAATTCCAAATCAAAACGAGTTCAATGGATTCACTCAAAGGAAATGAAAAAATGGTAGGCATTATCGAAGAAAAACAACAAGAAGAAACCAGAACTTCCTATTCCCCACTCGAACCACTTGGAAAACTATCAGATACCCAAATAGCGAGAGGGTTTCAAATATTGGATAAAATAGAAGAAAAGTTACATTCAGGTTCTAATGATTTTGATAATTTATCGAATCAATTTTATTCTATTATTCCTACATTTTTTGGAAATAAAGTCGATTATCATCAATTCATCATTAATAATTTTTCTAAACTTGTTGAAAAGAGGAATTTATTAGAAGGCTTGAATTTGGCAACCCCTTTCAGATTTAGCTTATCAAGGGAAAGTGCGCCCTTGACAAGCTAAATCCGAAAGGATATTTGGTCTATAAGTTGAACAAGGAATAACTCTATTCATACTGAATAAAACACCAATTAAAAACATTTGGGTGTGGTGGGTTGACAGTTTCGTTCATATCAGTTCAATAAAAAAGAATGCTGCCGTAGCATAACGGGTTCGGTTGACATGGAGAAAACGTCAAAAAGTTAAACAAATAGTAAACAAAAAGGGCAGCTAATTCGCTGCCTTTTTAACATCCAACTGGTATAGACTTAATAACCCTTATTTGGACAAATGTTTGTATTCTACTATTTCAATTTTAAAACCGTGATTACATTTCTGCTTATTAATCTTTCCACTGTCACATGATGGGGATACTCTTACCTTAACTAAATCTTCTTTAACATTATCATTATTATTCGAAGGAATATTAATTCTTACGGCAACAACATAAGAATGATTGTTGTTGTACTTTATACCGACGATTCTTTGCCATTCCCAGCCAAATAGTTCATCGCCTCCATACTCTTTTATCACTCTTTTATCAATAGTTGGAAATACAAGGTCTGAAACAATATCTTCTGTTGTGAAATACGAATTTTCTGCCTTTGGAGTAGTTTCTGCTTTAACAGTTTGCATTGGGGTAAAGGTAAATACAAAAAATCCTAATAAGATTAAGCATTGTTTAATCAATTAAATTCACCTCATATTTTACCCCTTAATCTTCCCAATTAGTTATTCTTTATTAAATTAACCTGCCCCGTTAGTTTAAGTGAAACATTTCACAAATTACTTTCCACTAGTCGTTTTTTAGGTTTCATATGAAAAAGCCAAGCCACGATAACGAGACAACCAATTCTTTCAAGTCCCTAGAGATTAAATAAAAACACCGATTTAATGTCGGTGTTTTTATTGATTTATTTATAATTGGACATTAAAATTAAACAATTGTCTTAACCTTCGGGTGCCTTCGTATACCATTGCAGCATCCCAAAAACGCATCTTTCCTTTATAGCCGTGCGGATAATAAGAGTACTCAATAAACTCCTCATTAACCCTAACAGGATCTGCTACTTTTATTCTTAATTCCTTCATATATCAGTCTAGTTCTCTTACCTCAAACGGTAGCAAAACTTGTTCAATCTTCTCTCTATGAGGTTCATACTGTGATGGCAACATCAATTTTTCTCCCATTGTCTCTTGTGATTCATCATGAGCAAAACCTGGAGGATCAGTAGCAATTTCAAACAGTAT
>NZ_JAVDUQ010000077.1:0-3444 GCF_031456445.1 Neobacillus niacini | reverse complement strand
ATTATTATAAATTTAAAATTACATTAGAATTTAGTGAAAAAATATATTTATTCATGAGTCAGTAAGGGAATGTGAAGGTTTGCACTTAAACTAAAGTGGCAGGTTAGTTTAATAAAGGGTTTATAAAAATACAATTAAATATGATGGATAAATTAGTTTTTGTAGAGTATTTATATTTTAGAAATACTTTTTAATCATTCAAGAACGCCCAAAGGGGATGGTTTGATTGATAAAACTTGTAAAATATGATGATCTTTCATTGTTTAAGAATGATGTGGTCTCTTACTTAGAACGATTTGAAGCTGAAAACAATTTAATATTTGGTGTTTTACTATCTTTAGGAGAAAACGATAAAAGTCCTCTTTTGATGGCAAAGGTAATAAAAGACAACGACATTGGGTTGGTTCTACTACAAACACATCCTAGTCAAATAATCTTATCTAAAGCAGTTTCTTTTACTTCAAGGGAAATACAAGTTATTGGAGAAAAGTTGAGTAACACAATTCAAGAAATACCTGGCTTTATAGGTGAAAAGAGTTTAACTACTGATTTAGCTAAGTATATTTCGAACTTAAGAGGGATTCATGCAAGTGTCGTAGTGAATCAAAAAATTTATAAGCTAGAAAAAGTTAAGAAAAAAATAAAATCAAATGGAAAACTCAGGACAGCTAAAGAAATCGATCTTCACATCATTAAAGACTGGGTGTATCAATTTTGTTATGAAATTAATCAACCTTTAAGTTTAAAAGAAGCCGATAAAAAAGCTAAGGAATTGATTAAAAAAGGAAATTTAGTTGTGTGGGAAATTAACGGAGGGTTGGTTTCCATGGCATATGCTACACGTCCAACTCAAAGTAATATTACAATTAGCTATGTTTACACACCAATTAGCGAAAGAAAAAAGGGATATGCTTCCGATTGTGTCTCAGCCTTCACTCAATCCTTGTTAGATCGAGGTTATAAAACAACAAGTTTATACACTGATCTAAATAATCCTACTTCCAATAAAATTTATATGCAAATTGGATATGAAGCAATAATGGATTCAATCGCTATCCTTTTAAAATAGAAATTATGCTCCACTTAAATTTAGCTCGAAAGCCAACTTTTTTGAACAAACGGTTACTTTTGTTGAAGATTCAGCTGCCATTGATGCAGCTTTTTTTATTGTACTAACGGAGCAGAATAGTTAAAAAAGTCGAGAATAGGACTATTGAACAATTATTCAATGACTTATAAAAGTTATAAAATATAATTAAATAATATGCTCAAAGCTACACATATGTAAGATATTGCGAATTAAAAATACCGTAAAATCCATTTCTGAATAATACGGTATTCTGGACAATTATTTGCTTTTTACGATTGATACGTGAAATAAGAACATCTTAAATAACTCTACTGCTTTATATAATGTACTCTCTATTATTTCAATATTTTAAACTTTTTCATACCATATTTCAAAAACATAAGCAATTAAGGCTATTGTAACAAAAATTAATAATAAATTAAAACTACTTATTGTAAAGTGAGTCAATTTCCTTGCTTCAACAAATTTAAGTATCACCCAAGCACCAAACGCATCAATAACAATATTTGTTGCAAGGTATAACCAAAAGTTTCTGAATGTAAAATAAAAAACCCATATTGTAGTTATGAAGAATGCGCCGTACGCAAAGCTCACATTTGTTATGTATCCCCAGGGCACTATCGCTTCTTTGATTTGCCACAACTTATATGTATATCCTATTTCATAGACGATGGTTACTAATAATGCAGTAAATATTGTTACTGGCATGTACCTTTTGATACCCTCTTTTTTCATAAAAAATAATGTTAACCATGGAACAATTAATAGTAACCATAAAATCAGCTTATTGGACATTATATTCACACCACCTATTACTTCTATATTGCATTATTAACAAAATTTAGTGATTTTATGTATTACACGTTTGCTATTTAGTGACCATTAATTCTAATGAATTGTTAGTACACAATTTTCTTCTAATATGAAATTAAGTAACTCATTTATTTTTCTTTAAAAACATTTAAAGTGTAGAATAGATTGTGAAATAATGTACTTAAAGTAACGGGTGCGATTGTTCAAAAAGGGCATTCGCTTTTCTTGTTCCGTTAACAAAGCAGGTTAGTTTAAGAAGGAAATAACTACTTAATGTTGTAATTATCCATTAAATTAACTAGCTAATTAAAAATATACCCCTCACTAATGAGGGGTATATCTTATTTATCTTGTGCAAGTTCTTTTCTATTGGGAGCAAGTGGTGGCTGTTCTAACCACTTGTTTTTCACCATAATATCGAACCAGTTTTTTGTCAATGCTAATGTTTTTAGAATTGTTTTTTCATAAACGACAGCTAGGTCTGTTCGCATGGCTCCTGCTAGACCTGTCCCGTAATATACTTGTGCAGTTTGAGCCAAGAAACCCATATGATACAACATTAATTTATCTGAAAAAGGAGAGTCTTTTGACGTTGTAACCTCTGATTCCCACGACATTGGAACTGGCAAATTATCCTTATGCATAATTTTTGAAAGAGCTTGTATGTTTTCATCTGCCTTTTTTTCTAATTCCTTAAAAAACTCTCTTATTTCTTTCGATTCGGCGACTTGACTGAATCCGATTGAAAGAGTTTTTGCCATAATGCTCTTTTTAATGTTAAGAGAAATACTGATTATTTCTGTAGCAGATAAAAGTCTCCCTTTTCCGAAGAATCCATCAGTAAAATCTTTGGTAGAAATAAATTCAGGGCTCTCGTTAGGATAGAAATAGGGGTCTCGTTGGAATTTTCCTTTTTTAAGCAATAACTCAATGGTTAAATCGTACATACTTTTTGCATCATTATCACATGAATTGTAAAATTTCCGTAGGTCCTTTCTGACAGAAACACTTAAAGCAGTTGTATGACCCAACAAACCATGTATAGTCATAATATGTAAATAATTTAAGCAGAATGTGTCAGAAAACAATCTCTCTGCACCTTTATTAAGGTCGGACTCAGTAAATCCAATAGGAACTGGAAATCCCTCTTTCTCAATGAAGGAAACAAGCTGCTTCTTTTGCTTTTCCCATGTCTCAATGGCAATTTCAAAAACTTTTTTTATTGATTCGTCTTCCAAAATAGAAATCATATACCTATTTACTATCTCGGTCATAGTTCCGTTTACATACTCCCCCCATAGTGTTCCTATTTCGGAAGATGTAAGTTTTAAATTATCATTTTCCATTTGTTCTCACCTCTTCCGTATTTTTTACTGACACAGAAATAGATATGCGTTTCTTTGGACTTAATATTTTAGATGATAATAGTTGAGCAGTTTCTTGTTGAACTAACGGGTGCGCGCGACAAGTTCTGTTATAAGTGCTACCGCGCGAAATGCAGGAAGTTTATTAAATTAACTTCAACTTTACAATGGAGGATA
>NZ_JAVDUQ010000076.1:0-4923 GCF_031456445.1 Neobacillus niacini | reverse complement strand
ATTTAAAAAAGATGACCCCTGTTCAATACAGAGATCATCTTCTTAAAACTGCCTAGGCTTTTTTTAAAATGTCCTTTACAAAGGGTACATTTTAAGCGCTGAAGGTTCTTTTTTGTCGACCTATGGTCAAAATTTCCGTGGAAATAGTCGAAAAATGCCGTTGACTTCCTTTATTCTCTCTTTTACGATGATGATACGAATGATAAAAGGGAATGGAGAAAAGGGTATGGCAAAACTATTGATTGATAAAGTGCTGAATAACAATGTTATAATCGCTAAACACCCTTCCTATGATGAAGTTGTTTTAATTGGAAAAGGCATAGGATTCAATCGGAAAAAGGGAGATTTTATTGAAACGGATACAGTTGAAAAACTTTTTGTTTTAAAGAATGAAAAGGAACAAGAAAGTTATATCAAACTGCTCCCTTTTATCGATAGTGAATTTCTTGAAGTAATTATTTCTGCCATAGACCTGATCAAGCAAAGAACAAATTCACAGCTCAATGAACATATCCATGTTGCCTTAACGGACCATTTAATGTTTGCGATTACAAGAGCATCGCAGGGAATGGAAATGTCTAACCCGTTTCTAGTGGAAACAAAAGCATTGTATCGGCATGAATACGAGGTAGCGGCAGAAGTCGTCCGGTTTATTCGGGAGAAGACGGGAATAAACCTCCCGGATGGTGAGATTGGATTTATTGCGCTTCATATTCATAGCGCGATTACAAATAAAAACCTATCCGATGTAAATCGGCATTCCCAGCTTATTAGCCGGCTGGTTGAAATGGTGGAAGAACAGCTTGACATTGAAATTGATAAAGAAAGCATCGATTATATGCGTCTGGTGCGTCACCTCCGCTTTGCAATAGAAAGGGTGCAGAAAGGGGAACGGGTAGAGGAACCAGAAAAAATTGCTTCCCTATTGAAAGAAGAATATCCTGTGTGCTATAATCTTTCATGGAAGCTCATTAAGGTAATGCAGCAAACATTAAAGATGAAGGTTTTTGATGCAGAAGCGGTTTATTTAACCATGCATTTGCAAAGGCTTCAAAAGAAAATTAAATAGCTATTATTTTTTACGTGTTACTGATTCGATCAGGCATGAGTGAAAAGTATTAATTGAAGTGAAGTGTAAGGGGTATTCTATACCCATACCTTTATTCAATTTACTTTTACTCATGCCTTTTTTTGTTGTTTTTATGTCATAAATGAAAACGCTTAATGAGCTAAAAAAATATTGGGGGTCATACGTATGTTTAAGAATGCCTTTGGCGTCTTGCAAAAAGTCGGGAAAGCATTAATGCTGCCGGTTGCAATCTTGCCGGCTGCGGGGATTTTACTTGCGGTAGGTAATGCTCTTCAAAACCCAATCTTATTGGATCTTGCGCCATTTTTGGACAACCATGGTATAGCGATGGTTGCAAAAATTATGGAACAAGCGGGCAGCGTTATTTTTGGTAACCTTGCACTGTTATTTGCAGTCGGGGTAGCGATTGGATTAGCTGGAGGAGACGGAGTTGCGGGTCTTGCGGCAATTGTTGGTTTCCTTATCATGAATGCAACGATGGGCACAGCACTAGGAATTGATGCAGATGCATTAACGAAACATCCGCAAAGCTATGCATCTGTATTGGGGATTCCAACCCTGCAAACCGGTGTATTTGGCGGGATTATTGTCGGTATCATTTCAGCTACAATGTACAATAAGTTCTTTGAAATTGAACTGCCATCCTATTTAGGCTTCTTTGCCGGTAAGCGATTTGTACCAATTGTAACAGCAGCAAGCTCAGTCATTTTAGGATTAATTATGATTGTTATTTGGCCGCCGATTCAATCTGGCTTAAATGCATTCTCAACAAACATGGTAGATGCGAATTTAACGCTTTCAGCCTTTGTCTTCGGGGTAATTGAACGTTCTCTTATTCCGTTTGGGTTGCATCATATTTTCTATGCGCCATTCTGGTTTGAATTTGGAAGCTATACGAATAAAGCGGGTCAAATCATTCATGGTGACCAGCATATTTTCATGGAGCAAATTAAAGATGGTGTAAAACACTTAACTGCCGGTACATTCACAACTGGTAAATATCCATTTATGATGTTCGGTCTTCCTGCTGCAGCATTAGCGATTTATCATGAAGCGAAGCCAGAAAAGAAAGCCATTGTCGGTGGTCTTATGTTTTCTGCTGGTTTAACATCATTTTTAACAGGTATTACAGAACCGATTGAATTCTCATTCTTGTTTGTTGCGCCAGTACTATTCGGTATTCATGCCATTTTTGCTGGATTATCCTTTATGACCATGCATCTTTTAAATGTAAAAATCGGAATGACCTTCTCGGGTGGTTTGATTGACTACATTTTATTTGGGCTTATTAACCCGCAGACGCATGCTTGGATTGTAATTCCAGTAGGTCTTGTTTTTGCCGTTATTTATTACTTCGGATTCCGTTTTGCAATCCGTAAATTTGACCTTAAAACTCCTGGTCGTGAATTAGAGGAAGAAGAGAACGAAGCTCCGACAGGTAAAGCCGGATCAGGCGATCTTGCTGCAAATATTTTGGATGCAATGGGCGGACAGAAAAACATTGCTCATTTAGATGCATGTATTACTCGGCTTCGTGTATCAGTTAATGATATTAAAGAAGTAGATAAAAAACAGTTGAAAAAATTAGGTGCTGCAGGTGTTCTTGAGGTAGGTAATAACATCCAAGCAATCTTTGGACCTCGTTCTGAAACGATTAAAGGACAAATGAAAGATATTATGGAAGGAAAACGCCCAAGAGCTGCAGCTGCTCCAAAACAACCTACTCTTCAGGCTGTCCCAACTGGGAATGCTGGTAAAGATGATTTTGTTACTCCGTTAAAAGGAGAAATTAAACCAATCACAGAAGTTCCAGACCAAGTTTTCGCTGGAAAAATGATGGGTGACGGTTTTGCGATTGTTCCTTCAGAGGGTACGGTTGTATCACCTGTTGATGGAAAAATCGTCAATCTGTTCCCAACGAAACATGCAATTGGAATCTTATCTGATAACGGCCGTGAAATCCTTATTCATGTGGGCATCGACACCGTTAATTTAAAGGGTCAAGGGTTTGAAACATTAGTAGCTGAAAATGACCGTGTTGTAAAAGGCCAGCCGTTATTAAAAGTTGATTTGGATTATGTAAAAGCAAACGCAACATCCACGATTACGCCAATTGTTTTCACCAATTTAGCTGAAGGTGAAAAAGTCGTACTTGAAAAACAAGGTCAGGTAGATTTGAAACAAGAGGGTATCGTTAAAATTACAAAATAAATAGAAAACGGAGATCGATCTTTTAACAAAGATCGGTCTTTTTGTTTAGTTTGTTTTTACAATTTTGAAATAGCCAAGCCTAAACGTATAATGATTTCTAAAGGGTCAGTTAACTGGAAAGGTGGCTATCTTGTGAAAATCAAAAAACCATTCAAATTGATCTTCGGTATTTCCGTCTGTTTTGTGATGATTACGATTGCAGCATTTAATGTATATGGAAACGAGGAATTGGGATTGCAAGGAAATACCAGGCACAGGCTAGCAGTATTTATGGATAGAAAGGCTTTGGACAGCCGCTTTAATGGTGTCATACTTGTTGCTAAAGATGGAAAAACTTTATTTGAAAAAGGTTATGGATTTGCCAATAAAGAGGAGTACCTTCCAAATCAACTAGATACCCAGTTTAGGATTGCTTCATTAACAAAATCCTTTACAGCAATATCCATTCTGCAACTTGAAAGTCAAGGGAAATTGAAAACCTCTGATCCTATTTCAAAATATATTAATCATTATCCTGATGGTAATAAGATAACCATTCATCATTTGCTAACACATAGTTCAGGGCTAGCAGACCATTTTAAACTGACAGATACTACAAAGCCTATCACGCTGAAATCATTTATTGATCTAATGAAGAAACAAGCTTTAACCTTTAGTCCTGGAACGAACTATAAATATTCAAATACGGGCTATATGATGCTTGCGTACATTATTGAAAAAGTTTCTGGAATAAGCTACGAGCATTATTTTCAGAAACATATCTTCCAGCCTGCCGGCATGACTCACACTTTTTTTAGAAAAGCAGATGCAAAATTATTTGCTGTCGGGTATAGGAATATGAAGAAAGTGGCCGAGGCAGATGATGAGAGCCAGCTTGCAGGAGCCGGCGATCTTATCTCTACTGCAGGAGATTTGTTAAAGTACAATAATGCCCTTCATAATTTCGAGCTACTTTCCCCGGTAGCAGTTAAAAAAATGGAGACTGGTTATATCGACACATCTAAATGGGGCGTTTTTAAATATGGCTACGGCTGGAAAATAGCAAATAACTTTATTAGTTTTGGAAAACCGATGATTGAGCATAATGGCAGCTTGCCTGGATTTAAGTCTGAAATAGTTGATTTTGTGAAGGACCGGGTTACTGTGATTATTCTTTCTAATAATAGTAGTACCTGGAATTCAGGAGCACTGGCACGTGAATTGGCTTCATTATGCTTAGGGACAAAATTTTGGTTTTACCAAAATTACTTTTAATATGGATTCGTGGAAAACTGGTTTAAAAAAGTGAAAAATAGTGTTGACGTGAATATAGAAAGGGTGGTAATATATTTAAGCAGTCGTTAATGGCGTGTTAACAACATTATGATAATAAAAACATCAAAATAAATGTTGACAAATTATTGACGAGGTGATATTATAATAAAGTTGCTTCTGAAAGAGATTTTAGAAGAAGCTAACGAAGACTGTTCTTTGAAAACTAAACAAACAAAAACGTCAACAAACAATAATATTCGTTTCTTTGGAAACGAAGCCAACGTAAAATTCGAGCTACATCAACTTTCTTGGAGAGTTTGATCCTGGCTCAGGACGAACGCTGGCGGCGTGCCTAATACATGCAAGTC
>NZ_JAVDUQ010000075.1:0-5318 GCF_031456445.1 Neobacillus niacini | reverse complement strand
CCCAACAAAGTCATGCCATATCCCTTGAATTAACAAAAAAATACAGCTTATATCCCCATATCTGAAGAAAGGGGTTTTACGCTGTATTTTGATAATATGTAAAAATTTTAGTATATATACAGTTTTTCTTCGAAATTTTTAAACAATCATTTTTATTTTTTTAGTAATTATCCAAAAGACATTATTCATCAACTAGAATGAACCGTTATACAATGAAAAAAACCGCCCAATTTGGCGGCTGTCGGTAGGTAGAAATTATTCTATTTCGTGTTTTGCAGTGCATCATATCCTTCTTCACCAGTACGTATTTTAATAGCATTGGCGATCTCATATATAAAAATCTTCCCGTCACCTGGTTGCCCAGTATTTAAGACTTTTCGCGCCGTATCAATTACTAATTGAACAGGAACTTTGCAAACGACGATCTCAACCTTGATTCTTTCATACATGTTTACATCGAACTTCTTGCCCCGGTAGGTTTCGGTATACCCTTTTTGAAAACCTGCACCAAGAGCATGGGTTACTGTAATTCCACTCACTTCAATTTGAGCCAGGGCTTGTTTCAATTCTTCAAATTTTGTTGGACGAGTAATAATTTCAATTTTTGTCAGTACGTCGCTCATAAGATCACCCTTTACGCTTCGTGATATGCTTTTTCTCCATGTAGTGTAATATCTAATCCAAGTGATTCTTCATATTCATTTGCTCGAACAGGGACGAAAACTTTTACAACTTTTATAATAATATAGGATACGATACCAACAAATAGATAGGTTGCAACAATTGCAATGAGTTGCTTTAATACTAAGCTTGGATCTCCATAAAATAATCCATTTGCTCCTGCTGAATTCACGGATTTTGTGGCAAACAAACCGGTAGCAATTCCGCCCCATGTTCCGCCAATTCCATGCAATCCAAACGCATCAAGAGCGTCATCATAACCGAATTTTTCTTTAACCCAGAAAACTCCCCAATAACAAATTGTACCTCCAAGGAATCCAATTAGAATAGAAGAAGCCGGCGTCACAAATCCTGCAGCAGGTGTGATCGCCACAAGTCCCGCAACTGCACCTGATACAGCTCCAAGCATGGTTGGTTTTTTATTTATCAGCCATTCTACTACTAACCAACCAATAATTCCAGCTGCCGCTGCTGTATTCGTATTAATAAATGCATACATCGCGACATCGTTAAGGGTTAAGGCACTGCCAACATTAAAACCAAACCATCCGAACCAAACTAAAGCTCCTCCTAATATGGTAAGCGGCAGGTTATGAGGAACCGTTGAGACTGTGTCTTTTCTTCTCCCAAGAACGATTGCAAGCACCAGTCCGGTTACACCAGATGAAATATGCACGACGTTTCCTCCGGCAAAATCAAGTGCTCCAAGATTACGAATCCATCCTCCTACTCCCCAAACCCAGTGGGCTACAGGTGAGTATACAAAAATGGACCATAGAACTGTGAAGATAGCAAAAGCGGAAAAACGCATACGCTCTGCAAAAGCTCCTGAAATTAGAGCTGCTGTTAATACAGCAAATGTTAGCTGGTACATCATAAACAAATTATGTGGAATCGTTGCACTATAATCACTGTTTGGTTTAAAGTTTACCTCCTTTAATCCCGCCCAATCTAAACCGCCGATAAATGGATTTCCATGGATAGAAAACGCTAGCGAATAACCAAAAAGAATCCAAATTATAGAAACAATAGCAATTGAGCCAAAGCTATACATTGCAGTACTTAACACGTTTTTACTTTTTACCATTCCTCCATAAAACAAAGCAATTCCGGGTGTCATAATCCAAACGAGTATCGTTGATAAAAACATAAATACTGTATCCGCCATCTGCATAATTTTCATCTCCTCTGCAAAAATTTCATGTTAGATTTCATTACATCACTTGTTAATAGAACTATCATATTGTTTTTTTATTATGTTTTCAATAGAATTTTTTAATAATTTGAACTGTTAAAATAATACATGTTAGGAATTATTACATTAAAAATTAAATGTCTTAGGTTTTAATGGGCGGATATACATACTGTTGAAGTGTTAACATTAATCAAGGCTATTTTCGCATAGATTGTTGTTTTTCGTATAAGTTCATCAACCCGTATAACTATATGCTTCGTGGCATCTTTTCGTATGAATATTTGCGAAAATTGCCTACAAACTTAGTAAATGAACCTTATTAAGCTCCAAAAGCAACAAAGTTTACGAAAAGAGCCTTAATCAAAAAAGGACCTAATTGGTCCTCCATTGTTATGGTCTTTTAAATATCGGTATGCACATTTCCAGCTTTATACTCAATTTAGAAAGATTTGATCCAACATAGGATTAAGTTGTTCTTCCCTTAGACAATTTTCGCAAATGACAAAAACGGATGAATTTAAATCCTTTACATTCTCTTTGCTGTCATTTCCACAAATGCTACAATACTGCTTCTCCATACTTCTTCACTCCTTATTCATTTATATTCATTATTTTTCCCATCCTTTCCCTTTTAAACGTTTAAACACTAAAAAAGCCCAATGTATTCCATTGGACTTCTTTTACTTATTAAGTCTATAATCAATCATTTAAATGAAATGGGACAGTCGATACGACCACATCTTTTCTGTTCAAAAGAAGCGCGCGGATACGAAAAGCTGATTGATTGTGTAATAGACGATGCCACCATTTATGCGTAATAAATTGAGGTAAAAGAACGGTTATTTTTTTATCTTCACCGTAACGACGTTCAACCCGACCTATAAATTCCACTAATGGCTTTATTAATGTACGGTAACGTGAAACGACTACAACTAATCGAACACCTGGATTCCATTGTTCCCATTTTTCTTCTATCTTCTTAGCATCTTCGGGAGAAAAAGCAACATAAAATGCTACCACATTCGGGGTGAGAGATTTTGCATAAGCAATGGTTGATAATACAACTTTATGAATACCTGCAACAGGAACAATAATGACTGTTTCAATAGTTGGTATAGGTTCGGTTAATTCCACTCTTAGTTGCTTGGCTACATTATCATAGTGCTTACTAATTTTTGTAATTAACCATAATAACAATGGTGTAATGATAACTACAATCCAAGCACCTTCTTCAAATTTTGTTATACTAAAAATAATGACTACACAAAATGTTACAAAGCCACCTAATCCATTAATTAATGCTTTTCGCTGCCATCCCGCAGACTTCTCTCTTCGCCACTTCAAAACAAGGCCTATTTGCGCCATTGTAAAGGATAGAAAAACGCCAATGGCATAAAGCGGTATTAATGCTTCTGTTCTACCACGAAAGGCAATAAGGAGGATACTTGATAATATACCTAAAGTAATGATTCCATAGTTAAAAGCTAAACGGTCTCCTCGATTACTAAACATCCGGGGCATATTTTTATCTTGTGCCATAATCGAAGATAAAATCGGAAAACCATTAAAGCTTGTATTTGCAGCCAGTACTAAAATTGCCATGGTAGCAAACTGAATGATGTAAAAAAAGCCCCCACGCCCAAAGGCATCTTCCGCAACCATCGATAAAACCGATTTCGTTCCGGTAGGATCTGGGTGAATATCATAAGCTCGTGAAAGGACGGTTACACCACCAAAAATGACAGCTAATAAAATTCCCAATGTCAGCATGGTTCGCTTTGCATTTTTTTGAGAGGGTTTCCTAAAATGAGGTACTGCATTGGATATCGCTTCAATTCCTGTAACAGCTGAACAACCAGAAGAAAACGCCTTTAACAAAACAAACCACGTCAAGCCTGCTGGTAATCCTGTAGGAACAGTAACCTGGTGAGTGACATGACCTGCACCAGTTAGCCAATCGAAAAGTCCTTTTCCTACAAGGGTTAACATACAAAAAATAAATAAGTATGTAGGTAATGCAAAGACGTTTCCAGATTCAGATGTTCCTCTTAAATTCATCCAGACCATAAACCAAGTAAAGATTAACCCAATTGGAACGACATACGGAGCGGCTGCGGGAAAAGCAGAAGTGATTGCAAGGACCCCGGCAGAAATGGAAACTGCTACCGTTAGTGTATAGTCAATAAGCAGCGAAACACCTGCTAAACGTCCCCACATCATTCCCAAGTTCTCTTTTGCGACCATGTAAGCTCCGCCACCTTGAGGGTAAGCATCAATTACTTGTCTATAACTTATGATAAGGATCGAAATTAATAAAACGATTGCAATAGCAATGGGTATAGAAAAAGAGAATGCAAAAGCCCCAACCGTTGCGAGCTCCAATAAAATCATTTCGGTTCCATATGCCACCGAAGAAAGAGCATCCGATGATAAAATAGGCAATGCCTTCCACATGGGCATTTTTTCTGTTTCTGCTTCACTTGATTTTAATGGACGACCAAGAAGAAGCCTTTTTATTGACTGAGATGTCATTAATCTTTCCTCCACAAAAAATGATGTTATTTAAATGGTCACTGTGTTTAGTTAAGGCAAGAAGGTTGACTCATTGGTACTTGCCCCCAAAAAGAAACGTTTTTAACGCGTAGTTTTAATCAATAAATATAGTGTTTTCCATTATTTATCTGATTAACCCCAATAAACTCCAAATGTTATTTTTTGTTGGTACACTAATACCCTCACCTCCGTATGGCGTACTGTTTTTCCATATCCTCTTTTTCTTTAAAAAATAGGCATAATAAAAAGACCTCCTTTAATAATCAGGTTGCTCTTTTTCTAAAAACAAAAAAGCCTCCTGAATTAGGCGGTCTACAGACCTCCTTCGCTTTTGCCGACGAAGTTAGCTGACGGGTTAGGATGGCGAAAGAGTTAGCATCCCTTCTACAAATCTGTAGAATACACCCCAAAGAATTGGGTCCTCCGTTCCCCTTACGGGGATTAGGCAATATGCAATTGTTTCCTATGTCCATGATACTACTCCGAAGGAATTAAATTGTAAAGGGTCAAAATAGCTCAAAACGATGTCTATAAGTCTAATTTTTTATAATAAAACGCTTACAAACTTGTGGTTGGGAGTTTTGTTCATATCAGTTGAATCTTTCCTGTTCATCTTATAGTAATAGGTAAGCTTTTGAAGTTATCTCCAGCTTTTCCCCCACTTCACATTGTACAGGCGAGTTTCCCCGCGTACGGCGTAATCATTCCTAATTCAATTCCTGTAATGCACATTTTCCGTATTGTGCGATAAAACGGCTAATCCGATTATCGTTGTATCGATGGAACGGCTCGGTTTGACTTCTCCCCATGCATAAATGCAGGGGATTCTCTTTTAAACCTTCATCAAAGCTGCCCTTCATCCGGGGAATCCAGGTCTTACGACTTCTCC
>NZ_JAVDUQ010000074.1:0-5373 GCF_031456445.1 Neobacillus niacini | reverse complement strand
TTTCCGCCAGTTGGATGTAGTTTAGCGCTAGTTACGGGCATTTAAACGCTAGTTGGAAATCTTTTCGCCAGTTGGAGTGCGCCTTCCGCTAGTTGAAGCCGGCTTTCCGCCAGTTGGATGTAGTTTAGCGCTAGTTACGGGCATTTAAACGCTAGTTGGAAACCTTTTCGCCAGTTGGAGTGCGCCATCCGCTAGTTGAAGCCGGCCTTCCGCCAGTTGGAGATAGTCTATCGCTAGTTGCGAGCACCTATACGCCAGTTGCAAGCGTCATAACGCCAGTATATAACTGTCTAAATAGATAAATTTAAAAATACCCTCACATAAAGCTTGTGTTATCTGAAAGTTCAGAATAAAATAAAGTTAACATACCAACCGGTAGGTATGTTCCCGAAGCGTTTTGCATATTATTTTTGTGGTAATAGGGAAGATTCTAAGAATTAGAATGGAGTGAATGGCATGCATTTACGACTTACCGACGAACAGAAAATGGTGCAAAAGACAATTAGAAGATTTGTAGAAAAAGAGCTGATCCCGCTTGAAAATGATGTGCTGAGAAATGAAAGAGAAGGCAGGCCCAGCCTCCCGCCTGAAAAGCTAAAGGAACTGCAATTAAAGGCGAAGGCAGCCGGCTTTTGGGGAATTAATACTCCAGAAGAATACGGCGGTGCCAATCTTGGACAAATGATGATGGCGATTGTGTTAATGGAGGTTTCCAAAACGTTTGTGCCATTCCAATTTGGCGGTTCTGCCGATAATATTCTTTATTATGGAAACGAAGAACAAAAGAAGAAATATTTAATTCCAACCATTAACGGCGAAAAGAAATCCTGTTTTGCGATGACCGAGCCTGGTGCCGGGTCTGATACACGAAATATTAAAATGACTGCTGTAAAAGAAGGCAATGAATGGGTGCTAAATGGAGAAAAGACTTTTATCACTGGAGGAAATGAAGCCGATTTTGTTATGGCGATTGCGATTACCGATAAAGAACTCCATCAAAAAACATTAGGTCGCGAAGGGGTTACCTGTTTTATTGTCGATAGAGAAATGGGCTGGAAATCAGAATATATACATACAATGGGAGAATGGGGACCAGCCGGGTTAGTTTTTGAAAATGTTCGTGTTCCGGAGGAGAATATTCTTGGCGAAGTCCATAAAGGATACAACCTCGGTCTTGAGTGGATTGGTTTTGCCAGATGGAACGTTGGGGCAAGAGCAGTCGGGTCAGCGGAGCGATTATTGCAGATGGCAATCGATTATTCAAGAGAGCGAATTACCTTTGGCAAGCTAATTTCCGAAAGACAGGCCATTCAGTGGCAAATAGCTGATTCTGCGGTTGAAATCGAAGCTGCCAGATGGTTAGTATTAAATGCTGCATTCACGCTTGATCAAGGCGAAGACAACCGCCACTTAGCTTCAATGGCTAAATTATTCGGGTCCAATATGGGCAACCTTGTTGTCGATCGCGTTTTGCAAATTCATGGCGGTATGGGCTATACAAAGGCATTGCCAATTGAACGCTGGTACCGTGAAGCCAGACTTTGGAGAATCTATGATGGTACAGACGAAATTCAGCGGATGATTATTGCCAGAAATCTGATTAAAGGTCATGTAAAAATAGGTCAATCTATTTAATAGGTAAGAATTGTAAGCGTTCTCTTACTTATAGTATGATAAAGAGACTAATAGAATTGATTGTTGGGAGGAATTGAAATGGCTGGAAGATTTACAGGGAAGGTAGCATTTGTAACAGGCGGAAGCCGTGGGATTGGCAAAGGAATTGTGGAGCTTTTTGCAGAAGAAGGCGCAAAGGTTGCCTTTATTGATTTAAATGAAGAAGCATTATATGAAACAACAAGTGAATTAAGAGAAAAAGGCTATGAGGTCTATTCGAAGGTTGCCAATGTGGTCGATGCCGAGCAGGTGGAAACCACAGTTAAAGAGGTCTATGAAACATTTGGATCCGTAGACATTCTTGTCAATAATGCTGGGGTAATCCGTGATAACATGCTGTTTAAAATGACGGATTCTGATTGGCAGATGGTCATGGATGTTCATTTAAAGGGCTCCTTTAATGCAGCACGTGCTGTCCAAAAATATATGGTGGAAAAGAAATATGGACGGATCATTAATATTTCCTCTACTTCTGCCCTTGGAAACCGCGGTCAAGCTAATTACGCAACTGCCAAAGCTGGCTTACAGGGCTTTACGAAGACTTTGGCGATTGAACTTGGTAAATATGGAATCACGGCAAATTCGGTGGCACCTGGTTTTATTGAAACAGAAATGACCAAGGCGACTGCAGAAAGAATCGGTATTCCATTCGAGACCTTGGTTGAGGCAAACGTGTCACAGATTCCAGTTGGCAGAAGCGGCAAGCCGGCCGATATCGCCAATGCGGTTGCTTTCTTTGCTGATGAAAAATCATCGTTTGTCAGCGGGCAGGTTATTTATGTTGCAGGCGGACCAAAATGCTAATCTTGTGAGGTGGGATAGAATTGTTTAAAGATCAAATTGGCAAGCAATCAACCAAAATAAAGAATGTCGTTGAAAGAGGCGCAATTAAGAAATTTGCTGAAGCCATTGGCGATTTGCAGCCAATCTATTTTGATGAAGAGGTCGGAAAACAATCAAGATATAAATCCAATATTGCACCGCCGACGTTTCCAAGGGTTTTTGATTATGGGGAAATTGAAGGCTTTCATCTTCCTGTTAAAGGCTTAATTCATGGGGAACAAACCTTTCATTATGTTCGGTCATTGTTGGTAGGAGAAGAAGTTTACTGCTATTCCATCGTAAAAAGCTATGTAGAGAAAAAAGGCGGGTTTGGGAAAATGGGTTTTCTTGTGCTTGAAAGCTTTGGAGAGGATGCAGCCGGAAATACCCTTTTTAGCTCTACCTCGACCATTGTTATTTCTGAAGCGGTGAGGAAGGTGTTAACACCATGAGTCCATTGTCACAGTTACAGGTTGGAGAATCGGTGAAAGAAATTCAGCTTGAGCCTGTCTCAAGGCTCGACCTAATCAGATATGCAGGAGCTTCGGGAGATTATAACCCAATCCATACGATTGATGAAGAGGCAAAAAAAGCTGGACTGCCGGGGATTATTGCCCATGGGATGTGGACCATGGGAAACCTTGCAAAGCTGTTTACTTCCTATTTTGAAGAGGGATTCATTCAGGATTATTCCATCCGGTTTAAAGGAATGGTCTTTTTAAATGATGTCATCACTCTTAAAGCAAGATTAGTAGAAAAACAGGATCAAACCCTTCGCTTTAAAGTTGAAGCAGTTAATCAGGAGGAGAAAGAGGTGTTAAAAGGGGAGGTCGTGTATCACCTGTATTAAGAGAAGAATAGAGGAGGCATTTGTCTCCTTTATATTTTAAAAAATGATAGCGTTTACAATTCTGGAAAAATAATAAGTTTAGGAGAGTTGATCAATGCTAACCCTACATTACAAATATTGGCCGCAAATACCGAAATCTTTGAAACTTCCATCCACATCACTTTATCACAACCTTAAGGTTAGTGCGGATCGTTATCCAGATCAAGAAGCAATCTATTATTATGGCAGCAGCCTCACTTATCAACAATTAGACGAGGAAGTCATCAGCCTTGCCGGTTATTTGCAGCACAAACTCGGTGTAGCAGCAGGTGATAAGGTATTGCTGTTTATGCAGAACTCTCCGCAATTTGTCATCGGATACTATGCCATTTTAAGGGCAAATGCAGTTGTGGTTCCTATCAATCCCATGTTAACAGCGGATGAATTGGAATTCTATATTCGTGATTGTGAAATCAAAACAGCATTAATTGGGCAGGAACTATACGGGCAAGTCCGTCCATTGTATGGAGCAACAACCCTAAATAATCTAGTCATTGCTACATACTCAGATTATATTTCCAATGATTTTACCGGTATTCTTCCAAATGAGGTTGAAGCCGAGAGAGTTGTTTTTAATGAGTCTAACCATTTCCTTTGGAGTGATACGATAGAGTCGAAGCTCATTCCAACTGAACATACGACCAAAGGCGAGGATTCAGCAGTCCTTCCCTATACTTCCGGAACAACCGGACTACCAAAAGGGTGTATGCACACAAACCGTTCGGTGAATGCAAATACGATCGGAGCCTATTACTGGTCGCGCACGACAACGAATTCTGTCCATTTAACAACCTTGCCGCTATTCCATGTAACAGGAATGGTTCACAGCATGCATATGCCGATTTTTGCAGGTGGCACAATGGCCATTATGACAAGATGGAATCGAGAGGCGGCAGTTGAGTTAATCAAAACGAAGGCCTGCACCCATTGGGTAGCGATTGCCACGATGATTGTGGATTTCCTCGCAAATCCGAAATTAAAAGCAGAGGATATCACAAATTTAACTTCCCTATCCGGCGGTGGTGCAGCATTACCGGAAGCGGTTGGGGAAAAATTGTTTAACCTTACCGGGTTACGGTTTGTCGAAGGCTATGGATTGTCTGAAACAATGGCTCAAACTCATTTCAACCCTGCAGACCGTCCAAAAATGCAATGTCTTGGAATCCCATCCTTTGATGTTGATGCTCGGATTATCGAACCCGGTACGGGAAAAGAATTAAGTGTCGGAGAAGTAGGAGAAATCGTTGTCAATGGTCCTCAGGTAATGGTCAGTTATTATAACCGGGACGATGAAAATAGAGGCTCCTTTATGGAAATTGGCGGGAAAACGTTTTTCAGAACGGGCGATATTGGCCGTTATGATGAAGAAGGATATTTCTTTATTGTAGACAGGGTGAAAAGGATGATTAATGCATCCGGTTTTAAGGTTTGGCCGACAGAAGTGGAGTCTTATCTTTATAAACACCCGGCCATTCAGCAGGCTTGTGTCGTCGGTGTTCCAGATTCAAGAAGAGGGGAAACGGTGAAAGCATTTGTAATATTAAACGAAAATCATGAAGGGAAAATAAGCGAGGAAGACATTATTGAATGGTCCAAACAGCATATGGCCGCTTATAAATATCCGCGTGAGGTTGAGTTTAGAAAGCAATTCCCAATGACCAGCAGTGGAAAAATATTATGGCGCAAGCTTCAAGAAGAAGAACTTGAAAAAACAGAGAATAAAGTGTAATAAGAGGAATTATTTTTTAGAAAAAATTTCTTCATATTCTTTGTTTCATTAAAATATAGATTCTATGCGACCGAATCCGAGGAAGAATCTCGTCCGCGGTAGCGTAGCCATGTTCTATGCGACCGAATCCGAGGAAGAATCCCGTCCACGGTAGCGTATCTGGGTTCTATGCGACCGAATCCGAGGAAGAATCTCGTCCGCGGTAGCGTAGCCATGTTCTATGCGACCGAATCCGAGGAAGAATCCCGTCCACGGTAGC
>NZ_JAVDUQ010000073.1:0-5798 GCF_031456445.1 Neobacillus niacini | reverse complement strand
TAGATGGAACGCGGAATGATGGGAAACTATCACGTTCCGTGCGGAGCAGGGGAAAAGCCGGAGATTACATCAAACGCTTACCTATTGCCAACTTTTGTTTAATATCTAAAATTATCAATAAGCCAAAAATATGCAAGTTTTTTCATTTCTTGCTTATTTTCGGCTTTTTTGCTTGAAAAAATATACTGCAATAAACAGCAATTTATTAATTGTCAAATACACTCATAAATTCAAATAATTAGGTAAAAATACATCTACTATCTTTACTTTGATAAATGGATTTAACATGAAGGAGCTTATAACATGACACTGAAAGTTTTATGCAGCATTTTTACTTTATGTGTTCTAATGGTAACAGGACAGCAAGCCCATGCAGAAAGAAATCTAATATCAAATAAGGAATCTGTAAAGAATGAAATAAACTACATATACCCTGAGAATAAAGAAAAAGTATTTACTGAAACTGTAGACCAATTTTATGAGGCATTAAGGAAAAGGAGTTATCCTGTTCATCAGGAGTTTTACAGAAAACATTATGAGTTTTACAAAAAACATAAGAATAAACTTGGAAACATGGATACTGCTCTTTTTAAAGATATGCCCGATGCATCAGTAAATTTTAGAAAAAAGGTACTGTTTCATGAGGTGGAAAAATTCAATTATATAACTTGGGATGGAAATAACATCCTTACTGACTATCCAGATATAGAAATTAAGTATAATCAAGCTGTCAGTCCAGATAGGCAGGTTTATTTTTTCTATTCCTTTAAGGATACAGATAAAGATTTCTATGGCAGATGTGCAGTATATGATGTAGAAACAAAAAAACTACTTGCTGGTGGACATACCTATATTAATAAGTACCCAAAAATAAGAAGTAAAAATTGAGCCAAATTCAAATCTTGGCTTTATTTAATTCTTTATGCTTGTTGCACTACCGGGTGCAATAGTTAAAGATCAAGTTGCAAAATTGGTGGCATTTTTGTTATTGTCTTGACGGTTAGGATATTTAAGGGAGTAAATTATTCATCGTGTAATTCTGTCTTTCGAGGACAAAATATGTTAAGGGATTGTACTGGAAAAGCACTGCCCATTTTTTAATAAGGAGTGAAATGAATGGCTGATAAAAACGAACTCAATCGAGTCGATAACGATACTGGTGAGGCTGTAGGTACTGTTGTTGGTGCTGTCTCTGGTGCTGCCGTGGGTTCTGCTTACGGTCCGATTGGTACTGTAGTAGGAGCAATTACAGGTGGAGTGATGGGTAACAATCTCGGCGAAGGAGCCGATGAAGCTAATGACGGTGATGCGAACCGAGAAGATTAGATTTATACAAAGAGGTACATGCATTAAGACTTTCAAAAAGGGAGTCTTTTTATTTTTCTATTAATTTATTCAGCTTTTTTAGGTAAATTTCCAAAAAAGATTGTGGATTGTTTCACTTAAAGTAACGGGTGCTTTACTTGAATAAGAACAACAAAAGAGTGCAAAACGAGATGTGTTAAATTCATGAGTGGCAAAAATGGTCGCTTGTATGTCTTCTTGCAAATACTGGTGAAAAATGTTAATATATATAAGAATTATTTTTGTTCGGTGTAAAGGATAGTATCAGTAAAACTTTTCGTCTTGATGATCACTGAGAGCAAGGATAGTAACACAATGTGTGTTTTTAAACACTAGGAGGCAACAAAAATGGAAAATGGTAAAGTAAAATGGTTTAACAGCGAAAAAGGCTTCGGATTCATCGAACGTGAAGGTGGAGAAGACGTATTCGTTCATTTCTCAGCTATTCAAGGCGAAGGTTTCAAATCTTTAGAAGAAGGTCAAGCTGTGACTTTCGATGTTGAGCAAGGTCAACGTGGAGCTCAAGCAGCTAACGTGCGTAAAGCTTAATAATAAACCTAAACTTAAGCAGGCTCTTTATAGAGTCTGTTTTTTATTTATCTTAAAAGCAAGAAACCCCACTCACGAATGAGTGGGGTACATGTAAACAGTAAATCAAATGGTAAACAAAGTGTATCACATAATCACGAATTATCCTAATTAACTTTGAATAAACATTTAAAAGCTTTTATAGAGAGTGGCTAAAATTGGCACTCTTTTTTGGTGTAACAACTAACGTTGCATGAGTTTAAGATCAGAGCTGTCATCGTGGCAGCCTTTTCTTATTCGACTAACTGGGCAGTTTAGTGAAATAACGATTTGACAATAAAAATAATTTTTAAAAAGCTAAAAATGTAATAGAATGGGATTTAAGAGGATGAAAAGGATTGCAATCATAGCTATTTAAATAAAGGCGGTATAATAAATGCGAATTTTGGAATTTTTTTTTGAAAAAGGAGAACCATCCAAGAAGGATATGACTTTTAAAGATAATTCAATTGCTTTTCTAATTTCTGTTGTCCTTTCAGTTGTAATTTTGTCGTGTCTTCGTGCCAACGGTATTAAAATCCATAGCGACAGTATTCGGGGATGGGTTATTTTTTTAGTAATATATTTCTTGAGTTTCTATACGATAAAATGGTCTAAAGGTAAAAAAATAAAATAGCATTGTGAAATATTACACTTAAACTATCTGGGTGCAAGAGTTGTAGATCAAGCTGTCATTGTGGCAGCTTTTCTTATTGCACTAAAGGGGCAGGTTAGTTGAACAAGAGAATGGATTTTTATGGTAGCATTAAACAAAAGGGAGGGGATGAGCGTGCATAAAAAGAAGTATTTTATTCTTATGCCACCTATGCTAATAATCGGGATATTTTTAATATACTTTCTTCCAGCAAATCAGAGACCTTATGTGTTTTCTGTTCCTATTGTTTTTTGGATAATTTATTACACGTGGATATATTTTGAAAGAAAACAAAAGGGAAAAACATAATTGGCTTTTATTGAACTACTGAAGTGCTTTTGTTTCACAACAAACGGACTGTTTTCGGCAGTCCTTTTTCATTACCCTTATTTAACTAAAGGGGCAGGTTAGTTGAAATTTTAACTTCATAATGATTCTATTAATGATAGAACATTGCATGGAATATATATCCATATAATCGTTGGGATGAGAATACCTCTAAATAAGATCAATAAAAAGGAGTGAGGATAGATGATAACTATTGTCATGCAAGTAATTTTAGCGTTTTTTATTTTAGTAGGAGGATTCATAAAACTTTTACGTATGCCGTTTCAGGTTGAACATTGGAGGCATTATCAATATCCATTATGGTTCATGTCTGTAATTGGATTGATTGAAATTATTGGAGCAATAGGTATGATTAGTGGTATCTGGATTAGCTACTTAACTATTGGATCAAGTGTATTATTTGTACTTCTCATGTTAGGAGCCATACATTCTCATATTTTTCGAGCACATCAATCAATTGTAATGATTATTCCTGCGACGATCTGTTTAATACTATCTATTGTATTGATTATTAAGAACATAACCTTTGCTTAAACTTGTTCGCAATTTTGGGGAAGTTTAATAAAAGAACTTACAGTTTAATTTCCTATTATAATATTACGTTAATTCCTCCTGTATAGTCAGAGGGGCTTTTGGTGCGGTGCTTCAAAAATGACAGTGTCGCTTTTTATTTATCGAGAATTAGTAAAGATTGTGAGACTTTACACTTAAACTATCGGGTGCAAGAGTTCAACAAGGGGCTGCGGTTGCGGCTCTTTTTCTTGTTCCGCTAACGGTGCAGGATAGTTCAATAAAAAGACAAGTTTATTGCGGGAAATAAATGGTATAATTTTCAAAAAGGGAGTGAAGGGAAGTGACTGTTAATTTGAATGAACATGTTAATAAAAGAATTGAAGAACTAACTTCATTTGGATATAAATTTCAATAATGAAGAGGTGATTTCATTGTCTCCGTTAATTATATTTTCTATCCTTTTTGTGATTATTGCTGTAGGAGCTTTGGCTATTAAAAAAAGATAGATATGCATTTTTAAATTAAGAATGTGCCCTCCTTTTAACATTTGAAGTTTCAATGTATTTCCCTTTTTTTATGTTAAAAGATACTAAAGATCGCAAATGGCTTATAGGTAAAGAAGTTCAATTACTGAAAGTTTGTGAAAAGTCTCACTTAAAGTAACGGGTGCTTATGTTGTGCGAAATGTTTCTGGCTTAAATTGAGATTGGTCACAATACTCAGGTAAAGGTCAGACAGTTCCTGGCGGAACTGAAGGGTTATATCGAAGAATCAAATGATGGGGTAACGCCCTGAAGGGTTCTCTCTTAGTCGAATAGCATTTGATTTAGTAAGAATGATTGTGTTATAAGCTCGGCGAAAAGGCGTGAGAAATTACCGCAGCAGTTCGGCTGCCGAAAGCCTACTCGATGGAGTGGTGTAATTCATGATGCTCGAGTTGAATGAATATGGTGAGGATGCGAATAAACCCAAGAGAAAAGGTTAAGCTGACGAACTTCTGAATGTACGGGTCTACAAGCACAATACATAGAAATGTGTATATCACCACAGCGTGAGGTTAGCAGTGGATGAGTAAAAATAACATATATGAAAGTCCATGATATGTTACAGGCATATGGATGGCTAACAGGCTTACAGGAAGCACCTAAGTTCATTCTATAATAGATATAATTCAACGTTGTAAGCTGATAACGTGGAGGGCTTACGCCCTATGAAGCGGTGATAAGGAAAGCAGTAATGAAAATAGCTACTGTATAACATTTCTTTGTATCAGTGAAAGTGGTGGCATAGTACCAATGAGAGGTCTAATCAACCTGGAGGGATAGCCACTAGACTAAAAAGGATCATTCAACCATGTAAGGCAGTTCTTTTTCGGTTAATAAGGTTCTTGTAAGACTAAAAGAGGTTCAACTCCTAAGGGAGTCACCGACTTGTTAAAACGGAAGAAACTGAGACACAGCGAATATTATGATATGCAAAATTGTTTTGACATTCTATATTCTCAAAGTGTTGATGGTCAAAATTTCTATGATTTAATGAAACTGATTAACTCTAATGAAAATATTCGTCTTGCTTATCGAAACATCAAAAGAAATACTGGGAGTAAAACAGCAGGGACAAATAAATTAACGATTGATGACATTAAGTATTTGTCAGTAAAAAAGGTAATTGAACACGTTCAGAGTATGTTCCAATTGTATACGCCAGAATGTGTTCGGCGAGTTTTCATCCCTAAAGCAAATGGAAAAGTAAGACCATTAGGGATCCCAACAATATGGGATAGGATTATTCAACAATGTATCTTACAAGTGTTAGAACCAATTTGCGAGGCAAAATTTCATAAACATAGCTATGGCTTCAGACCGAATAGAAGTACCCACCATGCGAAGGCAAGATTTGAATCGCTTATCAATATGGTGGGTCTTTATCATTGCATAGATGTGGACATAAAAGGTTTTTTCGACAACGTGAACCATAGTAAGTTACTCAAACAAATATGGTCAATGGGAATTAAAGATAAATCTTTACTCTCCATTATCTCGAAGCTATTAAAAGCAGAGATTGAAGGAGAAGGCTTGCCAACCAAAGGAACCCCGCAAGGGGGCATACTTTCACCCCTTTTATCCAATATCGTTTTAAATGAACTAGATTGGTGGGTTAGTAATCAATGGGAAACTTTTAAGAGTAACCATGACTATAAACATAAAGGAAGCAAAGTTAAGGCACTAAAGAACTCAAACCTCAAAGAATGTTACATCGTAAGATATGCGGATGATTGTGTGCCACGAAAGCAAGCAAAGTGTGCCTGACGGCACATCCGTAAGCTGTGCTGCACTCAAGATGAGAGTAGGCCTCTCGCAATCGCTATACA
>NZ_JAVDUQ010000072.1:0-5841 GCF_031456445.1 Neobacillus niacini | reverse complement strand
AATTTTTGCCCTTTTTTAGCCAAAATAAATCCCTCCTGTGTTAGCCAGTATGGTTTTTTTTCATACTGGCTACACAGGAGGGATAATATCAGTTTTGCCCGGTTTTTCTTATTACAAATTTTTCATTTTCTTCACAATTTCTATATATTTCTATGTTTACTATATTATGTAATTACTCATTGGTTGGAAATGTAAGGAAATTATTTTAATAGAAACGGGGAGAGAGAGAAATGAAAAAGTTTTTAGTATCGTTCTTGGCAGTATTGTTAATTTTACCATCGTTGTTGTATGCACCTGCCGAAGCAGCATCCAAGCAAACAGTTCGGATAGGGAAAAACAGACTAGCGAATTAACGTTCGAAGATGTTATGGCATTGGAGCCTTACATATCTGTTAAGAATGGTTTGTTTAAATTTGACTCAAGTTCAGCGAAAAAAGATGGTCACGATAGTGAATTGGTTAAAATGCAACAAACTTATTTAACTGACTTAAACATTGAGATTAAAAATGGTAAACTAAAAGCAGAAAGAAATTTGGAAATTACTGTATTAGAACCTGTGGCTGCAGGAGGATCTGGTGGCTTCTCGACATTTGCAACATGTCCAGGAAAGAATACTTCTTTAGCATATCACTGGTGGGGCGTAAGTCGCTACTTGAATAATTGCAATGCAAATAAGTTTGCAGCAGACATGGCATCAGTTGCTGCTGGTTATACAGGAGCTGGAATAGTGGCTGCAATCTGGTTCCCTGGAGTAGGCGTTGCTGGTGGTGTCATAGCTGCTTATGCTGCATTAATGTCATCACGTGTTTATGCTAACAACTATGGAAGTGGAGTCTATATCGGAATTACTTATGCTGGCTTCTTTAACGTAGAACCTCAATAACCGAAAGGGGGTGAGATTTTGGATTGGATGATGATTTACTCAATATTAAGTTTGATACTCATTCTCGTCCTCGGCTTCACCTTCAAGAAAATGAAGAAGGAAAATAAGAAATTCCCCAAAATTCAATTTGCAGTATCTTTAGTCGTTGGGATTGGAATATTCGTTGTTATCTTGAGCAAACTCTTATAAGAGAAAAGTAGGATGTATAGTGCATCCTATTTTTTTTTATTATAAATATCAATTTTATGTATGTAGTTATTCGAAATATATTCTTTAGTAGAATACCATCCTTTTTCTTCAATAAACTATATATCATCTATGAAAAGATTTTAGTAGAAGAAAGGACAGTGGTTGATTATGGCAAAATATAGAATGGTGCGTACTGAATTTTGGAAGAATCCGATTGTTATGGAAGAGATGAGCCCAGAAGATAAATACTTTTTTCTATATCTGCTTACGAATCCGAATACAACTCAAAATTTTCCTCACTTCTGCACTAAGTCCTTCAAAAATATATGATTGTGCTGCTTCGTTATTTTTGAATGTGGCATTATTGCTAATATTATTATCCTCAAAAAGATAGACCGTTATTTCCTTGTTGTCTGGATTAACGGTCCAATACTCGTTCACCCCACACGACATATATAGATCAAGCTTATGAATAAGGTCCTTTCCATTTCTTTAATCGATTCTGTAATTTTCGCTTCATCCATCGTCCCATCTTTTACGAGGGCATAAACCGTATCACGCATCAAAATCGGAGGTTCAGCCAGGTTTAAAATGATGATGGCTTTTCATTTCTTTGCCCTGCCCACTTCTACAATGGCTCTTGAGGTGGTTTCCGAACCGTATTCGTACGGAACCCATTTTTGATGGAAATAAAGTGACCATCTTTATTGAGGTAGAAGGGGCTGGAGACTATCTGCCGATATACTCTGGAAACCTTGATATTATGACAGATGCAGGCGTGAAGGTAGCAGAAGAATTTGTGAAAAATCAATTAGCGAAAGAACTAGTTAAATAGAAAGGAGTCTTACATAAAATGACAAATGGCCGAGATATTTTTATTACAGAAGTAGCATTACGTGATGGCCGTCATACAATTGCCCACTAATTTACGGTTGATCAGGTTCTAAAAGTAGCTAAAGTGTTAAATGATACAGGTGTCCCGTATATTGAGGTTTCACATGGTGATGGCTTATTCGGCTCCTCACTGCAATATGGTCTTTCTCGAACCAATGAAATGGAGTTAATTGAAGCAGCTGTATCTGTAGCCGAACAGGCTAAAATAGCTGTTCTTTTGATCCCGGGGATTGGCACCGTAAAGGAATTAAAGGAAGTGGCAAGATTAGGAGCCAAAATGGCGCGAATTGCTACCCATGTGACAGAAGCAGATGTAGCACCACAGCATATTGCGGCAGCCAAGTTCGGCATTGATTCACGCGATATTTTAGTAGAATTAGGTAATCGCTTGGAAAGCTTTAGGAGGGACTAAATAGGTTATAATAAAAATTAATAGTTGGGAAAGGATGATTTTAGATGAAAAATATGAAAACATTATCGGAAACAATCCAAGTGATGCAAAGCCATATCTCTGTTCGTAAATATTCAGCAGAACCTATTCCAAAAGAACATTTGTTGGAAATCCTTCGATCAGGGCAAGGTGCCGCTTCCTCCCATTTTGTCCAGGCATATTCCATCATTCATGTCACAGACAAGGAAAAAAAGGACCAAATAGCTGAACTAGCTAAAAATAGCCATATAAGCGATGCTTCAGATTTCTTCTTATTTTGCGGGGATTTAAAACGCCTGGAAGTGGCTGGCAGGAAGCATGGGATCGCCATTGAACATGATAATCTAGAAAATTTTATGGTCGCAATCATCGATACCGCCCTTATTGCCCAAAATGTCATCACGGCAGGGGAATCACTTGGTTATGGAGGTTGCTATATTGGCGGTGTGCGGAATAATCCTGATTCTATAAGCAAGCTTGTTGGACTTCCTGACAAAGTGTTTCCATTATTCGGATTATGTTTAGGGGTCCCTACCGAAAGGAACGAAGTAAAACCAAGACTGCCGTTAGACGCAATTCTCCACGAAAATCAATATGACGAGGAGAAATACGACAGTTTACTAGATGAGTTTGATCAAACCATGAACACCTATTATCAGCAGCGTTCTACGAATAACAAACAAACCAACTGGACTGAATCAATGGCTCATTTCTTGAAAAATAAAAGAAGAGCACATATGCGGGAATTTATTGAAAGCAAGGGATTCCATATGAGGTAGAATATAATGTCCGACGCTATTTACTATGGTGTCGGATATATTTTAGGATCTGCCTTTTACTCCCTTCCATATTTCTTGTACAATATATTTTTTAAAAAGTATTATATTCTACATATATATTTCAATTTTGTTTAGTATGATGGGGATGGGGGTAACTTTCTGTCCCTGTGTCAGGTTATAGAAAGTAGGGAGAATATGAGCAACAAAGTGATTAATAAAGAATTAGAAAAAGGCATTCTTCAAGTGTCAACTGGATTAAATAAAAGGACTAAAGATCTCGAGGAAAAACAGGATAAAAAACACTGGAGCGAAATGAAGGTTCCGATAACGTTACAGGAACAACTAGGTAAATTGACCAAGCACGAGTTGGATGAGATCAGGAGAAGTTTAGAATTAACAGGTGTAAGTAGTTTGAAAAAGGCTGAGCTCATTACAGTGTTACAAGAATTGATTCCTAAATCGCTAAGACAAGTCTGCATTCAATTGGATGCGGAACGTTTTAGATTATTAACAAAAATAGCCCATAATGATGGGTATATGATTGCCCCGGAGTTAGAACCGCATCAAATCCGATATTTTCGTGCGCGCGGTTTGATTTTTACTGGAACCTTCCAAGAAAAAAGGATTTTGGCTATACCGGATGAACTGATTGATCAAATCATCACTTTGGAAGAAGATAAAAATCTAACGTCAACCATAAAAAGAAATACAGAGTGGATCAAGCTCACATTCGGTCTTTTGTACTATTATGGAACATTAAGTATATCTCAACTGGAAAAGATGCTAGAAACCTATATGAAAGAACCGTTACGTTTACGAGAATATCTGGACGTTATTTATAATGCCAATTCCTATCATAAGGAGATTTCTACCGATGACGTGGGATACTCTAATAGAAGAGTGTTCGATTCAAAAAAAGTAAAACAGGAGCATCAGTTGAGAGACAGTCTGTCCTTTTATCCTTTTACAAAAAAGGAACTTCTCAAAGTAGGGGTAGCTGGGTTTGTTGAACGAAATCAAAGCTATCTACAGTTCGTCGACTTCCTTACGCAAAATTATGAACTTGACCGCGAGAGAGCAGATGGCATTGTTGAAGAGTGTGTATATGCGACTCGAATTGGTGACGGTCCTAATGAAATTATGCAATATTTTGGGAGTGTCCTTGAATTTGAAAGCTTGGCAGCGGTCCAGGCGATAATGAATCAAGTCGTTCATCTGATGAATAACACGAGGCAATGGTTTCTTAAAGGTTATACACCAGTGGAGTTAAGTGCACAAGAGAAAAAATCCTTGCGACCGGTACTAGTAAGTCAATCTAAGCATAATGATAGCAATACAAGTGAAAAAATCGGCAGAAATGATCCATGCCCTTGCGGAAGCGGGAAAAAGTACAAAAAATGCTGTGGAAGATAAGACAAGTCTAGCTAGGCGCCATAGGTACATCATGAAGTATATGCTTTTTAGTGAAGCTCAAATGTCAAGATGCTAAGGAGAGATAGAGATGGTTCAGCAATCTACTTATACCTTTGAAACAAATGATGACATTAAGATCCATGTTAGCAAATGGGAGGGGGAGGAGAGGCCGTGGGCAATTGTACAAATTGCCCATGGTATGGCAGAGCATATAGAGCGATATCACTCCTTTGCTACAGAATTGGTTTCTAAGAACATGGTTGTTTTTGGAAACGACCACCGTGGGCACGGAAAAACGGGTAGTTTAAATAATTGTTCGGGGTATTTCGCCGATGAACAGGGCTTTGAAAAAGTAGTAGAGGATATGTTTACACTTACTACAATTATTGAAAAGGAGTATCCGGATATCCCGATTTTTTTATTTGGTCACAGTATGGGATCATTCTTATCCCGTCGTTATATTCAATTAAAAGGCGATCGGATTGCGGGTGTGATTTTATCAGGAACAGGCGGAGACCCGGGGATTATGGGGAAAATCGGCAGGATGATTGCTTCCCGTCAAATGAAGAAGATGGGGAGAAAAACCCCAAGCCCGTTATTAAATAATCTTACTTTTGGTAATTACAATAAAAGCTTTCGACAGAATCGAACGGAATTTGATTGGTTAAGTAGAGATGAAAGAGAAGTAGATTTGTATATTGAAGATCCAAACTGTGGCGGTATTTTTTCATCAGGATTTTTTCACGACCTGTTTGGGGGGCTTGAAACGATTAATAAAGCGACCAATATTGGGTCAATCCCGAAAGAGCTGCCCATTTATTTGATTTCCGGGAGCATGGACCCGGTTGGTGGAAATACAAAAGGTGTGTTGAAAACCTATCAGGCTCATAAAAACGCTGGGATTATTGATGTTTCCTATAAATTTTATGAGGATGCGCGGCATGAAATCTTAAACGAGATCAATAAAGATGAAGTGGTTGCGGATATTATTGGGTGGATTAAAGGGCATCTAAAATAAAATGCTGTTTCAATACCCGTGCGAGCAGAATTTACAACAAAAAGGGAAAAGAAAAGCTGTTTCATTGCCCATGCGAGTAACATTTACATCGAAAAGGGGAAAGAAAAGGCGTTTCAATGCCCGCGCGAGCAGAATTTACAACAAAAAGGGAAAAGAAAAGCTGTTTCATTGCCCATGCGAGTAACATTTACATCGAAAAGGGGAAAGAAAAGGCGTTTCAATGCCCGCGCGAGCA
>NZ_JAVDUQ010000071.1:0-6838 GCF_031456445.1 Neobacillus niacini | reverse complement strand
GGCTCATAACCCGAAGGTCGCAGGTTCAAATCCTGCCTCCGCAATATATGGTCCGGTAGTTCAGTTGGTTAGAATGCCTGCCTGTCACGCAGGAGCTCGCGGGTTCGAGTCCATTTAGGCCCACTATAATAAAATAATATATTCTTTGTTCCGCAGTAGCTCAGTGGTAGAGCAATCGGCTGTTAACCGATCGGTCGTAGGTTCGAATCCTACCTGCGGAGCCATTTTATTTTATGGAGAAGTACTCAAAGAGGCTGAACAAAACTAAAACAAAAATTAGAAGAAAGTGTCTAATAAAGAGGCTTTAAGAGTGATATTAATAATTTTAATTTTAAGCTTAACACATATAGCACCGTCCATTTTTATGACGGTGCTAAAAATAAAATTATTTAATAATTGTTTAAGAAGTAGGACATTTTGTTTGTTCTAAATACCCTTATCCTTTCTCTCATCCTGAATAATTCGTTTGTACGATTTTATCGTAGCAAAATGCATACATTCATGATATAAACAAAAACTGAGTAATTCTTCAACTGTTGATAAAGTAAGACCTGTTGACGTAGTAAAAGGCGTCTCGATAACTTCCTTTAACCGAAATTCCAATGTTTGTTCGATCCTGTCGATTTGATTTTCTAGTAATTGGATTAATTCGCTGATCGTTGGTAACGCCTGATCCCCCCAATTGATGGGCTTTGTGCCAGTCGTGAATAATTCCGAAAAGTTATTCGACATTATCATTCTTTCCTTAATAAAATAAAATGCGAACTTTTCTTGCACAACATATATATGTCCTAGATTCCATTTTATATTATTATTGAATCCTTCTGGAATAAACAGTGATGCTTCATCATTCATTTCTGCTACGAGATTAATTGTGTTTTCTCGAACAAATCTTAATTGTTTAAAAAGGTAGTTTTTCATCTCTTTCCCTCCTGTGCAAACATTAAAAGAATGCAACTATTCCAGAGACAATTTAAATATATGAATTTATTTTTTTAGCTTCTGCAATAATATTTTTTATTAATGACTCAACGGTTTGATTTTTGGCTAATCTTGGACTTTGTCCAGACCAAAGTGACATGAATTCTTGATTATTTTGTGCAGCAGAAGTTTTTCTAATATCTTGAGTTAGTGTATTTTGAACAGGAAAATCCGGTAAAAGTGTTTCGTGTTCCTGCATTTCTGAAATAAATTTATTTTCTATTCCTCTTGCCCATTTACCAGAAAATGAACGAGTTAAAACAGTTTGGTCTTCGTTAGCATTAAGGATGGCTTCTTTATGAACCTTATGTGCTCCACTTTCAACGCAAGTCAAGAAAGCTGTGCCCATTTGTACGCCCTTCGCTCCTAAGCAAATCGAAGCCATTAGCCCTCTCCCATCCATAATTCCTCCAGCAGCAATGACAGGAATACATACAGTGTCCACAACCTGTGGGATTAGTGATATTAAACCTACTAGACTCTCTTGACTCCCATCGATAAAGCTTCCCCGATGACCACCAGCTTCACTACCTTGAACAACAACAATATCCATTCCTGCTTTTTCATTTTCAACGGCTTCTCTAACAGTTGTAGCGGCTCCCAACAGAATAATGTTAGATTGTTTTAATTCAGCCATTACTTCTTTTGAAGGAATACCAAATGTAAAAGAACAAATAGGGACCTTTTCTTCCATTACAACCTTAATTTGTTCCATAAATGTTTCTAAAACATTATTAAAATTAGGAATTTCAAAGTTATCATTTTGGTGCAAATTTAATTGCTGACGAATAGGGTTCAAGAACTGGTTAGCCGATTTAATTTCATTCTCTGTAACTTTAAATGCGTTAGGAACAAATAGATTAATACCAAACGGATTTGAAGTTAACTGCTTGATTTCTCTAATTTGTTCCCGTATTTTAATAGGGGTCATATACCCTGCTCCAATCATCCCTAGACCCCCAGAATTTGAAACCTCAGCGACTAATTTCGAAGTGGTTACTCCGCCAGCCATTGGAGCTTGTATAATCGGATACTCAACTTTCAAAAGTTCTGTTATTTTATTATTTAGCATAATTTCACACCTCGTAATTATTTTCACTTAATAATCCTTTAGATTTCCTCTCAAATTGAATTCCATTTAAAAGCATTCCTGCCCCAATTAAAACAACACAAGATGCTCCTATCAAAGCAGTATTAAAATTATGAGTGAATGATGATAAGACTCCAGCAAGGATTGGTCCTATCAACTGTCCAATAGCAAAAATAGCGGTCAGAGTGCCAATTGTTCGACTACTATTAGATGGATTCATTTGCCGTCCTAATGTGGTAGCAAGCGTTGTGATACCCATAAACGTGGCTCCAAATAATAAAGCACTTATGATAAAACTTGTTTCCGAAATCCAAAAGGCTGGCATCACCATACCCAAAGCTTGCAATGCCATTGCAAGAACTAAGGATTTAACGAAGCCCCATTTTCTAGCTAGTAAAGACCAGATGAGACAGGATGGAATCGCAGCCAATCCAACCATCATCCAAACTAAGGTGGCACCTTTATGAAAGGATGAGGTCGTTTCAGCGATTGATACGATAAACGTTCCTGTAACAATGTAACCCAATCCTTCTAAACCATAGGCTATAATCAACCAGATAAGCCATTTAGTAGGTGGGACCTGCGCAAAAATTTCTTGTTTATTTTTCATCTCAACAACATTGGGGGTCTCATCAAGCCAGATCCATACGAAGAAAGCAAGGATTCCACTAACAACAGCTAGTCCTGTCCAAGTTCCTTCCCACTGATATAAATGGTTTAAACTCGGAATAAATAGACTGGATAAACAGATTCCCAAACCTACCCCTCCATAAAATAAACCAGACCAACTGGTTTTGTTTATAGCAGCAAGTTTATCTAACACGATACCAGAGGCAAGGACCAACACATAAGCACTGGAAACCCCCGATAGAAATCGAAGTACATACCAAAGGAAATGAGAATGTGTTAAACCCATTATGGCAGTGGTTAATATATTAACGATAAGACATATTCTCAAGGAAATCGTTCTAAATTGTTTCAAAGGAATAGCACCTGCTAAAATTGCTCCAAGCAAATATCCTGCGTAATTACTTGATGCTATATAACCAGCAACTGTATTTGAAAAAGAAAGATCCTTTTGCATAAGCGGGAGAATGGGAGTATAGGCAAATCTTCCAATCCCCATGGCAATGATTAAAGAAAATATTCCCCCTATTAAAAAAAGATAAGTTTGCTTCTTCAAATTACAACCTCCAAATATAAAGCATATCTTTATAAGCTATAATGAACCTGTTAGAAATTGTGCTTCTCCTAGTCCGAAACTCCAGTCGGCATCGCTGTTTTCTGTTATAGAAACGATCAAATCTTGTGGTGAAATCCCACAATCAGATTCAAGATAATGGGCAAGAAGTGAGTATAAGGTTTCTTTCTGTTTAACGGTTCTTTTTTTACTAACAATACTAATCATTACAAGGTCTTTACTTCTTTTAAACCCCAGTCCTGTATCCTCCATTATTAGCTCATGCGGCGGGTGTTGATGAACGATTTGATAACGGTCACTTTCAGGCACTTGGAAAGCTTCCACCATCGCACGGTGAGCCGAATCCAATAATTTTTTTAGCGTTTCTTCGTTTCTACCTTCTATTAAATCAAAGCGTAATAATGGCATTTTGTGTGTCTCCCTTCAAATTGCAATTAATATTTTTAGAATGTCTCTTTTTTACAAATATTAACCTCCAGTTAAAATGTAGGATATTTAAATCATATCGCTTTTTTGCCATATGGTATAATACTTAAAAATGATATTTGGTATCACTCTAATTGATGGCCAATGGATATTTCAAATAAGGAGAGATTATTTTGGATTTGCATTCATTAAAAATTTTCCAGACTGTTGCAAAGTTGGGGAGTATTTCGCAAGCAGCAAGAGAACTTCAATATGCCCAGTCTAATATCACGATGAAAATTCAACAGTTGGAATCGGATCTTCAAACAACCCTTTTTCATAGACATAATCGTGGAACTGCTTTAACAGCCAAGGGAAGCATGTTATTAACATACACGGAAAAAATATTTGATCTTATAGAAGAAACAAAAAGTGTGATGAACGATGATCAAACACCATGTGGTCCGTTAATTATTGGTTCAATGGAAACAACCGCAGCAGTTCGCTTACCAGCCCTACTTTCAAAGTATCATAAAGACTTTCCAGATGTTGATTTAACTTTAAAAACAGGCTCTACTGAACAAAATGTTCAAGGAGTTTTACAGTATGAACTTGATGGAGCATTTGTGGCTGGACCTATTGAACACCCAGATCTCATTCAAAAGGATGTAATCGAAGAGGAATTGGTACTCATAACAGATACAATTCATCCTCCTTTATCTTCTATCAGAGATATTCAAACAAAGACGCTGCTTGTATTCCGTAATGGCTGTTCTTATCGGAAAAAGCTTGAACAATGGTTACACCAAGAGGGAGTGATTCCCAAAAAGATAATGGAATTTGGAACCTTGGATGCAATCGTCGGGTGTGTATCCGCTGGTCTAGGTGTAAGTATGGTTCCACAAAGTGTTGTTGCAAAACAAATACAAGAAGGAACACTTAGACAGCATACGCTTCCGAATCCATACGGAAAAGTCAAAACAGTATTCATCTATCGAAAAGATAAGTACGTACCGACGTCTTTATTAAAATTTATTGATCTGTTAAGTCATTAGATGAGATTGTTAAATAATAGAAGCATAATTTAAGGGATTAGGGATTATTTTAATCAAAAAGATTGTGAATAAATGCACTTAAACTAACGGGGCAGGTTAGTGTAACAAGAAATTTCAATAAAATACAAAATTATATTGTAAAATAGGCTAAAAAGGCTGTGTAGGATATGAAGGTTTCTTTAATTGTTGCGATGGATAAGAATAGAGTGATTGGCAAAGATAATGACATTCCTTGGAGAATTCCAAAGGATTGGGAGTATGTTAAAAATATTACAAAAGGACATTCAATCGTATTGGGCAGAAAGAATCTTGAGTCAATTGGAAGAGCTTTACCTAACAGAAGGAATATAATTCTGACAAGGGATAAGGACTTTAATTTTGACGGTTGTGAAATTGTCCATTCAATCGAAGCTGTTTTTGACTTGTGTAAAAATGAAGAAGAGATATTTATTTTCGGAGGGGAGCAGATTTATAATATTTTCCTTCCTTTTGTTGAGAAGATGTACATTACAAAAATTCATTATGAATTTAAAGGAGATACATTTTTCCCCGAAGTAAATTTCGATGAATGGAAAGAAGTTTCTGTTGAAAAAGGGGTTATGAATGACAAAAACCCTTATAATTACTATTTTCACTTTTATGAAAGAAAACTTTCCTAAGCTAAAGGATGCAAGAGTTAAAGATTGGGATGGCTGCGGCGATCCTTTCTTCTTGTTGTGCTAACGGGGCAGTTTAGCGGAATAAGGAATACTTTTCTTATACCTCCTAATATATCCAAAATTTTCAAATACGCTTCAAGTGATACGGTATAATGTAATAAAATGTAATCATGGGTTCGTTAGTGTAAATAGCGTAACAATGGGGGAAGAATATGTTTTTCTTTAATAAAGAAGAAATTTACATTGGATATTCAATAGAAGAATTCTCAAAGGTAAGAGGAATTTTAAAAAGTAAGGGCATTAAGTATACCTACAAAGTTATTAACCGTTCAAGTCAATGGTTGGGACATGGTACAACAAGAGGAAATTTTGGAAGTGCAGGAATGAACAGTAAATACGAAACACAATATGTCGTATCTGTTAAGAAAAAAGACTCAGATAACGCAAAATATTGGGTTAATACTGTTTTACACCCATAGAAGAATGTATCTTGTTCCACTAACGGGCAGGATAGTTGAATATAATAAGGCATTACGCAGACACACTGAATAAAAAATTTTTCCTTACAAACAATATGTATGTATACTATCAGCTCAGGGGGGTTCGCATGGTAAATATATTGGAAACTGTCATTGATGCCATGAAATCACTGACAGTTCAAGATGAAGATCAACCACTTCATGTTGGAGAAGTGATGTCATGCTGGATTTACTTAGCAGGGCTTGAATTAGCTAAAGTATCTGTGCAAGCTGGAATAAATACCACGACGGATAAAGAATTAAAAGCAATTCTTGAAGAAGATATGAAATTAGGAACCAGCCAAAGAGAGCGACTCCACGATTTCATGATTAAGGAAGGAATTCCGCTACCTCCTGCTCCTGAAGATATGCCAAAATCAGACTCTAATAGTATCTCTCTTGGAGTTAAATTAACGGACGATGTGATAGCGAACGAATTATCATTAAAAATCGTAAGTTTAATTATGCGTGCAGCTGGTGCTGCCTCTGAATCGATTCGTACAGATGTTGGTTTATTGTTTATTCAGTTTCAAACAGAAAAATTTTCATTCGCAACGAGATTAAAACATTTAATGCGTAAACGCGGATGGATTAAAGTACCGCCTTTTTACGTTCCACCTGGTTCCCAACAACCATTAAGTTAGGAAGAACGTACATAGCAGATAACCGTGAACAATGAATAAAGAGCTAATGAACGAGTCCGATTCTTCAATATGAAGGTCGGCTTATTTTTATTCCATAAGAAAGTTTGGGATATATTGTACTTAAACAAATGGATGCTTGAGTTTAAAATCAGAGCTGTCATTAAGGCAGCTCTTTCTTGTTGAACTAAATGGGCAGGTGTGCGGCCGAGCCTAGGTCGTATCATATAACGGGTGGGATTCCCGTCGAGTAAGAACTAGCCATTCGCTCGTAGCGAGTCTTGGAGG
>NZ_JAVDUQ010000070.1:0-7189 GCF_031456445.1 Neobacillus niacini | reverse complement strand
TGAGATAGTTCGGTCGCATATCGGGATTCTACGCGACCATAACAGTGAAAAGTGAGATAGTTCGGTCGCATATCGGGATTCTACGCGACCATAACTGTAAAAAATGAGATCGTCCGGTCGCCTAAGTGGTTTCTACGCGACCATAACTGCGAAAAATGAGATCGTCCGGTCAACCTAATGACAGCAAATTCATTATTGAAAGCAGAACGGTTGTTTTACTGCTGTGATTTGGCTAAACTAACACATTAGGGAAAGTTTCAGGAGGAAAATCGATGGAAAATGCAATAGAAGTAAAAAAATTACGAAAAGAGTTCAAAGCCTATTCAAGTCGGACGGGTTTAAAAGGAGCCTTCCGAGACCTTTTTACCCGAAACTATAAAGTGGTACCTGCGGTCAATGATATCCATTTTTCTGTAAAACAAGGGGAAATGGTTGGATATATTGGCGAAAATGGGGCAGGGAAATCGACGACGATTAAAATGCTAACAGGGATTTTAACACCAACTTCCGGTCAAATCACTGTCAATGGAATGAACCCGCACAAGGAGCGGGAGAAATTTGTGCAAACGATTGGCGTTGTTTTTGGTCAGCGCTCACAGCTTTGGTGGGATATCGCCGTTCAGGAATCATTTCGTCTTTTGAAAAAAGTCTACAAAGTATCGGACGAAGATTACGATAACCATATGGGGCACGTAATTAAAACATTGGATATTGAACCGCTTTTAGATAAACCAGTACGGAAATTATCCCTTGGTCAGAGAATGAGATGTGAACTTGCTGCAGCATTGATTCATAATCCGCCGTTATTATTTTTAGATGAACCGACGATTGGGCTTGACGTTTTGGTTAAATTAAAGATTCGGGAATTTTTAAAAGAAATTAATGAGAAATACAATACAACGATCCTTTTAACGACTCATGACCTGTCTGATATTGAAGCGTTGTGTGAACGCGTGATTATGCTTGATGAGGGCAAGATCATTTATGACGGTGCGCTAAAAAACCTGAAGGAAACATGGGGAGAGGGCAAGGAACTGCAATTTCAATTTCTTGAAAAAGTAGAAATGGCAAAATTAAAAGAGGTGACGAAAGGGCTTCCGGTTAAATGGGAGTTAGATGAAAAGGAAGCCATCTATAATGCCAATATAGAGGACAAGGAAGAACTTATTTCCCAACTCATCGCCAAAGTAGTCAGTGCTTTTAAAATTAAAGACATAAAAATTACTGAAATCTCTACGGAAGAAATTATTCGTAATATTTATGAAAAAGGTACGGTGGAAGTGGAAGGGGGCATGTAAATTGGATAAATATCTTGAAATGATTCGTATCCGTTTTTTAATGATGCTTGCCTACCGGACGAATTATTATACGGGAATTGTGATTTACGGTATTAATATCGGTGCCTATTATTTTCTATGGTCCGCCATTTATGGTTCCAAAGAGCACATCGAAGGTCTTTCGGTTGTACAAATGACTACTTATGTTGCTGTTTCTTGGATGGCTCGTGCCTTTTACTTTAATAATCTGGATAGGGAAATGGCGCTTGAAATTATGGAAGGAAAAGTGGCTGTCGAATTAATCAGGCCTTACAGTTATCTTGGGATGAAAACCATGCAGGGGTTGGGAGAAGGGATTTTTCGGCTTTTCTTTTTCTCGATTCCCGGGTTAATCATTGTTTCTTTTATCTTTCCGATAAAATTCACTTGGAATCCGGGTGTTTGGGGATTATTTGCCTTATCTACCTTATTGAGCTTTTTTATCAATACTCAGTTGAATTTACTAACAGGAATTACAACTTTTTTCTTATATAATAATGCAGGATTGATTAGGGCAAAACGAGTGGTCATTGATTTATTTTCTGGTTTGCTCCTTCCTATCAGTTTTTTCCCAGGATGGGCGCAGGGATTCATGAAATACCTTCCCTTTCAGGGAATCAGCTATATACCAAGTATGATTTTTACCGGCGGTTTTTCCCATGCACAGACAATGGAGGCCATCTTTCAGCAGTTCCTGTGGGTGGTGATTTTAATTATCCCCATTCAATTCCTCTGGTCTGTAGCAAAAAAACAGCTGATCATACAAGGGGGTTAAGTAAGTGTTTTACACATCCATGTTTTTTCAATATCTTTCACAATATTTAAAGACAAGATTTCAATATCGTGCTGATTTATTTGTGGAGTTTTTCTCTGATTTGTTGTCTCAAGCCATCAATCTCGTTTTTATTTTAGTTGTGTTTGGACATACGAGTCTGTTAAATGGTTGGAATAAAGATGAAATTATTTTTATTTATGGCTTTTTCCTTGTCCCATTTGCTGTTTTTTCTGCTTTCTTTAATATCTGGGATTTTAATGAACGCTATATTGTGAAAGGGGAGCTGGACCGGATTTTAACGAGACCGATTCACAGCCTTTTTCAAATTATCCTTGAGCGCTTGGAACTTGAATCCTTATTAGGAGCTATTACCGGCCTTGCGGTCATGTTTTACTCGGGGGCTAAGCTTGGACTCGAGGTGAAATGGTATGATCCCTTTTTATTCCTCGTTTTTGTGGTTGGCGGGGCCCTGGTTTATGGGGGAGTCTTTATCATGATTGCCTGCATCAGTTTTTGGGCAGATGCAAGAACATCTCTTATGCCGATGATGTACAATATCAGTAACTATGGACGCTATCCTGTTGATATTTATAATAAAATTATTCGTTTTGTCTTAACATGGGTACTTCCATTTGCTTTTGTCGGTGTTTATCCAGCGGCGTATTTTCTTGGAAAAAAAGAATGGTTTGTTTATGCCTTTTTAACACCCGTAATCGGTGTCGTCTTTTTCACACTAGCAATCCTCCTTTGGAATCAAGGAGTAAAAAAATATCGGGGAGCAGGTAATTAAATACTTCTTTATGGAAGGAAACCAGGCTTAATGTCTGGTTTTTGATATTTTATAGGTCAAGCTTGCATAGAAATAGAGTAACGGATGTTTCTGATCGAGGTGGTTAACGTGATCTATTTCTTGCTTCCGATTGTGGTGTTTTGTATTTTTATGAGTCTAAAGACACTTTTTGTACCTAATACAGTGAAAGGGAAATTTGTTTCGGTAGAAAATTTCTTATATTTGGGTTGTATTTATTTAACCGTTATCATTGGTTATGGTTTAATTTACGTGCTTTTTGAGCTTAAGGGCGTACCGTTACTCAAAGAAATCAATCATGAACATGGGAATAATATATTTGAATCCAGTTTTTATTTTAGTGCGATGATGCTGTTCTCAGTTGGCAACGGGGATATAATTCCCTTAGGTTTCGGCAGGATTATTGCGGTTACGGAAGCGTTAATCGGCTATACGCTTCCGGCAGCGTTTGTGGCACGAGCAATGCTTAATCGCGAGAAGTGATTATCGTTTGCAATGTTTACCAAGATTGGATAGTCTATCATTATAGACTAATTTTCGATTGAGGTGTTTTATATGTCAGTAGAATTGGGTGTAACTGCGCCGGATTTTGAATTAGAGGCGACCAATGGTGAAAAAGTAAAATTATCCGATTTTCGCGGAACGAATGTCGTTGTTTATTTTTACCCAAAAGATATGACTCCGGGATGTACGACGGAAGCTTGTGATTTTCGTGATCGGATCCAAGATTTTATGGATGTAGATGCGGTGATATTAGGAATCAGTCCAGACCCGATTGATAAGCACCAAAAGTTTATCGAGAAATACGGATTGCCATTTTTACTCCTTGCGGATACTGAGCATGCTGTTGCCGAAGCGTTCGATGTATGGAAGTTAAAAAAGAATTTTGGCAAAGAGTATATGGGAATTGAGAGGTCAACTTTTATTATTGACAAACAAGGTAAATTGGTAAGGGAATGGCGAAAGGTACAGGTAAAAGGACATGTGGATGAAGCGCTAACATTCATAAAAGAGAACCTTAACTAATTTCAAGCAATTTTGAAGCCTATTTTTATCAGTAAAGGCATTTGTCCAATGCAATAATACAAGGTTTGAATATCATTTTATTAGGGCATACCTCCTCAGATAAAAATTTTGGGTCCATAGTGACCCCTTTTTTTATGCCATTCTATTCAAATACCGATTTCAAGCTATATAATGTGGTTATAGAGATATCGTGTAATTTTTAGTAACCATTTCATACATATTTAAGAGAAATTAAAGGATTAAGGAATAAAAAGGAGGTATTAGGAATGAAAATTTATACAAAAACAGGGGACAAGGGGACTACCTCGTTGATTTATGGTCAAAGAGTTGCTAAAAATGATTTGCGCGTTGAAGCGTATGGAACCTGCGATGAATCGAATTCGATGATTGGGCTTGCACTAAGTTATTTAAACAAGGAAATTTTTCAAGGGAAAGAAATAATTGAAAAGGTATATCATAAAATACAAACAAATCTTTTTCATGTCGGTGCAGAGTTAGCAACACCCAAAGGAAAGGAAGTAAAATGGTTCCTTTCAAGTTCGGATATAGAAGAGATGGAAAAACATATCGATGAATGGAACGAAGACCTCCCTCCGTTAACCAATTTTATTTTACCCGGGGGGCATCCTGCAGGGGCTGCCTTTCATGTAGCCAGGACAACGGCAAGACGTGCGGAAAGGTGTGCTGTTACGCTGGGGGAAGATGTGAATCCGCTTGTTTTGGCCTATCTAAATCGTCTCTCGGACCTGTTGTTTGTAACAGCGAGGTATGTGAACCATCAGCTTGGACAAAAAGAGCAAACCTTGCATTCTTAATCAAAAGTGCAGCCTATTTGTGAGGTAACAATATTGACAAAAGTATAAATAAATTTTAAAATTAATTATAACAATTACAATCTAATAATACTTTTTAGAAAAGAGGTGCATGGCGGTGAATCAGCTAAAAGAAGCGTTGGATACCTTGAAGGATACAGGAGTGCGTATTACTCCGCAACGTCATGCGATACTTGAATATTTAATAAACTCGATGTCACATCCAACTGCCGATGAAATTTATAAAGCTCTTGAAGGGAAATTTCCCAATATGAGTGTGGCGACAGTTTACAATAATTTACGAGTATTTCGTGAGGTTGGTCTTGTCAACGAATTAACTTTTGGTGATGCCTCCAGTCGTTTTGATTTTATTACAACACAGCATTACCACGTGATTTGTGAAGAATGTGGAAAAATCGTTGATTTCCTCTATCCGGGTCTAGATGAAGTCGAACATTTAGCTTCACATGTGACTGGATTTAAAGTAGGTAATCACCGTATGGAAATTTATGGAACATGTCCGGAGTGTTCCAGTAAAGAAGTTCATTAAATAAGCGCGAAAGAGTTGATTCAAAGGAATCAGCTTTTTTTAATGGATAAATGGTGTCCTTTTTGTACGGACACCATTTGTCTATTTGCTTGATTTTCTATTATAGGTTTCGTCGAATTCTTTTCCTTCAAGATTTTGGTCCAGGGTTAGAGGTTCGCGACAATACATACACATATCGACTCGGCCTAGCATTTTTGTAGGTTTACCACAGCCCGGACACTTAACTTGAATGGTCTTCGTAGACAACATTCCGATCCAAAAATAAACAATCGTGCTTGCTATAATAAAAAGAAGACCGAAAAGCATAAAGATGGTCATAATAAGTGGAGAAGTTCGAAAATAAATTCCTCCGTACATAACAATGAAGCCAATAAATATTAAAGCTAGAGCAAAGGTTCTAATTTTATTTATTTTACTTGAATATTTAGCCATATAACCCCTCCTAGTGAAACTATACCATATTTATGAAAATAGAAAAATTGCTACGAGAAAGAAATGTCGAAATTTGTCTCGATTATAAGAAGGAGTTTTCTCGTTATTGTCGAAAATATTATGCTACCTGAAAAAAATGGAGGAATTAAGAATGGAAGATATCCTTCGTCCGATTTATCAAGAAAGGGCAAGCCAAACCAACACTATTGGAGTTTTGATGGTGGAGAAAAAACAAAAATCAAGCCACACAACGGACTCGTTTGACGATATTCTTTTGATTATTGTAAAAGAGGCAGAAAAGCCGTTACTTATAAAGCATTATACCTATCATGACAAAAAAGCGGCCATGCATATTATTGTTGAGGATTTATTGAAGGAATGGATCTTACTTGGTTCAAATCGGAAAATATTTGAATGGATTGATGATGCAAGGATTTTATTTGACCGAAATGAATATGTAGTAAATCTAAAAAAAGAGCTCCGGGAATTTCCCTTTTACGGAAGAAAAATCAAAATGGGGATGGAATTTGCCAAGTTAATTCGGCGGTATGTAGATGGAAAAGCATTATTTGAAAATCATCTCTATTTAGATGCCTATAATTATGTTGTACACTCCTTGCACCATTTAGCAAGATTGGCAATCATTGAAAATGGACTCCATCCGGAATTAACAGTTTGGCATCAAGTAAAACAAATTGAGCCTGAGATATTTAAACTATACGAAGAACTTGTCAATAGTGAAGAAACACTGGAAAAAAGATTGGAATTACTTTTCCTAGCCAGTGAATTTATGATTCATTCCAGAACAAAGATGGGTTCTACTCATTTACTAGATATTCTTAGTGAGAAGGAATATTGGTCGTTTAATGAAATCATGAATGAAAAAGAATTAATCCCTTATTCTGTCGATATGGCTGTACTTCTTGAATATTTAATTGAAAAACATTTAGTAGAAGTAGTGAATGTGGAAACAAAAGGGTCAGGGATTTTTCACAGATGTTATCGCGTTAATAAAAAAACATTATAAAAAAGAAAAAAACGTATTGACCTTTTTCTTGATACTTGGTATATTAATAACCGTCGCTGCGAAATGATTGTTAAAACTTTTCGTGGATGACGGGTTTTAAAAAAAGTGTTGACATCATGGGATACACCATGATATATTAATAAAGTCGCTTCTGAATGGCGATTGCGAAACACTTAATGATATTGTTCTTTGAAAACTAAACAAACAAAAACGTCAACAAACAATAATATTTCATTTCTTTCGAAATGAAGCCAACGTAACATCCGAGCTATATCAACTTTCTTGGAGAGTTTGATCCTGGCTCAGGACGAACGCTGGCGGCGTGCCTAATACATGCAAGTCGAGCGGATCTTTGGGAGCTTGCTCCCATTGGTTAGCGGCGGACGGGTGAGTAACACGTGGGCAACCTGCCTGTAAGACTGGGATAACACCGGGAAACCGGT
>NZ_JAVDUQ010000069.1:0-7807 GCF_031456445.1 Neobacillus niacini | reverse complement strand
CCAAATTTAATGGCCTTAGCCCGATAGAATATCGAGCTAAGGCCATTGCCTAATTTTATTTTTTTATACTGTCTACTTGACAGGGTGCAGTTCAATGTCTGCTTCGGTTTTTTATTCCACACTTTTTTCTTCAATGGGAACTTCGTTATCATGAAAGGAGTAGAAGCTTGAAATTAACGTGTCCAGATGTTCAAGTTGTTCTCCGTAATCAATAATAAATGCTGTGATTTGCATGACATGATAAAGATGTGGATTATCTTGATCCGTATATTCCCTTTGGTGAGCAATAAAGAGATCGTAAAGCTCTTTTTTATTTAAAAAATCATTTCCTCCAGATCCGGTTGTAGGTTCCGGCACTTTCCCAATAAACCGAAGCATGAGTTGTTCATGGTGGTAAATAAGGCTATCCAGCTGCTCTTGAATCGCCTGTTGAAAATGTTCCGGCAGCAGGAGGATTTCATTATCAAACCGGTGAAGCTTTCTTAGTGTATCTACGCCTTTTTTGACAGTAAAAATCATTTGTCTGTAAACAACCAGCTTACGTGATTTTTCTAAGTTTTTTTTCTTAAAATAATTATGTTCTTCCTTGTACATTCCATAAAACTGTTCCATTTTAATGAGACTATCTTTTAACTTTTCAATCTCTTCTTTCAGGAGATGATGGTCAAAGTCATGGCGGGTGCTTAAGCGAATCCACCTGATTAATTCCGCTGTTGTACTTGATATTTTAAAATAAAGCTTACTCTCATACTTTGGCGGCATAAACACTAAATTTACGATGAAGGCTGAAAAGACCCCAATCATGATCGTAGAGAACCGGACGGCCGCAAACGGAATGAAATTCCCGCCAGTCGTTTCCATAATCGAAACCAATGTTACCAGGGAAAGGGCGATGGTATTTTCTAGTTTCAGCTTTAGATTGATCCCAATAGCAATAATGGCGGCTAATCCAATGACAGTAAAATGATTTCCTAACGTGAGAACGAAAAAAACGGCGAGTAATGCCCCGATGATATTTCCTTGAATTTGTTCAATAATCGTTAAGTAGGAACGATAAATCGTCGGCTGAATCGCAAAGATGGCAGAAATACCGGCAAATACCGGTGATGGTGAATGCAGCAGCTGACCAAGATAAAGGGACAAAATGATTGCTATTCCCGTTTTTAAAATGCGGGCGCCTAACTTCATAAAAGAATGGATTCCTTTCAAAAAATTGAATAATACTAGTTTGTTCAATGTTAAACAATAAAAGACTATACATGGATTAAAACATATAATCAAGAGATTTAATATGAGTTTTTTGTAATATTTTTCTACAAAAAAAACGTCCGCTGTATGATGCGGACGTTTTTTGTATCATTCTGTAGAAACAGATGGATCTGCTTGCTCTTTAACTGGAACAATTTGTACGAAATGGTCTTCAAGATTTGATAGAAGTGCTTGAAGCTGTTTTGCTTCTTCAACCTGGCTATCATTCTCAAGTAAGCTGATGTATTGACCCAAAAGTTCATTAACATCACTTTTTCCTTTTTCATTTAATGAGGAAACAGAAACTTTAGCTCCTTTGGCAATTCTTCTTTGAATCGCCTCTTTCGTTAATCCCATTTCAGGTTGAAGGCGTGTATACACAACACCACCGGTCATTCCTGCACAAATCCATGGACCTGGGTCTCCTATTACAAGACCTCGGCCGTTTGTCATATATTCAAAGGCAAATCCCTTAATGTTTGCATTGGCACCGATATTGCCATTTTCCTGCTCAGGAATTTGTTTTTTAACCGTTCCACCGATGATTAAATCAGCCCCTGACAGACGGATTCCGGCGCGGGCATCCGCATTACCCTGTGCGACTAAAAGTCCTTTTTGAGCACCATATCCAAAGCCTTTTCCGACTGAACCATTATAATAATGGCCATTTTTCCCTTTTGCTTTGAGGATTTGAATATTACCGCCAAGTGATGTTTTACCCACACCATCTTGACCGCCGCCATTAACCGTTATATAGATACCTTCACTGTTGTAGGCCCCTAAGCCATTTCCTGGGATGGAACCTTTACGATATTTTAACTGTACAGGTTTCAATTGTTTGTAAGAACCATCAAGTCTGCCTCTTACACGGTGGCAGGAAACACGGCTTCCTAAAACCCTTTGCTCTGATGTAACACTTTCAAACTCACGGGAGCAATGCAACTGATCAATACTTGCATCAAGATATTCTGCTCCAACTGCTACCTGCAATTGTGCTTCAGCAATTGTTTTCGATACTTCAGTCTTCGTAAATTGGCTGATTTCAAGTGTTTTTAGTAAATAAGATAAATCTAATTTTTGATGTCCGCTCGTTTGAACCAATAAATCTGAGCGACCCACAGCTTCTTGCAGGTCACGAATTCCTAATGATGCTGCGAGTAGCTTTAATTCCTGCCCAAAAGCAGTGAATAGATTCATGATTCCTTGTACGGCTAAATCAAATTGGCGTGGTACAAAACGTCTTAGTCCATGTTCCTTTGCTTGAATCTCTGATTCAATTTGTGTTGCAATTCCAACATGACAAGTATCTAAGTGGCATCCACGGCAAGTTGTACAGCCAATAGACAGCATCGCTAATGTACCGAAACCAACGCGGTTTGCACCCAACAGCATAATTTTAATTACATCCATTGCACTCTTCATTCCGCCATCTGCCCAAATTTCTACCTTATGACGGAGACCACTTTCTAATAGGGCATTATGTGCTGCTTTTACACCAATTTCTACTGGTAAGCCAACATGCTGAAGGGCATGAATTCTTGCAGCACCTGTACCGCCGTCAAAACCGCTTAAGGTAATGATATCTGCGCCTGCTTTCGCAATTCCGACTGCAATCGTACCGATATTTGGTACAACAGGAACCTTAACAGCGATTTTCGCTTGATCGTTTGCTGTTTTTAATTCTAGAATCATTTGAGCCAAATCTTCAATTGAATAAATGTCATGGTTGTTGGATGGTGAAATTAAGTCAGATCCTAAAGTTGCGTTACGTGCAGCTGCAACTTTTGCTGTCACCTTTGAGCCAGGTAAATGTCCGCCTTCACCAGGTTTAGCCCCTTGCCCAATTTTAATTTCTAACAGATTGGATGAGTTTAACAATTCGGCATTTACTCCAAAACGGCCGGAGGCGATTTGTTGTCCGCGCGTTTTTGGATATTTACCAAGCATATCTTTTATTTCGCCGCCTTCACCGTTTAAGCTCACCATATTTAAACGGTTTGCGCCTTCTGCATAAGCTCTGAAGGCAATTTCATTTTGCGATCCAAATGACATGGAAGAAATCAGAAATGGTAAATCATGATCTCCTACACTAATATCGACTTCATTTGGTGAAATTGCATGGTTCGATACTTTTAAACCAGCCAAGTGGCGAATGGTCGTAGGGTTTTCTAATTCCTGCTCTGAAATTTTATCACGGTAAACATTGTAATCACCAGTCGCTGCCACTTCACCGATTGCTTTCCAAATCCGCGGGAAGAGGTGGAAGGTCTTTCCGACTCTTTCCTTTTCATTTTGGTAATCTTCCGCCCTGGCAAATGCATCCTGTTTCATTGCTTCGAAATCAAATTCGAGCTCTTTTGATCCAAAGAAGTTTACAATGTTTAAAACTTTTGCAATATCTTCATGGAGACCAATGCTTGAGAACAATCTTCCATATCCTCGTAATTCGTGGATCCCGATTGTTGAGATGACTTTTTCAAGCCCTTTTGTCAATGCACTGTACAAATTAGTCAACGGCTTAGTTGATTCATCGAGGACCGTCATAAACATGTAGTAAGGGCTAATTAAATCTGCGCCTAAACCTAAAGCTGTTATAATATCGTGTAAGGAACGGATGGCAGCAGAACGTAATACTAAAGAGCAGTCTCTTCTTAATTCAGCCTTCACTAATGCCTGATCAATGGCTGATGTGACTAAATGCGGGTCAATCCAATAGAAATCCTCTTGATGGGCTTTAGCATCATCAAGAACGAGTAATGTTTTCCCTGATTGAACAGCCTGAACTGCTTCTGAAGCAAGTCTTTCGAGTGCCAAATTGATTTCTTCGTCCTTGTGGAAGGTAGTCGAAATAAAGGCAGCTAATTTTTGTTCATTGAAATATTGAACGACTTGATCAAAGCTTGGCTGTCCAAGTGCTTCAGAACAAGTAAAACCTGTTTTTCCTTCTAATAGGACAGGAGTGATTAGCTCTAGAACAGTATTTGTTTCTTCTTTATCGAATAGAGATGGGCGTTTGCCGATAACCACACGCGTAGAAAAATGTTCTGTTTCACGATCCCGGTCAATCGCAGGGTTTGTGACAACCGCAACACTTTCTTTAAAGAAATCAGCGATATTTTTTCTTTCTGGATTTAATGATGCGAGCGGGGCATCATGACCTAATGAACGGATTGGCTCCACACCTTTTTCCGCCATCTGCTCGATTAATTGAATATGATCGCGTTCCCATCCGAAAGCCTTATATTGGCCATTATGGATTTTATCTGGATAATTCATTGTTACCGTTTTATTTAAGCTAGGTGCTGTTAATCGGTTCCGTGCACTTTCAATCGTTAATCGCTTAGAAATACGATTATATACTTCATTTTGGAAACGATTTTGCTCGTAAACATCCAATTGATCTCCTTGCCATTTAAAGCCAACCTTTTCACCAGGTGCAAGCGGCTTTGGATCATTTACATACTCACTTGACGGAATAATCCCAGGTTCAGACGAAAATAGATAAGATGTTTCCGTTTCGAGCATCCAAAGCGGTCTAAGGCCAAGTGCATCGACACTAAATACAGCTTCATCGCCATATCTTGAGATGATTCCGGCAGGTCCTTGTGCGTAATGTCCCCAAGCTTCACGAAGGTACGTATATAAATCCTGCAGTTTTTCTGGATAGGCTTTTATTTCATTAATAATTGGCGGGAATAGAAGATCCATAGCTTCAAATAAAGAGTATCCTTCCCGTGAGATTAAGGTTTCCATTGTCCGGCTTAAATCCTGAGAGTCACTGCCGTCCTTTACAAGAGGAATCCCAATCATTCTAGCTTCATCGCGAAGCTTAGCAATGGTATTGATTTCACCATTATGTCCAAGCACACTAAATGGCTGAACTCTGAAAAAGCTGGAAAGAGTATTTGTAGAGTAGCGGTTGTGCCCCAAAGTGATGGTTGAGGCAGCAAGCGGGTTCGCCAAATCCTGATAGTAACGCGGAAGAATATCTCCGGCACCCATTACTTTGTAAACTACATGATTCTGACTTAATGATGCTACATGGATATTTTCATTGATTTCAAAATCAACCAATGCCTCAAATAGGACCTTTGTTAATTCTTGGCCGCTTTTTTTAGAAAGACAGGCAAATTGCCAAAAAACAGGGTTTTCCTGGATGGCAATCGGTCCAAGAGCAGAAGGGTCTGTAACTTCAACTGTTTCGAAAATCAATTCTAATTCATATTTTGCAAGCTTTTGAAGTAATTCATTTTTAGTAGAATCCCAGTTTGCTTTTTGGCTGATAAAAACATGCCCAACGGCAAATTCCTTTTTTTCAGCGAGCAGAGGGTCAATTCCTGCATTTTGTAATTTCTGTTTCCAAAGTGCAACAGGGATATCCATATGAATTCCTACGCCATCGCCTTCACCGTTAATAAAGCCGGCCCGGTGATTCATTGTAACAAGAGCATTAATACAATCAAAGATATTCTTTCTTGTAGGAATCTTGCTTTTTTCAAGGCACGCAACAATACCACATGAATCGTGTTCATGTTTGTGGAAATCTTTAAAATTGGAAGGGTTATATTTTTGTGTCATTATGGTCAGGCTTTAAAAGGGTATTCCTCTAAAGCCGATTCACCTCCTATGAAATTATTAGAACTGAGAAAAGTGTTTGTGGTTTAGCCACTTTATTGAGGTATAAAGCTAAAGGGAAAAATAATAACTTAATAGTATCATATGAATTTTCAGAAATCAAATAAATATACAGTAAATTGTATATCGAAATTAGATTATAATCATATCGAATTGAGATGGGAATATATCATTGTAAACGTTTACATGGTAGTTTTAAGTAAAAGGGAGTGGGAGACACTCCCTTTTTGTGTATAAAAAATGTATAATTATTCGTTGTGAAGTGAGGAAAATGCATTGTTAACAGCGTGTAATGTTGCTTCAACATCTTCTACTGTATGAGCAATCGTTAAGAACCATGCTTCATACTTGGATGGTGCAAGGTTAATACCTTGATGAAGCATCAGCTTAAAAAACTTGGCGAATGTTTCACCATCTGTATTTTCAGCCTGCTCGTAGTTTTCAATTTTTTCTGTTGTAAAATAAATCGTTAATGCCCCTTTTAATCGATTTATCGTGATTTGGATTCCATGTTCCTTTGCAGCAGCTAAAATTCCTTCTTCGAGCCTTGCTCCTAATCTGTCTAAATAATCATATACTCCTTCTTGCTTTAGAACCTCAAGACAGGCAATACCGGACAGCATTGAAGCAGGATTTCCTGCCATTGTACCTGCTTGATAGGCTGGTCCAAGAGGTGCCACTTTCTCCATAATTTCTTTACGTCCGCCGTAGGCTCCGATTGGCAGACCTCCGCCGATAATTTTCCCAAGCGCAGTCAAATCAGGTTGGATTCCTAAAAGGTCTTGGGCACCGCCATACATGAAACGAAAAGCCGTGATGACTTCATCATAAATGACAAGTGCTCCTGCGGCATGGGTTAGCTCATTAATTTGCTGCAGGAAGCCAGGTTTTGGTTCAACAATTCCAAAGTTTCCCACAATCGGCTCTACAAGAACAGCTGCAATTTGATCACCCCATTTTTCTAATGCCACTTTTAATGGTTCGATATCATTAAAAGGAACAGTTATGACTTCTTGAGCGATACTTTTTGGTACTCCGGCAGAATCGGGGGTACCAAGTGTAGAAGGACCGGAACCTGCTGCAACAAGTACAAGATCAGAGTGGCCGTGATAACAGCCGGCAAATTTAATAATTTTATCTCTTCCAGTATAGGCGCGCGCTACCCGAATCGTTGTCATGACCGCTTCCGTTCCGGAATTGACAAAGCGGACCTTATCCATGGATGGGATTGCTTCTTTTAGCATTTTTGCCAGTTTGATTTCATGTGGAGTAGGGGTACCGTAAAGTACGCCTGTTTCAGCTGCAAGTTTGATGGCTTCCGTAATATGTGGATGGGCATGCCCGGTAATAATTGGACCGTATGCGGCTAAATAATCGATGTACTGGTTGCCGTCGACATCCCAAAAATAGGCTCCTTGCCCACGTTCCATGACCACGGGTGCACCGCCGCCCACTGCTTTGTAGGAACGGGATGGGCTGTTTACTCCTCCAACAATGTGTTCTAGTGCCTCACTATGTAATCGTTCTGAATTAGTAAATTGCATAAATTTTCCTCCTAAAAATGGATTCCATCTTATTTTAGCACTTATTTTTACGAATTCATGCTGTTTTATATTTTTGACAATTTTCAAATGGTTTTTTCAAATATGTATAGGCTACCAAAGAGAGGAAAATCGATACATACGGTCGCCTACCGGGATTCTACACGACCGTACCTGCGAAAAATGAGATCACCCGGTCGCCTAAGTGGTTTCTACGCGACCATAACAGTGAAAAGTGAGATAGCTCGGTCGCATATCGGGTTTCTACGCGACCATAACAGTGAAAAATGAGATAGTTCGGTCGCATATCGGGATTCTACGCGACCATAACAGTGAAAAGTGAGATAGTTCGGTCGCATATCGGGATTCTACGCGACCATAAC
>NZ_JAVDUQ010000068.1:0-8131 GCF_031456445.1 Neobacillus niacini | reverse complement strand
ATATTTACTTCTCTTTGACATAAAAAATCCCCCTAAAGTAACGACAGATTTTTGTTTTTTCATCTGTCCACTTTAGAGGGAGCATATCAATTTGGGAATCGGCTTTTTAGGTTGAAAATCTGCTTAACGTACACAGTTTCCATATAATGTTGCCGATACCTTTTCTATACGTCTTTTTTTATGACAAAAATCGACAAAATAAATGAAAAGTAATATTTTTTTATATCGAGAACCAATTAAAGATAGTAGAGAAAAACAATAAAGCCGCTTTCGCCAGATGTTCTCCTGTGATTTTGCATCCTATTTGCGTTGCTATTTGCTATTTTGCACCCTTAAAGAGAACCCGTTAAAAAGATATTTGGTTCCTTTTTTATACCGTGCAGTCTATCACCTTAGGCATTTATTGATTTGCCAATACCTCCACAATCCGATCCTCAATTTTCTTACCTTTTTCCTCATCCAATAGGTTATTCAACAAAATGGAAAAAATAAGCTTTTCACCGCTTTTTGTTTGGACGTACCCCGATAAGGAAGTCACGGTGCTAATCGTCCCTGTTTTAGCCCAAACCTTACCTTTCGTTAACGGGGTCCTCAATCGGTTTCGAAGAGATCCCCCGACCCTTTTCTCACTTTCGCCCGCTACCGGTAGTGAATTCAGGAAAATAGGAAACCAAGGTTTGTTTTGGACAGAATATAGCAACTGCGAAATTTGATTGGCTGGAATTAAATTGACATGAGATATGCCAGACCCATCCCTGAGCAGAATTGTTTTCGGGTTGACCCCAAAGTTTGGAAGCTCATTTTGGATGACCTCAAGACCTTTTTCCCAGCTTCCCTCACCTTTAACAATCCGTCCCATTTCCTTCGTCAAAACCTCGGCATGACCATTATTGCTTAACTTCATAAAGGGAACGAGCAGCTCGGAAAGTGGCATCGAGGAATGACTGATTCGCTCTATTGCATCTTTAGGCGTTTTCCCTGTTCTAATTTTTCCAGTTAATTTAATGCCATGTTCGGAAAGAGATTGTTTAAATAGTGCAAGCGTATAGTTTGTTGGTTCCCAAACACCGACCCATTCCCGTTCACTTTTGCTATTCAAGGGAATGGCTCCGGAAATCGTGATGATATTATTCCCATGCCCCCGCTCAATTTTCAGATCCTTTTTAGAGTCAGCAGGACCGGTTACCACTTGATTGACTATTTTTACAAAGCTCGTTTTGGGTGACACCGATACGGTTGGTTTCGTTCCCTGATGGCTGCTCGGCTTCACCCGTACAATAACCGTTCCTGCATCATAGTCCTTATCAGGGGAAACGGTTAAAGCGGAAATTTGAGCACCATAATAAGTAGTTTCATCGGACCACGGTAAATCGGTTGAATAACGGACATTGTCAAAACATGAATCATCCCCAACCAGGTCACCCTTAATCTTATTGATCCCGCTCTCCTTGATTTGTTTTGCCATGTGGTCAAGGTCCGTTTTTAATAGGGTTGGGTCACCATATCCCTTTAAATACAGGCTGCCATATAATGTTTTTCCTTTTATCCTGCCTTCTGTAAGCACATCAGTATTAAATCGGTAATTTACCCCCAAAGCGTTTAGTGCCGCTGCAGCAGTCAACAATTTCATATTTGAAGCCACGCGCAGGCGGGTTTCACCCATGTGGTCATAAATGATTTGCCCTGATGATGCTGACCTTACACTGATTCCGGCAATTGCACCTTGTAAATCAGATTCATTCATTAGGAGATGATTTAATTTTTGGTCCAATGCTATTGGGGCTTTGGCATGAACCGGGGTTCCATGTATGTAAGGTACCGCTGCAGCGATGATAAGAAATAATATAAGTTGATAATTTTTTACTCTTTTATTCAAACCTTTTTTCAAACCTCCTTTTCCCTCTAAAGTTTGTCCAAAAGTTTTTGAAAAAAATATTGCCAGTTTACTCAAATTATATTTTTTACAACCGAAATTTTTTGATTAAGATATTCCCAATTTTGCGGAGAAGGCAAACTTAACTGCCAAAAAGTAGTTCCTAAAAGCAGATACACGTCCAACAATTTATATTTTTCCATATAACTTCGAATATCCTCATACCAGACTACATGCTCCTCGTTATTTTTCCAATAACGATACCATGGCGATTTCGCCGTATTCTCGAACTGAATTTGTTGACCTGTTACAATCGCTTGGTTTTGGGCAGCAAGAACAGATAAAGCATGCGTTGAATGGGTTAAAGCAATTTTGTCATACCCATAAAGAGGCATTGCGATTTGTAGTTTTCGCGGATTGATTTGCGTAAGTGAATAACGGACTACCTGCTCCATCCAAGTAATAGGAGCAATCGGATCAGGCGGACCTGTTGGATACCCGTAATCAATGGTCATCACAGCCACAATATCAGCTGCATTTCCAATGGCCATATAATCATAGGCACCAATAATTCGATTCGTCGGAATATCAGCCGTCTTGGCGTGAACATTCACGTGAAGAATCAGGTTACCTAATGCGGCTTTTAAATCAGTCAGAAATTTATTGAAGTCCTGACGCCTTGGCGGTGGAATAAATTCAAAATCGATACTCACTCCGCCAAAATCTCTTTGAGAGGTTAAGTTAACAATACTTGCAATTAAATTTTGTCGATAGGCTGGATTTTCTAACACCCTACCCGCCAGCTCAGCACTAAAGTCCCCTTTCGTAAAATTTCGGATCATCAATAAAGGGGTAATATTTAATTGATTGCATTTGGTTACTATTTCAGAGTCCTCTATCTCATTAAAAGCAAAGCCCTCTTCGGTAAAGGAATAGGCAACGACCGCCAAATAAGTAAGTTGGTTAGCCAAAGTATCAAGTGTAGAAAGAATCTCCCCTTTTGCGGATGGAACAATAAAGCCGAGGGTTGCTATTTCCATTTTAATAGGTGAAGGAATAGCAATGATTTGACCAACAACTATGTGATTAGGATTTATACCCGGATTGGCTGCTAGAATCGCAGCAGTACTCGTATTAAATTGATTGGCTAACTGCCAAATTTGATCCCCTGCTTTTATTTGGTAATAGCGAATGGGCAGCTGTGTGTCGGGAAGATAAAGTGCAAGACCGGGTACGAGGGACGTTGTAGAAGTTAACCCATTAACTTGGGCAACGATTTGCAGGGGGATACCATACAACCTGGATATCCCCCACAAATTCTCTCCCTTACTAACCACATGTACCGCCATATCATCACAACCTTTTTGTATCCTTTTAACCATCTTATGGGGATGATTGGCTAATATACTAGAGAGGGTGAAGATATTTTTAGCTATTTAAAGGAAAATAGAACTACCTCTTATTAGTTTATCTTTACCTAATTTATAACCGCGGATCAATCGGCTCCGCTTCCAGCGCCAATACGCCAAGCACACATTCATGCACGCGTTCCAATGATTCCCGCTGTACAAACCTTTGAACCGATTCCAGTCCTAGGGAAAACTCCTTCAAGGCATTACGCTGCTTTTTCCCGGCATTTCTTTGCTTTAGCCTAATTAAATTCTTAGGCTTTAAGTAATCAATCCCATAAATAATATGCAAATAATATGGAAATTCCTTTTTTACTTGTCCACAGAACCCTAACTTTAGCACTTTTTGAGAAGTAATCGTATTTTTTATTGATTAATAACTCAACTTTCGCACCAATAAAGTAGGTGATAAATGTTGATTGTTATAGGACTGCGGCCTATTTCATTATGTTGATTGACAGCTTTAAAAAAATGAAAAACAACTCGTTTCTTTGGTAAAGTGTAATTGACTAGAAAACAATATCATACAGAAGAGGTATCTCCTATATGATAGATCAAAATAGCCAATACAACCCTGGCCAAAGATCGGATTCTCCTCACCAAACCCTTGAAATTGCAAATGATAAGTAGTTTATTCTTTCCACAATAAAATAATGCTTATAGTTATCCATCACCAGAATGAGAATAAACACATGTTTTAGAGCATTTTGAAGATTTGCTCCCCTTTAAGGGTGATAAATCGTGCCGAACTCTGTTGGTGAATTTTCTTATTTGCCACGCAGCGTTCAATCTTCACTTGATAGCCGATTGGATCGAATAACGCTGGAATTTCCTCGTTAATTAAATCAGAAGTAGCTGGTCCAAAGGCTATTTCCATTTCAGATATTTTTCTTGTGGTTTCCCATTTAACGCTGTGCCCAGGGCTTTACGAATGGCCGAAGTAAAAATACTGCTAACCGCAAACTCACGATCATTTATGTAAGAAGTAATATCATATAAGTCTGCTGAGTTCTGGACCAGGTCAATGGCGTCCGGCTTTACATATATCAGAAATTGGACCTCATCCGTGCTAAAGGTCGTATAGAAAATCCGGGTTTTAAAGCCTTTTTCATCTCGTTCATAAGTATTATTCGGATTTTTGGCGAGAAGATAGGAGACCACCTCTGCCCCCTGCCCCTTTACCGTGAATGAAAGCTGCATTTTTGCACCCCACTTTTGTTTAGTATTATTTTACCATTATTTCATATATAAGGAATGATTACCAAGCATGAAAAAGACCGTTTTCACGGCCTTCATTTTAATATTAAAAATCAAACTCATCGTCATGCCGATAGCGGCGGTATTTTGCTGCATGACAGGAATCACAGATAGGAAAAGCATGATCCCATGGCAGTTTTCTTCCACAATTCTTACACTTTTTCACAAACTTCTTGATATCCGTTTTTAACCGTTCCTGAACCTGGTCACTAACCTCCTCACGCAATCGTTCCCAATATATTGCTTCCGTCCTCTCGCCCAACCGGTACAAAAACAATAAGTGAAGACCGACTGCTTTATAAGAAAGTTCAAGCTCCTCAAGGCTGCGATCTTTGACGATAGGTTCTGGGAGCTCTCTTCCGTCGATAATCGCATACATCGTTTGCTCCCACTGCTTTGTCAACACAGGTTCATTTTTAGAAAAAGGTAAATGCAAGAACCCATAAAGATCCATTAACGGAAGCCGTGCTTCAATATCGGTTCCGGCAATCAACTGATAAAGCGACCGCTCTTCTGATAGTGATGCCTTCTTTGTGCCCTTCGGACTTTCAAATTCCCCCCATAATTCAAAGAATGTCCCAAGGTCGCGGTAATAGCGTTGGAAACGTTCAAACACCGAATTAGTCGGTGCAATCGCGAAGGTATGAACCGGTTCATCCTCCTGCATTAAGAGTCGGCGCATTGTTTTAATATCATTTGTGAATGCAACCTTCCCAACATCATAAATCCCTTTTCTGCCGGCACGTCCGGCAATTTGCTTCACTTCTTGAGAGGTAAGCAGCCTTCTTCTCGTTCCATCAAATTTTTCATTTTCCAAAAAGACGATCCTTCGGATAGGCAGGTTTAGTCCCATCCCAATCGCATCTGTTGCAACAATGACCTTTGTTTTTCCATCATTAAATTGTTGAATTTGCTTTTTCCTTGTTTCTGGTGGCATGCTGCCATAAATCATACTGACTTTATGGCCGTCATTTTGCAGCCTTGAAGCCGTTTCAAGCACACGGCGTCTTGAAAAACAAATAAGCGCATCCCCTTTTTTAATATGCTTGATATGAAATTCCCTTGATTCCACTTCAAGCGGGGTATCCCGGCTGTATTCATGAATCTCAATATCCGAATTACCCAAAAGCTCTAGCAGCATATTTTTTGAATTTCGGCTGCCGATGATATGCACTTCTTTAGCATTTGCCTTCGTAATCGCTTTGTACCAGGAAAATCCCCGGTCCTTATCAGTAATCATTTGCGATTCATCAATGACCACCACATCATAAAATTCTTTTTCGTGAAACATTTCGACCGTACAGGAAATATGATTGGCACCAAGAACGATTTTTTCCTCTTCCCCTGTTTTTAAGGAACAGAGTGTTCCTTCGGCATTTAATTTATCATAGACTTCAAGCGCCAAAAGGCGGAGCGGCGCTAAATATATGCCGCTGTCTGCAGCCTTCATCTGCTCTAAGGCATGATGGGTTTTCCCCGTATTGGTTTCTCCAATATGAAGAATATAGCGAATTTGCCTGCCCAATGATGGATTGTATTCCTGACCGAATATATCCTCCATCATCCGGGCTTCTTCTTCTCTTTTTCGTTGTAACTCCGCTTCCTCTTCTGCTCTTTTTCGTTCTCGTTCCGCAAAATCTTTTTCAAAAATTTCTCGGTGAACCTCTACATCAAATGGAATATCAACAAGTTTTAACAGATCTGAAACATATTCCTCCTGGATATCCTGGGTAAAATATTCCTCCACCTCATAAATGAGATTTTGGATGCTATTTTTTACAAAAGAGGCGGAAAGTTTCTCATTAAAAGTATCTTGAAATTGCTGTTGGATTTTCTCCGGTAGATTTTCCAATATTTTATGTGGCAAGAGTTCAGAAACATAGTCGGAAATCAGGCCCTCATAAACAAAAAAATAGGTTTCGTATTCGTAAAAGCTTCTTCCCCAATGAAGCATTTTATGGACATCGCCAGTTAGTTCCTCAAAAAAGGTTGCCAACGTGGTATAAGCATTAGGATCAAAATTCCCTTGATTGACTAGTTTTTCTTCGATGGCAAAGGTATCAACGGATTGAAATTTTGGATTGTTTTCAAAATCTGCCGCTAATTGAACCGCAACAAATCTACGGATATAAAGATAAAAATTTTGGTATTGATCTTCGATATACTTCACAGCAAAGGAATCAATTTTATTTTGCAACAGCTGTTTTTCAGCCTGCAGCTTATTTTCCTCTTCTCTTTTTAAAAAATCTGCCTTTGCTTTATGGTACCGTCTTTCCCATTTTTCTTCTTCACCCTCAAAGGTTTCCTTCAGCCATTCCAAGGCATCAAACGGTTGATACGTCCGCATTTCATCACGAAACAGTTTATTGATTAATTTCCGGTCGATGCCTTCCACCACAAAACCTTTTTCTTTTAAAAATGCCTTTTTTTCATTCCTTGGTACGTCATTGGTCGATTTATTCAGCCAAACATTGATCCAAATTTGTTCGGTATATTGACTTCGATCGGAGAGATATTGTTCAAAGCTTGGTATTGTTTCTTTCGATTCCAAATAGTGATCAATGTCTTCATATAGCTTTTTTTTCGTATGTTCGACCGCTTGAGGATAAATGACAGTTAATTTACTCATTTCGCTAATCTCCTCTTTAAAATTTGCATCTTTTCTGATTTCTTTTTTCCTTATTATTATGTATAATGAGTTCATAGAGAACATATAGTAAAAAAGACCGAGCAATGACACTCGGTCAATGCAATAGACGGTTCCCCATTGGGAGTCGGCATATTGGGAAGAGATAATCCACCGTTTATGCTTGTCGGCTCAAGGGTGGATTATTTTTTTTTGTGAAATGACAGCACAGTGACGATGAGACCTGCAAATGAAATTGCCAGCGTCAAAGCTTGATAAACTGTCAAACGGCATCACCCCCTTTCAATAGGAGTGATCCGACCACCCTTGAGAGATCCTATTCTATTGCATTTTTAATTATAGCATAAATTTCCACATAGAACAAGCGTTCCCTAAATATTATGTTGGTTGCAATATTGGTCCACTAAATCCTCGATTTGATCCAGCTCCGGGAATTTTCCTGAAAACTGAAATTTAATTTCTTCGATAAACTGTTCCCGATTATATACATGGATGGCTCCATTTTGCTGTATGACGCTAAATTCCGGTACAAACCGGTAACCGCTTCTTTCGATTGCCCCCATCATCATGCTCCTTTTTCAATGTTTTGGTTAGTATTTGCAGATGTTGGGGGAATCATCCTTGATGTTAATAATGTAGAGTGTTCTTTTAACTTATGGCCTCTTCTTTTCACTTTAAGGGTAATCGAACGAGTTTTCTTTACCCTTTTTAGGGAAAAATCCGCTCAGGCGGGCATTGAAACTCCTTTTCTTTTCCCCTTTTATGAAAAAACCTACTCAGGCGGGCATTGAAACTCCTTTTCTTTTCCCCTTTTATGAAAAAATCCGCTCAGGCGGGCATTGAAACTCCCTTTCTTTTCCCCTTTTATGAAAAAACCTGCTCAGGCGGGCATTGAAACTCCCTTTCTTTTCCCCTTTTATGAAAAAACCTGCTCAGGCGGGCATT
>NZ_JAVDUQ010000067.1:0-8323 GCF_031456445.1 Neobacillus niacini | reverse complement strand
AAGAAATTCGCCAGCAGCTTTCCAACTGGAGTTTTGGGAGATTGACAGAAAAAATCAATTACAAATTAAAACTTCGAGGGATAGAAATTGAGGTTGTGGAAGAATCCTATACATCGGGAACATGCCCATCATGCGGTAAATTTCGTAAGCAAGAAGATAGAAATTTCTATTGCACCTGTAGTGAAAAAGGACATCGTGATGTAGTAGGAGCCGTAAACATATTAGATAAATCATTAAATAGAAGATTGACAAAAGATAGACCCATTCCACAATTCAAGGATACAAAGTATCGTCGAGTGAACCTTGTTCCTATTGCTAAGAGTAATAAGTACAAGCTAGCAGTGGCGTAGTGCCTATGATTGGGCTGCGGTATGAGGTTTTTACCACATGTCGTAATGAACTGGAGAAGTCGTAAGACCTGGATTCCCCGGATGAAGGGCAGCTTTGATGAAGGTTTAAAAGAGAATCCCCTGCATTTATGCATGGGGAGAAGTCAATGAAGCTGTTCTTAGTGAACAAACGGGGCAGGTAAAAGAAGGATTTTTCAAATAGGAATAGAATTAAGCTATTTGAAAGTAAAAATACGACATCTTTGTGCATGAAATGTCGGACAAAGAAATCCCTTTTCTTTTAAATTAGGTAATGGAAGGAGTGAAAAAATGGATTGGCTAGAGAGAATGAATAGAGCATTGGACTACATTGAGGATAACCTTGATGCCGAGATTAATTATAAAAAGCTAGCACAAGTTGCTGTTTGTTCGGAGTATCATTTTCCGAGGATGTTTTCGAGCTTATCAGGCATATCACTCTCAGAATATATAAGACGCAGGCGATTAACACTTGCTGCTTTTGAATTACAAAAAAACGATATTAGAATTCTTGATCTAGCGATCAAGTATGGCTACGATTCCGCCGACTCGTTTTCACGAGCTTTTCAAAAGACGCTTGGATTAAAACCCTCAGATGCTCGCAATAAAGGGATGCAACTAAAAGCCTTTCCAAGAATCTCCTTTCAAATATCGATAAAAGGAGACACTGAAATGGAGTACAGAATTGAGAATCTTGATTTTGAATTAAGAATTATAGGGAAAGGGAACCCAGTAAAAACAAGCAAAGCATTTAAAACCATTCCTACACTTTGGAATACTGCTAAAAAGGATGGATTTATGCAAAAACTAATCGATATGTCATGGGAAAATCCAAAATGTACACTTGAGAGCCTATTAGGCGTTTGTGGACAAGAAGCTGCCATTACGGATGAAGAATTTACTTACTTTATGGGCATTCGATATGACGGGGATGTCCCAAGTGATATGGAATGCATTACCATAGCCCACAGCATGTGGGTTGTTATTCCCAATATAGTAGAAGCATGGAAACGTTTGTATTCTGAGTGGCTTCCTACTTCTGGTTACGAGCTTGCTAACTTACCATGCATTGAATGCTATTACCCACCAAAGCATAAACCTAAACATGAACTTTGGGTTCCGGTTGTCCCTAAATAGTTACATAATACTAGCTTGGGCATAAATTGCAAAAGTAAACCGAGAAGAAATCGCAGAGCCATCACAGAGAATATGGGATTTGAGGAACTGGACCGCTTCGATACGGTGCACTTTTTTTCGTTGGCCATAAGAGGCTTTTTGTAAAAAAGCAGATAAAGAAATTGTGCTCTTTCTTTATGTCAAGAGCGATTTTCTCGAATAAGCTTTTTGAACGAAGGAGCATTCATGTAATGACTGAAAATGCGATTTGAACAAAAAAACCCCTTGGTAGAATGAGAGAGTCCTCAAGCTGACCAGCGAAAAGGACATAACTCATAAACCAGGAGGTCTTTATTTAAAAAGTGTAGGAGGAAGTTTTGTACTCTTTAGCATTTTTAAGTTCCATTAACCTTTCTTTGATGAATTCAATTTGTTCCTCGGTAATAATAAAATCGTTAAGACGATTCTCAAAATGAGCAATTCGTCTATCTAACTCCTCTATAGTAATGCTATCAGGATTTTTCATAAACCTAACCACTCCTTTTATTATCTTTTAAAAATTTAAATACTGACATTACTTATAAATATGGTAATAATTTTTAGTTGATAAATTTTGTGAATTGCTTGAATCAATGATTTTCAATAGCATGTAAACTATATAAATCATACTATAAATTTCATGTATACCGAATTGATAAAATTCCAAAAAATTCGACATTATTCTTAGTGCAAGAATCGACGAGGAGGAGAGGGATTTTAAGGAACTAGCTAGGCGCGAAAAAGTCTATTCGATCCCTGAAGGAAGTCGATGAGATAAAGGAGTGATGATAGCTGGGAAGATGATTCTAACCCAGCTTGATTTTCCTTTGTCCAAATTTTTTAATGTGTCAACTATTATTAATGGCGACATATTATGGAAAAGAATTGATGATGTTTGTGTCTGGATTTTGACAAAATTCATGTCCAAAATTGAAGGGAAGCACTTTGTATAATTCAGTATTATATGATATCTAACCATTATTGAATTAATCTTTGATATCATTTCTGAGATATTATTTATCATTTGCAAGAGAATTCCGGTCACTCGCGGTGGGAGGCTGCTCTAACCAACCATTTTTTATCATCAGTTTTCCGCCGTCTTCAGCAAACTGTAAAAGTTCTAAAGTAAGTCGTATGTAATGAGCACCCAGATCTCTTCTTGCATTGACACTTAAAGCTGATCCATAATACGAAATAGATAATTGTGTAGATAATTGAATTTGATACAACATATATTTATCTGAAAAGGGTGGAGTAATAGAATTAGTAATCATTGCCTGCAAAGAAATGGGTGAACTTAAATACTCTTCATCAAATACCGATTCAAATATTTCTATATGTTTATTAGCTATGCCTAGCCCCCTTTTAATATGATCCCGAAGCTCTTTTGATTGTGCCACTTGACCAAATCCCACTTTTAGACCAGCATGTAAATGCATTTTAATCATATTGAAAGTTATATCTCCAATTTCCATAACATTCAACGGCCGACGTTTTCCCAACCATCCGGTTAAAAAACTTTGGTCTTTGACAAAATCGATGGAATCGGGTGGTGTTATAATTGGAGGACGTGTGTAAAGTCCTTTCGTAAGCATTGTATCCATGGTTAGATCGAAAAGTTTCATCGTTTCGCTCATGCAGGTGATGTAATACTTCCGTAAGTCAGAGCGTATAGAGTTACTAACTGATAGTGAGTAGCCGGTCATCCCTTGCAAAGTCATGACATAAAGATAATGTAGGTAGAAAGGGTCTTGAAAAAGCCGAGGTGCATTAATGTTTACATCTTCTTTTTCTGTAAACCCATGTGGGATCGGGTAATTTTCTCCTTGCATGAATTTAGTTATTTTTTGAACATGCATTTTTGATAATTTAAGGGCTGATTGGTAGAGTAATTTAATATCATAATCTTCGATATGCTCAAGTGCATACCGAAAAAAACAAATTGACATTGTATCAAAAATGTATTGAGTCCAAAGACTCGATATTTCTGGGGCGGTTAGTCGAATTGAGTTATTCGTTTTCAAGGTACATCCTCCAGTATATACGGAATTAATTAGCATTCTTATTCTTTTCTTAGAGTACAAAAATATGCAAATCCGTTGTGATTCTTATTCGGGCCGGCTTCATATAGACGAGCAATTTCAATAAGTAGGCCCAGTACCAACGTTGCTGTAATCAGGGGCAAAGTAGACATAGCTTAAGCACTATTGTCCAATTGGTTATTAGTTAGCCTCTTTGTTGTTTCGTATCTTACGATAGAGAGTCATTCTAGAGATACCGACTCCATAATTGGGCTAGATTGTGAAGGATTTCACTTAAGAAGGTTTACAAAAATTGTATTTCTCATCTCTGATACAAATACTAATGTAGACGAATAGTATTTCTAAGGAGAGAGATGTATGAAGAAATTGATAAGTACGGGATTCATGGTAGGAATATGTCTACTTTCAAGTTCACCAGGATTGGCAAGGGAAAATGTCAGTACCACTAAAATAGAATCTCCGCCTGAAGCACCATCAAATTATGTTTTTAAAAATCCAGACGCTAAAGCAAAAGCATCAACTGGTGATTTCTTTAGAGAAGTAAGTGGGAAGATGCAGGCTATCTTTAAAAAGTATGATGAGGGGGAAATAGACGAGGCTGAAGTTGCGAGATTAATTAAAACTGAAATTTCTCCATTACTGCCTAATAAGGAATATGAAATAGCCCTTCAACTAAGTGAACGTAAAGCGAGACAAGGTAAATGAAAAATTCATTTGTGGAATATTACACTTAAAGTAACGGGTGCTTTAAAATAATAAGGAATAAAATTAAAAAGCCTAAAATATGCAAGTTTTTATGCATAACTACTTGTATGATTTGGCTTTTTTTTACGAGCATTTTTTAATAGAAAATACATGGTTCAATGCACTTTAATAAATTCATGTGCAATTTAGCGTTTAAAAAGTGTCCAATTTATCTCTTAAAATCACACCCCTTTTAAATTAAGGCTCTTTTCTATAAAATTGTGGTTTTTTCTTGATTCGTGGATAAAACCTTTCAATTCGCGAATAAGGGGGCTAGATTCGCAAATAAAACCTTTCAATTCGCAAATAAGGGGACTAGATTCGCAAATAAAACCCTTTAATTCGCAAATAAGGGGGCTAGATTCGCAAATAAAAGTGGTGGGCTTGCTAAGAAAGTGTAATTTTATACTTGCAGAAGCCTTTCTTAGTGGAAATACCCAGCTAAAAACAACAATATCTACGAAAACAGCCTAAATTAAAAAGAAGCGTGTTCAGAAAAGGACGAGTTTTGTAACAAATAATAACTTCTATAAAATTAAAATCTTATTTATGAACTAAAAAAACAGATAGCTATCGGTACTTTTTTAATTTTGTTCAGCAATCGGGCCATATTTTGGAATAAAAGTAAAACCATCTAATGTAATTATTTGGTATGATCTAACCATCAGTATTTATTTATAAGGGGGGATTTTTATGTTCTTTATTATTTTTATTTTGCTTGCAGTTTTAATGTTGGCGTTGTGGAGAATAATTAATCTCCTTCGTAAAAGCAAAGGGCTTGAGGCTTTACCTTATTTAATAATTTTTTTGGGGTTTGGCACTATTTTGGTAAGTATCTTTGTTCCGGGTGGTTTTGAGGGAATGGCGATAGGTGGTATCGGATTAATTGTAGGTATTATAGGTGTAATTTGGTTGTTAATATATACCATTGTTAAAAAAATGAATACTAAAAAAAGATAGGCTTGTTTACTAAGGATGTTTTTTCCTCTTTTGTATTTGGCCAGCTTAATTTAAAAATACAATATCAAAATATATTACAAACTAAACATATTTACTTCCCTTAAATTTCCTTTCAAAAGGATGATCTCATTATGAAAGATTTTCTCTCTAGCTTTCTCCTTATTTCTAGTTGGCTGATATTTGCTATAAGTGCATATCTATTATTTTGGGCTTTATTAATGCCCTTATGGGCTTTTATTCCTTTTTGTCTAGTCTTAAGTACAGGCTTTCTATGTTTTTTTTGTTCAAAAAAACTTGATAATAGACGGAAAACTGAGTGATTTTTGACTAAAAGTATAAATTCTTAATTTGATTAATTAAACCAGCTAATAGAAGTTAATCAATTTCTCCATTAAAGGGCGCATTTCTTGAGCAAGAAATGTGCCCTTATTAATGAATTGGGCCATATTCTTGAATAACACTTACATTTGGGTATTTATGTAAAGATGAAGTTTGTGAATGTTTTCACTTAAACTGCCCTTTAATTGAACAAGAAATTTATGATTAACGTCGCATTTGACGCAAAATGCGACATAAAAAATAAGGAGTAACCTACTCCTTTTTGGATGGAAGTTGTCAGCCACCTTCTATGCAAGTAGCAGATGAACTTCCTACAATATTATTTAATTCCTTTAATATTGAGTCGAGGGTTTGTGATTCAACTATTGTTTCTAAAGGTCTTTCAGAGATTGGAACTTTATATTTATTCAAAACAACAGTTGCATTACTCCATACTTCAGTAATTGCTTTCGGAGACATATTTGGTTGGATAACCATAAATCTACCTCCTTTCATTTTTTGATTTAATTTTAACATAGACAATTTTTTATGTCGCAATACGAGAAAAATGTGCAGCAAATAAAAGGGTGCTTCTTTAACTACCGGGTGCGATTGTTCCGTAAGGGCAGTCGTTTTTCTTGTTCCGCTATCGTGGCAGGTTAGCTGAAGAAGGAATAGACGAGATTGCATAGAATAATTGTCCATAGAAAAAGGACTACTTAATTAATAGTCCCACATGTGAAAAGTATTAATGTTTTTAAAAAATTCTTCTATTAATGAGTGTGCATCGTCGTGCACCCCTGTTGATTAAAGCCCGTGCTTGTCCTAGTGAAATTCTGACAAGTACTGCTTGGTCCATGCCACCGACTTCTACATCAAACACAGCAAATGCCTCTCCATCTACAATAAATACACATTCCACATCTCTAATATTAAATCCATCAAAGTTGTTTAAAACTGTACATTCCATAACTCCTGCGTTTATTAAAACAGTTGCCTCTCGTGCGGATATCCGAATAAACACGAATTCCTCGATGTCAACATTACCTGCTTCCACTTCAATTTCGGCTAAAAGAAAGAAACCATTTCTTCTTGTGTGGAGTACACAATTTGCCCCTATTGAAACAACATCATCCATACTCATATTACCCCCCCCTTTCTACTATTAAATTCCGTAGTGAAGGAAAGGTGTGGACAAATTATAAATTATTTTTGTTTATCTTTTTAAATTATGTTAGGGAACCTACGAGATGAAGTGGAAGCAGGGATTCTTATGATGAAAAGAAGGTTGAATTTTCTTTTTGTACTAACAGGTGCTTGAGCGAAACAAGGAGTTGTTGTTGCGGCTCCTTTTTCTTGTTCCACTAATGGGGCAGGTGTGCGGCCGAGCCTAGGTCGTATCATATAACGGGTGGGATTCCCGTCGAGTAAGAACTAGCCATTCGCTCGTAGCGAGTCTTGGAGGGTTAAAGGTAACTTTAGTCTTTAAGCGTAGACAGTTAGGTAGCGGGCCGAAAGCCAAATGGTTGAAGGGATTGAGCTCCATAATGTTAGTAAATCGAGAGGGCTGATGCCTTACCTGCGACAGAAAGCTACATTTTATCCTTCGTTAATGGCAAGATGGATAAAACCTCTCTGGAGTCAGAGACCTTGGCACGTTACACATTGATATGATACGGCAACTCGGGAGACCCTACCGGTCTCTTCTTTTAGAAGAGTATGGTGTACAAGCGATAACAAGCAAGGAAACCAAATGCCGATTGTAGGGAGTCGGATAGCAGCGTAGTACCAATGAAGTTGGGTAATGCCGATGGAGGAAAGGCTAGCTACCAGTTATCACCCTTACTAGGGACACATTTACTACACACAGAGGTAGGTATAATAAATGGAAACAAAACTACTAAGGATAGCAGAATTAGCAAAATCTGAACCTAAAATGAAATTTACATCTCTTGCACATCTATTAAATAAGAAAGCATTAGTTCAATGTCATCATGAACTTCCCAATAAGAAGGCAACTGGGATTAACGGTACAACAAAAGAGCAATATAGTGAAAGTTTAGAAGAAAACATAGAGGATTTAGAAAGTAGGCTTAAAAGCAAAAGTTATCGTCCCGTTCCAGTAAGGAGAATGTATATTCCAAAGCTCAATTCAAACAAGAAAAGACCACTGGGAATACCAGAGCATGAAGATAAAATTGTACAAAAAGGCATTACAAAGATACTAAATACCATCTGTGAGAATGATTTTCTAGACTGTTCCTTTGGATTCCGTCCAAACCGTAATTGCCATGATGCTTTGAAAATACTGAACTATTATATTGAAAAGAGGTCAGTAAATTATATAGCAGATGTAGATATCAAAGGATTCTTCGACAACGTTGACCACACATGGATGATGGAGTTCTTAAAGCTGCGAATCTCTGACCCTAACCTCCTAAGATTAATTGGTAGGTTTCTTAAAGGTGGATATATGGAGGAAGGAAAGAAATACAAGACAGATAAAGGCACACCGCAAGGTGGAGTAATATCTCCGATATTAGCCAACGTTTACCTTCATTACGTACTCGACCTATGGTTTGAGAAAAGGGTTAGAAAACAGTGCAAAGGACAAGCATACATAGTGAGATATGCAGATGACTGTGTGCCACGAAAGCAAGCAAAGTGTGCCTGACGGCACATCCGTAAGCTGTGCTGCACTCAAGATGAGAGTAGGCCTCTCGCAATCGCTATACA
>NZ_JAVDUQ010000066.1:0-9078 GCF_031456445.1 Neobacillus niacini | reverse complement strand
ACCTACGGCTGAATAATGGGAGCCGGATGAGCTGAGAGGTTCACGTCCGGTTCTAAGAGGGGCTACTGGGGAGGTTCCAGTGGTCTACTTGCCTTAAGGTACTGTGCCGTACTCGATCGCAAGCCATTAAAATTAATTTTGCCATCAAGGATTTTCTTAAAACTAGATTACATCTTGAGACAAGTGATGAAAAATCAAATGTTATCAACTTAAAGAAGAATTCTTCCGAATTCCTTGGTTTCTCTTTCCGAGCGATTAGAAAAGGAAAAACAAGGTTTGGATTTGTAGCACATTCAAATATGACGAAGAAAGCTAAGTCCAATGCACTCATTAAAATTAAAGATTCTATAAGGACAATTCAAAAGAAGCCTTGTGCTGAAACGGTTTGGCAATACAATACAGTTGTAATGGGAATCCAAAACTACTACGCAACAGCTACTAACATCTCTAATAATTTAAGTGAGTTGTCCTCCCACTTAAACAAGACTCTATATAATCGATTAAAGAATATCAGAACAGAAGCTAAGTTTGAGGACATGACTAGTACGCTCCAGAAACGCTATAAAGGATACTCACCGCAATTCTTTAAGATTCAAAACATGGTGTTTGTCCCTATATATGCCCAAAAGCATAAAACAAATCTCTGTTTTTCACAAGATGTGTGTAATTATACTACCGAAGGTAGAGCAAAAATACACAACAATTTAAAAGTGATAAATAAAAGCGTGTTAAGCTATGTCATGAAAAACTTTATTCCAAATCGCACGATTGAATATAATGACAATCGAATAAGTAAGTTCATATCCCAGTATGGAAAGTGTGCGGTAACTGGAGCAGAACTTGGAAAAAACGATTGGCACTGTCATCATAAGAACCCTTATCATATTTCAAAGGATGACAGATATTCAAACTTGATAGTGTTGCATGAAACGGTTCACCTACTAATTCATCTGAAAGATATAGATAAAATTAAATCTCTTCTTTGTGTTTTAAAATTGAACAATAAGCAAAATGAAAAAGTTAATGAACTCCGAAAACTATGCAAAAATTATACAATTTGATTTGGAATAATTCTTACTTCACACTGACATAGAATTGAATGAATTGGATTAGTTGGAACGCCGTATGCGGTGAAAGTCGCACGTACGGTGTGAACAGGGGGAAAAGGTAGCGATAACTTCAAAGCCTTACCTATCTGTATGAAGAATAGGAGGCTGCTTCGGTAGCCCTTTTCTTATTCAACTAAAGGGGTAGGTTAATTGAAGAAGACAGTAAATCGTAGAATTCATCTAATTTTTTTTGAGCAGTATTACATAAATATAACTATATGCAAAATAACAGCCAAGAAAACACGTATAATAGGTAAACGTCTATTCCTCTTTAAACATGGACACATACACTATTTTTGAAACAATTTGAGGAGGAGATAAAAAATGGAAAGACAATTCTTTGGCGGTATGGGTTATGGAGGCTATCCTGGTTACGGTATGGGATACGGAGGTTATCCTGGCTATGGCATGGGCATGGGTTATGGAGGCTATCCTGGCTATGGTATGGGATATGGAGGTTATCCTTTCCATCATTATGGGTATGGAGGCTATCCTTTCCACCACCACCATGGATTCCATCACGGCTGTTGTTAACCTACAAAAAGTATATAACCCTGGAGCGATGTCTTAGCGGTTTTAAACTATCTAAGGATTAAATATTTACATGTATTTTAAGTAATAATCTACTAATAACTTCAATCACGAATTAGGTTAGAGCGTTACCTTAATTTTTATTTGGATTGGTCCTTATTCCACTAACAGGTGCTTGAGTTTAATAAATGGGTCGCTGCGGCGACTTATTTCTTGTTCCACTAATGGGTCAGTTTAGTGGAATAAGGACAATATAGATTTAGAACAGGTATTTTCTTAGATGAAATTGATAGCATTTAATATATTTGTGTAGAAAATTAAAGGCAAAAAGCTTGGGGAGTTTCCCAAGCTTTTTGTGCGGAGATTTCTCCTTATTCCAGCTATGTTCATGACCAACATGAAACATATCAGGAAGTTCCTCTTAATAGTAAGGTGCCATCATTAAGTAAACGATAACGCCGGTTATACTTACATACAGCCAGATGGGCATTGCCCACCGGACAATTTTTTTGTGTTTTGTAATTTGCATCGTCCATCCCCATACAAGAGCAAAAAGCGCAATCGGCACGATGATGGCAGCTAAAAAGCTGTGTGTAATGAGAATAATGAAATAAATCGTTCTAATGGCACCATGCCCCCCATATCTTGCTGTTTCAGGAGATATATAATGGAAGGTTAGGTATGAAATTAAAAATAAAAAAGTGGAAGAAAAAGCTGCCAGAATAAAGCCTTTATGCACATTTACATTTTTTTTCATAATTGCAATGAAAGCAGCGATTAAAAAAATGAATGTAAAGCTGTTAAAGATGGCATTCAGCCGGGGTAAAATATTTACATCCCAGGTTACTTTTCCTTTATAACCTATGTTCGTAAAGAACAGCGCCAGAATTATAATATTGGCAATGACGGAAATGGAAATAATTAGCACAGCAAAGTTTTTATTGCTTTTCTGATTGTACTGTTGATTATTCGTTTGTGTCATGGGAATCAATACCTCATTATTTTTTGTATGTAAAAAACCTATATGAATTGCTTCATTCATATGCGCATTATAGTATATTAATAAATCACTGTCATTTCTAAGAGGAAAAAGTCGCTGGATCCGATCATCAGGCACAACTGCCAAAAATGAATTAGAGAAAAGAGCTTTAGTTACAGGGAACGGGTAAAATTAAGATTGTGAAGAATTGTACTTAAACTATAGGGTGCTTATATGGAATATGGGGGTTGTTTTATTGACAAAAAATCACAGAAAGCATATTTGGATAGAAGCAGAGGAATGGGCAGAAGGTGAATGGAATATTGAAGATGATAACACGGATGTCATCGTAACATTTTCAAACCGTTCAAAATGGATAGCTAGTTTTTTTACATATAAAAATATCCAGACATTGAGAGAGAAGAATAAACAGACTGGTGAAAGTATGAACGGTGCATATTTTTGGTCAAGTGAGATGTCTCTTATAGATTTTGTAAGTCGGGAACGGATTGTTGAAGTTATCGAATACCTTATCGAAAATGATGAGTTCAATTCTGTTTTTACAAGATATCCTGATGTTGAACCTGAAGAGGACTATTTATATCCCGAGGGATTCTTTATCTAAAAATTTCTGTTGAAAAGTAAGTCTGAATCTTTTTCAACTAACAGGTGCGATTGTTCTATATGAACAGTCGCTCTTGTGCTAACAGGGCAGAAAAGCTAAACAAGGAGGGCATAATTTAAGTGGAAGACTACAAGATAAAGGTTCAACAAGCAATAAATGAACGGCAGTTAAGTTCCATAATGAATAATACAAAATGGAGAGGTTTACAATCGGCTGTTAAGGAAGAATTCCCAATAACCCCTTCTTTTCAGGTTAAATTTTTACTTGATGATTTTTCTATTCCTGAAGATTTTGGAGAAGAAAATTGGTATTCGGGAGATTGGGAAGAGGGGCTTGAGCCTTTTTTTGCCGTAGAATGGATTAGAGTAAATCTGAAATACACAAGTTCTAAGGGACTGTTGTTGGAACCTGAAGTAACAGATTACACAGACGAATTCATTAAATTGCTAAAAAGACTCAAGATTCCTTTTTTAAAAGAAGACAATACAATTCGTATATATGGTTACGTAAGGAGTACAGATATTTTTAGTTAGACAAAATTGGGTTGTTTCTTTGTGAAAAAATGTACTTAAACTAATGGGTGCAAGAGTTTAAGATTGGGATATCTGTGGCTATCCCTTTTCTTATTGTACAATCATGGAAGAACGGGGTAAAATTCCATCCTCTGTGGTGCAGCCATGCTGCATGGGTTGCTAAGGGGGCAGGTGGAAGAAGGAAATTTTTGTAATCGTGTAGAATATTTCTAATTAAGAAAGGGGGGATATAAATGCCTTTAAAAGGGTGGATATTATTAGCATTTTGTGTTTTATGTACTATTTTGACTGTGCAGTTTTGGGGTGCAGGTATGGACTACAACAACATTATTTTGCCTGAAGGAATGAATTCGTTTCCTGTAACCTTGTTTGGATATCATATTGGTGTAGGTTATTCAACACAAGAATTACATGAATATTCTGTTGCTTTTAAGTGGTTGACTTTACTTCCCTTATCATTAGCTTTTTTGTCATATTGGAAATTTATCAAGGGTTCTAGATAAAATAATCAACAAACGGGTTCGATGCCTAATAATAGGTATCGTTTCTTTTTATTTAAAAAACGCAAAAGATTGTGAAGTATTGTACTTAAAGTAACGGGTGCTAGAGTTTAAGACTGGGATGGCTGCGGCGATCCCTTTTTTTATTGCACTTACGGGAGGCTTTTTTAAGAAGAACAAAATAAACGTCACCCGTTTTACCGTTTTATGGTAATGTTAAAGTAGTTTATTTATAAGGGGCGACAAAGTTGTGGGGATTATTTTAACATTATTTTACGGATTTGTTGGTTTAGTCGTTCTATTTCTTATATTTGCATATGCAGTTAGTATTGGTATTGATAATTCTAAGCAAGTTAAGGCTTTAAGGTCCGAACTTAAAGAAATAAAAAACCAACTTAAAGATTTAGATGAAAATGTGAAATAACTTTGTGTTGTTATTCAAGGGGGCTTGAGTTGAAAACGGTGATCGCTGCGGCGGTCTGTTTTCTAGTTAAGCTAACGGGGCAGTTTAGTTGAACAAGGAATTTAAATCTCTAACGAAGAATAATTTATAAAAAGCCGTTTTTGGAGTTGTAGAAGATGATGAAAAAAGTTAAGTTATCTGAAATAAAAAAAGAACAGATATGGGACTGGGAAAAACAAGTTGCCAACATTGCTAAAGAGATAGAGGGACAATTTCAACAAAATTTTAAAAGTCATTCATATAAACTAGAAATCGTCTTTAGTAGAACTGATGTAAGTCCTAAGCATTTCCCTGAATGCCCACCTCTATCGAAAGAACAATGTCTTAAACCTCACTATTGTTCAGCAATATCGGTTGCAGTAACCGATTTAGAGGGTAACTTAATTGGAGATGAAGAAGACGGTTATTTATTTGGTGAAGGGTTAACAATTTGGACTGTTGAAAAATCATTTCTTTTCTTTATGGTTGATGAGAATTTCCCTATTGGTTCTGCAAAAGGATATATTTTAACTTTACCTTCTTCCGAGATAAAAAAGACTTTGGAGGAAGACGTTTTCTACCTAGCAAAAGAGTTGAATATTCCATTTTAAGGTTTTCCTTCTAACGGGTGCAAGAGTTAAACAAAACGTTGTTTCGGCAGCGTTTTTCTTATTGAGCTAAAGTGGCAGGTTACTTGAAAAAGGATTTTAAGTGAAAATGGGGAATTTACCATAAAAATAAATAATTTTTGAGGGTGAGGAGATGTTTTTTAGAAAGAAAAAATTTTTTGTTTGTGCAGTATGTGGTTACGACTGTTTACCTAGTCCTTTATATAATGAAAAAGGGAAACCAGATGTAAGTCTTATTTGTCATTGCTGTGGATTCCAACCTGGATATGACGATGATGAGTTAGGATATACATTAGAAAGGTATAGAGAAGAGTGGATTCTAAGTGGGGCTAAATGGTTTAGAGAAGAAGAAAAACCGAAGCAATGGGACTTAAACAATCAATTGAAAAATATAGACCCTACTTGTTGAGCTAACGGGTGCTTTTGCGGAAGTTCTGGCTGCCATTTTCGGCGGCTTTTCTTATTGAAGTAACGGGGCAGGATAGCTTAAGAAAAATAATATATCCCCAAACAAATATGGTAAAATGAGGATATGAATTCAGATGAATATTAAGGGAGGATGAGAAATGGTAAAGAAGAAAAATGAAATGTATGAATGGATTAAAGCCTTAATAGGTGCACTTGCAATAGCTGTCATTATTCGCTCTTTTTTCTTTACGCCTATTGTTGTTGACGGTGCTTCAATGAACCCTACTCTTCAGGACCAGGACCGTATGATTGTAACAAAAATCGGAGAACCGAAAAGATTTGATATTGTTGTGTTTCACGCCCCAGAAGGTAAGGATTACATAAAACGCGTAATCGGACTCCCAGGTGACAGAATTGAATATAAAAATGATGTTTTATATATAAATGGGAAAGCTTACAACGAACCTTACTTGGAAAAATACAAAAAATCATTAAAAGATGGAGGAACATTAACAGACACCTTCACTTTAAAGGAAACCGCAGTAGGTAGTGATACTGTCCCTAAAGATAGTTTGTTTGTAATGGGAGATAACAGAAGGCAAAGCAAAGACAGCCGTGCTATTGGAGCAATACCTTTGAAAAAGGTAATAGGGACAACAAATGTTGTTTATTATCCAATAAAAGATATTAAAATTGTAAATGATTAATTTCTGGTTTGACAAAATAGTTAGACTGTTTTTCTTCTTTAACCATCGGTTGCGTTTAATCCTAGAAGGAATACCACCCTTTTTTTGTTGAATACCTTCTTAAACAAACTGAGCAGCATGTCTGAATAAATATAATATGTGAAGTATTACACTTAAACTAACGGGTGCGTTGATCCAGGAAGGATTAACCGCCTTTTTTGTTGAATTCCTTATTAAGCAAACGGTGCATTACATTAAATTTTTTTGAATGGAATGATGATATTGAGTATGGAAATGATTAAAGATATGGAAGAAAAAATGAAAAATGCCATTATTCTCTTGGAGGAAATAACAAGAAAAAGATTGGAAAACCGTGAAATTTCAAAGCAAAATTATGGACTCTTGCTGGATGCCCACTTATCTGCAATGGCATGTATCGGAACACTATTACTGAATAATAGTATGAAACCATGTAAAACCAGTGATTCCATTTCTTCAAGGCTAGCCCTTATAGCATCCTTTGTACAAGGTATTGATTTATGTGAAACATCAATATCAGAGGGGCTTTATGCACAAGCAGCCAACATGTTAAAACAAGAATTAGAAACAATTGCCGCAATTGAGGAAGTTATTTCGGGAACAAGAAAAGACGGTAAAACTCCAAATGTTAAATTTGTCAAATGGGATATGGGGAAAATTTATGGTGAATTAAATAAGGTTGCACATGTTTCGGATAAAAAAGCATTGCATCCATTATATCAAATTAAACCTATAGGTAATGCTCAACCAGTTAGCATGGTTCCGATTTATAATAAAAGTATTTCAAGAGAGTTATACTCTATACATGTTTGTTTTTTAATTCAAATAGGAAAACATTTGATAGATTTAAATAATGAACTATATGAGGAATATGATTCATCAACTGAATATTTTATGTTAATAGGTGCTATGAAAAGACTTGAAGATGAGGGATTTCTTTCAGGGGACACACTCCAACTTCAATAGTCCTTATCCAGTTCCCAAGGAATTCTTTTTTGGTTCCGATTCTATTGTGAAGAAATGGACTTAAACTATAGGGTGCGTTGATCCCAGAAGGATTAACCGCCCTTTTTATTGAATTCCTTATTAAGCAAACGGAGCAGGTTAGTTCAATAAAAATTCATTTTTTTCCAAAAATACCAATTGTTAAATGTTAAAATTAAGAGGTAGGAAAACAACAAATTTTTAACGGGACAACTTCTCTGACGTTTAATTAATAGGAGGAGTTGTGTTTAAAAGTACAGTTGGCAAGTTTTGCTACGTTATGGAGAGGAGATGGTTATTATAAAAAATCGTAAATTAGTAATGACGATTATAGGTATTATTGGAATTTTTATAGTGATAATCGTAGCAGTAAGAATTCACTCATTAGCTATTGACGGAAAATATACTATTACTAATAATCGGAAGGATATACAGCAGAACTTAACATACTGGGGAAATCGGGGTGATACAATAACTAATCCTAAATTGATAAATACCGTTCATTTAGGAAAATCGAATACTTATATCGCTTTTTTCATAAACCAATCAGGTTATTTGGGAGTAGCAGTAATGAAAGAAGGACCAAACAAGCATTTACGAATAACAAGTAGCGGCTATGGGTCAAATCAACCTAAATATTATGGAGTAAATACCAACAATGGAAAATATGGCATTATTATTGGAAAAAATGCAGATGGATTAGTTCATTCTATTCGGGCAGAATTGGAAGACCAATCGTTTAAATTCAGGGTTAAGGTTCCACAAAAAAAATACTTTATCGTCGTTAAGAAACTGCCTAAAGGCAAAGTCAAAACAATATTTGCAGACCTTTATCTCTTTGATAAAAATAATAAGGAAATTAAACCTAACTAATTCTTGTTCAACTAATGGGTGCTTGAGTTAAACAAAGGGTTGCTGCGGCGACTCTTTTTCTTGTTCCACTAACTGGCAGGATAGTTGAACAAGGAAAAAAATAATTATGCTATTATTAGTAAGTTAGGGGGGGATAATATAAAGGAAAAAAAGGGTATTTTGAAAATATTATTTGGTATATTTTCTTTATGATTTCATTCATTTTAGTTTTTATCAGTGTTCCTGTTTCTAGTTTTATGTACCTAATTATTACTATACCAATTTTGATAATGCTGTCTCTTAGTCTATTTATACTTTCTCGTAAAGATTTTGGATTACAACGTTTCTTTTATATAGGTTGCACTTTTATAATGTTCTTATCAAACCAATGGATAGACCTATATTCCTTTGTTAAAAAAAATTATTTAGTGATTGAAGGAGTTCCAAGTAAAATTGAAAGACTTGAACCTAGATATGGTAAAAGATGTTGGGAGATAGTTATTAACGACGTCAAACTCTCGCTTCCTTTGAAACTAAAAAAAGAAGAGATTAAAAGAGGGATGGAAATACAATATCTACCGCATTCTAAATTTATTCTTAAATATAAGGTTTTAGAAAAATAATAAATGAATTTCCTATTAGCTTCCTTAATCAACTAACGGGTGCGCGCGACAAGTTCTGTTATAAGTGCTACCGCGCGAAATGCAGGAAGTTTATTAAATTAACTTCAACTTTACAATGGAGGATAGGAATGATGAAAC
>NZ_JAVDUQ010000065.1:0-9400 GCF_031456445.1 Neobacillus niacini | reverse complement strand
GTATTGACCAGGACCGATTAATGCTATACCAATAGCTACTGCTAACAAAGTTAAGTTATATTCATATCCATTGGATGTTGCCCATAATCCGTTTGGAGCATGAACCTTTACAATCGCCATTGCCATAGTTCCCGCTATCAAAATTCCTGCAAGTGGAGTTAAAAGTCCTAAAGCAAACAATGTACCACCAATAAATTCTGCCAACCCAGCGAAAAGAGCCATGGTAACTCCTGGTTTCATTCCAATAGATTCAAACCATCCACCAGTTCCTTTTAATCCGTAGCCACTGAACCAACCAAACAATTTTTGAGCACCGTGCCCGATAAACAATACTCCAATTACTAAACGAATTATTAATAAACCAATATTTATCATCTTAAAATCCTCCTAAATGTTTTTTGTCTCGAATTCGAGATATTATTTTTAAAAAAATGCAAGTTTAAACTTTATTCCTTAATTTTTTTAAAAGCTGTACCAATGTCTCGGCCTCATTAGAATCTAATGAGTCAAACATATGATTAATGAACTCATGATATTTCGGCATGATTTCGTTCATCAATTGATTTCCATCATCAGTTAATATCACATGTATCACTCGGCGGTCATCTGGACAGGCGTTTCTACTTAATAAACCTTTCTGTTCCAGTTTATCTATTACATAGGTCATCGAACCGCTTGAGATCAATATGCAATTTCCAATTTGTTGAATCGTTTGTTTCCCTTTTTGATAAAGTACCTCTAAAACAGAAAATTCCGTAATACCTAGATTGTTTTTTGCCATTTCTTCCTTTATTCGTTCATGAATTGCTTTTGATGTTTGCATTAATATCAGAAAGGGCAGGTTATTGCATTTCCTCTCCATTTGTTCACCTCCACAAAAATCTCGAATTAAATTATCTTGAATATGAAATAATAATAATACTTATAATTTTTCTTGTCAATAACCTTTTTTATTTTATGTTGAAAAAAATTCGTTTTTTCTTGTTGAACTAACCTGCCCCTATAATTAAATTAGATAAAATAAAAGGAGCCAACCCACGTAAGGTTGACGCTTTGCTAATGTCGGCTTAATCAAACGACATTGACTCCGATAACACTATCAAATGGCACTCCCTCAAATTCGCCAGGTTTTACTTCAATGCGGAGCTCATGCGTGATAGGAACCACGTAATGAACACGACCAGTAATTTCTTGAGTAAATCCGTCATCCCATATCGACAGCTTTACAGAATGGTTATATTCCATTGAGTAAATTATGCAGAGGTCGCATTCCTCCGCCTCATCGCCGTCAATGATTGGCTTCCTTATCCGTTCAGTATCGTTCCAAAAATCCCGATGTATTTTCGCTAACTCTGGCAATTGGAATGCTGCTTGCCATTTCATCATTCCAAGGTCACGTATCGCCATATAATCGCCTCCTATACAATCATTACACACAAACAAACGTTCTGTATGTATGTAAAAAGAAAAAGACCAATTATTTTCGGTCTTTAGATTTCTTATTCAATTAAATCCCCCAGTTAGTTTGAACAAGTCCCTTTTTTATTCTATTAGTCGTTTTTTGACAACTTTTGTCGAAGCTATTTCCTTGTTAGAAATTTCCTCTATAATAAGATTTTGTAAGTTTGAAACAAAATTAAAAAAGGGGTTTTATTATGAGTAATTTAGAATTGTTAACGCCCCAGAGAACAGTGCATTAATTTTGATCGATTTTCAGCCTCAAATGACTTTTGGAGTTGCAAGCATTGACAGACAAACATTAATGAATAACGTTATGCTGCTTGCTAAATCAGCAAAAGCTTTTAACGTACCTACTATTCTTACTACAGTTGAAACACAAAGCTTTTCTGGTTATTTTTGGCCACAAATTCTTGACATATTCCCAAACCATGAAATTATAGAACGTAGTTCAATGAACTCTTGGGAAGATTCAAAATTTGTTGAGGCAGTTAAAGCAACAGGTAGAAAGAAATTGATATTTGCAGCACTTTGGACTGAAGTTTGCCTTGCATTCCCTGTGCTTGAAGCAATTAAAGCTGGCTATGAAGTTTATGCAGTTGATGATGCTTCAGGTGGTACTAGTTTGACAGCACATAACGCTGCTATGCGTCGTGTAGAACAAGCTGGAGCAATTCCAGTGACAGCAATTCAAGTTTTACTTGAATACCAACGTGACTGGGCACGCAAAGACACTTATGATGCTGTAATGGAAATTGTAAAAGAACACACTGGCGCTTATGGTCAAGGAGTGGAATACGCATATACTATGGTACATGGCGCGCCTCCAAGCAGGAAAATATGAATCAAGAAAGAGTAACTTTCGGAGAAACTCATACAGGGTACACTATGGATGCTGGTGGTCCAGTAACAACGATTGTTACATGGGAAATTCAAGAAGGTAGAGAAAAACAGTTTGAAGCGTGGAGACATGAAATCGAAGCTGCTGCTACTAAATTCCCCGGGCATTTGGGGGTAAATCTAATAGTCCCCAATAACGGATCCAGAGAGTATACTGTTATTTTTCGATTTGATACATATGAGCATCTACGTGCTTGGCAAGAATCAGATATTCGTCGAGATTTGTTAAAAAAGGCAGAACGATTTCAAGCTACTAATCCAACTTACAAAACTGAAAGCAGTTTGGCGTATTGGTTTGTTACTCCGAAAACGCCAGTTCCACCGCCAAAATGGAAAATGTCTATTGTTACCGTTCTTGGTGTATGGCCTCTTAGCATGTTGGTTCCTATAGTGATAGGACCTATAATAAAAAATATGAATCCTATTATGTCAGCCTTTTTTGTTTCTGTATGTATAGTGTCCTTGCTATCATGGGTAGTAATGCCGATTCTCGGTAAAATATTTCATCCATGGTTACAGAATAATAGGAAGTAGACGAGGTATGAACATGAATTTACCGGATATGATTTTATATAACGGAAAAATCACTACTGATCTGCTGCTTCTTTTAAAACTATCTGCGAGACGCACTCAACGTGTGTAGACCGTGGAAACAAATTTTCTAGAAGCCTAGCTAATAATTTTTTAAAAAACCTCATACACTTATGATACGGTTCCCCCTACCTAGCATCTTAAATGGATGCATGAAGGACAAGATTAAGGGCAAATGCAGTTTTTCCTACACTCGGCCTCGCACCGATGATTCTTGAAAGCCGCCAGTCAGTTTGTCTAGATACGTAAAGCCAAAGGGAATAACCAACAATCTCTCCCAAATCCTTTTCGCATTCGAGGAATAAATCGGCCAATGATTCCTAAATGTTCCCTTCATCTTCACCCATTTGATATTCTTCAATGGACATGAGTTCATTGATTCCGACACTACGTGTTTTACTGATGTCCTCCTCATTTGCATTCTTAATGATTTTTCCAGCAATTTGTATGGCTTTTCGCTTCTGATCAGATTCTTTGACCCTTTTTTCATAAAAATGAAAGTTTGCTGTTGTTGGCACACTTCCTTCCAATTGTGTAATATAGTGGACACCGCTAACTCGAACAATGTTATCGGAACCGAGTTCCTCTATAAGGGAAATGATGTACACCGGAATCCCTTTTTCATTCAAGCTCCGCAACGCCGAATAAATCAGACGCAGATTTTTTGTATACAGTTGTTCCGGTCGAATGGTAGATTTATTTAATTCCTCATCTAAAAAGAACGCTCTTGTTTCGCTTCAAACTGGTCAAAAAATACCCGGATACTCTTTATGATTTCAAACGTCTCCATCTTTATCATTTAAATCAAAATCCTCCGCTCTTAACGTATTAGTATTAATAGATTTCTGGTTCAGATAAGGCTCAAATTTTGGACCGAATAAGGTTTCCGGTCGGAGATATTTCGACAAACGGGAATCATGGAGCCATTCGGTGGACTTCAAATCAATGACCTTTTTAAAATCCTCCAATGTGAACCCTTCCCTCAGTCTAGTTTGAATATTAACCTTTGTTTTTTGTGAGCTTGGTTTGTAGGCTGCGTTTGTCTTGTCATTGAGGTAGTTGATAATTTCGGTAACGGGTAATGTTTTCTGTGGTGTCATTACTGATGTGTTTTCCGGTTCGGTTGGCTCTATTTCTGTTTCAGCCTTGTGTATCTTAGGCTCAGGTGATGTTAATTCTAATGTTTCCAATTGCTCATAATCGATGGTGTACCACTTGGTTTTATCCATTTTGCTTTGATTCCAGTTCCCTGAAAGGAGAAGCCCTTGATCCTCCAATGACCGAATCGTCCGTTTGATGGTGCTTAACGACCAGAAGGAAAATTGCTGCTGCCACTGTTGATAGGTGTTATAAATCCAGGTCTTTCCTTCAATCACATGAGAACTTTTTTGAACCCAATAATGAATCTGCTGCAGGATGAGTGCTTCGTTTAACCCAATTTTCCTTGCCAATGATGGGAGCACTATCATGATGCTTTCGTTCAGTAATAAACTGCTCATTGCTTTTTCCTCCTTTTGTTCTTCTTCCCGAGAGAGTCTCTGATGAATGCTTCCTCGATTGGTTCAGTAACCTTCCACCTGCTATATACAGAAAAAGGATCAAAAAGGACATGGTAATGAAAAAGTTTTTTAAAGTAGGTTGAAGTTGTGAACAAATGGTAGGAGATTTGAATTGGGCTTAAAAATGGGGTTTGGGAGTTTTTTAGGTTGGGAACAACGGGAGTTTTTTCTTTTGTTGTAGTCTTTGAGTAATCTCTGAAGTAATCTCTGGTATTGCTTGGTTCAGGCTTGTTCCTTCCAGGGGTCAAGTTGGTATGTCACATGATTCAGTTTGAAAAACATGATGAGTTCATCCTGAATAGTGGGATAGCTCATTTTGTTTTTTAAAGTAAGTGCCTGGCCCCAGTCTTTCTGTGACACCCCTGTCACAACAAAAAAGCTTTTGGATTAATCCAGAAGCAGGTCTGTACTTACATCTCTATTATGTTTAAACATTCGTACTCATAAACAGAGTTCCAGCTGTAACCTCCGTCAATCGTTTCAATCAAATCATGAAGCGGGTACAATGTTCTAACCGTTCTCGTAATCTTGATATACTGCTCATTAACGCAGCAAGAGGATCCCTTGATTGTGGATATCTTCTTAAACATTTTCGTTAGCTTAACAATTACCTTCCGCAAACAATTCGTCAAAGTTGCACATTAATTTTCTATAACAAAGTGCACCAATCAAACTGAAAATACATATAAATGCCTATAAAGTTTTTAATGACTATGTAGCTTGTCCGGTGCGCTGTCATGTCGATGCTGAACTTTTTTACAAAACAAATTCTCTATTATACCCGAATTGGTTGAAAATATTTCCGCAAGCTTGTGCTGAGAGGGAGGTAAGTATTTTGCCGTTTAAACCACATCCCAATAATACTGCCATTGTAATTACAGACCCGCAAAATGATTTTATGAGTCCCGGAGGCAGAGGTTATCATCTAACAAAAGATATTATTGAGAGAAACAATACTATACAAAACCTTGAGCTATTAATGAGAACTGCCCTGAATAAAGGATATCAGCTTTTCATATCACCCCATTATTTATACCCTCATGATTATGGCTGGCAATTTACAGGAAATGAACAAAATATGTTATTAGGCCTTAAAATGTACCAAAAAGCAAATGCGTATACACCACCGTCTATAGGAGCCGATTTTGTTCATTCTTTCAAACCTTATATTTTTGATAGGAGAACCATCGTTTCTACTCCACACAAGGTTGCTAGCCCACAAACAAATGACTTGGTATACCAGTTACGACAACATAGAAAAGAGAAGACGATTATTGCAGGAGTGCTTTCCAACATTTGCGTAGAGTCCCATATGAGGCATTTAATCGAAAATGGGTTTGAAACCGCTATTGTATATGATGCCACTGCAACGATAAGTGAAAGAGATTTTCAAGCAGCTGTTACCAATTATAAAGCATTTGCCAGTGCTACTTGGACGACACAGGAAGCAATTTCAAACTTATAAAAAAGTATCCTCAATGGTAATTTCCTATACAACTTGCCCGTACAGTCCAAGTTGGTTGCTTGGTCAGAATAAGGGCTTGGAATAACATATTGCTTTAAGATAGCAAAACCCCCTTCAATCTGTTTGGAGGGGTAATTCTTGCTTGGCACATACATAAAGGGGTCATTTCCATTCCTCAACTAAGCTGCCACTTTCGTATTATAAGGTCAGCCAGATATTTCTGGTTGACCATTTTTTATATAGTTTTAATATAACAGTAGCCAGAGTAGAACCAAACTGCCCGTGGGGTTTAACCCCGTCAACCAATAGTCATTAATCTCTTTTAATGATGGCCTAACTTTTTAATTTTGTTTAAAATATCGGGTTAATTGACAAATAAAAAAGATGAAACCATAACGATTTCACCTTAGCGCCCTTCCATTACTCCAACTTTAAAGGGATGCAATTCCACATCCATGATACCTATTTGAACAGCAGGGTCGTTTTCAAACATTTTTTGTGAGTCTTCCGCAGATTCCGCCTTATAGATGATGATCCCATAAGCCCCATCTAAACACGGGCCAGACAAATCCACTTTCCCTTCCGCGTACATCTGCCTAACGTATTCAAGTTGTTTTCCCATTATCGCCTTTTCCTTAGGTGTCATTGTAGCCAGCCAATTCTCCCGTTTTGCCTTGCCAATAGCCAAGAACTCAAGCTGTTCCATTTTCAAACACTCCTCAGTTGTCATTTAATCAATCTATTTTTCCACAATAAATGGAATGGATACCTGAAAAATTTTAGTCTAGGAACAGCTCCAGACGATATTTACCTCTTCAAGAATATGTTATAATAAAAGCTTATAACAGTATTGGGAGGAACACTATTTTTATGTCAGTCGAAATAGGCAGCAAAGTACAAGGTAAAGTAACAGGCATCACTAATTTTGGAGCATTCGTAGACTTACCAGATGGATCAACAGGTCTTGTGCATATCAGTGAAGTTGCGGATAGCTATGTAAAAGATATAAATGACCATCTCAAGGTAGGAGACCAGGTTGAAGTAAAAGTAATTAGTATGAAAGACGGAAAAACTTCCTTGTCCATAAAAAAAGCGATAGATAGACCTGAAGGACAAACCTCTTCATATTCACAACAACGCCCACCACGCTCGGGCAGAGGTGATAACCGTTCCAAAGACTTTCGTCCAAAAGGTCAATTCAAACCAAAAGAAAGTTTTGAAGATAAAATGGCTCGTTTTTTAAAGACGAGTGAAGAGAATTTGTCTACCCTTAAACGAAATACTGGAGCAAAACAGGGCGGTAGAGGCGGTAGACGAGGATAATTTGTTTTTAATACCTCATCATTATAGATAAAGGCAAGCCTGAAATTGGCTTGTCTTCTTTAATGTAACTCAAAACAAATTAATAAAAAGCGTTCATCTCATCAATTTTTAACGGTGTTATATCCTTATCGATCAGAACAAATTAGTTCCTATATTGCCTTAAAATTATCCTCTATTTGTTCTAATGATAACCCTCTGGTTTTCAGGTAAGTATTTTGCTTTAAATATTACACCGAAAATCGCAAATAAAGCGAATAAGAAAAATGTTCCCGATAGTCCAATTTCAATTAAAAGAATAGGAAAGAATAGTCCTACTAAAAAATTGCAAACCCATAAAAACAAAGCAGCCATTCCCATACCCATACCATGTAAACGGGTAGGAAAAATTTCGGATAATAGAAGCCATGTCCTGGGACCAATGGCCCCTTGAAAGAAATCTAAATATACAACTATCATTGCATACTAAATATGACAAGATCGGAGACCCGGCAAGCGTTAGATTAGCAATCCCAATCGAGATAAGCGCGATTGTGGCACCTTATTAAACCTGTAAGATACATTGCGAGTCTGTTCACTTTGTGAAAGATTGACATACCAACATTAGTTGCAATAACAGAAATTAATCCGTTTACTACGTTTCCAATCAATGCTGTTCTTATTCCAAAACCAGCATTTTGAAGAATTCGTGTTCCATCGTACATGATAGAGTTTATATCTAATAATGGACATATAGCTTCAATTCCAGAATCGGAATTCGTCGAATCCAAGGTATCCTCAAATCTTTGAATGTTACTTTTTTTATTTTTTTATGTTCTGAAATATGCGTTTTAATTCATTTAATTCTTGTTCAGCAATACTTTTATTACGAATCTATTAAAGTATTCTTAGTGCCTCATCCATTCTTCCTTTGGATGCTAACCAACGAGAGCTTTCCGGTAAAATAAGTACTCCAAAACAGAGTGCCACTGCTGTTAATGTTGCAACCACTAGCATGAAACGCCATTAGCAATCTTCTTTTACTCACTGCACACGACTCCCCGCACACTATTAGTGGTTATTTTGTCGTTAAAAATAAAAATAAAAAGACCCGCACAATTAAGTGCGAAGCCTTGATATTACAACATTCTTGTTAGTAGCAAGATACCGGTGGTCGGGGTCGAACCGACACTCCTTACGGAACACGATTTTGAGTCGTGCGCGTCTGCCAATTCCGCCACGCCGGCAAAATAAAACAAACAGGGGTAGTAGGAATCGAACCCACACTGAAGGTTTTGGAGACCTTAGTTCTACCTTTAAACTATACCCCTAAAGTGGTGGAGGGGGACGGATTCGAACCGCCGAACCCTGAGGGAGCGGATTTACAGTCCGCCGCGTTTAGCCACTTCGCTACCCCTCCATCTATAAAAAACAATAAAATAATGGCGGAGGAAGAGGGATTCGAACCCCCGCGCGGTTTAACCCGCCTGTCGGTTTTCAAGACCGATCCCTTCAGCCGGACTTGGGTATTCCTCCATTATTTTAAAAATCATTTGGTAGCGGCGGAGGGGATCGAACCCCCGACCTTACGGGTATGAACCGTACGCTCTAGCCAGCTGAGCTACACCGCCAAATTTTGAATTATTGCTTGCATAATCGAAAAAACAGGATATGAAACCGCACCACTACGTCTCGAACATAGTGTTCTACCAAGTTGTGCTATTTCTTGTTATGGCGCGCCCGAAAGGAGTCGAACCCATAACCTTCTGATCCGTAGTCAGACGCTCTATCCAATTGAGCTACGGGCGCATTTGTCAGAAAATAATTTTACTTTGCAAAAAACTATGGTGCCGAGGACCGGAATCGAACCGGTACGGTAGTCACCTACCGCAGGATTTTAAGTCCTGTGCGTCTGCCAGTTCCGCCACCCCGGCATTTATGGAGCGGAAGACGGGATTCGAACCCGCGACCCCCACCTTGGCAAGGTGGTGTTCTACCACTGAACTACTTCCGCATTTATGGTAAGTTATTTTGCTTTCGCAAAAAACTTTGGTGCGGGTGAAGGGAGTCGAACCCCCACGCCTTGCGGCGCCAGATCCTAAGTCTGGTGCGTCTGCCAATTCCGCCA
>NZ_JAVDUQ010000064.1:0-11048 GCF_031456445.1 Neobacillus niacini | reverse complement strand
CATTCCTTGACAGTGCACCCTCAATCAACTACCATGTAAGCCGCTGAAGAAGGTGGTTAATTTTATACTGTCTACTTGACAGGGATATGTTCAAACTCTTCGGTTTTTTGGTTTTATTTTCAATCAATTGAATCATCGTTTTCTTTTATATTACAGTACCTCTAATGCTATAATGGTTTAATGGAAAACGAATGTAGGAGGACTTTGGGATGTATGATTTTCGCGAGTGGCGCCATGTGTTTAAACTCGACCCAAATAAACAGATATCGGATGAGCATTTAGAAGCAATTTGTGAATCAGGTACAGACGCAGTGATCGTGGGAGGTACAGATGGAGTTACGCTCGAAAATGTCCTCGATTTAATGGCCAGAATCCGCAGATTTACTCTACCATGTGTACTGGAAGTATCGAGTATTGAAACCGTTACTCCTGGATTTGATTTCTATTTTATTCCCACTATTTTAAATAGCAAGGATCCAAAATGGATAACGGGCCTTCATCATCAAGCTGTTAGGGAATATGGCGATCTTATGAATTGGGAAGAAATCGTTATGGAAGGCTATTGCATCATGAACGGTGATTGTAAAGCAGCGAAGCTGACAAAAGCGGATACTGCGATAACGGCAGAAGATGTAAGAGCTTATGCGATGATGGCGGAAAAGATGTTTCAGCTGCCTATTTTTTATCTCGAGTTTAGCGGTCAATATGGACAACTTGATTTGGTTTCAGATGTGAAAAAAGTCCTTGAAAAAGCGACCTTTTTTTATGGCGGCGGTATATCCACTTACGAACAGGCAGTGGAAATGGCAAGGTTCGCCGATGTAATTGTTGTTGGAAACGTGATTTATGAAGATTTTAAAAATGCCTTAAAAACAGTACAGGCAGTTCGATAGAAAATTGCTGGAATAGCCTAGTTAATGGTAAAATAAGAACAAATGTTTGATTTGGCGGTGAGGAAAAATGCAATATTTATCAGACAAACTTATAAAAGGTTTAAACCCTGAGCAGCAAAGTGCTGTGAAGGCGACAGATGGACCGTTATTACTTATGGCCGGTGCCGGGAGTGGTAAAACAAGAGTATTAACGCATCGGATTGCGTATTTAATTGTGGAAAAAAGGGTGAATCCATATAATATTTTAGCTATCACCTTTACAAATAAAGCGGCAAGAGAGATGAAAGAAAGAATTGGAAAGGTGATGGGCGGAGCTGCGGAAGAGATTTGGATTTCCACCTTCCACTCCATGTGCGTAAGAATTTTACGCCGGGATATTGACCGGATTGGCTTCAATCGAAATTTCACGATTCTTGACACAACGGATCAACAATCCGTTATTAAAGGAATTTTAAAAGATAAAAACATTGACCCGAAAAAATTTGACCCGAGGGCGATGCTCGGGGCAATCAGTTCTGCCAAAAACGAATTAATTGACCCTGAAGAATATTCAAAAACAGCAGGTGGTTATTTTGACCAAGTCGTAAGTGATGTTTATGAAGAATACCAAAAACGTTTAAGGAAAAATCAGGCGCTGGATTTTGATGATTTAATCATGATGACGATTCAATTGTTCCGCCGGGTTCCGGACGTTTTAGAATATTATCAGCGAAAATTTCAATATATTCATGTCGATGAGTATCAGGATACGAATAAAGCCCAGTATTTATTAGTAAAGCTGCTGGCGATGCGCTTTAAAAATCTTTGTGTTGTCGGTGATTCCGATCAGTCCATTTACAGGTGGCGCGGTGCGGATATTGCGAATATTTTATCGTTTGAAAAAGATTATCCGAACGCGACTGTCATCCTCTTAGAACAAAACTACCGCTCGACGAAAAGTATCCTTCTCGCAGCGAATAAAGTGATTGAAAACAATTTGAACAGAAAAGCGAAAAACCTCTGGACAGAAAATCCGGAGGGAAATAAGCTGGTCTATTATCGTGCCGACAGCGAACAGGGCGAGGCACAGTTTGTTGCCGGAAAAATTAAAGAATTGACTCGTGATGGCAAGCACAAGCTCTCAGAAATTGCCATTCTCTATCGGACGAATGCACAGTCCCGTGTGATGGAGGAAGTTTTGCTAAAATCGAATATTGAGTACAGCATCGTCGGCGGAACGAAGTTCTATGACAGAAAAGAAATCAAGGATATGTTAGCCTATTTACGATTGATTTCAAATCCTGACGATGATATTAGCCTGCGGAGAATCATTAATGTTCCGAAACGCGGTATTGGCTCAACCTCGGTCGATAAAATTGCTGACTTTGCGGCAATGCATGATCTCTCTATATACCAGGCATTAGATTCAATTGAATTAATTGGGTTAAGCCCGAAAATTACCAAGTCCGCCCGTGAATTCCGGGATTTTATTGGAAACTATACGCAAATGCAGGAATTCCTATCCGTAACGGAACTAGTCGAGGAAATCCTTGAAAAATCTGGCTATCGTGAGATGCTGAAAGCAGAAAAATCACTCGAAGCGCAAAGCCGTCTCGAAAACTTGGACGAATTGTTATCTGTTACGAAAAACTTTGAGGAAGTAAGTGAGGACAAAAGCCTTGTTGCCTTTTTAACGGATTTAGCCCTTGTAGCAGACATTGATTCAATGGATGAGGAAGGAGAAAAAGCGGATTCGATTGTTCTTATGACCCTGCACTCAGCAAAAGGATTGGAATTTCCGGTTGTCTTTCTTATTGGTATGGAGGAAGGCGTATTTCCGCACAGCCGTTCACTTATGGAGGAAGCAGAAATGGAAGAGGAACGCCGTCTTGCCTATGTAGGGATAACAAGGGCGGAACAGAGTCTATTCCTGACCAATGCTCAAATGCGGACACTTTTTGGCCGAACGAACATGAACCCGGCTTCCCGCTTTATCAAGGAAATACCTGAAGATCTTTTGGAGGATGCGGCACCAAAAGCTGGGAAGAATTCCCCATTTGGTTCAAGAGGAAGTTCCTTTGCCGGCTCCGGTACTGGATTTGGAGCCCCTGTTGCAAGAAAACCGGTGATGCGGCCAGTTGCAGCTACAACCGGCGGTGATCAAGTTGGTTGGAAGGTTGGCGATAAAGCCGAACACGGTAAGTGGGGAATTGGAACGGTTGTCAGTGTGAAGGGCGAAGGGGAAGGGACCGAACTGGATATTGCTTTCCCTAGTCCAACAGGAATCAAACGTTTGCTTGCTAAATTTGCGCCGATTAAAAAGGTATAAGAAACGATGAAGAAAGGGCTGAATTTATGGACCTTCAAAGTGCTGAACAAAGAATCAATGAACTAAAAGACCTATTAAATCAATACGGCTATGAATATTATGTGCTAGACCAACCAACCGTTCCGGATGCAGAATATGACCAATTAATGCAGGAACTATTAAAACTGGAAGAAAAGTTTCCGGAATTGAAAACGCCTGACTCCCCTTCTGAACGGGTTGGAGGTCCAGTGCTGGATCTATTTGAAAAGGTTGAGCACCGCACCCCGATGCTGAGCCTTGGCAATGCTTTTAATGAAGGAGATTTGAGAGACTTTGACCGACGGGTCCGTCAAGCGGTAGGCGATGATGTTTCCTATGTTTGCGAATTAAAAATTGATGGGCTGGCGGTTTCCTTACGTTATGAAAATGGCTTGTTCCTTCAAGGGGCAACACGCGGGGACGGCACCATCGGCGAAGATATTACGGCCAACATAAAAACGATTAAATCGATTCCGTTACGATTACGTGAGAATGTTTCAATTGAAGTTCGTGGAGAGGCATTCATGCCGAAGCGTTCCTTTGAAGCATTAAATCGAGCGAAAGAGGAGAATGGTGAGGAACCTTTTGCAAACCCAAGAAATGCAGCTGCTGGTTCCTTAAGGCAGCTTGACCCGAAAATGGCAGCGTCGCGAAATCTCGATGTTTTTCTATATGGGATAGGAGATATAGGTGAAACGGGTGTAACCTCCCATAGTGAAGGACTAGATTATCTAGACAGTCTTGGGTTTAAAACCAATAAAGAGCGAAGAAGATGTCCGGGGATTGAAGATGTCATTGAGTATGTTAACAGCTGGGTCGAAAAGCGTCCGCATCTTCCTTATGAGATTGATGGAATTGTTATTAAAGTTGATTCGCTCGAGCAGCAGGAACAGCTCGGAACAACCGCAAAAAGCCCGCGTTGGGCAATTGCTTATAAATTCCCTGCAGAAGAAGTAGTGACAACCCTATTAGAGATTGAACTAAGTGTTGGCCGGACAGGGGTGGTAACCCCAACGGCGATTCTTGAACCGGTTAAAGTGGCGGGGACGACCGTCCAGCGTGCCTCCTTGCATAACGAAGATTTAATCCGTGAAAAAGATATCAAAATTGGCGATAAAGTAGTCATCAAAAAGGCAGGCGATATCATTCCAGAGGTCGTAAATGTCCTGGCTGGAGAACGTTCTGGCAATGAGATAGAATTCCATATGCCGACTCATTGTCCTGAATGTGAAAGTGAGCTTGTTCGTCTTGATGGTGAGGTTGCTCTACGGTGCATCAATCCGAAATGCCCGGCGCAAATCCGTGAAGGCCTGATTCATTTTGTCTCACGTGATGCTATGAACATTGATGGTCTTGGTGAAAAAGTAATCAGCCAGCTTTTTGCTGAAAAATTAATTGCCGATGTCGCCGATATTTATAAGCTTACAAGAGAACAGGTTTTGGCACTTGAACGAATGGGGGAAAAATCGGTTTCTAACCTGTTAAATGCGATTGAAGCCTCAAAGAGTAATTCACTTGAGAAACTGCTTTTTGGTCTCGGAATCCGTCATGTAGGCGCGAAAGCGGCGAAAACATTAGCTCAGGAATTTGGGGCAATGGACCAGCTTGCTGCGGCGGCAAAAGAACAATTGCTTGCTATTAATGAAATTGGCGATAAAATGGCCGATTCTATTGTTACTTTTTTTGAAAAAGAAGAAGTGGGCTTACTGCTTAGGGAATTAGCTTCTTACGGAGTTAATATGGAATACAAAGGGGCAAAGCCGGTTTCAGCAGCGGAATCTGATTCGATTTTTGCCGGAAAAACCATTGTTTTAACCGGGAAACTCGAGCAGTTATCAAGGAATGAAGCCAAGGAAAAAATTGAAGCTCTAGGCGGGAATGTTTCTGGAAGCGTTAGTAAAAAAACGCACCTGGTCATTGCCGGAGAAGATGCTGGTTCCAAGCTCTCCAAAGCACAGGAACTAGGGATTGAAGTATGGGATGAAGACAAGCTAATTGCTGAATTAAATAAATAAGAGGTGTTACCACCGTGAAAAAGCTTTTACTGCTTGCCTTTTCGTTTGTCCTTCTGCTAAGCGGCTGTTCATTAAACTTTCAGAAGCAGGATGAAGTTGTCCAAACAAAGGAGAAAACGAAAGGGAAAGCAATTATTCCAAAATATAATATTTCCGACAAGTATTATCGGACGATTTTGCCGTTTGAACCGGGAGAAGCCCGCGGGATGATTGTCGGCAATCTCAACACGAGATATGATATTGATGAATTTGAGACAGGTTTAATGAGCATTGCTCAAAATACCTTCGATACAGATAAATATTATTTTCGCGAAGGACAGGAAATTAAACGAGACACGATAAGACTTTGGTTAAATCGAAAATTTACCAAGTCCCAGTTAAAGGAACAAGGGTTGACATCATCAAAAAATATCGGATTAAATCCGCTTGATACGGGTAAAGGAGAAACGCCGATATACCTTGCTCACATTTTGGAGCATGATTATTTAACGAAAACCGACAAAGGAACGGTTAAATTAGGCGGAATTACCGTTGGTCTTGCGTTAAATTCGATTTATTACTATCAAACGGTTCAATACGGTCCAACCTATGAGAAGAAAATAGACTATTCTAAAATGAAAAGTGAAGGAGAACAAATTGCCGCAGAAGTATTGAAACGTATTCGCAGTATGAAGAAATTGGAGAATATCCCAGTGACAATCGCTTTATTTGAAACACAGAGCAAATCATCGGTTGTTCCAGGTAACTTCTTTGCGTACACGAATGTAGATGCCGGCAGCTCAAGTATTGATGGCTGGGAAAAAGTAAACGAAAAATACTTCTTATTTCCGTCAACTGATGCACAAGAAAAGCATAGGGATGACCTTACTGCATTTTTAAACTTTAAGCAGGATGTCGAAGAGTATTTTCCTAACTATAATGGTGTAATTGGCAGAGCCTTTTATGTTGGCGATCAGCTCCAGGAGCTGAAAATTTCCATTCCAATTCAATTCTATGGAAAAATGGAAGCAGTTGGTTTTACCCAATATGTAACAGGTCTTGTCATGGATCGTTTTCCAAAATATATTTCTGTTTCTGTCAGTGTAACATCTGTTGATGGTCCTGAGGCCCTTATTGTCAAAAAGGCAAACGAGACAGAACCGTTTGTTTATATTTATTAAAAAATATACTAAAGATCCGGAACCTCCCGGATCTTTTTTTTCATTGTTATAACAATAGTTCAAATGATTAATACTATGAATTGAATAATGTTAAAAAAATGCTTGGGTGTAAACGCTATTAATACATAGGAGGGTTTAAAAATGGTACAACCTTACAAACATGAACCATTCGCAGATTTTACAGTGGAAGAAAACCGTCAGGCCTATCTTAACGCGTTAAAAACAGTTGAAGGTTATCTTGGTAAAGATTATGACCTTGTCATTGGCGGCGAAAAAATTACGACTGAAGACAAAATTGTTTCTTATAACCCTACTAATAAAGAAGAAGTAATTGGCCGCGTTTCGAAAGCAAACAAAGAGCTTGCTGAAAAGGCAATGCAAGCAGCGGTAGAAGCATTTAAAACTTGGAGTAAAACGAAACCAGAAGTGCGCGCGGATGTGCTTTTCAAGGCAGCTGCGATTATTCGCCGCCGTAAACATGAGTTTTCTGCACTTTTAACAAAAGAAGCGGGTAAACCATGGAGAGAAGGAGATGCAGATACTGCGGAAGCAATTGATTTCCTTGAGTATTATGCACGTCAAATGCTGGCGATCAAAAACGGAGTACCGGTTCAAAGCCGTCCAAATGAATACAATCGTTACGATTACATTCCACTTGGGGTGGGAATTATTATTTCACCTTGGAACTTCCCCCTAGCTATAATGGCTGGTACAACGGTTGCAGCGATTGTATCCGGTAATACGGTTTTATTAAAACCAGCATCTACAACGCCAATTATTGCAGCTAAATTTGTTGAAGTAATGGAAGAAGCAGGTCTTCCAAAAGGAGTCTTAAACTTTGTACCAGGAAGTGGTGCAGAAGTTGGGGACTATTTAGTTGACCATAAAGATACACGTTTCATTAGCTTCACAGGATCTCGTGATGTAGGTCTACGTATTTTCGAACGTTCTTCAAAAATTAATGAAGGCCAAATCTGGATGAAGCGTTTGATTGCAGAAATGGGCGGTAAAGATACAATCGTGGTTGATAGTGAAGCAGACCTTGAACTTGCGGCACAATCCATTGTTGCTTCTGCCTTTGGTTTCTCTGGGCAAAAATGCTCTGCATGTTCTCGTGCAGTCATCGTTGAAGATGTATATGATACCGTATTAAACCGTGTGGTTGAATTAACAAACCAATTAACAGTTGGGGATCCAACACAGCAAGGCACCTTCACAGGTCCTGTTATTGACAAAAATGCATTCAAAAAAATCATGGAATACGTTGAGATTGGAAAACAGGAAGGTAAATTAATGGCTGGCGGCGAAGGTGACGATTCAAAAGGCTACTTCATTAAACCGACTGTTATTGCAGACCTTGCTCCAAAAGCCCGTATTATGCAGGAAGAAATCTTTGGCCCCGTTGTCGGCTTCACAAAAGCGAAAAACTTTGATGAAGCAATTGAAATTGCCAACAATACTGAGTACGGCTTAACAGGTGCGGTCATCACTTCCAACCGCGCACATATGGAACAAGCCCGCGAGGACTTCCATGTTGGTAACCTATACTTCAACCGCGGCTGTACAGGCGCTATCGTCGGCTACCAGCCATTCGGCGGCTTCAACATGTCCGGAACCGACTCCAAAGCAGGCGGCCCAGACTACCTATTACTACACATGCAAGCACAAACAACCTCTGAATTGTATTAATAAAAAAATGGAAAAACCTCTCCCCATGTTTTGGAAAGAGGTTTTTTTTTACATCTTCATCTTTGGTACGTTCACTATAAAAGGAGCAATGATGATGCGTCCCTGGTATTGAAATTGCCCCCAGATTTTGTATACTCCCTTTTGAGGGAAGTAGGTCATGAAGGTTACTTTTGGTCCGTTTCCTTTGGTGGTCATGGGGTGAATGTGAAGGTATTCCTGTAGGTTGTCTTTTATGGCAACAGCATGCCCCATAGCTCCTAAATAGGGCTGAAGGTTTTTAATCGGTTCATTTGTTTTCGCATCCCGAATCGTAAAGGTCATGTTTGAGTTCATTTCCGCCATTAGATGGTCAAAAGATAGGGTGATTTTTAAGCCATCGACTACTTTTGTGAGCTTTTGAACTGGAATGAGTGGTGTGGATTTCGGGACAGGTCCGTCGATATGCATCCAATGCTTTTCCACACTGTTATCACCTCCGCCCTTTGGCGTAACTTCAGCAATTAACTGGTAATCTCCTCCGGATGGAAAGGTCGTTGAGATATCAAATTTCCCATTTCCTTCATATTTAGGATGGAGATGAGAAAAATAAGATAAGTCTTTACTGACAATAATTAAATGCATTTTTTTAGTATGAACTGTTTCAAACGTTTGGATGGGTTGATTGGATTTATTTTTTATTAAAATAGAAATTGGGATATTCTTGTTAGGCTTAAGCACTCTAGGCGCTTCCCATTCAGATTTTGTTGGAATTACATTCTGTGGCACTGCGCTCATTTGATGGTCCATTGTCGATTTTGGAACCCTTATAGGATTACATGAGGTTAGTAAGGAAACCGTTAAAACGATTGGAATCCATTTAACGTTTTTCAAAACTGAAAAGCCCCTTTCATACCTATTCAATCGTTGTCCTTTTATAGTTTGATATTCAATTGCATATATTATTTAATACTAAGCAGACATTGGAGAGAAGTAAAGAAAAATACCAACGACAAATATAAAAAATGGAATTCATTCGATGTCAAAAGAAGAATTAGGACAAATTTAATTTGCCTTTAATAACTTTATAAGTATTAATTGTTTATAATAAAAACTATGAGGAATTACCTATAAATCCAATATAAGGTAATTTTGTAAATAATCATCCAAAATCAATGAAAAGAATGATATGATAAGAACTACCATGATTTAGGTTTTTATTTTGCTAAAGGTGAGTGGATTGAAAAATATGGAATTTTATTCATTGTTACCTCAATATTTATTACATGTTACCGCTGTACCGCACAGTGAAAGCCCCAGCTTAATTTGGTCTCTAATAGCCTGTAATACGTTCTTAGTTATTGCGGGGATTTTCTTTATCGTTAAATTATTTAGACAAAAAAATGTCCTTAAATCGGGAATTACTTTCGGAGTTGCACTTGCGATTAATTATATTTTAATTGCGGTTTATGGAAGTGTCTTTGACCTATTGGGGTAGATAGAAAAAAGAGGAGGTTGGATTTTGAAATATTATCGAATCTGGGTCATTGCGTTCTTGTTGAAATTCATTGGATCGGCATGGGACGCCTCTTACCATTTTAAGTATCTATTCGAGGAATATTCCATTCCGCATATCGTAAATTTTAGCGGATTTGCGATAGGAGCATTTTTATTATTTAAAGAGTGGCGTAATTTGCATTACATGGATAGGTTTTCGCGAAATCTTGTAACGATTGGGTATGTATTATTTTTAATTGGCATCCCCTTAGACTTTAGCTATCATATCGCTTATGGAATTGATTTAACCACCTGGAGCCCAACACATTTTATTTATTATATTGCAACTGATATTATGATTATCGGTGTTTGGCGGGCCTATTTTAAATATACTCAGGATCAACAACCAACATGGAAATCACTGCATACTTGGTTTGCGATGTTTTTGCTGGAATGCTTAATGTTTCCGAATATGCAACAGGAAAATGGAGCAATATCGTATGATCAATATATTCACGGACGTTCCATTGCCTCAAAAGAAATTCTTCAGCTAATTTCAGACCCTGCATCACAAATCTTTGGAGGAATCCCCCAATGGGTGTACCCGCTTTATTCGGTGTTGTTAGTAGCCTTGTTTACGGTCATTGTTAATAAACTCTGCCGGGATTACGCTATTCCGGTTATGGCAGTAGCACTCTATATCCTATTACGTTTTATCTTTAAATCGGTCTTTTATCTTGTTCATTATCCGACATCCTATGTTCCGGTTACCCTTTTATTTATCCCGATTTTTTATTTAGTATTCAGAAGGGACAGTTGGTTCGCCGGATTTGCCGGTAGTTTATTCTATTTTCTGACCTTATTTGCCATTAACCGCTTAGGACTATTAATTACTCCGCCATTAGTATGGTGGGAGGCGATTCCAGTTGCGATGATCGGCTTGTTTGTTCCGGTAGTTGCTTCCCAAGTGGCAAAACTACAATTTAGACTTAAAAGAAAACAGCCTGCATAAAGATTTTTCCATTTTGTCTAAATCTAAATTACCCATTTTTATTAAAAGGTTGTCTATGCTATTGGGCCTGTTGATTTCCGCTCCAGGTGCGTGCGGTTCGCGGGCGTGCCGGGGAGCCTCCTCGGCGATGAAAGCGCCTGCGGGGTCTCCCCTGCCCCGTACTCCCGCAGGATATTGAATTGCTTCCTCGAATCCGCCCACGCACGAAGGAAATGCGATAGCATTTCCGAGGAGTCTTCGCACCTTCCGCTTCAATCAACAGGGAGCAAATCAAACCTAATAAATTGCAACACACCTTATCCAATCTGGCTAAGTGTGTTGCAATTTTTTTATATTTCGGTAGGTATTGCCCGAACGATCTGGTATACCCGTTAAAAGGGAAAAGAAAAGTGGTTTCATTGCCCGAACGATCTGGTATGCCCGTTAAAAGGGAAAAGAAAAGTAGTTTCATTGCCCGAACGATCTGAAATGCCCGTTAAA
>NZ_JAVDUQ010000063.1:0-11051 GCF_031456445.1 Neobacillus niacini | reverse complement strand
GAACCTAAAAAAGATGACCCCTGTTCAATACAGAAATCATCTTCTTCAGGCTTCCTAACCTTTTTTTAAATGTCCTTTACAAAGGGTACATTTTAAAATGGGCAGCTTTTTTTATGGAGTAAGAAATGATTGTGGCAATACTGCAAATCCTAAATATAAAACTAATGCAAATGCAACGATAAATTGAATCCAAAAAGCAGATGTTCTTCTGTTTCTCGCTACGCGTGATAATATCATATCAAATGTACCGATAACCCATAATCCGCCAATTACCTTTAAAATATACCATTTGGTTAAATCCGAGTAGTAGTGTGGGAAAAGCATAATTCCTGTTCCAATTATCACCAAATAAAATACTCTTAAAATCATTTGGACAATTTTCGCACCTTTTATTTTTCCGCTTTTATTTAAGGAAAGCGCTACAAAAAATAAAATAAGTGCTACAATCCATGCCGTAATATGTGCGTGAATCATTTAATTTTGCCTCCTTATTTATAGTCCAAGCAATCATATCATAGGCAAATTAAAAATACTAAAAAAAGAGCTTAAATCCTGACAATATTGTAAATTAGAAAAAGTAGACGTCAGGGGTATACCTGTTGCTTCAAGCTGTTTATAAAGTTTCGGTACTTTTATTTTTATCATTATCAGAAATTAAATAATCCCCTTGCATAAACAAGCAAGGGGATTTTAACCTATTTTAAAGGTTTCATTATTCTTCAGTATCTGGACTGTTCACCATGATTCCGGCAACTTGTGTCAAACGGTCATAAAAGGCTAGTCCGGCTGGATTTTGATCCAGACCAATTTCTTGAAATGCTTCCCACATACAACGCAGCCAAGCCTTGGCCCTTTTAGGCGTCACTTCAAATGGCAGATGCCGATCACGCATCGCAGGTGGTCCAAATTCCTGACTGTATAGTGCAGGTCCGCCTAAAAACTGCGGTAAGAACATGCGTTGCTTTCTCATAATTTCTTTCATATCGCCCTCAAATAATGGCCTTAAAACTTCGTCATCATATACACGTGGATAAAAAGCATTGACAAGCTGGTCGATTGTTTCTTGCCCGCCGATTTCATTATAAAGCGTTTTAAATTGATAATTCATTTTCTTCACCCACTTTATTTTTTCCTATTTTAATAATTATAAACTTAAAATAGGAATAGTTTCGTGATTTATATCACGTCAAAATGATTTGTAATATTTTTAGAACCCGATTTTTTTGGGCGAATGAATCACATTATATCCGCCTATACATATGATAAGGAAAGAAACCTATGAAAAAAGCGGAAGCAACCTAGGAAAAAAGCAGTTCATTTTTTCCCTCCCGAGGTTGGGCGCTAAAGCTAGATTAAAAAAGGGTGTGGATTATGCCGGCGATTGTTGGAGTTGCTCAGGTCATTACACTGGGGAACAGTTCTGTTTTTCACATTGGAGATGTTTATAAAATTATGCCTTTTGCCGCTGCAAAAACATTCTCTGGAGCAGGTTCCTTTAACACTGGGGAACGTTTAAACGTTCATAATAATTTAAGTTCAACGAATACAACGGATCCAGACATGATTGATCAAGCGAATGCCTTTAATATGTAATGGATGGGGGATCTAGAATGAATTTTTACATCCAGCAGTCCATTCAAATCAATTTTATCAAAATTGGCGGGATTACCAATTCCTCTGTCCTGCAAATTGGCACTGCCGGTATTATTAAGCCTGCTGCTTATTTGTATAACACTGGAGGGTTTACTAAACCGGCACCAGCCGCTATTAAACCTGGAGAAATCGCAAAGCCTCCCACAACTCCCGAAGCATTTGCGCCTGCAGTTCCCTTACAGGCACCAGTAAGAACGGTTGAGTAGCAAATCCTCGTTAGCACAAATACTTGGCAAGTCTCCAGTTTGTTCCGCATATATATTTATTTAGGGTGAGGAGACTACAAGACGGGGTGATCGAATTGTATCAGGATCTATACCAATACCTTCAGTGGCTGCTGACATGCATTCAAGCACAAGAAAAAAGAATTGCATCATTAGAAGCGGCAATTCAAAATATGCAGAACGATCTAAAGCAAATAAGGGAAAAACCGGCCATTCATGTCGATACAATTCAATATAATTTTGATCAATTGAAGGTGGAAACCCTTGAAGGTACGCTTTCTATTGGCCTAAATCCGAATGATTTATCCGGAATTGAGGATTTTGCGATACAAGGTCAATCATTGAATACCCCAGTATCTCCAAAGTCCCAAATGCAGCGGTCAATGAAAATTGAAGAGGCAATTTATCGATATTTGGAAACAGATTTACCTCAAATTATTGAGAATACTGAAAACCAATTAAGAATCCAGCCAAATGAATCCTATTTATCTTTCATCAAACAGGATATAATGAAACAGCTTCCCAATAGAATTGAGTATCACTTAAAATCCATTCCTGCAACTGACCAATCAGACGAAAATAAATCTTTAGTAGAAAATCAGATTATTGAATTACTGAAACAGGAAATTCATAATGGTGTTTATACCTTTTTAAATAATTTACCTGAGAATGTGAAAGGAATGAATATGGAATGAACCTTGAAGTTTATAACCGCGAGCTCGTTGTTGGAAACATCCAAATTACAGGTGTTTCCAGTTCTTCCTTAGTCCTTGTGGGAGATACCGAAACAATTCAATTGGCTTCTGCTTTCGACACTCCTGCTGAATCATTAATTATCGGACCATTTGTACCGTTGGAACCGGATGTGACCCCTGGATATGCTACAGCGAACATCTAATGTTGACCAATTAAATGTAATGGTCCTATCCTACTCTTCGATTATTCAGCTTGGGGATTCCTGCATCATAAATGGATTTTCGCGAGCTATCGCTGTTCAAAGGGAAGCAGAAATATTTTATGGGAATGAAGGGAATTTTCCTTCCTATTCTGTATTTAAAAAGCCTATTCCATTACCACCAATCAACGAAACTGTTTCATTTTTACCTCATAATCCCAAACCAATAATAAAAGTAAAAAAAATTGATATTATTGGTATTTCTTCTTCATCGATTTTACACGTAGGAAACAGTCGAAATGTTTCTATGGAGGCTAGAGTTAAACATATCCGGCAAGAACTCCCATACGGGCATGAACAGGATATCAAGGAAATGCAAAGAATGCCTTAGACATTTATTATTGTAAAGGATGTTGGTAATGCCAGCAATTATTGGTCCTGTGCAAATTGTTGCTGTTAGCGGCGGAATTGTTCAATTTGGCGATACAGTTTATATTTCACCAAAGAGCACTGCAAAAACTTACGGAGGCTCTGGGGGATTTAATACAGGCGGTATCATCATTGCAAACAATGGTATAAGTGGAACAAACGTTTTAGATCCCGATCTTATTGACCAGCCTATAGCTGGAAACAATTAAAAAACGGCATAAACCTATGAATTGGTTTATGCCGTTTTTTATGTTGGCCTCTTATTCTTCATCCAGATTTAGAATATGGGCACCATCGAAGAAAAACAAATAGCGTTCATTCACTTTTCTTTTCCAAATTTGTTCAATTGCTTTTGTGTATAAATTAATTTGCAATCTATAACGGTCAAGAAGGATCGGTTTTGCCTGTTCAAACCCGCCTTTATATCGGTCCGTTATACCATCAGATTTATAATCAATCAGTACCAGTCCTTGGTCATCTTCAAATATACAATCCATAATCCCCTGAACAAAGATGGATTCCGTCTCGTCTTTCCAATTCATGTATACCTCTTCTGCAGGGAGTGATATGGTAAAAGGAACTTCGCGGTTAATCTCTTTCGCAGCACATAGCCTTCTCCCCAATTCCGATGTAAAGAATTGAACAATTAACCCGGCATCGATTACCATTGCTTGTTCAGGGGTTAATAATTCATTAACGACCATATTGGTTATTTGTGCTTGAATGGAATCAACACTGACTGGTTTTATTAAATCGACATGCTGCATAACCATATGAAGAGCTGTACCGCGTTCCGCAGGGGTTAGTTGTTTTTCTTGCATGAACTTCGGCCGTTTTAAAATCGGTTTGTTATACCTTCGAAGGAGATCGGTCCCACTCTGCTCATCGGAAATTTCCCTTTGCCGTTTCATTTCTGAAACGGATTGTTTCGACCGATTTGCTACCGCATCCCGGTAGGTATATTCCCATGTTAATCGATCATCTATTTCCCTTGCATAGGTTGTATCAACCGATACAGGCTTGGAGATTCTTACTAAATCCAGATTGTCATCTTCCTTACAATCTTCACCTATTTCTAGATTTTTGAGTTCTTCGCTCCTCAAAATCGAAATTTCCCATGCCGAAGGATGGAACATAATTTCACTGGAAGTTTGCAATCCCTTTTTTTCCGGTACCCTTACATCTATACAATCTTGATGACGAACCAATGCCGGCCCAACCCAATCCATATAACAGGAGGCAGATGCCCTTTCATAGTCCTTTAAGAGCCATTCCTGATTCGTGATAACATCATTCCACTGGTCTATTTTTTTACCGGCATCATTCACTGTACCAAGTAAATATAGTCTTTCCTTTGCCCGCGTTAAGGCAACATATAATACGCGCATTTCCTCTGCAAGCATTTCCATTTTCTTTTTCCTCTTAAATGCCATTTGCGGTAATGACGGGAAGGTAATTCGTTTTTCTACATTTACATATTTGGCAGCAAATCCATACTCCTTATCAAGCATATACGAATTGCGAATATCCGACATATTAAAACTTCGGGACATCCCTGCAACAAAGACAACTGGAAATTCAAGTCCTTTACTGCTATGGATGGTCATAACCCGAACCACATCTTCCTGCTCCCCTAGTGCTCTTGCCGCCCCCAGGTCATCTCCCCGTTCCATCATCCTTTCGACAAAACGCAAAAACCTGAATAAACCTCTAAAGGAGGTTTGTTCATATTGCCGTGCGCGATCATATAAAGCGCTTAGATTTGCCTGGCGCTGCTTGCCACCCGGTAATCCTCCAACAAAGTCATAAAAATGGGTGTCCCGATAAAGCTGCCAAATAAGTTCCGAAAGCGATCCTTTTCTGGCAACTCCCCGCCATTCTTTTAATAAATCAGAAAAGCGGCGGACTTTTTCGAAAAACATTTCGGTATTTTCAGCTTCCGTACTTCGTGAAAAGGTATTAACCGCATCCCAAAAGGATCCCCTTTTTTTATAAATTCGAATTTTGGCAAGTTCTTCTTCATTTAGACCGACAATGGGAGAACGAAGAACAGACGCTAAAGGAATATCCTGATAAGGATTGTCGATTACACGAAGCAATGACAACATGATAGCCACTTCAGTTGCTTCAAAGTACCCTGTTGATAAATTTGCATAAATAGGGATTCCTTGCTGCTTGAATTCCTCCATAATTTGCGGTGCCCATGTCATCGACCTGAGAAGAATGACAATATCCCGATACATAAGAGGACGGCTGGCTTTTGACTTTGTATTGTATACCTGCTTTCCACTCGAGATTAATTCCTTAATCTTTGATGCTATCACTCTTGCTTCCAGCTGGGACTTTTCTAAATCAACAGCATCAAACTCATCCGCCTGGTTTTCACCTTCATCCTCCGTGCCTTGTGTTTCTTTCTGCTCTTTGTTTAAATCTACGAGCAAAAGCTCTACCGGATACGGCTCATCATAAGGGTAAGGGGCACCATTGCGGAGTTCAGCCGCTTCATCATATTCGATTTCCCCCACTTTAACCCCCATAATTTGTTTGAATAAAAAATTCGTCCCATCTAAAACTTCTTTCCGGCTCCTGAAATTACAGGCGAGGTCGATTTTAAGACCCGATAATTCTCCATCATGCCGAAAACGATTGTATTTACCTAAAAATAAATTAGGTTCTGCCAGACGGAAACGATAGATGGACTGCTTGACGTCACCGACCATGAACAAATTGCCAGTCATCTCATTTTCATTCGCTACTAGCTTTAAAATGGTTTCTTGAACCAAATTCACATCCTGGTATTCATCCACAAATATTTCTTTAAAATGCTTTTTGTAGGCTAAAGCTGCACTTGATGGAAGAAATTCTCCTTCCTTGGAAATTTCCCCTGTAAGAATTTGCAGACAATCATGTTCTAAATCCGCATAATCTACTAGTCCCTTTTCCTTTTTCGCTTTCTCGAAGCGTTCTGAAAAGTCACTTACCAAACGAACAAGTGTCTCAATCAGCGGATACATTTCCTCCATATCACGTAAAAAACTTTCAGGCTTTCTTGAAAAAAGTTCATCCTTTACATCAGCTAGCTTTTTCTTCGCTTTATCACGCAGTTTCTGGGCTTTTTCGGTTAAATCTTTATGATACTCGTCCCCTTTTACAGGTTTAGCTCTGGAAAAAGACCATGTCTGCATGGCGTTGTAAAGGGTTTGCCATGAATCCTTCTTTGCCGTCATAAGAGTATCAATAACGTTTAAATCATCCAAAAAGTTTTCTGACCTGGGATGTGGACCGCCTGGCTGTTTTGCGATTTCTAAACAGCTATTAATCATTTCCTTTGCAGCCTCTAGCTGCAATTCAATATCATATAAAAGCGCCTCAATAAACGGAAGCTCTTCAATTGTAGAGATCGTGGTGACATCGTACATATTAAGAATTGATTCCAAGTACTTTTCCGGCTCCGGATTTGAACGGGCGAAATCATAAATGGAACGGACGATATCCATTAAAGCTGCATCGTTCCTGTCGTTCGTAAACGAATCAACAAGGGTAAAAAATACCTCATTGTCCGGCTTTCCATATTGTTCTTCAAATAATTCATCTATAACTTCATCTCTAATTAATTGAGCCTCGGTCTCATCCGCAATCCGGAACCCGGGGTCAACATCGATTAAATAATAATACTTGCGGATCACTTCCATACAAAAGGAGTGCAGCGTGGAGATAGACGCTTTATTTAATAAACTAAGCTGTTTTCTCAAATGTCTCGATTCTGGATCATTGTCAATTGCCTTCTCTAGTGCTTCACCAATTCGATGACGCATTTCTGCTGCTGAGGCATTTGTGAAGGTGACTACCAGCAATTCATCCACATCGATTGGGTCATCTGTCGAAAGGATTTTTTGAATGATGCGCTCCACAAGGACAGCGGTTTTTCCCGAACCTGCTGCTGCCGCAACGAGAATATCCTTATTTTTAGCCATGATAGCCTTCCATTGATCTTCTGTCCATGTTGCCCCTTCCGGCATTGGCGGGATCATCAAATTACTCATTCTGGGGTATTCTCCTTTCCAATCAACTCAAAAATATCCTCTTTCGAGTGTGGTGCTAGTATCCGGTACCGATTATCTTCGATCGATTCGTCAAATTGGCAGACCGATTTATAGGCACAAAATGTACAAGGCGTTTTATCTTTTAGCTTATAAGGTGCAATTTGAACCGCACCATCAATAATCGAATTTCCCGTTTTTTGATATAGATTTCGAACGTAATGCCGTAAATTCTCAAACTCATTAATGCTGGCTACTTTGGATTTTTTGGTTAAATTACCGTCTTTTTTGATTCCTGCTGAAATAATTTGTGAATCACCGGATTCAAGTGTCTGATCCATCAAACGAATGACATTTTGATCACTTAGCATTAACCCGTTCATTTTAAACTTTTTCATCATTTCCTGTTCAATTTCATCCATCGTTAACACTTTTTTCGTGCTAATAAACGGGTTGTGAACATGGAAATAAAGAACACCTGCCGGGGTCGCTTCCATTTTTACCAACTCTTTTGAATGGGTTATGACGATATCGAGATAAGTCAGCATTTGCAGTGCAAGCCCATAATAAACCTCGCCTAAATTGACATCTTTTTCACTGGATTTATAATCTATTACCCGCAAAAATACACTTCCGTTTTCGTCTTTTGCCTGATCTACTCGGTCAATTCGCCCTGCCAGCTCCATTTTCTTTCCATTTTTTAACGAAAACCTTAATGGCGGAAGCTCTCCTCTTGAGCCAAATCCTAGTTCTAAGCCAATCGGTGAAAATCCGCTAACCTTGGCATGTTCACTTAATACTAAAGAGGCACGGGTAATAATTTGCTCCAATTTTCTTTTAATATAATGATGACGTTCTGAGCTTAATAAAATTTCATTTTGCAGCTTTGGAGCTAAAGTATTGACCGCTTCCTTTGATAAAACTTCACATTGCTGCCTTGTTAATTTACTCCAAGAAATCTTTTGTTCATTTACGGTATCTGATATATGCTTTAATGCCGCATGGAATAGCTCCCCTATATCGGGTGCTTCCAACCGGAATATTTGTCGTTCTCTTAGTTTTAACCCATGCTGAGCAAAATGGGAAAAAGCACAGCCATTGAATAATTCCATTCTCGAAACACTCGCCTGAATGGTATCTCCATATAATTCATCTGCTACCTCTTTTGAAAGATTTACCGCTTGGTTTGTATAAAAAAGGCTGGATAAAACTTTTTCAGCCTGCTCCTTTCTTTCCCCTTCGATATAAAAGTTATATACATTCCACCAAAGAGAAGAAATCAGATAATTTCTCTTCTTTAATTGTAGCTGTGCTGTTAAATAGGACAGTGTCGATGTTGGATTTGATACAAAGCTAAGCTGATCTTTTTCCGCCAGCTCCACTGGGTCGTTTACAAAAACAAGTTCATCTAATCGAGGGAACATATCTTTTAATCTTTTAATATACGATGAAGGAATAAGGGCTTTTCCTTCATTATTAGCAAGCGGATAGGTAACATAAAGCAGGTCTGACGGGATCGTCATGGCTTTATAGGCTAAAAAGTTTTCATCAAGAAGGCGTGTCCGACTGCTTGGTGCTACCTTGATACCGACAATTTCCAGCATTTCTCGGTCATCATCCGCCAATATTCCTTCATCCGTCAGTTTTGCTGGCAATACCCCTTCATTAACGCCGACCACGAATGCAACCCTGATTTCTGTTAATCTTGATTTTTCCAAGTCTCCAACTAATACTTGATCAATCGCTGGAGGAATAAGGGAGAAATGCAATGATTCAAAGCCAGCTTCTAAAATAGCGGCAAACGACTTCAATGAAATCGGTTCATTACCTAGGATTTCAACGTATTGGTCTAATAGGTCTATCACTGCATTCCAGACCTGTTCATGTTCCCGCATTTTAACAAGATTGCCTTTTTCCTCTTCAGCCATTTTCCACTTTTCAAGCTTTGCAGGTATCTCTAATTCTTCTAAATATAAATAGATGGCTTCGCAAAGCTTTCTTCCGGTGTCTGCTTTTTTCAAACGCCTGGATAAACGTAAGATGGGGGCAGATACCAGGACTTTCAGTTCGTTTAGTTCCTGTTCAATTTGCTTTTCAGCATCTGTTTGAACACTCGTCTCCAACTCTAGACCGTAGGAACGCTGGTAACTCCACCGCTCTTTTTTCGTCCACTTACTTCCTTTTATCCCATAAGCAAGGCAATAGTTTTCGAGCCGGTCCATTTTTTCCCGCATTTTACCTGAATTCTCCTGCAGCGGATAAAGTAATTCCGTTTTAATCACCCTGAATATTGGCTCATAGCGCCAATACGTTTGGATCACTTCCAGGCTGGAGCGAAGGAATTCGATGAGGGGATGGTTTAACATCGTTCTTTTTTGGTCGATAAAATAGGGAATCTGATGATCATCAAAAATCGGAACTAAAAGATCATGATAGTCCCCACCGTTACGGATCAGTAAGGCTATATCGCGGTAGCGGTAGCCTTTTGTCCGGACCAACTCACGAATTTCCCTTGCAATCCCTTCCATTTCTGCCCGTCTGTTAACTGCTTGACCAATATGAATCGTCGTTTGTCCTTCATAAGGCACAGTAGGCCTGACATCGAACATTTCTTCCAGATGGCGTAAGGAAGGATGATTCCACTTTTGTTGATTTCCTAGTAAAATCGGTTCTTCCACTTCTATACCTTCAACGCTCGCCATTTCAAAAATAGAATAACAAGCATCAGCCGACAGCCTGAATAAATCGAGTTCATCAGGTGCTGCATGAACAGACAACTTATCTGTCGTCATGGCAATGGTAACACTCCCGCAATTCTTCATGAGTTCCCTTATGACAAGGTATTCCTGTGGTGTAAAGCTGTAAAACCCATCAATATAGATTTCTGCTTCCTTTAGATATCCGGACGAAGCCACTTTTTCTGCAAGGAGATGAAAATAGTCTTCAGAATCAATGTATTTCCCAAAAATTTCATCTTCAAATTGTTTATAGATGATTTCTAAATCATGTAATTTATCTTGGAGTGCCTTAGCGGATTCATTGCCGAGGTTTATTGATCCTTCCATAAGTTCTTCAGGCCGAATACAATACCGCTTGAATTCAATAATCATTTGTTCCAATTGTTGAGTAAAACCATGTTTATCGGCAGCGCGCCCGAACAAGGTTAATTGTTCCTTTTGTTCTTCAATGATTTTACGAATCAGCATACTCATTCCGACGTTGCTTAAATGATATCGGCTGATTCCGCCCGTTTCTTGTAAAATTCTCCATGCAAGCCGCGGAAAACTATACACCTGGGCTCGAATCATTCCGCCAATTTGCGGATTTCTAGCTAAATGATACTCAGATAAAAACGTCATTTGCTCGGGAACAATGTAAATAATTGGTTTACCCATTGGATTTTCCAATAGCCGATCTCGTATTTCATTTAAACACAGCGATGTTTTTCCGCTTCCAGACCGCCCAATGATCATTCTAACTGACATGTGCTTCCCCCCATTCCCTAAACTCTTTGTCTTTCATTTTATCATGAAATGGGCACAGATGTTTGGAATTACGTCCGTTTTATGAACCCAAAAATGGTAAAAAAAACGGCAGCAAAAAAAGAGCAAGTCACCATGTTCTCAGGCTGTCGATTCCCTTTTCCGGTAAAACAAGCTCGTTCGGGCAATCAAACCACTTTTCTTTTCCCTTTTAACAGTAATACCAGCTCGTCCGGGCAATCAAACCACTTTTCTTTTCCCTTTTAACAGTAATACCAGCTCGTTCGGGCAATCAAACCACTTTTCTTTTCCCTTTTAACAGTAATAC
>NZ_JAVDUQ010000062.1:0-13218 GCF_031456445.1 Neobacillus niacini | reverse complement strand
TACCTCACCAACTAGCTAATGCGCCGCGGGCCCATCTGTAAGTATCAGCCGAAACCGACTTTCAGCTTTTCCTCATGAGAGGAAAAGGATTATCCGGTATTAGCACCGGTTTCCCGGTGTTATCCCAGTCTTACAGGCAGGTTGCCCACGTGTTACTCACCCGTCCGCCGCTAACCAATGGGAGCAAGCTCCCAAAGATTCGCTCGACTTGCATGTATTAGGCACGCCGCCAGCGTTCGTCCTGAGCCAGGATCAAACTCTCCAAGAAAGTTGATGTAGCTCGAATGTTACGTTGGCTTCACATCATTAAATGAAGTGAATTATTATTGTTTGTTGACGTTTTTGTTTGTTTAGTTTTCAAAGATCAATTTCTCTCAGTCACCTCAAAAGCGACCTTTTAAATATATCATCCGCGGATCGTATTGTCAATAACTTTTTTCAAGCTATTTTTTACGTCAGCAGCGACGTTTATTAATATAACAGGATAATAAATATATGTCAACAATTCTTTTAAAAAAAGTTCCCCAACCTTATCCTTTTTTTCTGTTTCTTTTATCTTTCCTCATATACTTTAAACATTCATTTGGTGAGGCTACTCGTCTAAATAAAGCAAATAATACTTTGTACCGTTCCTCCATTGCTCTTTTCACAATATGGTCAATGCGGTTATCCCTTAAATCAAAAAGGATTTCATCCATTTCCCGCTTAATTAAATACTCTATTTCTTTCACTTCTTTTTCGTTAATTAGTATTCCCAGCATCCAATAACCTCCAATGAGTTTATAGTTCTAGTAGTATTTTCCAAATAATTCAATTTTATAATAAAAATCTTTATTCATATTATTAAAAAAGCAGGCATAAGTTGAGACAAGGATGGCAATGGACGAGGTGGTTAGGATGAATTTCTTTTATGTGTTAAATGGTAAGTCACTTAAAAACATTTCTCTAATCTTAATTGCTGCTTTTTTTACGGCCTGGTTCCTCTATATGCAGAACCTTGCCCAATTACCTGTTTTTTCAACAAAGGATGGAGCAAAAGCCATTTATCGCGGCGAAAAAGACCTTGCTTTATCTTTTAATATTGGTTGGGGAGATGAAAAAGCAGAACCAATTTTAAACACATTAAAAAAAGAGGGGGTAAAATCCGCGACATTCTTTTTAGCTGGATCATGGGCTGAACGGCACCCTGATATAGTTAATCTAATTGTAAAACAGGGTTATGAAATTGGTATCCTTGGCTATGCCTATGAAGATTATAAGAGTTTAGAGGATGCGAAAATCCGTAGAGACATCTCTAAAGCTCAGGAGGTTTTTACAAAATTAAATGTAAAAAATATTAAGCTGCTGCGTTCTCCGACTGGTCATTTTGATGAAAGAACGCTAAAAATTGCTGATCGTTACGGGTTTACGGTTGTCCATTGGAGTGTGGATTCACAGGATTGGACGAATCCTGGTGTTAAAACCATTGTCACTAATGTTGAAAAGGCGAAAAAAGGAGATATCGTTCTTTTACATGCTTCTGATTCAGCCAAGCAGACTGCAAAAGCACTGCCGGAGATTATCAAGGAAATTCATGAAAAAGGCTTGAAGCTAGTTTCTGTTTCTGAAATGATTGCCAATGGCCATGTCAGTTCAAAAGAAATAAAATAAACCTATACAAAAACCGCCCCTGCCTAATGCTAAAGGGACGGTTTTTTATTGGTTTTATTTTTTACCGCTTTATTGTTACTCCCAGCCGCTGCGTTCTTACGCTTTTGTCTTTCCTGTTCTGAACGTTCATTTAACCTATGAAGGATTAACAATTGATAAGCATTACAGGCCAGGAGACCAAAGACCATAAGGAATACCCAGCTTCTTTCATTGACTCTTAGAACTGGAACCCATTCTACAACCGTTACAACAACCATAAAAAAGAGAGCTGGAATAAAAGCACTTAGATTGGTTTGTTTGCTCTTAAACCAAGCAGCAGCCATGCCGACTATTAATGGAATTAAAGCAACTCCTACATAAGGCATAACAGATTCTCCCGGCTTGGCAAATGCTTCATAACGCATATAAACCAAATCAAACAGGCAAAATAAAATGAGCACTGTCTGAACACCATTCCAAAGGGTTGCAGACTTAAAAATACCTAAGCCAAACCGATGTATCGTTAAATAGGCAAAAAAGCCCATTTGACTAATGACACTAAATAGGAATCCCATAACAATTAACCAGATTGTCGTTGATAATATATCAATTAGTTTAAATTCAGTAAAATACTGCTGAAATTCACTCCAGCGAACAATAAAACCCACAATAGCCGTTGTGAGCCCGCCTACTAATAATGTGGTCAAAAACAGTTTTACCCAATTGCGGCTCGTCACACTATAAACCTCCAAAAAATAAAATACATTCCTAATGATTGTACCAATCCATATTTGAAAAATCCATATTTTAAAATCCTTTACGAATAATCTTTCGCGATTTTCTTCATCCTAAAATTAAGGATTCTTATGCGAAAGGAGCTTTTCAAAAATGAAAGCGAAAAATATACTGCTCCTCCTACCCATCATGTTATTGTTAACCAGCTGCGCATCTAATGAATCCAGCAGCGGGGGACAAATTGATTATGAACAAACCAAAAAAATGGTGGTTGATATTCTAAAAACCGATGACGGTAAGAAGGCAATCCAAGAAGTGATGTCCGATGACAGCATGAAGGAAAAGCTTGTGATGGACCAAAAGATGGTTTCACAGACGATTGAACAAACCCTTACTTCCGATAAAGCAACAACCTTTTGGAAAAAGACCTTCAGTGATCCTAAATTTGCTCAAGGCGTTGCCAAAAACATGAGATCCGAAAATGAAAAACTGCTTAAGGATTTAATGAATGACCCTCAGTATAGAGGGATGATGATTCAAGTATTTAAAGAGCCTGAAATTCAGAAGGAATTAGCGGATGCATTAAAAAGTAAAGAATATCGAGAACATCTTCAAAAGGTAATTGCTGAAACCATTGAAAGCCCGTTATTTAAAGTCAAAATGCAGGAGCTTCTGCTTAAAGCCGCTGAAGATGTAAAAGCTAATGCAAGTAGCGGAAAAGACAGTAGTGGAAGCCACTCTAGCGGAGGACAAAGCGGTTCAGACAACAGCAGCGGAGCCTAATCATTATATTCAGTAAAAAGCCTCTTCCTGATTAGGAAGAGGCTTCATTTATCATTTCTTCAAAAGATCTGTCATTTTTTCAGCAATTTCTAAATAGATTTTTCCGAGTGGATGATCTTCTTGATATACAGATGGTGCGAAATCTTCATCATTCCAATCAGGCTGATTTAGCGGCAGGCGCCCAAGTACTTCGGTATTTAACTCTTCAGCTAATTTATCCCCGCCACCACGGCCAAATACATATTCCTTTTCGCCTGTTAGCTTACTTTCAAAATAAGCCATGTTTTCGATTACACCAAGAATTTCGTGCTCTGTACGGACAGCCATTGCGCCGGCGCGAGCAGCTACAAAGGCAGCTGTTGGATGTGGTGTGGTAACAATAATCTCCTTACATGCTGGAAGCATGGTGTGGACATCCAATGCAACATCGCCCGTTCCTGGAGGTAAGTCTAATAATAAATAATCCACTTCGCCCCACTCTACTTCATGGAAGAAGCTGTTCAGCATTTTTCCAAGCATTGGACCGCGCCAAATGATTGGTGCATTATCTTCAACAAAGAAGCCCATCGAAATGACTTGGACTCCGAAACGTTCAACCGGAATAATTTTTTCCCCTCTCACCACAGGGCGTTTCGTAATTCCCATCATATCCGGTACACTAAATCCATATATATCTGCGTCAATCAGTCCGACTTTTTTACCTAAACGTGCTAAGGCAACAGCAAGGTTAACAGATACCGTTGATTTACCTACACCGCCTTTACCTGAGGCAATGGCAATAAAAGTTGTATTTTTAGAAGATAATAAGCCTTTTTCCTCTGTTTCTTCCACCGCATGACGATTCGCAGCAAGTACCTCTTCAGAAAGTTCACCAAAGCGGATCCCTACTGTAGCTGCCCCTGCTTCTTTTAAAACATTCACAATTTGTGTTTGCAATTGTAATTGTTCGGCAGTACCCGTTTTGGCAATATCCACTTTTACACTGACATGGTTTTTTTCTTCTTTAATTTTTATTTCCTCAATTGCATTTAGCTCGGCTAATGTTTTATGTAAAAATGGTTCCTTTAAGCCGCCTACAATTTCACGGACTTTCGCTTCTGTTAGCATGTAAACAAACACCTCACAATTGAATTCGTTTCCAAATTCCAGTATACCATAACTCATGATAAAAACAGTTAACTGAATCACACGTATACCCTGTTCCAATATTGGAAAGAAAAGCGCAAGCGCCTTGGTCAGCCCCGACAGCTGCTTGCGGCCCTGACGGTGAAGTCGTTTTTTGACTTCATCGGCATACCTACATCGCTGAATTTTCATCCTTGTAGGCATGCGACGAGGTGAACGGTACTTCCTCGAATACGTTTTGCCGCAGGAGCAGGAAAGTGACCTTGAGGGGCTAGGCGCTGGAGCTAGGCAAAAGCCAAAAAAGATGAGCAAGAGAGCCCATCTTCCTTAATCTGTTTCTTTTAATTCCTTTTCATTCGTAAAATAGCGGATGATTCCTTTATAAATAGATGCAGCCACTTTTTCCTGGTAGGAATCAGTTTGAAGGTTTGCCTTTTCCGCCGGATTGGACAAAAAGCCTACCTCGACTAAAACACCCGGCTTCTTTGCATTTTTTAAAATATAGACATGACTTAAAGGCTTTGCCTTTCGATTTGTATTTTCTAAATTCCGTCTTAATTCATCTTGAATAAATTTTGCCGCTTTGGCATTTTCAGTATAATGGGGGGAATAGAAGGTTTGAGCCCCGCTCCATCTGGCAGAAGGGATGGCATTTAAATGAATACTGACAAATAGATCATTATCAGAGCTATTAATCATTTTCAGCCTTTGCCTCAGATCTTCGACCTTTCTCCTGCTATACCCTCTTGTTGTAGGGTCTGCCAAGTCCTCATCAGTTTCCCTCGTCATCATAACCAGGGCACCGTGCTGCTGAAGGAAATCTCTTACCTTAAATGAAATATTTAAAGCAATATCCTTTTCTAAGGTTTTTCCATCACCGGCACCACCGTCAGGTCCGCCATGACCCGGGTCAATTAAAATGATTTTCCCCGATAACGGCAAATTCCATGATTTCCATGATTTATCTTCCATAAAATCATGTTGTAAAATCAGGAACAATAAAAGTAACCCCACAGAGAACGCTATAATTTTCAATCTTCTCTTCAGCAACCAAATCATTCCTTCCCGCTCGTCCATGTTCATTTAAATATATGGGACAAGGGGAAACTTTAGAACTATTGGAATGACCTAATGAAGTCTTAGCTTATGGCGTCTTTCTCCTTTTTGGTATCCATCGACCCACCAGACGTGAATGTATTGTTCACAAAGATAATAAAGGGATTCACTCATTGTCCCTTCTTCTCCATTACCCCAATAAAGTAAAAAATTGAATAGGGTATCAATCAAATGCTTTTCTTCCTTATAACAGCGTTTTTTTACTTCATCGATATCTTCCCCATAATAACCAAATTTGCTAAACTTTGCCCCTAACAAGTAGGCTTCAAGTGCCACATCATAACAGGCCTCTTCCACACCTGCATGCATTACAAAGCTTGATGTAATTCTTGAGGATCCCAAATAATGCTGAACTCGCTCTTTTAATGTTTTTATCGATAAGTCCTTAAGGACAGAACGCTCATATTTGATTTGTTTTTCCCTTTTCTTTTCTTTGAAGGTTGTTATAACAGTCACAGATTTCACCTCTTAGGACTATTCTTCAACCCAAAATCCTAAGAAATGCAAAATTTCAGTTGCCAAATTTATGGTTAAAAAAAGACCCTAACTAAATTGGGGGTCTTTTGTCGATATCTACTCAGATTTTGAAGTATTTCCCGGGAATTTGTTGAAATTTGAAAAATAGTGAATCCTAATAGTTGAAACCCTATTTTCGGAATATGGAGAACAACCATTCCCACTTATCTTTAGGCTTTTGTATCGCTTCTTCTAAACGCTTATTAAAATTATTTTGCGAACACCATTCTTTTTTCTGTTCGTCCCGTAACCTTTGTATTTCTTTTTGTAAGAAATCGCTTATTTGTTTTTCTTGTTTCAGCAATGTTTCGTAATGAATATTTTGTTGTTCAGCTAATTTTTCAATTTTTACATTTGTTTTTTGCGCCGAATTACCAATATTAGAACTTATAACATGATGATCTTGTTGGAGCCGTGAAACCGCAGTTTTAAGCTGTGACATATCATTGGTTAGATGGACGTTCATTTCACGTGTGGCTGCGAGTTCATTGACTAAAAACCTTAAGACCTCGTTTAAATGATTGGGATCATCGGGAAAATGATCATATGTATCGGATATCGCAATCTCTGTTTCATTGGGTCCTTGTAATCTTTCTTTTTGCTGATATACAAGGTCTTTAGCTGTATCGTCTAAGGGCTTGTCTGTATCGCGTAGCGCTACAAGCACTTCGATGTCGGACTGAACAAAGATACGCCGATCGCCATCTTTTAAAAACTCATATCCATTCCGCTCTAAGATTTGCCCATACTTTCGAACAGTTGGTGTTGCAATCCCCACTTCTTCTGCCACTTCCTTGGAAGTGAAAGCTCGTTCATTCGGTTGAATATCACGCCGCATATCATACCTCCTTTTCTATTTAATTGATAGAATTTTCAAGTTTATTTACATTATATATCGCCCAGCGATACGAAAAAAACGAGCCAAACAGCCCCTTTGTTGAGGGACTTTATAATGAAGGAAAACTTCTTGATCGAGGCCCTCCGTCGAATCCTACCCCATTTATTATAAAGTAAAATTTCGATGTTAGCAGTTATTCCTAGGGAACACCCTATTCAGGGTATGGGGAACTCGCTTTCAAACACCTGAAATTGGTTAATCTAAGCGTTGGAAAAGAAAACCCTCTCACTATTATAAATTGGCATACACGCTAAGAAAAAGAGAATTTAGTCCTAATGAATATAAGATTTAGGATGCTTGGCAAAATCCTTCACGTGGACCACAACACTCTTTATAAGCAGTAATCAAAATAAAATATTAATGAATAGCAAATTAATTCAAAGTGATATGGATTTTTGGGCAAGGGTATTCAAATGGATTATTCTATAATAAAAAACCCTTCCTCGGCAATCCGAGAAAGGGCTGTAAACGTTGATATAAAAAGAATATTAACGTTTTGAGAACTGAGGTGCACGACGAGCGCCTTTAAGACCGTATTTTTTACGTTCTTTCATACGAGCGTCACGAGTTAATAGACCTGCACGTTTTAATGTTGGACGGTATTCTGGATCAGCTTGAAGTAATGCACGAGCAATACCGTGGCGAATCGCGCCAGCTTGACCAGTGTAGCCACCGCCTTTTACGTTTACAAGAACATCGTAGCTGCCTACAGTTTCAGTCGCTACTAATGGTTGTCTTACAACAACACGTAAAGCTTCAAATGGAATATAGTTTTCGATGTCACGATTGTTAATTACAATTTTACCTGTACCTGGAACTAAGCGCACGCGTGCAACGGAGCTCTTACGACGACCAGTACCAATATATTGAACCTGTGCCAAGTTAATTCCCTCCCTTTAAATTATCCGCGAAGTTCGTAAACTTCTGGTTGTTGTGCTTGGTGCTTATGCTCAGCCCCAGCATATACGTGTAATTTTTTAAACATTTGACGGCCAAGAGAATTCTTTGGAAGCATGCCTTTAACAGCAAGCTCAATCATTTTCTCAGCGTAGTTTGTACGCATTTCAAGAGCAGTTCTTTGTTTTAAACCGCCTGGGTGTAAGCTGTGACGATAGTAGATCTTGTCAGTTAATTTCTTACCAGTTAATTCAACTTTAGAAGCGTTGAGTATGATCACATGGTCACCAGTGTCAACATGTGGTGTAAAAGTTGGTTTGTTTTTACCACGTAGAATTGATGCTACTTCAGAAGCAAGACGACCAAGAGTTTTGCCTTCTGCATCAATTACGTACCATTTACGCTCGATATTGTTGGCATTTGCCATAAATGTTGTACGCATGAGTTTCCCTCCTAATTTAAATCCGTAAAAGATTATTCTTTCGCACCTTCAAATGACCTAAGCATCCATTCTGTTCCGGGAATGAACATTTAAGACAAGCGTGCGGCTATTTTTTAAATCATATATTTTCAATCACGATGAAGACTTTCCGGGGCTTTATCGTGGGATTAAAAACACACACATATAATATAATAAATACTCTGTAGCCATATGTCAAGAAAATGTTACACCTGGATGGGTTGTTACTCGAATTTTATTTGTAAAATACCTTCCATAGGTACAAGCCATGTGCTGGAGCTGTTTTTCCGGCTAATTTTCTATCCTTCGCCTGTAAAACCTGGAGCAGATCGGATGGCTTTCTATCGCCAGAACCAACCTCTAACATTGTTCCAACTAAAATTCGCACCATATTATATAAAAAGCCATTTCCTACAAAACGAAAGATGATCATATCCTGATCCGCCGTAATCTCAATCGATTCAATCGTACGAATCTTATCCTCTACCTCCGTCTTTGCGGAACAGAAGCTTGTAAAATCATGAGTCCCAAGTAAATAGGGAATAGCTTCTCTCATCGCATCCACATTTAATAGATAGGGATACTGGCAGACATATTTCCGCTGAAACGGGTCTCTCTTAGTAGACCGCCTCAGAAAATAGCGATATTCCTTTTCAACAGCATCAAAACGAGCATGAAACGAATCATGCACCTTTTCTACGGAGAGGGCAGCAAGATCCCCCGGCAGTAGGGAATTTAACGCTATTTCCCATTTTTCTTCAGGGATAGAGAGAGGCGAATCAAAATGAATGACCTGACCCTTTGCATGAACGCCGGCATCTGTTCTTCCTGAAGCAGCAACCTTTACGGAATGCCCCTTATGGATTTTTGTTAAAACGTCTTCCAATACTAATTGTACAGTACGTTTATTCGGCTGAATCTGGTAGCCGGAAAACTCGGAACCATCATATGAAATAATGCATTTATAGCGCTGCATTTGAATTCGCCCCATTACGAACGTAATAAAATTAAAAGAATAACTAGGATAACAAGCACCACAATTTGGATGGAATCACGATTATTCCAGCTCAATTGCCGGTATTTCGTTCTGCCTTCTCCGCCACGGTACCCTCTTGCTTCCATCGCAACAGCCAACTCCTCCGCTCGTTTAAAGGAACTGACGAATAACGGAATTAATAATGGAATAACAGCTTTCATGCGTTCCTTGATTGGACCGCTTGAAAACTCAACTCCTCTAGCAATTTGCGCCTTCATGATTTTATCCGTTTCCTCCATGAGAGTGGGGATAAATCGAAGTGCGATGGACATCATTAAAGCCATTTCGTGAACCGGAAAGCGGACCTTTTTCAAAGGATGCAATAGTGTTTCAAGTCCATCCGTTATTTCAATTGGTGTGGTCGTTAACGTTAATAAGGATGTCATTAAAATTAAGAAAAAGAACCTTAATGAAATGAATATCCCCATCCTAAGGCCTTCATCATAAACCTTCACTGGGCCTGCCTGAAAAAGCAGGTTCCCTTCCTTCGTAAACAAGAGCTGCATAATAAAAGTGAAAAGAACAAGCCAAATAATTGGTTTCAGACCCGTGTATAAAAAGCGAACAGGAATTTTAGATAAGCCAATCATAAAAAAGGTATAAATTCCAATAAGTGCATAAGTAATCCAATTATTTGCGAAAAAAATAACACAGACAAATAAAAATATAATGATTAACTTTGAACGCGGATCCATCTTGTGAACAGCAGAATCTGCGGGTACAAATCGGCCAAAAATCATTTTTTCCATCATCCCCGCTCACCTCTGCTTATCAGTTCGGTTACAGCGGAAGACAGCTGTTCAATGGTTAAATAGGTTTTTTCAAGCTTTTTACCCATTCTTTTTTCAAACTTAAGCTGAAAACGGACCACTTCCGGAACATCTAATCCCATTTTGAGTAATTCCTCTACAGCTGTAAAAATCTCTTCAGGTGTACCTTTTTTAACAATCTTTCCTTGCTGCATAATCACGATTTGGTCCGCATATTGTGCGGCATCCTCCATACTGTGAGTAACCAAAATAGTTGAAAGCCCTCTTTCCTTATGCAAACGGTAAAACATGTCCATAATTTCCTTGCGGCCCCTTGGATCTAAACCAGCGGTGGGCTCGTCCAGGACAATGACGTCCGGTTCCATGGCAAGGACGCCCGCTATAGCAACCCGGCGCATTTGCCCGCCTGAAAGGTCAAAGGGCGATTTATCTAATATTTCTTCTGATAATCCAACTTGATTAAGTGCAGTCCGTGCTCTCTCTTTTGCCACATCTTCAGAGACACCAAAATTCATGGGACCGAAAATAATATCCTTTTCAACCGTTTCTTCGAACAACTGATGTTCCGGAAACTGAAAGACGATTCCTACCTTTTGCCGTACCGATTTTAAGTTTTTATTTTTCTGTTTTGCTTTAATTTCGTGTGTCCCAATTACAACCGTACCTGAGGTAGGCTGCAAAAGAGCATTTAAATGTTGAAGCACCGTCGACTTACCTGATCCAGTATGACCAATAATAGCCAAGTAGGTGCCGGTTTTAATATCGATTGAGACATCTTCAATGGCAAGCCGTTCGAAAGGGGTATTCACTTGATAACGATATTCTACATTCTGCAGTGAGATGTCCATAACTCTGTCACCAACTCTTCTTCCGTTAAATAATGTTTCGATAATTCGAGTCCTTTTTGACGGAAAACTTTACCAATTTTCACAGAAAAAGGGATATCTAGACCCAATTGAATTAACTCTTCATCCATCGAAAAAATCTCCTCCGGAGTACCCTCACGGTATACCTCCCCACGATTCATGACAATTATACGATCAGCTTTAGCTGCCTCTTCTAAGTCATGTGTGATGGAAATAACGGTCAACTGCTTTTCGTTCTTCAAGGCACGAACGGTCTCTAACACTTCTTCTCTTCCTCTAGGGTCGAGCATCGATGTTGCTTCATCTAAAATAATGATAGAAGGTCTTAGAGCTAGTACGCCCGCAATGGCTACCCGCTGTTTTTGGCCGCCTGAAAGATGGTGGGGCTCTTGATTAAGAAATTGATCCATTTTAACTTTTTGTAAAGAATCTTCTACCCTCTGGATCATTTCATCCCTAGGGACCCCATGATTTTCTAAACCAAAAGCCACATCATCCTGAACGGTTGTCCCCACAAATTGATTATCTGGGTTCTGAAAAACCATTCCTAATTTTTCCCGGATATCCCAAATGGACTCCTCAGTCAATCTCATACCGCAAACCATAATCTCACCTTGCTGCGGAAATTGCAGACCATTTAAAAGTTTAGCTGTCGTGGATTTACCCGAGCCATTATGACCCACGATTGCCAGCCACTCCCCTTCAAAAATATTAAAACTTACATTTTGAAGAGCGTAATGTTCCTGCGAATCATACTTAAAAGAAACGCTATCAAGGGATACAATTGGTTTTTTCATAAGTGATTCCCCCCTGTCTCGACTAAACTCATCTCATATTTTACTACATACAAAAAAAGCCTGCACCTCTTCCCTGGCAGGAACGAATTTCATCTGCCGAATTAATAGGAATTCCATAAAGGAAATGGGAGAGGTGCATGAGCTAGACGAGACGTACTTCAATCCACGCATCCATTCAGGAAGCGATAACCTTACAATAGTAACGCTCATCGTAACACTCTTTTTGGCTTGGTTCGTACACTATTTATTGTTAATACAGCAAAAGGGCAAAGAACAAGTTTGTTTGAAAACTGTCCAGCGCCCTTGTTGTCTGATAAGGTATTAAACTAACTCGATAATTACCATTGGCGCACCGTCACCGCGGCGTGGTCCAAGTTTCATAATACGAGTATATCCACCTTGGCGCTCTTGATAACGTGGAGCGATATCAGTGAAAAGTTTTTGTAATGCGCTTGTATTGTTCTCAGCATCAGCAACCTCATTACGAACGTATGAAGCAGCTTGACGGCGAGCATGTAAATCACCACGTTTACCTAAAGTGATCATTTTTTCAACAGTTGAACGAATTTCTTTCGCACGAGTTTCTGTTGTTTCAATACGCTCATTGATAATTAAATCAGTTGTTAAATCACGAAGCATAGCTTTACGCTGTGCGCTTGTGCGTCCTAACTTTCTGTATGCCATGAAGGGTTCCCTCCTTTGTTGAAGTCATTAAAAAAATCATCGCAAGTCTACGAATACTTGAATGTCCTAGTCGTCCTTACGCAGACCTAGTCCTAGTTCTTCTAGCTTCGCTTTTACTTCTTCTAGTGATTTGCGACCTAGGTTTCGTACTTTCATCATATCTTCTTCAGTCTTATTGGCTAATTCCTGAACAGTATTGATTCCAGCACGCTTTAAGCAGTTATAAGAACGAACGGATAGATCAAGTTCTTCTATTGTCATCTCTAGAACTTTTTCTTTCTGATCTTCTTCTTTTTCAATCATAATTTCAGCATTTTGAGCCTCGTCAGTTAACCCAACGAAAATATTCAAATGCTCGGTCAAAATCTTCGAACCAAGAGCAATCGCTTCTTTTGGCCCAGTGCTTCCATCTGTCCAAACATCAAGCGTTAGCTTATCATAATTTGTCATTTGACCTACACGAGTGTTTTCTACCTGATAGGACACTCTGGATACCGGAGTATAAATAGAGTCGATAGGAATCACACCAATTGGTTGATCCTCACGCTTATTTTGGTCTGCCGGAGTATAGCCGCGTCCGCGTCTAGCAGTTAAACGCATGCGAAGATGGCCGCTTGAAGCCAATGTAGCGATATGAAGATCTGGATTTAAAATCTCAACATCGCTGTCATGTGTAATATGACTAGCTTTGACAGGCCCTTCACCTTGAACATCAATTTCAAGTGTTTTCTCTTCATCAGAGTAGATTTTAATAGCTAATTTTTTAATGTTTAAAATGATGGATGTTACATCCTCTACGACGCCTTCAATTGTTGAGAACTCATGAAGTACCCCATCGACCTGAATCGATGTAACAGCGGCACCTGGGAGTGAAGATAATAGGATACGACGTAAGGAGTTACCCAA
>NZ_JAVDUQ010000061.1:0-15427 GCF_031456445.1 Neobacillus niacini | reverse complement strand
CCCGTTCCCATACCGAACACGGAAGTTAAGCTTCTCAGCGCCGATGGTAGTTGGGGGCTGTCCCCCTGTGAGAGTAGGACGTTGCCAGGCAAGATGAAGAACAACCTGATATGAGGGTTGTTTTTTTGTTGATTAGGGAATTGGAACATAAAATGGGAGTAATGGTATATATAATTGAAATTTGGAACATATAACAAACAGTATCGAACATATAAAGCTTTAAATGGAACATAAAGTGAAAGGTCATCTAAATAAGGAACCTAAAAACCCTTAAAATTATCGAATAAAAAGTTAAATAATAATATAACAGTTAAAAAACCAGGCTAATACCTGGACTTTTAACTGTTTTAAGGAATTTGCATTTAAAAAACTAAATTGGAACATAAATGAATCAAATTGGAACATAAAACAGATGAAATGGTACATATATTACCGAAAGTGAAACTTAGACATTCAAATCGAATAAATGTACGTCTAACCTAAAAGCTTGGCCCCCCCAAGCCTGACTTTCGATTCGATTCAATTCAATTCAGTTCATCAAATACTCATAAATCAGGAAGGGCCCTTTTTTTAATGTGCTATTTAAAAACGATTGAATAAAGGGGAAATCCTGATTAGGCATCATTTTGGTTAACTCACTCCACCATTCTGTTTCATAGCGGGCAATCATACTTAAGTTATAAAGAAGCAGGTAGTGAATGAGCAGTTCCGGAAAATGGAGGAATTCACTTTTTCGAACTGGGAGAACCAAATGCCCTTTTTCCAAATGATACTTAAAGGGTGAACTTTTTTTCTGAAATGACCGGTCAAACATAAAAGCAAGTCCTTCATCGGAAAATGAAATAGGGTGCATAGCTTTAGAGGTTAAATACTCTTTTAGGCGATTTTCTGTCATATGGAAATGGTCTAACACTTTATCAGGAATTTCAAATTGTCCTCCTTGAAAATATATGCTTGAAAATGTCTTCGTTCCATCTAGTAAAAAAAACAAATCATCCAATTCGGGGATAAGCCTTAATAAATCTTCCATGATGACCTTTTCCCCTTCCAATTGTTTCATGTGAAACATTTTTTCAGACATAAATGGGAATAATCCATTTTTTTGCAGCTTCACCTCGTCGTGGACAAACTGATAATTTTGCTTTTTTCGCTTCCTGGTTGAGACCCCGTGGGCCAACACACTTGTTGTCTCAGGATATGCCGGATCAATCGTCAAAATACAGGCCTTTATTAAATGAACTAGCCCGTAAAAAAGAAGAATGGGCTTAAGAATAAGCGGAGCCTTTTCTGCTTGTTCATAATAAATCTGGCCATGTTCCAAATAATAAAGGAAGGCATAACAGTTTTCATAGCTTTTTTGTTCAGGATTTTCTACCATGTATTTTTGATAGTTATTTTTTAAAAATAACTGACAGTATTCAGCTGAAAAGAAACAGGAGAAGCTTTTCCAGTCTTTATAAGAGATATCCAATCTAGATCACCTTTTTTTCAGAATAATCAAATTAAAACTAGTTCCTTGACAGTATTTTGTCCAATTGATAACCTACAAATAAAAAATTTTGTCCTGGAGGCCTAAAAAATGTGGGAAAATAAATTTGTAAAAGAAGGATTAACCTTTGACGATGTCTTGTTAATTCCGGGTAAGTCTGAAGTTCTGCCACGTGATGTAAATCTTCAAGTTGCGTTATCAGAGAACGTAAAGCTGAATATTCCAATTCTGAGTGCAGGGATGGATACAGTAACTGAAGCTGAAATGGCCATTGCAATGGGACGCCAAGGCGGTTTAGGAATTATCCATAAAAATATGACCATTGAACAGCAGGCCGAGCAAGTTGAAAAGGTAAAAAGGTCAGAAAGCGGCGTCATTACAGATCCATTTTTCCTAACTCCTGAACATCAAGTATTTGATGCTGAGCACTTAATGGGGAAATATCGAATTTCAGGTGTTCCAATTGTCAATAATGAAGAGGAACAAAGATTAGTTGGCATCATTACAAATAGGGATCTCCGTTTTATACAGGATTACTCTTTTAAAATTTCAGATGTAATGACAAAGGAAGATCTTGTAACGGCACCTGTAGGGACAACATTGAAGGAAGCAGAAGAAATCCTGCAACAGCATAAAATTGAAAAGCTGCCTCTTGTAGATCAAAAAGGAGTTTTAAAAGGGTTAATTACGATTAAGGATATCGAGAAGGTAATTGAATTTCCAAATTCGGCTAAAGACCGTCAGGGACGTTTATTAGCGGGAGCAGCAGTAGGGGTAACAACTGACACCATGAAGAGGGTAGAAGCTCTTGTTAAAGCAAATGTGGATGTTATTGTGGTAGATACCGCCCATGGTCATTCAAAGGGTGTGCTTGATACGGTAAAACAAATCAGAGATGCTTACCCTAATTTAACGATTGTTGCCGGTAATGTTGCCACTGCTGAAGCGACAAAGGCTTTGTATGAAGCTGGAGCGGATGTAGTTAAAGTGGGAATTGGACCAGGTTCTATTTGTACAACCAGGGTTGTTGCTGGTGTAGGTGTTCCACAGATTACAGCTGTTTATGATTGTGCAACCGAAGCAAGAAAGCATGGCAAGACGATTATTGCCGATGGAGGAATTAAGTATTCTGGTGATATTGTTAAAGCACTTGCAGCCGGTGGCCACGCTGTTATGCTGGGAAGTCTTCTAGCTGGTGTATCCGAAAGTCCAGGGGAAACGGAGATCTTCCAAGGTAGAAGATTTAAAGTTTATCGTGGAATGGGCTCAGTTGCTGCTATGGAAAAAGGCTCAAAAGACCGTTACTTCCAAGAAGATAATAAGAAGTTTGTACCAGAAGGTATTGAAGGACGCTTGCCATATAAAGGTCCATTGGCGGAAACCGTTTATCAATTAATTGGCGGTTTACGTTCAGGTATGGGATATTGTGGGACAAAGGATTTAGAAGCATTACGAAACAATGCTCAATTTATCCGAATGACCGGTGCTGGTTTAAAGGAAAGCCATCCGCATGATGTCCAAATAACGAAGGAAGCACCGAATTATTCTTTATAATCTGAGAAGATGCCTTTAGACATAGTAAGGAGGGACCACATTGCCCTCCTTTTTATTTTTGGAACAAATAGGTCTTTGCTCTGTCTATGATTTGAAAGGGAGTTATGTTAAAATAACCAAGGTGTATAAATTCGTTGGAGGGCATTATAGTGAATAAATATTTTTATCGAAAAAGTATTTCTGGCTTATTGGCATTGATTATGTTTATTAGCCTGTTTTCGGGTTTGAAAAAAGCAGAAGCACAAGCGCCATTAAAGGTGAATGCAGATAGTGCAATTATTGTGGACGGAGAAAACGGAAAGGTTTTATACGAACAAAACGCTAACAGCTTACTCGGTATTGCCAGTATGTCAAAAATGATGACGGAATACATCCTGCTTGATGCCATTAAACACGGAAAGGTAAAGTGGGATCAACAATATTCTGTGAGTGGGCTTGCTTATAAAATTTCACAAAATCGAAACCTATCAAATGTTCCATTAAGACGTGATGGTAAATATACAGTAAAAGAATTATATCAAGCAATGGCCATTTACTCAGCCAATGCTGCGACAATCGCCCTAGCAGAAGTGATTGCAGGGTCAGAAACAAACTTTGTAAAGATGATGAATGATAAAGCGAAGGAATTAGGTTTAAAGAACTATAAATTTGTTAACTCTACTGGATTGAATAATAAAGATTATTATGGTGAGCAGCCAGAAGGGACAAGCGCTGACGAAGAAAATGTCATGTCTGCCCGTTCAGTTGCGAGATTAGCCTTCCGTTTAATTCATGATTTTCCGGATGTTCTAAAAACGGCCAGTATCCCAACAAAGAAGTTTCGTGAAGGTACGGATGACGAAATTAAGATGGATAACTGGAACTGGATGTTGCCAACCTTAATCTATGGTTATCAGGGAATGGATGGATTAAAAACAGGGACAACTGATTTTGCAGGAGCATGCTTTACCGGAACTGCCATGAGAGATGGAAAGCGATTTATCACGGTCGTTCAAAATGCGAAGGATGCGAACGGCAGCACGGGTGATAAGAAAGCCCGATTTGATGAAACAAGAAAAATGATGGATTATGCTTTCAGTAATTTTAGTAAAGAGGAAATTGTTCCAGCCCATTATCAAGTTAAAGGCTATAATACACTGCCTGTAATTAAGGGGAAAGCTGACAAAGTTAAAATTTACTCAAAATCTGCTATAAATATGTTTATCCAAAATGGTGAAAAGCAAAATTATCAACCAGTGTTAGTTTTGGATCAAAAGAAAATTAATAAAAAAGGCGAGCTGACTGCTCCAATTAAAAAAGGTGAAACCATCGGTTATTTAACGGTTAAATCTAAAAAGGACGATAAACTCAGCTTCGTAACGGATGAAGGGCAAAAAAGCATCAAGGTAGATGTAGTTGCTGCACAGGATGTTGAGAAAGCCAATTGGTTCGTTCTAATGATGAGAGGAATTGGCAACTTTTTTGGAGATGTTTGGAACGGGATTTCCAAAACAGTTAAAGGCTGGTTTTAGTGGATTTGCTTACTTTGTCGAAATGGTAAAAGAGGCAAAAGCAAAACATCTTGAATAATTTGATTGCAATTAGTGGATAATTATAGTAGATTATTATATACAAATCCTTTATATGTTTAAAGCAATGAGAGGAACTAGTAACAGGAGTTTATTCTTAAGAGAGCCGGTGGCTGGTGAGAGCCGGTGAATGACGCTTGTGAATCCATCCTCGAGCAAGGTATGGAACACTCCTTAAAGGGGTCAGTAAGTACTTTCGGCAGAAACCGTTAACTTTTTCAAGGTGGGCAGACATCTTCTGTCAACTAGGGTGGTAACGCGGGTAACTCTCGTCCCTTTTTTGGGGGCGGGAGTTTTTTATTTTTTGGAAGGAGTGGAAAGATATGTTGGATATCAAATTATTAAGAGCTAATTTTGCTGAAGTGAAGGAAAAACTTCAGCATCGCGGCGAGGATTTAACTGATCTCGGCAGGTTTGAAGAATTGGATCAGAAAAGACGTGATTTAATTGTTGAGTCTGAACAACTGAAAAGCAAGCGGAATGAGGTTTCCCAGCAGGTTGCCATGTTAAAGCGTGAAAAACAGGATGCAGATCATTTAATCAAAGAAATGCGTGAAGTTGGCGACCGGATTAAAACATTGGACGACGAGCTCCGCGGGGTTGAAGAAATATTGGATATGTTATTGTTAAGCATTCCGAATATTCCTCATGAAAGCGTACCGGTTGGTGAAACAGAAGACGATAATGTGGAAATTAGACAATGGGGCGAAGTAAGGGACTTTGTATTTGAACCGAAGCCGCACTGGGATATTGCGGACCATTTAGGAATCCTTGACTTTGAGCGCGCGGGCAAAGTTACCGGCAGCCGTTTCGTGTTTTATAAAGGGCTTGGGGCTCGTCTAGAGCGGGCGCTCATGAACTTCATGCTGGACCTGCATGTCGATGAGCATGGCTATAAAGAAATCCTGCCTCCATATATGGTGAATCGTACAAGTATGACGGGAACAGGTCAGCTTCCAAAGTTTGCCGAAGATGCCTTTCTAATTGAAAGTGAGGATTATTTCCTTATTCCAACGGCAGAAGTACCTGTCACCAATCTACACCGGGATGAGATTTTAAGCGGCGAGGAGCTGCCAATCCGCTATGCAGCCTATAGTGCTTGCTTCCGCTCTGAGGCTGGCTCTGCAGGGCGTGATACACGTGGACTTATTCGCCAGCATCAATTCAATAAAGTTGAATTAGTGAAGTTTGTTAAGCCGGAAGATTCTTATGATGAACTTGAAAAATTAACAAATGATGCTGAAAAAGTTCTTCAATTACTCGAGCTTCCTTATCGGGTATTAAGCATGTGCACCGGTGATCTCGGCTTTACCGCTGCGAAAAAATTCGATATCGAAGTATGGATTCCAAGCTATGGAACGTACCGGGAAATTTCCTCTTGCAGTAATTTTGAAGCATTCCAAGCGAGACGGGCCAATATTCGTTTCCGCCGCGAACCGAAAGCGAAGCCTGAACATGTTCACACATTGAATGGTTCCGGGCTTGCGATTGGCAGGACCGTAGCGGCTATTTTAGAAAATTATCAACAGGAAGACGGCAGTGTTGCTATCCCTAAGGTCTTACAGCCATATATGGGCGGCCGCAGTGCGATCAAGCCGGAATAAGTTGTGTTTTCGGACGGAGTTTTTCCGTCCGAAAAATTTCATTATTTTTAATTGACACTAAAGAGGATATATGATAAATTAGTGACTGTTGTTACGGAGGAATACCCAAGTCCGGCTGAAGGGATCGGTCTTGAAAACCGACAGGCGGGTTAAACCGCGCGGGGGTTCGAATCCCTCTTCCTCCGCCATAACTTTACCTAAAATAATCGCGCATAAAAACTGGAGATAAAAAAATCGTTACAATTTTTTGTAGCGATTTTTTTTATCTCCTTTTTTAGGGTTAATTACTGTTCAATATGTTCCTTTTGAGGCAAATGGGGGGAATGACTCAATAAGTCACTGTATAGAGAAAAGGTCGATCGGGCATTGATAAAGGTTATAGTGCCCGTAAAGAGGAAAAAATAGGAGAGTGGGCAAGACAAGGTCTCATAGTTAGTGCCCGTAAAGAAGAAAAAATCAAGAGCCCGGGCACTGACAAAGCCTCATAGTGCCCGTAAAGAAGAAAAAAATCAAGAGCGCGGGCACTGACAAGGCCTCATAGTGCCCGGAAAGAAGAAAAAATCAAGAGCCCGGGCACTGACAAGGCCTCATAGTGCCCGTAAAGAAGAAAAAATCAAGAGCCCGGGCACTGACAAGGCCTCATAGTGCCCGTAAAGAAGAAAAAATCAAGAGCCCGGGCACTGACAAGGTCTCATAGTGCCCGTAAAGAAGAAAAAATCAAGAGCCCGGGCACTGACAAGGCCTCATAGTGCCCGTAAAGAAGAAAAAATCAAGAGCCCGGGCACTGATAAGGCCTCATAGTGCCAGAAATGAAGAAAAGTCATTAATAAGAAGAAGGTCAGCAAGGTCTTTAATAAAAAAAACACATACTGGTTACCCAATATGTGCCTTTTCTTTATTTAAGATTTTATTTAGTTTTTCTTCGACTTCACGGCAAACCTTTTTCGCGTCTGCTTCGCTTTTTACAACATCAGTATTATCCATATCAATAATAAGGACTTCACTTGCATCATATTGATTCAATACCCAATCATCATAGCCCTTCCAAACCTCAAAGTAGTATTCCTTTAATTCAGGATTTATTTCGAAGCTGCGGCCGCGCGCCATGATGCGGTCAATCACCGTATCAAACGAGCCTTTTAAGTAAACCATTAGGTCTGGGGCCTTTTTAGGAAGTTCATTTAATTCTTCCATCATGTTCTCGACAAGCTCTTCATATATTTTAAATTCCAAGTCTGAAATTCTGCCGAGGTTTTTATTTACATAAGCAAAATACCAATCCTCATAAATGGAGCGATCCTGAATGGTATAAATCGGTTCCCTCCAGTTCATGCATTCCTTCACTGTTTTAAACCGTTTATTTAAGAAAAATAATTGTAAAAGGAAAGGAATTCTTTTTGCATCCAATTCTTCAGGAGTCAATTCATAATAGAGCGGAAGGATTGGATTATCATCCACCGCTTCATAAAACACCTTACTCTCAATTCTATTATTTTTAAAATGGGCACTTAAGGTGTCAGCTACACTTGTCTTACCTAGCCCAATCATACCACCAATAACAATACTCACGAACATCCCCCTGTTCTTATAATGTATTAGACCAACTGTTCTGTTTTAATGAATTCTGTAGTTTTTTAATAATATGCTGTAAATCCTCTTCATTTTTTACAAAATCTAACTCATCGCCGTTAAAGCGGAGAACGGGTATTTCTGGATGTTCCTGTTCAAAGCTTGCTAGGGTATTTTCATAATCAATCGAAAGCTGCTCTAAATATAATGGGCTGATATTTTTCTCGACTTCTCGTCCTCTTATCTTGATTCGCTTTAATAACGTATCAAGACTCGCATTCAAATAAATAATGACATTTGGCTTTGGCATATCCGAAGTCAAAATTTGATAAATTTTGTAATATTTCTCGTACTCTTGTTTGTTCAGGGTCCTAGTAGCAAAAATCAAGTTTTTGAAAATATGATAGTCCGCAACCACTGCTTGATTTTTACTTAAATAATGGGTGTTAATATCCCCTAATTGTTTAAAGCGATTGCAGAGAAAAAACATTTCCGTCTGGAAACTCCATTCCTCTATATTTTCATAAAATTTCCCTAAAAATGGATTCTCATCAACAATCTCTTTTAATAAAGCAAAATGAAAATGGTCTGAAATGGCCTTTGCAAGAGATGTTTTCCCTATACCAATCGGCCCTTCAACAGTAATAAAGGGTGTATCCCCCATTCTATATCCTCCCTCGCCACTGCCTGATCTTTCTATAATGAACCAGCCTTAAACTGGGTCTTTTTTACTGTCTTTTTAAAAGTGACACAAAGAATATTTTATCATAATCTTTAGCAGGAAGGGATATGGAATATTTTAGAGGATGTTAGTTTTTTGTCGAATAAAAGAAGAAACTGCCCGAATGCAGGCAGTTTATGTTCTTTTTGTTACGTTAAAATTGTCTACGATTAACAGCCAGTTCTGCGGGAAGGATAACCCCAGTTTCCAATAGCTCATTCCCCGTAATTTTAATTCTTTAATCAAGTCAAACTTCGCCTGAATGGAGCGGGCATCTTCAAACCAGACTTCATGCTGCTTGCCACTATCGGTATATCTAAAAAACGGCGCTTGTGCCTTAGAATCATATTCAATCGGTACATTATGTCTGGCGGCAAGCTGAATAGCCTGCTGCGGGCTTACCGCTTTTGCAACAGAACCTTGAACAAACGGCAGGGTCCAGTCATAGCCATATAAATTTTGCCCCATAAGAATTTTATTTGAAGGCATTTCACTGATTGCATATTCTAATACCTTTCTTACCGGTCCAATCGGAGAGACTGCCATAGCAGGGCCGCCGCTATAGCCCCATTCATAGGTCATGATGACGACAAAATCGGAAATTTGCCCATGCGCCTTATAATCATGCCCTTCATACCATTTACCCTTTTGTGTCGCGCTTGTTTTTGGAGCAAGGGCTGTTGACATTAACCAGCCTTCACTTTTAAAACGGGCCTTTGCCTTCCGTAAGAAAGTATTATAGGCCTCACGGTCCGCAGGCCGCAAATATTCAAAGTCAAAATGGATGTCCTTAAAGCCATACTTTTTAGCGGTTGCAACAATATTATTTAAAAATTTATCCTGAATTGCTATGTCTGTTAGCAAAATCCGCCCCAGTTCGTCACTGAATTGATCATTCTCCTGGTTGTTAATTACCATCATCAGAACCACTTGGTGGGATTTTGCAATGGCAGGGAAATTGTTTAATAATGGCTCTTTTAATGTTCCGTCACGGTGGACCTGAAAGCTAAAAGGAGCTAAATAGGTCAAGTAAGGTGCAGCTTCACGGGCACTGCTTTCGAGGACGGGAGCAACAGTGGTCCCGCGTGGTTCAACATAGGCATTAAAATCCGCCGGTCTTTTTTTACCTTGAGGAATATAAAGCCGTAAACCAACGGAAAGCGGCTGTGTAGCTGAAATCCGATTGATGGTAGCAAGCTGCTGATAAGGAACTCCCACTTTTTGTCCAATACTATAGAGGGTCTCACCCTGTTTGACCGTATAGAAACTTCCGATAATTGGAATCACAATTGCCTGCCCAATTACAAGATTATTTGGATTCGGTAATTCATTCGCATCAACGATATCTTGAACGGTTGTACGATAAGCCCGGGCAATTGTTGTTAAGGATTCATTTCTCTGAACCACATGAATTTGCATGCTTTTCCCTCCCAACGTACATACGCTACAACTATCATATGAGCGTAAAAGAGGTTACATGATATAATTTTTATCAGTTGTGGGTTGGATATTTGCCTTTAATACATTTTGCATCATTGTTAAGGCATATTGATTATCTTGATTATCCGCAGAGGCGATGCAGTTTTCCGGAACATACAGCCGGTATTCACGCATATATGCATCATTTGCGGTAAATAAAACACAAATATTTCCGGCAATACCGGTAAGAATCAGCGAATTTACCTTTAATTGGTGAAGCAAGGTATTTAGTGCTGTACCGTAAAAAGCGGAGTGCTTTGGCTTTATTAAAAAATAATCATTTTCTTTCGGAAGCAATATTTCAAACACAGGCTGACTATAATGATTTCTACAAAGTTCAATTATTTTTGTATATTCAGCCTGCCATAAATTATAATGGTCATTAATAAAAATGACCGGCAGACTTTTTTCATTAAAACTTTTCTTTAATTTTTTAATAGGATGGGCAATTTGCAGGGCTTTTTTTGCCAAAATTGGCCCGTGGGAAAAATCAAAGTTATTAATCATATCGATAATGATAAGTGCAGGATGGATTTCCTTCATGAATTATCTCCTCCTATTTTATAGTTTGGAAGGAGCCGATCAATCTTATCCTTGAAAGGAACAAATGATGATGGTGGATGTAAATTTAGATGAATACTATATGAAGGAAGCAATAAAGGAAGCAAAGAAGGCGGAGGAGCTAAAGGAGGTTCCGATTGGAGCCGTTATTGTCTTGGGAGATGAAATTATTTCCCGTGCCCATAATTTGAGGGAAAATGAGCAGTCTGCCGTTGCCCATGCAGAACTGCTGGCAATTGACCAAGCATGCCATAAAACAGGATCATGGCGACTTGAGGATGCTACTCTTTATGTAACATTAGAGCCTTGCCCAATGTGTTCCGGAGCTATTATTTTATCTCGAATCAAAAGAGTGGTGTATGGAGCACCTGATCCAAAGGGCGGTTGTGCCGGCACCTTTATGAATCTTCTTCAGGACGAAAGGTTCAATCACCAAAGTGAGGTGATGAATGGGGTTTTGGAAGAGGAATGCAGTCAATTGTTATCTTCCTTCTTTCGTGCCATTCGGGAAAGGAAAAAGGCGGAAAGAAATAAAGCGAAGCAAAACTCGGTTGATTCACTTACAAAAATTGACATCGATTAAGCGTTGCATTTCCCCGCGAATATTAGTATACTAAAAAAGCGTCAGATACGACGCACTCATATTGTTTTCAACTTTGCCGTGCTAGGCGGGGAGGTAGCGGTGCCCTGTACTCGCAATCCGCTCTAGCGAGGCTGAATCCCTTCCCGAGGCTGACTGTCTGTAGGGTCTGCCTTAAGTAAGTGGTGTTGACGCCCTGGTCCTGCGCAATGGGAATCCATGAACCATGTCAGGTCCGGAAGGAAGCAGCATTAAGTGGACGCTCCCATGTGCCGCAGGGTTGCCTGGGTCGAGCTAACTGCTTAAGTAACGCTTATGGGCGTCAGTCGAAGGAAGGTGCACGGCAGTTTCTACATATTCCTTTAGAAATTACTCATCTCAGAAAAAATGGGATGAGTTTTTTTGTCATATAAGAATTTATAATTGCTTTGAGAATGGTCCAGCTCCAGCGCCTAGCCCCTCGAGGTCATAAGCCAATCCGTCAAGAAGGTTAAAGAGCAACCTTCTCGCCGGCTTGTCTTATGCTTGTCGGGGCTGACCAAGGCGCTTGCGCTTTTCTTGTATATTCTAATATTTTCACTTCTTAAATAGATACGTTATAATGAGATAAGCAGAAGCCTATACAAAAGTTGATGAGAAATTCAGAAGGGGGCGATGTCCATTGGCTTATCAGGCTTTATATCGTGTTTGGCGGCCTCAGACCTTTATTGATGTCGTAGGACAGGAGCATGTGACCAAGACATTGCAAAACGCCCTGCTTCAACAGAAAATTTCACATGCTTATTTATTTTCCGGTCCAAGAGGAACGGGGAAGACCAGCGCAGCTAAAATTTTGGCAAAAGCGGTTAATTGTGAGCATGCGCCTGTTGCAGAGCCATGCAACCAATGTGCAGCATGCCGGGGAATTACCGATGGAACCATCTCGGATGTTTTGGAATTTGATGCAGCTTCGAACTCTCGCGTAGAAGAAATGAGAGATGTACTCGATAAGGTGAAATTTGCTCCAACAGCCGTCAAATATAAGGTCTATATCATTGATGAAGTGCATATGCTATCCATTAGTGCCTTTAATGCCTTATTAAAAACGTTAGAAGAACCGCCAAAGCATGTCATTTTTATCTTGGCGACAACAGAGCCTCATAAAATTCCGCTCACCATTATTTCAAGATGTCAGCGTTTTGATTTTAGACGGATTACAGCAGGGGCAATCGTGAATCGAATGAAATTAATTGTCGATGAAACGGATGTAGATTGTGAGGAACAAGCACTGCAGATGATTGCCAGGGCAGCAGAAGGCGGTATGCGTGATGCACTAAGCTTACTAGACCAGGCAATATCGTTCAGTCAAGACCGTGTAACAGTAGAGGATGCACTAACGGTAACAGGGTCTGTATCACAGGGGTTTTTATATAAGCTGGCCCATGCCTTTCAAGAAAAGGATGTTGCAAGTGGATTAGAAGCACTAGAGGAGCTTTTATATCACGGAAAAGACCCGGCTCGTTTTATTGAAGATTTAATTTTATTTTACCGGGATTTGCTTCTTTATAAGACTGCCCCGAATCTTGAGGAATCCTTAGAAAGAGTGACGTTAGACAGCGAATTTCAAAAAATGGCGGAAATGATTCCAACTGAACAAATTTACCTGATGATTGACCTATTAAATAAAACACAACAGGAAATGCGTTGGACCAATCACCCGAGGATCTTTCTAGAGGTTGCAATCATAAAATTGTGCCAAATCGAAACTAAACATTCTGAACAGGCGGCCCCTGGGCAAATCTCTCAGCTTCTCGCAAAAATAGAACAGCTTGAGGAGGACCTGCGGCAATTAAAGGCGAATGGAATACCGGCAGTACAGGAAGCTCCTGTTTTACCTGTGCAAAAAACAGCACCTAGAACATCAAGAAAAGGATTCCAGCCTGCTGTTGGAAAAATAAATGAAGTTTTAAAACATGCAACAAAAAATGATATCAATCAAATTAAAAGTAATTGGGCTGAAATGCGATCACGGCTAATGAAATCACATGCAGCCTTATTAAATGAGGCCGAGCCTGTTGCCGCATCGTCCAATTCTTTTATTTTAAAATTCAAGCATGAAATTCACTGCCAAATGGCAATGGATAACAACCGTTTTATCGAAACGGTCATGTCTGCGCTGCAAGAGTTAACCGGTCATCGGTTTACTATCCTCGGTGTGCCTGAAGATCAATGGTTGTCCATTCGGGAAAGTTTTCTCAGTCATCAACATACTGAAGATGGGGAAGGTAAAGACTCCCAAATGGAGGAGGAAACCCATATCTCTGAAGCAAAAAAACTATTTGGTGCTGAATTTGTAGAAGTAATTGAATAAAAGAAAAGCGGAAGCGTCCTTTTCGGCGCTGGAGCTGGACAATTCTCAAAAATATTTACTATTATTTAAAATTAAACTGGAGGTAATGTAAATGATGCGCGGTGGCGGAATGGGAAATATGCAAAATATGATGAAGCAGATGCAAAAAATGCAAAAGAAAATGGCAGAGGCACAGGAAGATCTAGGTAAACAGCAAATTGAGGGTACCGCCGGCGGAGGGATGGTTACCGTAATCGTATCCGGACACAAGGAAGTATTAGAAGTAAAAATCAATCCTGAGGCTGTTGACCCGGATGATGTGGAAATGCTTCAAGATTTAGTGCTTGCTGCAACAAATGATGCTCTTAAGAAGGCAGAAGAATTAACTAACAATACAATGGGGCAATTCACTAAGGGAATGAACCTTCCTTTTTAATGTCCACCATTAGCGCCTATAGGGGTGCATACGCATTTCTAAGGAGAGGAATAATAGAAAATGCATTATCCAGAACCGATCTCGAAGCTGATTGACAGCTTTATGAAATTGCCAGGTATCGGTCCGAAAACGGCCGCTCGTCTGGCCTTTTTTGTCTTAAGCATGAAGGAAGACACTGTATTAGATTTTGCTAAGGCGCTTGTAAATGCCAAACGTAATTTAACTTATTGTTCTGTATGCGGTCATATTACTGATCAAGACCCCTGCTATATTTGCGAAGACGTGCGGAGGGATAGGAGTATTATCTGCGTTGTTCAAGACCCTAAAGATGTCATCGCAATGGAAAAAATGAAGGAATTTAATGGATTATATCATGTCCTTCATGGTGCCATTTCACCTATGGATGGGATTGGTCCGGAGGATATCAATATCCCTGACCTATTAAAAAGACTTCAGGACGAATCAGTGCAAGAAGTCATTTTAGCCACAAACCCAAATATTGAAGGGGAAGCAACAGCGATGTACATTTCCCGGTTATTAAAGCCATCAGGGATTAAAACAACAAGAATTGCCCATGGTCTGCCGGTTGGAGGAGACCTAGAGTACGCGGACGAAGTTACTTTATCAAAAGCCTTAGAGGGTCGAAGAGAATTATAATGTACCGGAGGAATCATTCATGTTTTTTCGACGAAAGGGATGGCTTCGAAAAGAATTTGATGAAAAGCTCTTAACCCAATTAAATAAATTTAAAGAAAATTCACAGCAACAAAAGATACTCTTAGAGAAGTGTTTCGACCCATCGGAAGAAGTTATCTGTCAAACGAAGATTGCAGAGGCTAAATATTTCTTCTTAATAAGAGAAGCTAAACAGCGGAATGTATCTTTAAAAAGATAATCGAAAGGCTATCCTATTCTTAGGTCTTTTTTAGATAACTTGTACATAGTTATTAGTAAAAGTAATCTTGGAGGGGGATAGCTTTTTTGGAACCAATTATCATAATCTCCATTTTGGGGGGACTCATTGTTTTATTATTATTTTCGGGTGCTCCTTTTAAGCCGGCCCGTTTTATTGGCCAAGCTGCGATTAAATTAGTAATTGGGGCATTATTTTTATTTTTCTTAAATGTGGCAGGGAATCAATTTGGAATACATGTCCCGATTAATTTTGCTACATCAGCTGTTTCAGGCTTCCTTGGAATCCCTGGAATGGTTGCTTTAGTTGCCATACAAAAATGGGTCATTTAGTTTTAAAAAGCCGTTATTATTTGCCGGCTTTTTCTTTTTGAAAAAACTTTTAAAAATACTATTGACCAATCGAAATTAATCCTGTAATATATTAAAAGTCGTCAGCGATTGACGAACAAAAATAAAAAAGTTATTGACTCAAATAACTTTGAATGATATATTAATAAAGTCGCTTTTGAGCGAATAAGAGAACTTGATCTTTGAAAACTAAACAAACAAAAACGTCAACAAACAATAATATTCATTTCTTTCGAAATGAAGCCAACGTAACATTCGAGCTACATCAACTTTC
>NZ_JAVDUQ010000060.1:0-16033 GCF_031456445.1 Neobacillus niacini | reverse complement strand
GAACCTAAAAAAGATGACCCCTGTTCAATACAGAAATCATCTTCTTCAGGCTTCCTAACCTTTTTTTAAATGTCCTTTACAAAGGGTACATTTTAGTTAATCGGGCCTCTTTTTTATAAGGAGGATTAAATGTGTCTGAAAAACCGACAATGAGTATCAATAATGATTGGGAAAAACTGAATGAAGTAGTAAAGAGATTAGAATGGCAAACGGATCTTGCCTATGATTGTTCAATTCAAATTCTGGATGAACAATTAGGCGAGAAAGAACGACACAGATTGCATAGTTTATCTGTTGAACGATTTAATACACTGAAGGGTTGCTAATTTTTCCATTGACGGATTGATTGGAAGTGCTTACGTTTTCCCCACAACAGCAAGAGTGGAGAAAACATCATGAAAGAATTAATAAAAATTGAAATGATGATATCTCTAAGCTTCATAGAAAGTAATAAGCATCCTTCTTCCAAGTTCTGTGTTAAATTAATTATTTGTTTGAGATAGTTGGCTAACAATTTGAGCTAAAGCCTCTTTCATTGGTGTAACAGTACGTCCAAGTAGTTTTTCCACTGCCTCATCCATTATATTCACATTCTCCAAATATAAAAGAGCCTTTTTTAAATATTAAAAACGGGCTCTTAAGAGTGCCTTGGATCACTATCCTTCTTTAACTATTCTGCCCCGTTAGCACAAAAAGAAAAGACCGCCGTAGCGATCTCACTCCTTTACTATTGCATCAGTTAATTGAACAAACAAATAAATGAAAGGTCCTTCTAATGGAAAAATAATAAACAAGAAATTTTCGAATAATGATAATAAATCAATTTTATTAGCTTCTCATTCCTACTGCATAAGGATACATTGGATCTTTTAATTGAAATTCATAAGTACGACCATCTACAAATCCAACTACTTTTTCGCTATCGTAAAGATCAAGCATAAATCCAGCCATTTCTTTAGCTGTATGGTATTTAGGAAGAAGTCCTTCTAACTTAACATTTTCTTCTAAATCATTCGATACTTTTGCAAATTCGGTTTCAGTTGCAGCAGGTGCTAATACTTTTGCTTGCATGCTTGCACCCTTTTCTTTTAATTCATGTGCAAGCCCTTCAGTAAAGGCACTTACATAGAATTTAGAAGCACAGTATGTGATTGCATTTCCAATAATCGTATAACCCCCACCTGATGAAATGTTAATTAATTGTGTTCCTTCAACTGTTGAATAGTCACGCACATAAAGAGAAGTTAAAATAGTTAAAGCCTCGATATTTAAATTAAGCATTGTCTCAATTTTAGTTAAATTTTGATCTCCAACCGATGCAAAATTACCAAATCCTGCGTTATTAATCCACGTTTCAATTTCATATCCCTTTAAATCTTCATATAATGTATAAGCATTTTTCGTATTTGATAAATCAACTGTTTTAATAACGACATCTAATTCTGCATTTACTTTCACGATCTCTGTTTTTAGTTTTTCAAGCTCCTCAGTTCTACGTGCCACAATGACTAAATTTTTACCGCGAGCAGCAAAAGCAAGAGCTGTTTCATAGCCAATACCAGAACTTGCACCTGTAATAACTGTATATTTTTTCATTTTATTGCCTCCTAATATTTTGTTATACTAACAAAAATTGATTGTTAACTTTTACTGATTTATTATAGTGGTTAGAGTAAACTCTAAGTCAAACCTATTTTTTACACTTGATTAGCATTGGTTAAAAATGGAGGGTTTTATGTATACAATTGGCGAAGTGGCACAACTAGTAGGAGTTAGTACACATACATTACGTTACTATGAAAAAGAGAATATCATTCTTCCAGATCGGAATGAAAATGGAGAAAGAAAATATACTGAATCGCATCTTCAATGGCTAAAATTTGTTTTAAAATTAAAAGAGACGCAAATGCCGATCACAAAAATCAAAGAGTATGCCTTCTTGTATACTGAAGGAGAACATACAGCAATTAATCGATTAAAACTATTAGAAGATCATAAAAGTTCCATCGAAAACCAGTTAAAGATACTGAAAGAAACGAATAAAATGTTAGAACATAAAATTACTTCATATAAAGAAATGATTTTGAAAAGAAATGAAGTAGATACAAAAGCATAATATTATATGAAAATGAAATATTCTTTAGTATTATTATATTTAGGGTAAATAACGTAAAAACATAATAAAAGAAACGCACGTATTAGATGTATATAATATGTGCGTTCCTTAATTACTTGTTATTGAACTAAAGCACCCGATAGTTTAAGTACAAAACTTCACAATCTTGGATTACTTTCAATTTGACGAAAAAGATTCATTACAGATCTTTCTAAAAAGTGTAAAATATAGACTGATAGAAAACAAAGGAGTTGTTCAAATTGTTATCATTTTATTATCAACGCTATAAGTTGTGGTTTTGGCTTATTTTGTTCTAAGCTTTTGAAATAGGGGCAATTTCTAAATCCTTTTACTCTCTATTGTGAAGTTTTACTCAACGCTGTTATAGGCTTAATTTGTGTAGGGATATATATTCGCTTAAGGTTTCTCAAACAAAAGCAAAAATGAACCTAAATTAAACTGTACTATATAAAAACCATTCTTCAATTAACCTGCCACGTTAGCTCAACAAGCAAAAAGATCGCCGCAGCGATCTCCCTCTTTAACTATTGCACCCCGTTATTACAACAAGGATTTATCTCTGGGCATTATTTATATACGGAGGAGCTTCTTGAATCCAATTTCGTTCTAACATAAGTTGTTTTAATGGTATTGAAACAGATAAATGCATGAGTAAAAACTTTGAGATCATAAATCCAATATCTGCACGTATTGATTCCGTTATTATTCTCATTCCATGAGTCATAGCAATTAGAAGGTTATAAGATAATAAATCAGCGATTTCTTGGTCCGTAAACTTCGCCCCTTCTGGGATAGCCTGATAATCATCTATTGGCTTAGGTGCACTAGGTTTGGGTAATGGCACACTTTCTTTCAATAGAAACTCATTTAATTCATTTACAATTTCTTTATGAACAAGGAAAACATTCATAACTTTTTCTTTCAATTCAGTATCTTGAATTGTGTTTACCCAAACCTCCTCAAGTCGTAATGTACTTTGACCCATTCCTGCATATAACCATATATTACTTACCTCTAATGTATTTAATGGTTTTTTTTCACCATCTAAAAAAGGTTTAAAGGTATCATATAATATTTCAAAATAATTCATATTAAAGCCCCCTGAAGATCAACATTTCCTAGTTAATTTTACCTAATATATCGAATTTATTCAGAAGGCTATTCTGGTTACTTTTAAATATATAATATTAAATATATTCCTTGTCAACAATTGTTCAAATCTTTCCTTATTAGCCAACACTATAACATATGTTCATAATTCCTTCTTTAACTAACCTGCCACGTTAGCTGAAGAAGCAACAGATCTGAAATTCATCCATGTAACAAAATATCTATTATGTTTCATTATTTTCTTGTCGAATTTCATGAAAAAACAGTTACTGCTAAACCTCCATTCATTTTCTTTTTCAGGTGCTTTTTGATCATTTAAAACACAAGAACCGTCCCCATGTTTGAAAAACATAGAAAAACCGAGCAAAAAACCGCCCGGTCCTCATGAGAATTATCATTTACACCCGTGATAATTCCATATCTGAAATGGATACAACCTTGTTCCTGCATGTTTCCGGAATTTCAAAAAGCTGCGGATGAAATAGTGCAGCCAGCAACTCAATTCCGTCTACCAATGTTGTGCTTGGCCTTGTAAAGTAATCTGCGTCTGCCAAGTAGACGGCTTTGTTTTTTACTGCGGTTAATTCGCTCCACCCTGGTTTACTTGTTAGCTGATCGATTTCCTGGATTGATCGTTCCACCTGAAAACCACAAGGCGCAATGACCAATACTTCTGGATCATATTGTTGTACCTTTTCCCAAGAAGTAATGACAGAGTAACCTGCCGGATTGGACAACATATCCACTCCACCCGCCAACGAGATTTGGTCAGGAATCCAATGCCCACAATTATAAATGGGATCTAACCATTCCATAATCATCACTCTATTTGGTTCCACTTGATGTTCACGAAGTTTGTCCGTAATGGCACGTACTCTCTTTTGTAAAGAAGCTATGTAATCAAGGCCAACCTTTTCTTCTCCCAGCTCCATCGCAATGGTCAGGGCATTCTGATAGACATCACGTAGCCTTCTCGGTATTAATGGTACCACTTTCGGCTGTTTTTCAAGGGAACCAATCGCTTTTTGCACAACAGAGGTACTAATTTGACATACATCACATACATCTTGTGTAAAAACAAGATCAGGTGCTATGTCTGATAATAATTCCATATCCACATAATATAAACTTTTTCCTATATTGGATGATTCTGTGACATAGGTTTCAATTTCTGCACTTGAAAGATTACGCCCCTCGAGATACGTACGAATAATTTTTGGCTTATCCGATGGACATTCAAACGTGACTCCCTTCAGATATCTTTCTAGTCCCATTTCATAGATCATATTAGTAGCAGCTGGTAAAAACGAGCATACCTTCATAATTGATTAGCCTCCTCAAGTTAAAGTATATTCATATTTTATTTCTAATTACCAAACAAAAATTTGAAGATTATCCAATGTAACAAAACGTGCATTATGTTACATTCATTTTACATTTCGACACAAATAAAGCTGCATTCGCAGCTGATACTTGTTAGACTCTAGCACCGTTAGTTTAAGTGTATTTCTTCACAAACTTATAAATATGATAAGTAAACTGGTGACGGGTCTTTCCTTTTTCTTTATTCTATTTATATTTCGCTAAGTATTCATCAAATTCCTTCCAAGTTAATAATGTATACGGGGGTTCCATACTTAATTTTATGCCTACATTTTCTGCTATCACTCTAATTCTTTTTGTTGGGTTATCTCTTTTTCCCCCAGGGAAAACCAGTTTATTCAACTTTTGATTTCCATTTTCAAAAGTCTCTTTCTTTAAATCTAATTTATTAATTTGTTCCTTTGAAGGAATTTCTTTTCCCATCCAATCACATATTTCAAAAAGAGGGTATCTATCTCCAGTCCATTGTTCAATAATACCGATTACCTTAAGGATAATATAATCCCCTGATAGTAATTCATAACTAATGGCATCCCCTGCCTTTAAAGTAGTTTCTGATACAAATCTCTTTGGCACTTTTTTAGCTTGTGGCTGTGGAGAATTTAATTGCTCTTTTAGTTTAAGAAGAACAGATTCACGCTTCTTCTTTAATTTAGGGTCTTCTTCCGAACGTTCAAGGTCTGAACCACTATCTATAATTTGCAGTACCTTGTTTTTTACTTCCTCTTGCAGTCTTCCTAATTTCCATTGTATTAACGCAAATGATAACCAAAAAGCTGTAATTTCTTCATCATCTAACTCATTCAGGTATTCTTCAATAACAATTCTACTTGCTTCTTCATTTGAATAATTATCGCCTAATAAATCCTTATATCTAAAGTTAACATCTTCAGCTATGTCATCGGATAATATTGCTACTCCCCAAGCACCCACCTAACACTCCCTAATTTTAGATTTTTTATAATAATTCTATGAAGGGATTTACATTTCCTTTTTGCACTAATCTGCCCCGTTAGCCATCCATGAAGCGAAAAATCACCGCTTCACCACAGAGAATGAAAATAGTTAGGAAGTGTCAATACTGATACTGACCTTAATCCAGTCAACCAATTCATAGACTTATTAATTAACGCTCTCCTCTTTTTTTTAACAATTGAGCAGGGTTTTCTTAAGTATTGTCATTTTTCAAATCCCGAGGAAACTTATTTTCATGGTAGACATGCATGCCGCGTTGCGGCACCATCAAATGAATGAAAATGTTTTTATACTAGTCTAGCTCCCCTTCCTCCTGTCAATGCTGATAATACGGCTGGCGAAGGAAGGTCGATCAACTATGGTGCTTTTAAGCCCGCATGGTAGACTGATTCACTACGACCAGGTGCACCACAAATTGTTGCTCTCGAATGAGAAGCACGCAGGATAGATTAATCTTATATGGTTGTTGCACCAGCCTTAATTTACTTCAGCCTGTTGAAAGGATGTTAATAATGGATGTTGTTTATGCACGCTGTTGTGGACTCGATGTTCACAAAAAAAGTATTACCGCTTGCGCGATTACTCCAAAAGGAAAAGAAATCGAAACGTTTGATACGATGACACATGACCTTTTCCAATTGGTGGATTGGATCAAAAGTAAACAGTGTACTCATGTTGCAATGGAAAGTACAGGTGTATATTGGAAGCCTATTTACAATCTTTTAGAACTTGAGGAAATACAACCGATGGTTGTGAATGCTGCACATATTAAGGCGGTACCTGGACGTAAAACCGATGTGAAAGATGCAGAATGGATTGCGAAATTACTGCGACACGGTTTACTTCAACACAGTTATATCCCTAATCGAGAACAAAGAGAATTACGTGAGTTAGTTCGATACCGCCGAAGTCTCATTGAAGAAAGGGCTAGGGAGATTAGTAGAATCCAAAAGGTGCTAGAAGGTGCCAATATTAAGCTTTCTTCGGTTGCCACTGACATTATGGGTGTATCCGGTCGAGCAATGATTGAAGCGATTATTAACGGTGTCAATAATCCTGAGACGTTATCAAACTTAGCTAAAAGTAGATTAAAGAAAAAAAAGGATGAGTTAGAACGTGCTTTGGTTGGGTCCGTTGGACCCCATCAAAAAATGATGTTAAAAACCCAACTTTCACACATTGATTTTATGGATCAACAGATTGAACTGTTAAGTGAAGAAGTCCAGCAGCGTATGCTACCATATGAAGAAGATATTGAACTGCTTGATTCTATTCCTGGAATAGGTAGAAGTCATGCCGAACAACTTTTAGCTGAAATAGGAATAGGTATGGAAATTTCAAAACAATTTCCTTCCGCACCACATTTATGTTCCTGGGCTGGAATGGTTCCAGGAAACAATGAAAGCGCTGGAAAAAAAAAGTCCGGAAAAACAAGAAAAGGTAATAAAAAATTACGATCAGCACTTGTTGAAGCAGCACATTCAGCAGCAAGGACAAAGAACACCTATCTTTCATCCCAATACCAACGTTTAGCAGCAAGAGTTGGGAAAAAACGGGCAGCAGTTGCAGTTGGACATACCATTTTAACAATTGCTTATCACTTGATAAGTAAAAGAGTACCCTATATTGAGTTAGGGGCAGATTACTTTGATCGACGGAAGAAAGAGATAGTGATTAAGCAGTCTATTAAACGATTAGAGACACTTGGTTGTAAAGTTATAGTTGAAGCAATAGCATAATTATGTTCAAAACAAAGATAGAACCTTCCCATGCCCTTTCAAAAAAATTAGATTTAAAGGGTCTAGTTTCGTATTGCCAAAAAAGTGATATCCCAGTTCTTTATTTTCAGGATAGTACAATAAGAAACGGGATCACCGCAGCCATCCCGTTATTGAACATAAGCACCCGTTACTTTAAGTACAACATTTCACAATCATTCTAAAGAAATCTTTACTTTTGGATCAACAAATTAATGATGGAATAACCGTACTCCTGAGAATGCCATTACAATACCATATTCGTTAGCCGCATCAATAACTTCCTTATCACGTAACGATCCACCAGTTTGTAAAATATATTTGGCACCACTTTGTGCAACTCGATCAATATTGTCTCGAAAAGGTAAGAATGCATCCGAAGCAAACGATACTTCCTTTAGTCCATTTAAATATTCTCTTTTTTCATTATGAGTAAGCTTATGAGGTACTTCATTAAAACACTCTTCCCAAGCTTTCTTTTCTGGTGCTGTAAGATCATCACAAAGCCACTTATCTATTGCATTATTTTTTGCAGTATGTGAAACTTCTTCACGAAATTTCATCGAAAGAGCTATTGGGTGTTGTCTTAAGTACCAGTTTTCTGCTTTTAATGCAGCAAGTCTCGTACAATGTATACGAGATTGTTGTCCTGCTCCAACACCAATCGTTTGCCCATCTTTGGCAAAACATACAGAATTGGACTGCGTATACTTTAGTGTTATTGCAGAAATTAATAGATCTCTCTTTGCTGAATCTGGGAAAAATTTGTTTTCAGTTACTATATTGTTTAATATCTTCTCTGTTATTAACATATTGTTTCTATCCTGAACAAGGCTAACCCCAAATAAAGTTCTTTCCTCTATCGGTTCAGGCTCATAATCTGGATCAATCTCAATAATAAGGTACTTTCCTTTTTTCTTTGATTTTAGGATTTCCAAAGCATCATCATCAAAAGCAGGTGCCACAACCATATCAGAGACTTCTCTCTTTAAAAATTTAGCAACAGAAAGATCGACTTTATCACTTAATGCAGCACAATCACCAAATGAAGACATTCGATCTGTTCCTCTTGCCCTTGCATAAGCAATAGCGAGAGGGGATAATTCCATATCATCAACAAAATAAGACTTCGCTAGTTCATTATTTAATGGATTGTATACTGCTGCCCCTGAAGGACTTACGTGTTTAAAAGAGGCTGCCGCAGGTTCTCCTATTGCAAATTTAAGTTCCCTTACAAGTTGATAAGAATTAAAAGCATCAAGTAAGTTGATATAGCTTGGCTCTCCATTAAGAATTTTAAAAGGTAACTTTTCAAGGGACTTAACCTTTGCATTGCCTTGATTGGGATTAATACCATACCGCATTACTATTTCTTCCATCTTTAACCTTCACCCTTTCATACAAATAAAAAAAGTGTTTGATTATTTCAAACACTTTGCCCAGGCGAACGGCTTATAAAAACAATGTGATCCCCCGTGGTAATCCACGTTTAATCGCCAGTACACATTGCAACATTACTTTTTATAAATTTAACTTTACCAAAATAATCCTTTACCTTCAAGGAAATAAAAATTATATTTTGAATTTTTTGAGAGGTTAAGCGTGTTAACCTTCCTCAACTAAACTGCCCTTTAAGTTCAACAAGAAAGAGCTGCCTTAATGACAGCTCTAATCTTAAACTCAAGCACCCGTTAGTTTAAGTGCAATACTTCACAATTAAACAATAAATAGCCACTAATTGTATCTATAACTTATTTGAGATAGTTTATATTATCAATAAATTCACGATATTTAGATGTTGTTCCTCTATTTTTAATTTCTTCACAAAAATTTATTATAGAAACACTGCTATATTGTGTATTAATTATAGGGTTTCTTCTAACATTCTCTGCAACTTGTCGAAGCAAAGGTAAATTATTAATTACCCTAAACGTGAAATTATCCATTCTGTCGGGAATAAAACTTAATGCCCCTAAAGTATCAGACGAGTTAAGTTCTGCGTCTTCGGGAAGACCCTTTTTATTTAAATTTAAGATAATACAAATAGGAGTTAACCCTTCGAATTTACCTACAATTTGTCCAAAAAAAAAGTTTGGTCTGATAAGGGAATTGAAAATATATCACCAATTCCCCATTTTTGTTTTTTCGGTGGTTTAGCAGCCAATAAAAGTTTTTTAAAGTCTTTTATTGCGTCCTTATCAATCGGAGAACTTGCTATTTCATTGATTAGGATTGCTATTTCTAAAATGACATCTGCATTTCTAGTTCGTATTGATACAAAGTCGCTTTCTGAATCAAAATCCACTTTTTTCGTAATACCGTTATCCTTCAATCTCTTTTTTATAAATTTTTCAGCTTCATAACTAGTTTCAAAATTAAAAAGTGATGCCAAGTCCTCGAAGATAAAAAACTCTTTGGAACTATGGTCAGGGAATTGAACAGTTATTTTTCCAATTGAAAGAGAGGATTCCATTTAATTAACTCCTTTTTAAAACCTTGCAATGATATGGAAGAAAAATGAAATATCACGACATAAGTAAAGAATCAAACCTACAATAACAGTTGCATTTGTTCAAAAGTAGACACTAAATTCCTCAAGAATTATGGTCTTTGTTGAATCGTTAGAGATTTTAGCATTTCAATATATACCTTCAATTCTGAATCCGTTAAACTTGAAATACGTTCGTAAAAAATAGCTTCTTTTTCTTTTAAAGCTTTTGTTGTTTTGTCATGACCAAGCTCGGTTAAAGATAACAATACTCCTCGACGATCTTTAGGATGACGCTCGCTCTTTACATATCCCAGACCTTTCAATTGCCCAATAAGTCTACTGATAGAGCTACGGTCCATTGCAGTTGATTCAGCTAAAGTAGTAGCGTTAGTAGGTCCGTGTGAAAATAACCAGCGGACAATCAAAAAGGCTGCAGGCTGCAAAGTTACATCAAAGGTAGCTGCAGTTCTGACATTAAGTGCATGTGCCTCACTAATCAACGCATTGAGCTGTTCACCAAAAGCTAACTCCAGTTTTTCTCTCAAATCAGAATTATTAATATCCATAGTTCCCCCTTCTCAACGCACCTAAATATATTTGACATATATCAAATAATTAAATATGATTGATATATATCAAATATATTTAACTATTATGACTGTGTCAAGTTAAGAGGAGGAGAGTGTATAATGTCTGATTATCCAATAATTGTAATGACTGGTGCAACCAGTGGTATTGGTCAGATAGCTGCAATTGAAATCGCAAAACGTGGTGCATATCTAGTGTTAACTGCTCGTAACAAAGAACGGGCTAAAGTAACTGAGAAATTAATTAAAGAAGCTTCACCAAATACTAAGGTTGATTTCTATTTTGGTGATTTATCGCTAATGAAAGATGTTCGCCGTATAGGAATTGAGATAAAACAAAGTTATTCAAAAATTGATATACTCATCAACAATGCTGGGCTTCATGGGTTCGAGCAACGTGTTACCTCTGAAGGTTTTGCCGAGATGATTGCAGTAAACTATCTAACACCCTGGCTTTTGACAAATCTGTTAAAGGATTCCTTGCTAAAAGCAAAAAATGCAAAAATTATTAATGTCGCTTCTGAAGCCTCACGAAATCATGGAGAACTAAAATTACCATGTGATTTGACGGACACATCCCCATTTACTGTAAGAGGTTCATCTAAAATTTATGGAAAAACAAAGCTTCTGAATATCATGTTTACTGGTGAGTTAGAACGTCAGTTTTCAGGTACTAAGGTCACTGCCAACGCTCTGAATCCTGGTTTCAATAATACTGGGCTGGGAAGAGACCTTCGTATATCTTCTGTATTGGGAAAAATTTTAAAAATCCTTAATATCGGAGATCCGAAAAGAGGAGCTGATATCATTGTTCGTTTAGCACTTGATTCCCAGTACGAAAGGGTGACAGGAGGATACTTTAATGTTGGAACTAGTGATAAAATTGATCCTATATATCCAGGAAAAGATGTTTCTATGCAGCAACGTTTGTGGAATGATACAAAGGAATTATTGTCAGAGTATATAAAATGATGATCTAAAGATTATGAAAATGTATTGTCTAATAAAAACTTGCATAATTTAGACTTTTTAATTTTACTTGTAATTATGGTAAAGCACCCGTTACTTTAAGTGTAGCATCTCACAAAGTTAGTAAAGAAAAATTAATAAAATTAACCCTATTCTATAATTGATAATGGTACTTTTTGGATATTATACTAGAGGTGAATTACTAATTATAATGTAGGGAGAGATTTACCATGGAGGTAACATTTTCAGTAAGCAAATGGGATGAACAGCCTGTAGACGACGTTAGAAAGGAATTCCCTATTAATATTGCCCATGTCGAATATGATATTGAGGGTGAATTAACAGGAAAAGCATTTGTTGAATATTTATTATTTTATATAGACTCTACTATAGATGATGGTCACTTAGCCACTTCTAAAATTTCCGGATTTCTGCATTTTGAAGGAACTTACAAAGGAAAACATGGGACATTTACGGCTTTAGAGCAAGGAATATTTGATAAAGGAAATCTAGATTCTCCAGGAACAATCATCAACGCTACCGGTGACTTAGAAAGCTTGAAAGGGTCTTATAACTATAAGTTTACAGGTGAAACCAGTAAGATGATTCTAGACTTTAAATTCTAACAAAACAGTAAAAAAGGGCATTTCTGTACTACCAGGAATGTCCTTTTCGTCAAAAAGATCTTCTCTAAAACTATCCTGCACCTTTAGTGCAAAAAGAAAAGCTGACAGCTTGATCTACATCTCTTGCACCCGTTACTTTAAGTACATTATTTCACAAACTTTTGAAAACAAATGTAGCCTCATAAGTATTTGTGGAGAAACAGTCTCTGCTAATTTTAGTTGTAGAAATACTTGAAGCCAGCTAACTAAAGAAAGGTTTCAGCAAATTGTTCTTCTGAAATTACTCTTAATCCATTTCTTTTTAATAAAGCAGAAGTAACGCCCATCCCCTCAATTTTTTTACCAATGAATTCGCCGTTATAAATCATTAAACTGCCACAGGATGGGCTATTTTCCTTTAGGACCACTATAGTTGCATTTATTTCTAAAGCTTTTTCAAGTGTAGTATAAGCTCCTTTTATGTAAAGTTCCGTAACATCTTTTCCTGATTTTTCAATTACTTTAGCCTTTCCATCGAGTACATCTTCTCCGTTTCCACCTATTATTTCAGCAGGTTCTCTGGGAGTTGAAAATCCACCGAGTAATTCTGGACATATTGTAATAGCTTTATTTTCTTCTACAAGTTTAGTTATTTCATTATTTAAACTGTGCGTGCCGTTATATCTCACCTTCACCCCCGCTAAGCAGGAACTCACCAATATCATATTTCTAACCCCCTTAAGCATAAATCTTCCTTAATAAATTTTATCAAAAAATTCCTTTGTTGAATTAACCTGAACTTTTAGCCCAATAAAAAAGAAGGCTGCTGCAGCAACCTTTGTTTTAGGAAAGTACCCATTTATTGAATAACAAAAAACGAAACTACTCTCTTGTTAATACTCTATCACCTTTACTGGTAGGTTGAGAAATTACCAAAAATTCAACATTCTTATTTGAGTCATTAATCATTTGGTGTGGTGTTAAAGGTGCTATTTCAACTCCCTCATGAGGGTTCAAAATTATACGTTCACCATTAACTTCTAACGTGGCAGTGCCAGATAAAACAAAGAAAAATTGACGTGCTTGGTTATGAAAATGCCTTACTTCTGAAGTGTTAACGGGCATCCGTTCGTGAATGACACTTAATTCTTTATTTTTTACTAGATGCCATCCATCACAAATATCTCCCCATATGTAATGTTCTGCGTTTTGTTTACTTATCTTCATACAAAATACTCCTCTGGTCTTTTTTCATAAATTTTAAATCTCCAGGATAGTTAGTACAATTAAAAAACCTTATTGAATTAAACTGACCGTTAGCTTAAAAAGAAAAAAGACCGTTAGCAGCGATCACCGTTTTCAACTCTAGCCCCCTTGAATAACAACACAAAGTTATTTCACATTTTCACCTAAATCTTTAAGTTGTTTTTTTATTTCTTTAAGTTCGGAACTTAAAGCCTTAACTCTCTTAGAATTATCAATGCCAATACTAACTGCATATGCAATTATAAGAAATAGAACAACTAAACCAATAAAGCCGTAAAATAATGTTAAAATAATCCCCATATTTTTGTCGCCCCTTACAAATAAACTACTTCAACATTACCATAAAACGGTAAAATGGGTGACGTTTATTTTGTTTTTCTTAAATTAACCAGATCCGTTAGCTTAAAAAGAAAAAAAGAGCTGCTGCTGCAACTCATTGTTAAACTCGTACACCCATTAGCTTAAGAAAGCTTTCTTTCATAAACGTGAAAATAGTAGTTATAAGGGTTTTTATCATTCATAACCCCTTTTTCAACAGAAACTTCTTTCCACTCATCGAAATTAACCTCAGGAAAAAATGTATCTCCTTTAAGTTCATAATGAATTTTTGTAATGTACATCTTCTTAACAAAAGGAAGGAAAATATTATAAATCTGCTCCCCACCGAAAATGAAAATCTCTTGTTCATTTTTACATAATTCAAAAACATCTTTGATTGAATGGACAATTTCACAACCGTCAAAATTAAAGTACTTATCCCTAGTAAGAATTATATTTCTTCTGTCAGGTAAAGCTCTTCCATGACTCAAGGTTCTTTCTACCCAATATGATTGAATGTCCCTTTGTAATATTTTTAACATACTCCCAATCCTTCGGAATTCTCCAAGGAATGTCATTATCTTTGCCAATCACTCTATTCTTATCCATCGCAACAATTAAAGAAACCTTCATATCCTACACAGCCTTTTTAGCCTATTTTACAATATAATTTTGTATTTTATTGAAATTTCTTGTTACACTAACCTGCCCCATTAGCTTAAGTAAATTACTTCACAATCTTTCAGTAAAATTAACACAAATATCCAATAAAAAATCACCTTACCTCTAATAAGACAATAGGAGTAAGGTGATTAATCAAAATTTTTTTAAAATAGCGTCAACTTCTATTTAATAGAAGTCGGCACTTTGTTTATTCGCTATACGTTTAGCGTGACGCTTTTGGCGGTTGGCACACATCACATTTACGTTGGTTATTATTTTTAAATTTTGTAAATGTTTTTTCAAAGTTGCTACCACATGCACATTTAAATAGTAACTTTTGAGAAAAACCGTGATATTCCGTCGTTAGCAACTTACTTTCCGAATTGTTCTCAACAAATTCTTTAATTTTACCGATCGTCCATCGTTTATTCATTCACTTACACCTCCATATTTTATCGTTAGACGGAGGCTTTTCTTTGCATCCGTTCAATCATGAGCAAAAGTCGTAATTATCCTAAGTTTCTCATTATAACATGAGCTGACACTCAATTAAACAGAGCGTTATTTTGATTCTTGAAGTAATCTGCCCCCTTTAGCACAAAAAGAAAAGCCGCCTTCGTTGGCAGCTGGGATCTTTAACTCTTGCACCCGATAGTTTAAGTACAAAACTTCACAATCTTGGATTAATTTCAATTTGACGAAAAAGATTCATTACAGATTTTTCTAAAAAGTGTAAAATATAGACTGATAGAAAACAAAGGAGTTGTTCAAATTGTTATCATTTTATTATCAACGCTATAAGTTGTGGTTTTGGCTTATTTTGTTCTTAGCTTTTGAAATAGGGGCAATTTCTAAATCCTTTTACTCTCCATTGTGGGAAGTTTTACTCAACGCTGTTATAGGCTTAATTTGTGTAGGGATATACATTCGCTTAAGGTTTCTCAAACAAAAGCAAAAATGAACCTAAATTAAACTGTACTATATAAAAACCATTCTTCAATTAGTCGAGTAGAAAGAAACCTCTCTACCTTAACGGTAGATTGCATTCCTCCCCCTCACAGAACCGTGCTTGCACTATTAATGCACACGGCTCCTCCTAGTTATCATTTACAAAATGTAGCTAATTTCTTTTCTTAGGTTGTATATATTAACCTTAACTCTTACGTAAGGTAATGGATATTTATTAAGAAAGAGTCTGAATTTATCCCAAGTAAATGATTTCCTTTGACTTCTTCGATTGAGCCATTTAAACAGTAAGTACCCGATTTTGTCTCTGAATTTGTTTACACTTTGGGTATTATCTGTGATGCAATAATAGTTGTAGTAACCTACTAGTGAGCGTTTAAATCTATCCATAATCATATGAATGTCTTTATTTCTGTTAATTTTCAGCCATTCTTTAGTTTCTTTTAGTTTAGCTTGGACTTTCTTCTTGCTTGTTTTCCGTTTAACCCGGAATTTCCCATGTTTACTTTTACCGCAATAATGTGTAAATCCAAGGAAATCAAAAGTTGCTGGTTTACTCCTTCCCTGATGATTTGCATTTTGCTCCGCAAACCGCCCGAAGGGAATGATTTTGGTTTTATCCTCAGCTATTTCTAGATTAAATTTCTTTAATCTTAACTTTAATGAATGGAAGAATTGTTCGGCTTCACTTTTATATTGAAAACAACAAACAAGGCAAGTAGACCACTGGAACCTCCCCAGTAGCCCCTCTTAGAACCGGACGTGAACCTCTCAGCTCATCCGGCTCCCATTATTCAGCCGTAGGT
>NZ_JAVDUQ010000059.1:0-16082 GCF_031456445.1 Neobacillus niacini | reverse complement strand
TTAGATGGAACGCGGAATGATGGGAAACTATCACGTTCCGTGCGGAGCAGGGGAAAAGCCGGAGATTACATCAAACGCTTACCTATTGCCAACTTTAGTTTCACAACAAATGTGCTGTTTCAGTAGTCCATTTTTCTTGGTCTTTAATAAGTTATATTGCCGGGTTATTGAAGAAGTATATATAATATATCTAAAATAAAATAATTCTATTTTGAGATATAAGTTTGAACCAAATCAGATATTTAGCTCAAGATATAACGAGGGAAAATAGATGAAATTACAACTTAAAGCTGATTTAATGCTGCTAATGATTACATTTTTTTGGGGTGCATCGATTTTACTTACAAAAATTGGTCTCGACTATCTGCAAGAATATAATTTAATCTCATTACGTTTCACTCTTGCATTTCTTATATCAGGGATTGTATTTTACAAGCACTTAATTAAGACTGATTTTAAAACTGTAAAATATGCTTTTATATTATCGTTTATATTGTTTATTGTTTATGTGTTTGCGACTTTCGGTACGAAGTATACATCCGTCTCGAATGCAGGTTTTTTATTTAGTCTCACAGTCATATTTATACCATTATTATCCTCTATATTCTTAAAACAAACGCCTGAAAAAAAAGTTGTTTTCGGAATTATTTTATCAATAGTAGGAATAGGTCTATTAACCTTACATAACCAATTTAAGATTGGTTTTGGTGATCTGTTTTGTATTCTTTGTGCCTTATTCTATGCGGTTCATATCATGGTTACAGGAGCAGTGGCTAAGCATGTAAATTCCCTTTCACTTGGAGTTTTACAACTTGGTTTTGTTGGACTGTTTAGTATTATTTTCTCTATTTTTATGGAAAAACCAAAACTTCCCGGCAATTATGAGTCATGGTTTGCAATCTTGGCATTAAGTATTTTTTGTACAGGAATCGCTTTCATTGTTCAAATCATTGCCCAGCAACATACCAGTCCAACCCATGCAGGTCTTATTTTTACATTAGAACCTGTTTTTTCCTCTGTTTTTGCTTTCTTTTTCACGGGTGAAACTCTCACATCTAGAGGCTATTTAGGGGCATTACTCTTATTAATAAGTGTTCTAATTGCTGAACTAGATTTTAAAAGTTTATTAAAACTAAATTATAAAAATTATATGGAATAGGTATTTTATGAGGGTATGTAGATTACCATTCTCTACTTTCGGAGTGCGTTACTCTAACAAGCTAAAGTAGCAATAATAATAATTATCTTGATCTTCCGCAATCAGGCGTTTTTCTTATTGGACTAAAGTTTAGTTCAACAAGGAATACTGGTTAAGCTAGATAATAACCGAACTAGAACGTCATTTTAATATATAAAATTTTTCTTCTAAAAGGATTAGGACTTAAATTGTAGAATTACTATTACAACCAAATTTATTAGGAGGAAAGCTGTGCAGGACTTATCAGGCAAAGTGATTCTCATTACTGGAGCAAGTTCAGGGATTGGGCTTGCCACAGCTCATTTAGTGGCATCTAGAGGAGCAAAAGTTATTATTAATTTTCATTCTAATGAGAGGGGGGCTATAGAGGCTGTCCAACTTATTCGAGAAAAAGACGGAGACGCTATTGCTATTCAAGCTGATGTTATGAAAAAAGAAGAAGTGAACTCAATGGTAGAACAAGCTCTTTCTTCATTTGGCACGATTGATGTTTTGGTTAATAATGCTGGGGGTGGAATCCGTCAAAGCAGCTTTATGGATATGAGTGAAGAGTTGTGGGAAAAAACGTTTAGATTAAATGTAAATAGTGTTCTTTTATGCTCTCAAGCCGTATTAAAACATATGATTCATAAGAAGAATGGCAAAATCATCAATGTATCTTCGGCGGCGGCACGAATTGGAGGAGCAGGAGAAAGTATTCACTATGCGTCGACTAAAGGAGCAGTAAATACAATGACCATTGGTATGTCCAGAGAGCTAATTGAATATGGAATTATCGTGAATGGAGTGGCACCAGGAATGGTAGAAACGCCTTTTCACGAGAAATTTGCTCCAAACAATAATCGTCTTGAGCGTATGGCTTCATCTGTACCTATTAAACGGGCTGCAACACCAATGGAAATAGCAGAGGTAATTGCTTTCCTTTCTTCCGATGCTTCAAATTACATATTAGGAGAAATTATAAATGTTAGTGGTGGAAGGTAACAAAAAAGCACTAAAGCTACAGACCTTCTTCTTTCACTAATAGTTGCTTGTGCTTTAAAAAGGGTCGCTGCTGCGGCTCTTTTATTGTTTCACTAACAGGGCAGGTTTGTTGAACAAGAAACAAAACTTTATGAAGTGAGATCATGGTAAAATATGTATAAATAGGGGTGAAGGAGGAACCTATTTGATAAAAAGAAAATATACATTTTTTTTAGTTATTTATTTAATTTCATTAATTTTTGTAAGTGGATGTAATAAACCACCAGAGCAAGATATAGGAGAAGCTGTTTCCAAAACGGAGGATTATTTTAAAAAGTCAAAAGGTATTGATTGTGTTGGAGCATTTGTTGATGACACAGTAAAGTTTAGGCTATTGCTTGAAGAACAACCAACAGTTGATGAAGCAACAAAGTTATTTAACGATGTATTAAAAACTATTGAAAAGTATTCAAACAATGAAAAGACTTGGGATTATTACAACGCCAAATTAGATATAGGATATAAGAATACCATTATTTTTGAAGGAACTAAGGAAGGTGGGGAAAAATTGAAAGTGAAGTCTAAATAGACCTCACCTCTTCTTCAACAACGGTTGCTTGAGCGAAACAAAGAGTCGTAGCTGCGGCTCTTTTTCTTGTTTCACTAACGAGGTTAGTGAAACAAGAAAAAGAACAATCACAGAACCATCCTCGGGATCGGAAGCTTTTGCTTAACTATTGAGCAAATAAAAAGAGAAACTTTTGATAACCCTATGGAAGTAACCTTTACATAAGAAATCAGGTGTTTTTTCCATGTGGTACTGGTATTTAATTGTCTCAGTCGTAATTTTCATGTGTGTTGCTTAGAAGGTTCCGAAACCACTTCCTCCGTTGGAGTATTATGCGACGGTTGCAACATGTCTTTTCATCGCAGAAGTAGTAGACAGATGGACAGATAGATACAGCCTATATGAATTCTGGGTAAGGAAATACATTGATCTACCTACAACCTTTATGATTTTATTTATCTATGCTCCTGCTGCTGTTATCATGATAAGCTGGTATCCACTCAATGGCAGCTGGAAAAAGAAAATTACCTATATTCTGGTATGGTCAATCTTTTCTAGCTTCTATGAATGGACATATTTAAAGATGGGATATTTATATTATCCACATTGGAAATGGTGGTACTCAGCTATTTCCTACCCGTTTCTTTATGGATTCATGTTTTTGCATTTGAAATTCGTCCACTGGGTAAGAGAAACGTTTAGGCAATCTAGTAAGCCTAATTAAAAAAATAATCACCACTTGGTTACTTAAAAAGACATCGTATTTTTGGTTGAAACCTTTCCTGAAGTCAAAGAACACTGGTGGGTACTGATTCAGTTTAATTTCATGCAAAAAGAACGCTAATCCACGAGGGTTCGCATTCTTTTTTGAGAGAGACCGCAATGCGGGAGTTGATCTTAAAGCGTGTACGATGTTCGGGTCTGCTTTATAAAAACATGTATAGGTGTTGCTGGTAATTGATAACTCAATAAAGTGACTTTTATTGAAACTTTCTTGATAGCATATAAAATAATCTTCTAAAGTAAGACTGAACGATACGAATACGAAGGTCAGGCGTAGTGTTTTAATATAGAGTTGGATTCGGAGAACAATTGAATGAAACAATATCACTTAATGCAATCGAATAATGATTCCATCTTCCGCCGAAAAACCTATAGCCATAAACTCTTGATTCCCCGACAGTCGTCAAAAAAAACCAGAAATTGTCTCCGTTTCTAAGCCACATATACGTGAAACGATTCAAACAATGTTGAAGACCCCAGGGATTCTGAGCATAGGGAGACATTTGTTGCATATATCCCATAATTCAAGGTTCACTCCTTATTGAAATTAGACTTATAACCAGTTTATGCTCAAGGTCAAAGCTTGGGTTGGGTGTATGCCCTAAAACAATGTGAGGACTAGGCTAAAAAATAAAGATGACTGGAACAAGATTAGAAAAGAAGTCTATGCTAAGGCAAATAGGCACTGTCAGATTTGCGAAGAGGAAGTCCAATCACTTCACGCCCATGAAGTTTGGGATTGGGATGAAGAAAACCATATTCAACGGCTTGTTGATGCATCTTTTATAGAAAAGCAAGGTTATGAAGTGACCTAAAGAAAGAGGATCGTCAGGTGATTGCTGAAATTCAAATCTTATGAGAAGGAAAAGATGGTGCATAACACACCATCTTTTTTTATAAAATTTCCATCATACTGAGCCGGTACTGCCAAAACGCTCTGAAGCTTGAACAAACCGCGCATAAGATTGTGAAAAAATGCACTTAAAGTTAAATACAGTAATAGCTTAGTTCCATACGGAGCTAAGCTATTTTATTTTTTGAAAACAAAAAGCACCGAAAATCTGAATTTATCAAGACCTAAATCATAAAAAATATAAGAAATAAGGGATGATACATATTATGTTTAATATGTATCATCCCTTATTTCTTATGATTTCACAATCGCGCCAATTTGCTTAAGATCAATGAAAGAGCTGCCGCAACAACCCTTTGTTCAACTGTTAAACCCGTTGGTATTTATTTTATTAGTTGTGTCGAATACCACGATCACTAACAACAGCCAAAATGGATAATTGAGTTTTAAATAAACGACGTACTTGTTTTCAGCTTCCTCTTAATAAATTCAAAAGCATATAGAAGGATCATTCGTGAAAAGTGATAACCCAGATATTGAATCTTTGAAAATTTAACATTTAGTATTCTATACCGTTTCATATATTTTAATCCTAAGAAAATGTACACTATATGGAGAAGAGTATTAGAAATTAAAAATCGAGGGAATTTCACCCCATTATTTCAAAAAAAATTCTCCACTTTTAACAATTCTATTCTTCAATTCAGGCAATGGCTGATTGATCACAACTGCTTTAAGGTGTGTATGGAATCTACCGGAAAGTATTGGGTTCCCGTCTATAACCTTTTGGAGGATACCATCCATATCACTGTTGCCAACCCTAAATGGGTGAAGGCTGAAAAGGAAATAATTACACGTGCCGATGTCTACCTCAAACCTGCATTGGTACAAGTTGCCCATGCAGCCGTGAAATCGGATAAGTCTTCTTACTACAAAACCAAATACGAACGCATTTATAAAAGGAGAGGCGAAAAAGAGCTATTATCGCTATTGCAAGGATGATTCTCACAGTTGTATACAATATGTTTGTTACAGGCGAAGTCCCTTTCTTTTATCAATCATAGGAGCCTCCCACAAGATTTATCATTATTATTCTCTTTTGTTCAGAAACTTTATTCCATTAATGGTCCGTTTGCTTAACAAAAATCAATCAGAACTCTTCAACTATGCTTCGGTAGTGAGGAAGAGGAGGGATTGTTTGGGTGTAGGTACTTGTGATTGCTGTTCTCGTAATGTTTCGATCCTCAAACGGAAGTCCTTGTTGTTATAGAGTGTTGCTTTTGATACATTAGCTTCACTGGATACACTGTTAAAGTTTATTTTTTCATTAGCCTTTTAATGGCTTCATCTACCTTCTGATAGGTGTTAGCCTACGGTTGGCATGAATCGCTTTCAAATGTGCAGAACGGTCATATTCGGCCATTTTTAACACCTAACTTTCGTTTCATCCGATCTTGTCTACCAAAAATAACATTTCCTTCTTGGAGGGTAGTTAAAATGTTTTGATAACGTTGTAGATTCTTTTCGTTTTTCTCTGCAATATCTTCTCGGCCCCGTTGTTTTGCTATTTCAATTGCTTTTGTAGTTGTTTTTACGTGAAGTTCATACTTTTGTTTATCTAACTCTGAAAAACCTACCGCTAAGTCTTTACATGGGGGTTGATTATATACAAAGTGTTTTTATTTCGCTAAAAGTCCATTTTTTCTCTAACCAAAGTAATTTAATTATTTTGCTCCAGGCATTGATAAACCGCCATCATATCTCGTTTATTTAACTCACGAATACGATTGAAAATGGGAATGTCTGCAACCGCTTCTGTATATAAGCTTTCATCAACAACATCACTTACTGTTCCAGATAACCATGTTTTTACTTGTATGCTTTCAACAAGTTCCTTAAGGCCTTCATCATTGATGCCACTTGCATAACAACTTACACATGGAATGGTTAATTTAAACACACCATCATGCAGATTATCTTCTGATATAACTTTCTTTCCTTTACAGAATGGACATGGATGGCTTTTTTTAATTTTATTAATTTCGGTAACCAATTTTTTGTAACCGAATGCTTCATAAACATAGGTTAGTTTTTTGTATTTTCCATTTGTGAAATACTTATCTATGATTGTTTCTCTTGTTTCATTGATAGTAGGAAAATCACAGATGGTCACTTGATTATTGTTGCTAATGGATTCAATCTTATCTTTGACCCAGTCCCAGAATGGTAAGACATTTTGCAATACCATTTCATAACCCGTAAAGCTTGCTTGTTCTAATTCAAACAATTTCAGTGCGACTTGTGTTTTTCTAGGCAGTAAAGAGACATCTGTTGTCAAAATCATATCGCCACCGACAATCGATTTCAGTTTGACGAGTGCAGGTAAATCACCTATTATTTTCAATACTTGGTCAATCGGCAGATTGATTATTTCTCGAATATCTGTGTCTCCAAATTTAATCGGTTTATGGTGGTTTAAAACAGTACCTTCACAAATTGGACATGTAATCTTTTCTTTAGAAGCCTTCATTTGCTCTTTAATCATTGATTTTGAAACGACAATATACATACCAAGAATGGTATTAAAACCTACCCATGTTCTACGTGCCTTGCCTTTCTTATCATAAAATGACTTTTCAAAATACCCGTACCAAAATGTATGCTTTTCTTCATCTGACATCTCATTATAGCTTTTCGTCAGGTCAAACCCGAGTTCATTCTTAATTTCTTCAAATAGAAATTCTAATTTTGGGTATTGATAGAATTTTAATACTTCCATTATTTCCGGATAGAATAGACCATCCCAGAATGGAAGATTTTTGTCTTGAATCACAAGATCTTTATCAAATATTTCAATTTCAAGACGTCCCGAGCATGATGGACAATGATTGTCCTGAGAAAAGAAATCAAAGCTTCTCATATCTTTATTGGTCGGATGCGCCGCCACAATATGGTTAATCAAGCCGCCCATTTCATAAAGAAAACTATATTGACTATACAAATGTCTTTCAAGATCAATGGCAATGACAGGGGCTTGTTTTTTAGAATCGTATTCACCATAAATCAAACGGGCCATTGAGGATAGGCTTTTTAAAATACCGCCCTTATAGACATTTTCTGCATTTTTAAAATAGTCGATATGATTTTCATTTAAATACGTAATGCCATGTTGTGATTTAAGTGTAGACGAAATAGGCGATGGCAGCGCGATCTCTTTCCTATTTTTAGTCTCATAATATTCATGATGACTAACAACATCAAGATTTGTTACAGGTTCATTCTTTCTTTTACCAAAATCAACGATAAAATCAGAACTTTCCATCATATAGGCATTATGTTCAATCATCATAATTGAAACGGATTCATCTTGTAGAATACCTCTAATACTATCAATGAATTGATTTAAAATATTTTGTGATAAACCTTTTGAAGGTTCGTCAAAAATGAAAAGGGTATGAGGATTTCTAGAATTTGCAAACAGTTCCGAGACTAAATGCACACATTGAAATTCACCAGTCGACAAGGATTGTGTTTTTCTATTTAAAGTTAAATAACCTAGTCCAAGTTTGATCAATAAGCTCAAACGTTTATGCGCGATATCTTCATTTGGAAGTTCATCAATGATATCTTCAATTGAGGAATCGAAAATATCTTCAATTGCTTCACTATATTTTGTGATTTTCTTTTTAATATCAAGAAAAGTCGCAACCGTTGACCGACTCGTAATCGATTGGTTTCGATCTTGTCCAACCATAACGAGCTTATCGTTTTTGTATTGCTTCTGGAAATCTTCGGCAATACATTCGTTGACAAGAGTAGATTTACCACATCCAGACTCTCCGGTAATGGTTACAAGTCTATTTTTAGGAATCTGAATTTCAGCCATTTGAATATTACGGCAATATAAATCATGAAAATGATAGTAATCTGTCGGCTCTTCCTCATTTCTTTCTATGTAAACTGGTTTTGGACGCGGTGATTCATCCACGATTTTTCCGCCATATTTACCACTGCCAGGTCCAAAAAATACTTGGTTATCTGTTGTATCAAGCACTGTGTCAGAATGGTCAATAAGCCAAATTTGATTCTTATAGCCTAATTGTTTAATTTGTTCTAAAATTTTTAGTAATGTTCCGTGATCAATACCGACTGATATTTCATCAATGATAATAACTGTATTTTCACTTACAGCCATGAATTCTGCCAGGTAAAGCCGAGTTAATTCTCCCCCAGACAATGTACCCATAATTCTATTTAAGGCTAAGTAACCTATATTCATGTTGATAATGTTATTAAGTATATTCTGTTTTTCTTCACTAATATGTAAATCCTCTGATAGCGAAAGAATCGTTTCAATGCTTAAGCTGTTAATATCTGATATACAATAAGGTTTACCAAATATATCGATTGTATATTGCTCTACTTCCTTGTTATAACGCCTTCCATTACACTTAGGACATTCGACATTTTGGTTACTACCGCGGCCTTTACACTTTGGACACCAGCCTAATTCATTATTAAATGAAAAGACTTCTGGAGAAAGATTGTATTTTTCAGCAAGTCGCTCGCGGATCTCAGTAAACACGCCAGTATGTGTGCCAATGGTTGAACGTGGATTGGAGGAAATGGATGATCTTCCGAGAAAAAGCACTAAAGGCATCTCTTCCATCCTAATGGCACTGAAATTAGTTTCCATAATATTCGGAAATAAATACTGATATTCAGCCTTTGGCAATAAGGAAACGAGACGCTTCTTGGATTCTTCACCAATGGTTTGACAAAATGTAGTTTTACCAGATCCGGACAAACCAGCAATGCCCAACGATTGATCAGTTGGAAGCGCTGCATCTAATTTGATAATATTGTTCGCAATTAATTGATTTATTTTCATATTGATATCCTCCCCATCCCTAAATCTAGTATTGCCATGTTAGCACAACTTCAAATGAATTTGTTGTGTTTTTTCGAATCGGCAAACTCATTTAGTTGTAGACGAGTCAAAATGCATAGCTTGCCAATCTTATATGGTGTAACCTCTTTATTTTGAAACAACTCCTTACTTCAGGTATATAATAAAAAAACTGTTTTTTAAATGATTTTAGGTAATACATCTTTAACATTTGACAAAAGCTAAATCTGCCATTATCATCAACTCGAACTTAATTACGGGAGAGGTAAAGATGAAAATTTATGTTGATGCAGATGCTTGTCCAGTAAAAGATATTATCATCTCTGAAGGTACGAATGCTGAAATTCCTGTTATTCTTGTTACTAGCTTTTCTCATTTTTCTAATGCGGAACAACCAGCAGGAGTGGAAACCATTTATGTTGATTCTGGAGCAGATGCTGCAGATTATCGGATTATGAAGTTAGCAGAAAAAGGCGATATAATCGTTACGCAAGATTATGGTCTTGCTTCGCTAGGTTTAGCAAAAGGGTGTACGGTACTTCACCATAATGGGTATAGCTATACAAATGAAAACATTGACCAATTATTACAAACACGTTATTTAAGTGCAATGGCTCGAAAAAGCGGAAAGCGTACAAAGGGGCCAAAACCATTTACAGCAGAAGATAAGGAGAAATTTAGGGGGCTTTTTAAAAGAGTGATTTCACGTTAAAAAAGAACCGTCCATTTTTAAAACCTAGAAAAATAATATTGTGATTTCATCTCTTTTTTAGAGCATTCACTACACTCACATAATAAACAGCATATTTATTTGATGTATTGTATTATTGGTGCCATGATTTATTATACAAAAAAGACGCGTTTCTAAATAAACGCGCCCGATTGTGGAAGACCAATGCCTAAATCTTATTCGAGATAAGCATCCTTTTGTTTAAGTACAATGCTTCACATACTGAATTTAAATCAAATCCTCACTAAATTGGTGTGTGTGTTTATTGAATACCCTATTATTTTGGTAAACCTATATCTTTTATTGGAAAAAATTGAAGTTTCACTTCCCCTATAATTGAGTCGGCAGAAATAAAACCAAATTTTCTACTATCTTTACTTATCAATCGATTATCTCCTAAAACAAAGAAATAACCATTTGGAACAGTTGTTTTTCCAGTAAGTTCTTTTAATGTGAAATCACCAGTAACTCTCAATGAAATGTTATTATTTCTTTTCACATAAGGTTCCTCATATGGCTTTCCATTAATATATAACACATCATCTTTCATTTCTACGTTATCTCCAGGTAGACCAATTACCCTTTTAATATATCGTTTATCAGCATCTGGTGCATTGAATACAACAACATCAAATCGTTGAATGTCAGATGTTTTACTTATCAAAACTCTATCTTTATCTTGAAATGTAGGTTCCATTGATTCCCCATAAACAGTTGTAGGCGAAAATAAGAAGTTGCGACAAAGAAAAGCTATTATTAATGCAAATGTGATTGATTTGATCCAAGCGTAAACTTCTTTTTTGGTATTTTCTTGCAAAAGAATTCCTCCTAACAAAATTCTAGTTTCGATATAGATTTATTTTGCTTTATGCCCAGAATTATTAACAAAATTTAGTTTACCATCATTAGCAACTGCCAGTTACTTAAACAAGAAAAAAGCGAAGCCTTATTAAAGCATCTCCCCCGTTTTTAATAAAAAATTAGACTTCAACTCTATTACAAAAATTCAATTTTTATAATAATTTTATTTTCGTTATTCATTTCCATCTTACCATATTCTCTATATAAAACCTAATTTTACCATAAGTTTGTTCAATTATCCTACTAACGTCAATTTAAGTAAATACCTTCACAATTTCTATGTTATATTTCAATAAATCTCCTAATCCATTGAAAATCCATCTTTTTTAGGTGTGGTGTTTTTAATGATTCTTGCCATTTTAGCTCTTCTCTTACAACATAAAATTCCAAAGAAATTTTCTATCAAATGAAGTCTAAGGCATAAAAAAAGAACCCTAAACTTTTAGTCTATGGGTTCTAATGATATCCAATAAAAGTAAATGAATGGACAGCTTGACCTATCTCGACACTTTCCGCCCTACTAATCCCCAATACAATACTAAACTGAAAACAGTTATAAGCGCCAGAACAAGTAGGATATTACTATACATAGAAGCATCCGGATTACTAATATATCCAATAAGACGGACCCGCATTGCCGAATGGTCCATCATGGCCGCGGTATAGGCAATTCCAATAGATGCAGCAACATTCAGAATTAAATTAAAGAACCCTACAGCTGTTCCTGAATTTTCTTTGGCAATTGTGCTAATGCAGGAATCGAGCATTGGTGCGTACATGAGCGCAAATGAGCTAGAAAATAAAATCATGGAAACAACAAAAATCACAACAGATGTTTTTACAAAGAATCCGCCTACCAATAGACTAACAATAATCCCAGTCATAGCAATCATGATACATTGCCGGCTTCCCATCACCCTTGCAATCTTTCCAGAAAGCGCCCCGACAGTAGCGGCTAATACGTAAGCTGGAATCAATAACAATGAAATGGTATCAAGTTTCAAACCATAGATTTTTTCAAGCAAAAACGGAAATAAGAAAATATAGGCTAATTGAACAGAATAAATGACAAAAGCAACTCCAAGCAACGAAAGAAACTGCTTATTTTTGAAAAACGCAATTCCGATGAAAGCTTTGGAATTCTTGCTGATATAAATTAGGAATAAAGAAAATGCCACTATAAATAAAAGAAGATACATCCAGTTGAAGTCCGTTATATATAATAATAGTGATGAAGAGATAATCGCAACTAGAAAAAGTCCTGCCACATCCACATGACTGTTCTTCGCCTCTTCCTTAGGAAGGTATTTCAAAATAAACGGAAGGATTAATAGAGTTACTAATGGAACTAAAAATAGAGATGTCCAATGGAAATAGGTAGAAACAAAGCCGCCAGTTAATGCACCGATAATCTGTGAAAGGGCAAAACTACTAGTACTTAATCCTAAAAACTTCTTTTGTTCATTGGCAGGTAAATGTTTCGTTACAAAGATAACATAGAGTGTTTCAGCTGATGCCAAACCAGCCGTTTGAATAATACGGGAGACAACTACTAGTAAAAACGATTGTTGAAAAATATATCCTATTACAGAACCGGCACAGATTAAGATTATCCCGACACTGAATAGTCTTCTGATACAGATGGAATCTGCCAAAGCAGCGTAAACGACTGCCCCGATGCCAATCACAAGACCGGCTAACGTTGCCTGCCAGCTTACGGTTGTTGCTGAAATATGAAAATCTCTAGCCATATCAACAGAAACGATTTTAAATGAGTTATCAATGACCAAACATAATAGAAATAATAGTAAAATAACAGGTACTGCTTTTTTTACATTGTATTCTTTAGCTTCTGTCACAATCGCATTTGCACTTAATGTAGCCATACATTCCTCTCCTCAACGTCTCTAATTTAGATCATCAGGTATTCATCAGCAATTAACCGAATCAAATGCCTGACGATTCTATTTCATCTTTTAAGCCAGTTCCAAGGCAATTTCCATCATATTGGTAAACGCCACTTGTCTTTCTTCTGGTGTCGTTTGTTCATTTCGAATAATATGATCACTTACCGTTAAAATTGTTAACGCGTTCACTCCCGCATAAGCTGCATTCATGTAAAGACCAGCCGTCTCCATTTCTGCACATAAAATCCCCATTTTTCGCCATTTTACCAACGCTGTTTCATCTGCATTATAAAAAATATCGCTCGTAAGGACATTTCCGACATGTACAGGAAGTCCTTTTTGGTCCGCCGCTTTTTTCGCCTTTTCCAATAATTCAAAAGAAGCAATATTGGAAAACTCTCCAGGAAGATTGAATTGGTGAACATAACGGGAATCCGTAGAAGCACCCATGGCAAAAACAATATCGTATAAATTCATATGATCCTGCATGGCACCACAGGTACCGATACGAATCAAATTTTTCACACCAAATACATGAATCAGTTCCCATGAATATAAGCTCATACTCGGCATGCCCATACCTGTTCCCATAACAGATATTTTCTTTCCTTTATATGTTCCTGTATAGCCAAACATATTGCGGACGGAATTAAATTGAACTGCGTCCTCTAAATAAGTTTCGGCAATAAATTTTGCTCTTAATGGATCCCCAGGCAAAAGAATGGTTTCAGCAATCTCTACTCCATTTGGCTTAATATGTGCTGTTTCTTTATGTTGCGTTATATTCATCTTTATTCTCTCCTTTGACTGTTTACTAGGAAGTTTTAGCGTTAGTATTATCAACTTTGTTTCCGCTTTCATCCCCATGTATAATAACCATAAAACTGTACAACATTGTATAGTTGTCTAATAACTTGTATACATTCGAACAAAGAAAAGGATATCATACCTTTTATTTGACGACAACCCATATTTTTTTGAAAATTTGTCTTTTTTGTAAACAAAAAAGTAGTGTATTTCAGAGGAAATACACTACTTTTAAAGAACTCTAATGGATTTTTTCATATTCATTTATTTGGATGCATTAATTTTAATTTGACTAAAATCTTTTGGGATATAGTATTTATTATAAACAACTGGATATTTATCGCTGATAAATACACTTTCTAAAATCAATTCACATTCTTTTCCGCCAAAAATTTGATATTTTAACGATGGAGTATTGACGGAACTGGAGCGTTTGATATCAATGGTTGAGGAATTAGCTAGTTCATATACTTCCTTTTCTAGCATTTCCAAAAGTTTCTTCTCATCCTGTAAATCAAGATTTAAATCGGACACAGCTTCAATCGGCATCATAGTTAAAGCATAGGCGACAACTTTATTACTGCTTTTATACCAGCGTTCTAAAGCAACTACTGCAGTCATTTCTTGTTTTAACACTTGCCTTGCATACTCTGTTACTAAGTCAATCCGGAAATCAAGTTCGACATCATCGATTTTTTCTGTATAGCACTTATACAGGGGATTCCCCAATTTCTCCAAGCCATCGATACTTTCATTTTGATGAAATTTTGTAATAAAATTTCCTTTTCCATGGACATTCTTAACCAATCCATCTTCCTGTAAAAGTGCCAATGCATGTCTCAAGGTCATTCTGCTAACACCAAATTCTTTGGCTAATTCTGGTTCTGTAGGCAGCCTGCTATCAGGTGGAAAAGTACCATCCATAATGAGTTTATACAATTGATCATACACCGTGACAAACAATGGTTTTTTCGTTTTATTGAGTTTATGAAGTTTATTGTTCATTTCTAATTACACCTATAGTTTTACAAATTTATATTCGCATATTTCGTTTTACAGCATAATGTATCCTTTGTTTTATTCTAACTTATTTTCCACTGGAAATTAATACGCTTTCAAAAATTCATCCATTTTTTACAAAGGCTCTTTTCGTAACCTTTGTTGCGATTGGTATAAAATAAGTGAACTAATTGACATCCTCCCCCACCTAAAATCCTAACGGATTTTTGAGGAAGGGGATTCCAACGGAGTTTTTCTGAGAATTTCTCTGAAAAGTTCCTTGGAAAGTTACCGTTACCTCTTCTCAGTCCCATTCTCCGTTTACACAAATTACGGGTAGAGCGTCATCGGCTAGGTGTACAGCACAGTCAGGTGCCTTGCATAGAACATTGAATTCTATACAACGGCTATTAAGCCGCAGTTTTTTCTTCAATTGATGGTCGTGTGGAAATAACAAAGCTGGCATTTACGTCAGCATTTTTCTTATATCCACAAGAGCATTTATACAAAGAACCTCTACGGTTCTTTTTCATTGTATTTCCGCAGTTTGCACATTCCTGGCTTGTTTTGAATGGATTTACTTTTTGCACTTCTAGCTCGGCTAGTTGTGCTTTATAAGCAAGTTTGGTTTCCAAATCAAAGAAAGCCAAGAATTAATGTTTCGGTCACTTCTTTTCCAATATTTCTTCATGGAACGAATATTAGAAAGGTCTTCAATCTTGATGATGGATGCACCGCAATCTTGTGCAAATTTAATTATTTGTTTTGAAATCACATGATTCCAATATTGGATAATACGTTGTTCTTTATCCTCTAATCGCTTAAGTGCTTTCATATTCTTATTTTTCATTAAGATACGTCGTAATCTTGAGAACTTTCTACGTATATGTCCAATATGTTTCCCATCAAAATGAAGGTACTTACCCGTTTCTTTATCGCCAGCAACTGCAATATATTTTAATCCACGGTCCACACCAATAGACTTTTGATTCTGAACTTCGTTCTGCAAATCAAAAGTTATTGAAAAAGAGAAAAACCATTGTCCTTTCTTGAAAAACAATCTACCTTCACCTTTTTTAGGTTTTGAGATATTTCCAAAAGAATTTTGGTAGAACTTTGATTCTTTATCCATTTCACCATTTAAAAGATAATTCACCCAAAACAGGCTATAATCGTTTTTTTTCAATGGTACATATTTATCAACTGTTAGGTTGCCTTCTTCTAAAGTTGGAATTCCCAACTTTAAGAAGCCATTATCCAAAACGCAGCCTCCAATTTTGATTATTAAATGGAATAGAAATTTTCTTCTTAAACGATTGAAAACCTTTGGTTTTCTTATGTTTTTTCCAATCTTGATAACGAGAAACAGCTAGTTTTCTAGCTTTTTGAATTAAAAAAGACCTCTTGAATTTAAAATGTACCCTTTGTAAAGGACATTTTAAAAAAAGCCTAGGCAGTTTTAAGAAGATGATCTCTGTATTGAACAGGGGTCATCTTTTTTAAA
>NZ_JAVDUQ010000058.1:0-16119 GCF_031456445.1 Neobacillus niacini | reverse complement strand
GTAAAAAAGCTAAGCAAGCATATCATTCAGCAGAAAGGAGTATAAAACACACAGCCAAGCATGTTGCTCATGAAGTAGCTCACGCTGAAAAATCGATTGCCAAAACCGTTCATCATGTCGCAGGACAAGTGGAGCATGCTGCTAAAAATGCAGAAAAGTCGGTAGAACACACAGCCAAGCATGTTGCTCATGAAGTAGCTCACGCTGAAAAATCGGTTGCCAAAACCGTTCATCATGTCGCAGGACAAGTGGAGCATGCTGCTAAAAATGTGGAAAAATTGGTTGAACACACAGCCAAAAATGTTGCTCATGAAGTAGCTCATGCTGAACAATCAGTTACCAAAACTGTTCACCATGTCGTAGGACAAGTGGAACACGCTGCGAAAAATGTTGAAAAATCGGTTGCAAAAACAGCTAAGAATGTTGCTAAAGCGGTGATTAATGCCGAAAAACAAGTGGCCAAAACAGTAAAAAATACGGAGCAGACAGCAAAACAAATAAAAACTGCCATTTCTAAATATAAAGAGAGCATGGTTGCTTTTGGAAAGGGAGCAGGAGATGCAGCGTTATCGGACGTAACTTTCAATACTGTTAATAATAATCCTAATAGCAAGCATCCCGTTGCTTATAAAGCAGGAGATATGGTAGGACATGCCGTAACTACATTAGCAGGAACAATTGAAACGGTTACTTCTATTGCAGCAGGAGTAGGTGGAATTACATTAGATGCAACAGGAGTAGGTGCAATTGCAGGGGTACCTGCAGGTGCAGTTGCAGCAGCTGGCGTTACTCAAGGAATTTCTATGGCTACGAAAGGAACTTCCGGACTTGTACAAAGTGGAAAAGATTTATATAATCTTGCTGTACATAATGAAGGAAAAGCAGTTAAATCAACTAAGGGTACGGGTAAAACACAGATTCAAAAAAATAAAGCTGCTGGTGACGCTTATGAACAGGAAGAATTAAATAAAATGAATAAAACTCATAAAGCGGTCCAGCAACAAATTACTATCAAAACCCAGAGTGGAGTAAAAACTAGAATTGATATTGTGGGGAAAAATAAACAAACGGGAGAGCTCGAGTGTGTAGAATGTAAAGCATCTCCCACTGCACCATTGACCAAAAATCAAAAGCAAGCTTTTCCTGAAATCGAGAAAACAGGAGCAACAGTTGTTGGAAAAGGGAAACCCCCTTATACTGGTGGTACACAAATTCCACCAACAAAGATAGAAGTTAGACGAAAGTCTTAAATTGGAGGGATAATGATGGCAGTGCAAAATACGGGTGAGGTAGACGCTATTGGAATTGACAATATCACAGGAAATGTAACTTTAGCCATATTTGATAGTCTTGATTGGGGAGATGAAGAAGAACACCTTTTATTACTTCAAGAAAAGTTAAATGTATATCTGAGTTTTATTGAAAGTGGAGAAGTATATTCAGTTTATGAACAGGCTAATGGAAGAAATTTTGAAATTAAAATACATTTTAAAAATAATATCCCTCAGAGTTGCAAGGAGTTTTTAAATACTGTTACTGAAATAATTTCAGAGGCAGGTTTTTATCTAACTTATAAAATTGGTTAGTAAATTTAAAACCTTGATTGGCTATATGCCTTTCAAGGTTTTTTATTTTAAGAACTTTATGGTTAAAAACAATATGACTTTAGAATCAAAAACTCATGATGATAGAAGAATTACGAGATTGGTAAAGTGGCCATTAAAAAAACTACCCACATTACTTTTAATTTTTATATGCACGCAAGAATTACAAAGATGGTATTTATAATTGTAATTACCTATTGTAATAAGGTGAGTAAATAAAAAAGGAAAATTAGAATTTTTAAGTGGGACAAACATAGTAAAATGTTCAAAAATTGAGACTCCATGAAGGTATTACCATCATGGAGTTTGGTTTTAATACTAGGATTGTGTAACAAGGACGATAATTAGGCGAGATGACATTTTACATGGCAGGGGTAGTTATGACATGGAATGGCTAAAAAACTAACGAGAATGACAAAGCTCGTGGCGATGAACAATGGCTAACGTAAAAAGGTGTTCTTACTCTGCGTTGGCTTTTAAATTTTAGGTTGTATTTTTACTAGAGATGGTCGTATAATACTCGCTATTCATTAAAAAAGCGTTACATAAATTTTAATTTTCGTAACGGGAGGGTGAAAAGTTGAACGTTGTTGGGTATATACGAGTCTCGACTCAAGGGCAAGCAAGAGATGGATACAGTTTGAAATATCAAGAAGATGAAATTAAAGCCTATTGTAAGGAACAAGGTTTGAACTTGATACACATTTTTAGAGATGAAGGAACTAGTGGTGCCAAATTAAATGAAGAAGCATTGGAAATAGACAGGGTGGGCTTACAGGAGATGTTGGCTCACCTTTCTTCTGTCAAAATTGATAATGTGGTGGTGCTCAACACAAGCCGATTATGGCGGTCAGATATTGTCAAGGTACTGATACAACGAGAGCTGAAGAAATATGGCTGTGACATTAAAAGCATTGAACAGCCATTTTACAGTATCCATAAGAAAGACCCAAATAATTTCTTGGTAAACGGCTTGATGGAATTATTAGACCAATACCAACGGCTTGAAATTGCGCTCAAACTAACGAAAGGGAGAAATAAAAAGGCAAAGGAGGGTGGTTATGCAGGTGGTCGGGCAACGTTTGGCTACCAGAAACAAAAAGGTGAAAAGGAACTAAAGATACATAACGGTCATGCAGAAGTAGTGAAAAGGTTGTTTGAGCTTAAACAGATACACAGGAAATGGTCACTGTCTAGGTTGGCAGAAGCATTAAATGATGAAGGTTATAGAACAACGCAGGGTAAAGCATTTACGAAAGTACAAGTGAAACGCATTTTAGACCCAGAGAGCTTTTATCAAGGAATTTATACATACGGACAAATACAAGCAAATGGGAAACATGAAGCAATAATTTAGAAGGCTACTTAAAAAAGGGACTCATTTTCTTATAAGTTCTTATGAAACAATGAAAATGGATAGGCTTTCGTACCAATGCGCACCAGAAGGTGAACGCTCGAACTAAGGTTGCCGGCATTTTCATTTAATTGAATAGGAGGATGAGTCAATGCACGAAAAACAGAAACACTTGTATGTTGGTGTAGACTTGCATAAGCAACACCACGTGGCAGTGGTCATTAATTGTTGGCAAGAGAAACTATGTGAAATAAAATTTGAAAATAAACCGTCTGCCTTTCCAACTTTTTTATTGGATATTGATAAACTAATAGAAGAAGGAATGACACCTGTATTTGGTTTAGAAGATGTAGGTGGCTATGGACGATCGTTAGCACAGTTTTTAACCGATCATGGACAGATTGTCAAAGAAGTAAACCCAGCTCTTTCGTACGCTGAACGAAAAAGCCATATGACCACACAAAAGAGTGATAGCTGGGATGCAGAATGTGTGGCACGCATTTTGTTGAACCAACTGAACCATTTGCCTGACGCGAAACCGAATGATTTATTTTGGTCGATACAACAATTGGTCACTAGAAGAAATGCATTGGTGAAAGCACAAGGTGCTTTAAAGAACCAACTACATATTCAATTGAACCACCATTATCCAAGCTATAAGGAGTTTTTCTCAGAAGTGGATGGAAAAACAGCATTGGCTTTTTGGGAACGTTATCCTTCACCGTCTTGTTTAGAAGGTTTGAGTGTAAAGCAACTGACCACGTTTTTATTAGAAGTAAGCAACAATACGTGTTCGTTGAAAAAAGCCAATGAAATATTGATGCTAGTAAAAGCGGATGGGAATACAACAAAAGAACATCAGGAAACAAGAAACTTTTTGGTAGAAAGTACTGTGTGCCATATTTTATTTGGAAAATAGGAAATAGGCAAGGTGGAAAGAAAATTAAAAGAGTTAATGAGTTTACTAGACTTTCAACTAGAATCCATGCCAGGCATTGACCTTGTAACAGCATCTGCTTTAATTGCGGAGATTGGTGACGTAAGACGTTTTCCAAATGCCAACAAATTAGCACGATTTGCGGGGATTGCACCTGTTTTCTTTGGCTCTGGTGGGAAAGGTAAGGAACATAAAAGCAAACAGGGAAATCGGGCGCTGCACGCTTTATTTTATAACCTCGCCGTACAGCAAGTGCAAGTAGCAAAAGGGAGTAAACTTCCAAGAAATCCGGTGTTCTACGCTTACTACCAATGTAAACTTAAAGAAGGCAAAACAAAGGGGCAAGCATTGGTATGCATTATGAGAAGGCTTGTGAATATTATTTATGGCATGATGAAGCATAAAACAGCTTATGAATTACCGATAATAAAAGAGAATGAAGTAGTGTAATAAGGTTATAAACTGGTTGTTTTTTTATTTATAGATTTTAAGATTACAACATAGGGTACGGGAAAAAGCGTTGACATCGACCTTAAGTACAAAGAAGGTTGGACTCCAGTTCAGAGGGCGGAAGCAGATGCAAAGGTAAAAGCATTAACAGAGGCGAATACTGTCAAAACAGCTCCGCAACGAAGTGGAACTTCCGCCGCCTCTCGCTACAGGAAGGCTAATGGACCGGAAACGGTTCCCCAAGGAAAAGATGTTGACCATACTGTTGATTTACAACTTGGCGGCGCAGATAATATTTTGAATATGAAACCATTAGATAGTAGCGTAAATCGTAGTTTGGGTAAACAAATTCAGAATAAAATTAAAGATTATCCAACTGGCACCGTGTTTGATAAATTTAATATTAGAGATTGAGGAGGAAAGAAATGTTCGAGGATTTTTATCAATTTTTCAATGTAACCGAACGAAAAGGGCATTATAGTTCTATCAAGTTAAATAACCTTCAAGCAAACACCAATGGTTTTTATGAACTTTTTAGCTCATCCAACGGCCAATCTTTTGGTTACGGTCTTTATCGCCTGCATGATATAACCAAAATTGAATATTGGAATAATATTATCAGCAAGGGATTCCCTGAATTCTCTGGAAGAATATCATGTTTTGGGTATGATTGGCTGGGGAGACAGTTTGCTCTTGATAACCAAAGAAAGGAAAATGGTCAAGCGCAAATTCTGATGTTTGAGCCTGGAACAGGAGAAGTATTGGAAATCCCTTGCAATTTCTACGATTTTCATAACGAGGAAATTCCAAATTATCATGATGCATGTTTAGCATCAGATTTCTTCCAAAGTTGGAGTGAAACAAACAAGTCAACTCTTAAACATGATGAGTGTGTTGGATATAAGATCATGCTATTTCTTGGCGGAGAAGATACTCTTGAAAATTTAGAGATGAGTAATTTGGATGTGTATTGGGAGATTTGCAATAATGTGTTGCAAAAGACAAAAGGTATGTCAGATGGCAGTACTATTAAATTTAACAAATAAGATTTCGAACCTTGATCGAGTGCTCGTCGCTCAATCAAGGTTTTTCTTTTACCCTATATTCTCTTATTCCTAAACATTATAACGTCCTTTAACTCATATGCTTACAATAAGGAAATAGTATGGAAAATTCACTCAACTCAGTAAAGTGCAAGAAAAGACAGCTAAGAGTTACTTAAATGAAATTATAAAAAAATATCCTTTAGGCTCTAAAATATCAACTGGTACTTTTAATCCAAACATTCTAAAAGAGGGGCGACTTAAAGGTGAATTAATATTAGAAGTACCAGTTCAAAATAAACCAATTCCGCAAATAGTTCTTGATGAAGCCACAAAAAACAGAATTATTATTAGGGATATTAATAGGAATATATATAATTGACTAGAAATACAAAACAGCCTATGAATTGCCGATAATGAAAGAAAAAGAAGTAGTTTTAATATGGTTATAATAAAATGGCTGCTTTTTTTTATTAGATTTTAAGATTACAACATAGGGTACGGGTAATAAAATCAGTCAGGCTTCGGATGATATCATTAGGGACGGCAGCCATATGGTTAAAGATGGAACGTTAAAACCGAATGTTAAGTATCAAGCAGGTGAATATGAGTATTTATATGAGACAGACAACACGGGGAGACTTAAAGAGTTTAATGCAGATGACTTAAAATTAACTGAAAGAGATAGTAGATTACCAATAAATCGAATACGCCAGGAAAAGAATCTGGAGACCATGCTGGACATTTAGCTGGTGATAGGTTTGGGGGCTCTCCAGATTTAGATAATCTTGTATCTCAATCGAGTAATGTGAATTTGAGTAAATACAAGAAGTTAGAAAATCAATGGGCTACAGCCATAAAAGAAGGGAAGAAAGTTTCCGTTAATGTTAAAGTCAATTATGAGGGAACTGGATTAAGGCCGACAAGCTTTGAAATAAAATATAATATAGATGGTGTTATTAAGAAAGCAAGATTAAAAGATTAGGGGTGATAAACTTGAGTAAAGTATTTGAAGATTATTTTTCTGAATTACAAGCAGATATGGTGGCTATTTGTTTAGAATACGTTGAAAATGAAGCAGAGGATATTTACATTTACTGTTCCTATGAGCCAGAAATGTATGTTTTTGACGTTTTTTTTAAAATAAATAATCAATTTGTTTTTAAGCATAACTTAAATGATGCAGTAAATAGCACGAGCACGATAGGTAAGAAAGCATTGATTTATGATACCTCTGAACAAAGGCAAGAAGCTGTTTTAGATATTGGACTTGAAAATTTAGAAAAAATCCATGAAAAATGTAAAGAATATGGAAAAGAAATGCCTACAGAGATAAAGTTACATTATAATGTGAAGCAGAATAGTTTAAAAGGAAAATATAGATATGATTTAGTTTATTCAAATGACGAAGAGCTTTCACCAGATGATATTTTCGATTTATGGTTTGAAGAAGTAAAAAATGGAAATTACTGAAGTGGAAATGTCTAAATTAATATAAAAGTTCAGTAGTATTCAGGATTATTTTTAGAATTAACTATAAGCACTTGTTTGTCTTATTAGGCAACAAGTGTTTTTGTTTTTATATTAGAAATTTTAACTTTGGACGACATTGGACTATGCTTTACTGAAATTCATAGCTCATGAAGGTAGTACCATCATGGAGTTTGGTTTTAATACTTGGATTTGGAGACAAGAACGAGAATTAGGCGAAATGACATTTTACATGGCAGGGGTAGTAAAAAGATTATTTCAACTTAAACAAAAAAATAAAAAATGGTCACTGTCTAGGTTGGCAGAAGCTCTAAATGATGAGGGTTATCAAACAACACAAGGTAAAGCATTTACAAAAGTGCAAGTGAAACGCTTTTTATACCGAGAAAGCTTTTACCAAGGGATTTATACATACGGACAAATACAAGCAAATGGGAAACACCAAGCAATAATTTAATCAGCCACTTAAAAATAGCTCTGATTTTCTTATAGGTTACTATGTAACGATGAAAATGGATAGGCTTTCGTAACAATGCGCACCGCAAGGTGAACGCTCGAACTAAGGTTGCCGGCATTTTCATTTAATTGAATAGGAGGATGAGAAAGTGCACGAAAAACAGAAACACTTGTATGTAGGGGTCGACTTACATAAACAGCACCATGTGGCAGTGATAATTAATTGTTGGCAGGAGAAGTTAGCTGAATTAACAGTTGAAAATAAACCGTCTGCCTTCTCAACTTTTTTATTGGATATTGATAAACGTATAGATGATGGATTGACGCCTGTATTTGGCTTAGAAGATGTTGGGGGCTATGGACGATCGTTAGCGCAGTTTTTAACAGACCATGGACAGATTGTAAAAGAAGTGAACCCAGCACTTTCATACGCTGAACGAAAAAGCCATATGACCACACAAAAAAGTGATAGCTGGGATGCTGAATGTGTGGCACGCATATTGTTCAACAAACTAGAAAAATTGCCAGACGCTAAACCAATGATTGGAATAATTTGCTCCATTTTCGGCTACCTCCTTCCATTATAGTAAAGGAGACCGGCTTCATGAAGAACCCGGCCTCTCTTCTTTAAACAAGCTCATAATCTGTCACATTGCGTTCTACTACTCTTGCTCCTTTTGCTGAAACAAGGTCGCCGCTTCCTGTATAGAAAGCCCCAGAGCTTACGATCTGCTCCATTGATTGCTTCACAACTGCTTCATCAATCGGTTCTTTCGGATTGTCAACGGTAATGCGGGCAACTTTACCAGCAGCCGTTACAAATTGTAATTCCAATGTTTTAGCCAATTTCATCACCTCCCATCCTCAAAAATGAATACCTCATTAGGCTAGTAAATCTGAACAGTCTGTTCTCTCGACTCGGTTAAGCGTGTCATTACACAATACAAAGATGGCTTGTGCTGCTTGATAGAGTTGGTCAGCTGTAGCTTCTTTTTTGATATTGTTGAAGCTTTTTGCCTTTAAAATCGGATTCCCTTCTCCATCCACGCCGGTTTCGAATACGATACGAAGCTTAGTGGTTGCTAATCGCGCTTGTGCCATTGTTGATCACCTCCTCACACCTTCTATATAAAGAAAAATTGGGAGAAAGGATATGGTGTGGGGAAATTTTTTGAGGTTAGCCCCTCTCTCGACTAAATTTTACTGACCGGCAATAAGGTCAATTTAATTTTGCTAAACAAATAGTGTCATAACTTAATGAGAGAACCCCCTTTTTTCAAGGAAATTCGACTCATCCATTATAGAGTCAGCTTAGGTTAAAAGAACGCTTTCTTTGTACAACCGACAAAAAATTAAAAACATTGTCGAATACTGTCCGTAGAAGTTTGAGGGGAGGTGAAATTATGCAAATCCGGCATTTTATTCTAATGGGTGTATTTTTAGGGGCGGCCGCTTTCTTGCCCAATCATGCATTTGCAGAGGAAAACGAAGCCATCGTTCAATCGGAACCTCAAAACACTAAAGTACATACTATCGTTTCAAAGAACAGCGAAAATCCAATGACTTCGGAAAAAGCAGCCCCTGTTACACCTGAAAACGCAAATAAAATTCAAGGTGGAGCGGTTCAAAAACCAGTAACGGATCCTAGTGCCCAGCAAACCGTACCAAAACCTGTTCCAAAGTCACCAAACAAGACCAATGGGAGTATTGAAAAGGTAATGCCTTCTTTAGAAAAGAAAATAAAGACTAGTCAATCTCCGGAACCGGCAGCAAAGGTGAAAATTAAAGGGCAACCTGCAGAACCGGCAGCAAAGGTGAAAGATACAGGAGAAACTGTGGAGCCAGCTGCAAAGGTGAAAGATACAGGACAAACAGGACAAGCAAAGCCAAATGTTGTCACGAATAAGCTTTCGGAGGTCCCTATGTCACTCTCCTCAAATCAAACAAATTCTGAGGAGGAAACCAACAGCCAGCCTACAGGTTTAAAGGCTAAGTCTGAAGCTTTTATAAAAGATACTGAATCCTCAGTATCCATAAGGACGAGTCGTTCTCTGGCCTTGGTCCAGAAACCGTTAATAGATAAAGAAAACAAGACTACATCTAACAATAGGAAGAATCTTGGGGACATTGAGATCATGAATAACCCTCCACAAAGAACGCAATCCTTTGGAGGGCAATCCAATGAGCTTTTTAGCCCTGGCGCAGGCACCATAAGCTTTAGTGCAAATCGCTTTGACTGGGATGAATATTTTGGTTTGAACCTTGGCCAAATCTATACTTCCCGCCAGGCTAAATACTGTCATCAATGGATCAATGCTCCACCTTCACCACCGCCACAAGCAGCTCCTTTTTTCTTAACGTTATTTAACTACATGTAACGAAAATAAAAAGGAGCAAAATTGGAATGAAAAATTACCTTAAAGTAAAGAAACTTGTAAAATCTTTCGTAGTAACTGCCGTATTGTCTTTTGGACTTACTTCAGGCGGCCATTTTACTGAAGCGGCTGGACTCAATCAAGCAAAAACGGAACCTGTTAAATCGGTTCAAGCAAACAGTTCCCAAACTATACATGCCAGCAAAAAAGCAACTTCTCCAAAAGTTGAGAGTCAACATAAGAAAGAACGAAGAAATGTAAAATCGCAGGCAAGTGTACATGCCAGTGCAACAGCAAAAAGGAATGCTGCCCGAAACTCAGCAATCTTTACCCAAAAAACATTGGAAGAATCGAATGGAACGGAGGCTACTGCGGAATATATATTCGGATCGGATTCCGCTTCCTCACCGAATCCAAAAGGGGAAGATTTATATCTAGGGAAGTTAGGGTATGGCAGCACTGTGCAATTTGCTGCAAGTACGGGAAGTGGAATTTATTTCAGTAGTGCAAGGGCACAGAATGCCAGCTATGTTTACGGTTATTGGTTTTTAACTGGTATACAAAAGGCGCCAACAGGAACTTCTGCAAGTGATTGGGGGAGGCAGCAGGCAAAATTAGCACTAAAAACCTATGAAACTATGAAGAGTGTATACGGTTCGAAGGTTAGACCTGTTATCTTTATTGATGTGGAATCAGCTTTAACCGGTATGAAGGACAATGATTATGCAAATAATCGTTCGATTTATAACGCATTTGTTCAGTATCTAAATCAATATGGACAAGGTGTAAAACCTGGTACCTATTCGTCTACAGGGAACTGGGAACGTACGATGGGGGACTTTTCACCAAGCACTCCGGGGGCTTATTGGCTTGCTCATTACCCTGGTGACATCCCTTCCAATTTGACAACAAGCAATTCATATTGGGGCAATTTCCCTGGAACAAACGAAAAGGCAGAAATTTGGCAGTACTATGGCGGAAGCAATGACTATGATGTAGCTTGGAAACTTCCGTAACGGGTAAGTTTAGAGTTTAATAGATTTTTTATTTGTTCGCTATTTCCCACAGTACGTGGGTTTCGAAATTTTCCTGTGCGGATCATCCGGACAAAATTGATAGATTGTGAATAAAGGTATTTAAACAAACGGGTAAGCAATTTTGCTAGCCCGTTTATTTATTTATTTATTTATGCCATTTACCTTAATAACGTCTTAAATGTATTGAATAACTTTCGTTGTACCGCATCCTATTCGGATCACTACTTACACCGCCGAATGGAAATGGCAAAGCTGGCTAACGATTTCTAAGTAATTTTATTTAGATAATTATATAATCCTGGAAAGCTCAGATTTTGTAAATAAGTTACTGGGTGTGTCCTAAAAAATATTAGTGAAAACGCCCTTACCTATATCATTAATCAACATATTTTATAAGGAATAAAAAAAGGGAGTGATACAAAATGGATGGATATGGTTATGGTTTCGGTGGTTGCGGTTGCGGCGGTTTTGGCTATGGAGGTTTTGGTTACGGTGGCGGTTTTGCATTAATCGTTGTCTTGTTTATCTTGTTAATTATCGTTGGAGCGGTAATCTTTTATTAAATAGAACAATTAAAAAGCCCTTGTACAGGGCTTTTTGTTTGAGATTACACTTTATTAAGATCTATGCACATCAATGGATAGGGAGGTTTCATGCTAATTGGCTACACTCTAGAGTATGCATATGGCTAGGCAAATAATCCATTGGTTAAGCCCGATTTTGGAGATTTTATTCATTTTTTGATTCACTAATTCACTAAAGCAGGGTGACGAATATCCGTTAATCTGGAAATTTCTCTTAAGGACAAATCATCTTTCTGCCGCCACCTTATGAATTATCTCTAATTTGTAAGGACGATATAGAAAACCTTTTTTATATTTTTTTTAAAAGACTTTATACTTTTTTTAAACTTTTTTTCAATTGTTTTTTTTATTGGTTGCTACAATCCTTCATGTAAGCAAGATAAAAACTTATAATTGGAGGAATAAGCAATGAATAAAATCAAAGCCGTTTATGATGTAGTGAAAGCGATGAAAGATAAAAAAGCAAGAGAAGGTGTTCTTCGAGTAAAGGTAGAAAAGGATGGACAGCAAGTATCCAGCTTTCGTAACGAATTCCTGCACAATGAAGAAGGAATGACCAAGTGCAAGCTGCAAACAGAATGGAATTGGGATGGAAATGTAGGCAAGCATGAAAGTACAACAGAATTTAAACGAAATGATCAGAATGGATTTCCTTGCCGGGGAGGATTTAGACCGTTCCAGCATCGTGAAGGCTTTGGTCACGAGCATGGTCAGAATCGTGGATTCAAGAGAAAAGCCGATGGATTTTTATTTCTTCTCCGGATGCTAAATGAACTGAAGGTAGAAGAGCAAGGCGAACACCTTTTATTCTCACTCGAGCTTGATGATGAGGTAAAACAAATGAGGGAAAGGATGCAGGGGAAATTTGATCAAAATCGGATGTTCCAAGGACCGCCGCAGCATCATCCGCTAAGAGGGAAGCTGATGAAGGAAATCATATTAATGGATAAACCTAAAGTAATTGTAAATATTGCCGCAAATAAAGACAATGAAGTGGAAAAGGCAGCCATCACCATTCATGGAAGCTATGAAAAAGGCGGCACCCATGAATTGAAGGCAGAAGTAGAGATTAATTTTACTAAGTAACCATTATATAAGAATGGAAAAAACAAAATTGTCAAAATGCCATCCATGTTTTCTTCCATTCACTGGTTGATATGCAGGTTAAGAAAGGATAAACTTCGGTTAATAGTTTATCCTTTTTTTCAATCAATTAGAGGAGTATGGTCAACAGAAACCTCATCCATTGTCAGCTATTTTAGAATCGTATATGAGGAGAAATTGTATGAAAAACAAAAAACAGGTGTGGGCGTTGCGACGAGTTCGCCGGCACCCGCATGGCCGTCCCCCCTTCCCACCTTCCCATGGCCATCCATTTGAACATGAGATTCGTGAAATGCACGCCAGCTTTCGGAAAAATAGAAAAAAATTCCGTTATTTGAGGATTGTTTTTCTTTTAATCAACATCGCTATTTTTTACTTGTTATATCATTTTTTTGAAGTAAAGATCATTTTCATTCTTCTCCTCGTCTTTACTGTCATGAGGGAGGCGGCCAATTTCATCTTTCATTCACGATTGGAAAAGCAAATTTTGCGGCCGATTGATACGTTGATTGAGGGAGTAGAAGAAATTGCAAAAGGAAATTACGATACCGAAATTATTCATCCCACAAAAAACAAAATCCAAGCGCTAATTGTATCGTTTAATAACATGGCAAAAAAGTTGAAAAAAGGCGAAGAAATGCAAAAGGAATATGAAGAAAACCGCAAGCTATTCATTGCGAATATCTCCCATGATCTTAAAACGCCTATTACATCCATCCAGGGGTATATGGAAGCGATTATGGATGGAGTAGTCCCAAAGGATAAAATGGAAACGTACTTTAAAACCATCTACAGTAATACGGAATATATGAACAGGCTCATCGATGATCTGTTTTTATTTTCAAAAATTGATTTGGATAAATTAGTTTATCATTTTGAAGAAGTGCCGATTGGAGCCTTTACAGATGATTTAATGGTGGAGTTTATGTTTGAATTTGAAGAAAATAACCTGGCCTTCACTTATACAAATAAACTCGAGGAAGAGTATTTTGTTAGGATCGATCGAAAAAGAATTCATCAGGCGATTCAAAATATCATCGGGAACGCAAGAAAATATGGTGATGAACATGATTTAACCTTAAACTGTGAATTAGCGAAAAGGGATGATGTCATTGAACTATCTATAAAAGATAATGGACCAGGTATTCCAAGTGACAAGCTTCCGTTGATTTTTAATCGCTTTTACCGGATCGAAAAGGAACGGACCATAAATTTGATGAGTACTGGCCTTGGGCTGGCCATTGCAAAAGAGCTGGTCAAAGCCCATGACGGAGATATCCGTGTTGATAGTGCAGTAGGCAATGGTAGCTGTTTTACCATCATCCTGCCTATTTCAGTGAAAGGTGAGAAAACAAATGAAGCATATCTTGATTATTGAAGATGATGCAAATATCGCAGAATTAGAGAGGGATTACCTTCATCTGCATGGTTATCATGTCACCATTATTGGGGATGGTTTGCTGGGACTCAAGCATGCCGTCTCGGGAACTTATGATGTCGTGATTGTTGATTTAATGCTGCCCAATAAAGATGGATTGCAAATTTTAAAGGCGGTCCGTAGTAAAAGTGAGATTCCGGTTATTATTGTTTCAGCCAAAACAGATGATATTGATAAAATTAGAGGCTTAGGGTACGGAGCAGATGATTATTTAACGAAGCCATTTAGTCCTGCTGAACTAGTTGCGAGAGTTAAATCTCATATTAACCGCTATGAGCGTTTAATGGGGAAAAATATAGGTGCAGAAATTCTTATCCATAAAGGACTTGAAGTGAATACGGCTTCCCATCAGGTTTTGGTGAATGGAAAAGAAGTAATATTCACCGCAAAAGAATATGAATTGCTTGTCTTTCTCATGTCGCATCCCAATATTGTATTTAGTAAAGACCATCTTTTTATGACCATTTGGAATGAAGAACACTTTGGAGATACGGCAACTGTGGCTGTTCATGTCCAAAAAATTCGTAAAAAAATAGAAAAAAATCCAGCCAATCCACAATATATTGAAACCATATGGGGGGCTGGATATCGATTTAATGTATAACGGAAATCTTTAGCTTCCAAACGAATTTTCTTCTGAATTAGTAGGGGTCAATCCCCTGATTTGTTTAAATTATGATTGTCGGAGGGAACCCATTTCGTTAAAATAATACCCCCTTAAATACGTAAAATAATCATCAATAATGCAGCGATTACAGCAATCGCACTGCTTGTGCTGAAAGCAACCATAGGTCCAAACGTTTGCCATAAATAGCCCGCCATAATACTTGCCGGCAATGCCGCCAAACCGGTCATAGCATTGAAGGTACCCATCGCGGTGCCTCTTTGCCCTTCAGGTACAATATCGGCAATATAAGCTTTTTGTATCCCTTCGGTAAAAGCGTAGTAAAATCCATATAAAACAAACAATATCCAAATCCAAGAAACGCTTTTTGCTATACCGAATCCAAAGTAAATGGCTGCAAAAATCAAAAATCCGGAAATGAGGACGGGACGACGACCAATACGATCGGATAACATTCCTATCGGCATCGAAAAGATACTGCTGCTCATATTCAATGCGAAAAAGGCTAGCGGAATGAAAGCGGAAAGCATCCCTGCATCCTGTGCACGTAAAGCTAAAAAAGCATCTGAGAAATTACCGACTGTAAAAAATGTGAAAATCAAAGAAAACCAAATAAAGCGACGATCTAGATTTTTAAATCCTATTTTCGGAAGGCTTGCTTGTTTTACATTTTCTCTTCGATCCTTTTCTTTCAAAAAGAAGATGATAAGAATAACTGCCAGGATCCCGGGAATAACGGATAACCAGAATACGAGACGATAATTACCTGCATAAATAGCCAAAATCCCAAAAGCAGCCAATGGTCCTAATGCTGCACCCAAGGCATCCATTGCGCGGCGAAAACCAAACGCTTTCCCGCGCTCTCCTTTCGATGTGGAATCGGCAACGAGCGCATCACGCGGTGAAGTCCGTATTCCTTTACCGAATCGATCGGAAAAACGAATAATAAGAACCTGACTCCAGTTGGCGCTTAACGCGAAAAACGGTTTTGTCAAATTTGATAGACCATAGCCAATTAACATGAGCAGCTTATGTTTACCTAGGCGATCCGTAATCCAGCCGGAAAACATTTTTAAAATACTGGCAGTGCTCTCGGCTATTCCTTCAATGATACCGATTGACCCTACCTGTACGTGTAAAACGGACGTAAGATATAGGGGCAGAATAGGTACGATCATATTACTAGATAAGTCTGTAAATAAACTGACAAGGCCAAGTACAAGAATCACAGGATTTATTGCAAAAAGTCCCCTTTTGTTAGGTTCAGCCGAAGAATTCATTTTATCACCTCTCCTAACTATACTACCGTAGGTAGAAATAAAATTCATCAAAACCAGCGGGCAATGAATAAACAAACACTCGCTCATGTGAGGAAACAATTTATCAAAATACAGCGTAAAACCCCTTTCTTCAGATATGGGGATATAAGCTGTATTTTTTTGTTAATTCAAGGGATATGGCATGACTTTGTTGGGTGTTTTTTGCTAAAATTAAGGAAATGGAACAAACGTTCCGTTTGGAGGAGATGAAAAGAGACGTGAAAAGGAATAAACTAAAGGAGCAAAAGAAAAACGAAACCAAAAGAGATATTGTTGTAAAAAAAATTCCGTTGCGATTAACT
>NZ_JAVDUQ010000057.1:0-18527 GCF_031456445.1 Neobacillus niacini | reverse complement strand
TTATCGCGGGCTCATAGTGCCCGTTCTCCTATAAAATCAATAAAAACGGGCATTATCGCGGGCTCATAGTGCCCGTTCTCCTATAAAATCAATAAGAACGGGCATTATCGCGGGCTCATAGTGCCCGTTCTCGTAAGAAAAGCGCAAGCCCCCTGGTCAGCCTCTTGCATTTAAAATCTTACATTAATAAAAAAACTATGTTAGATAACCTTACATAGTTATAGAAATCAATCTCCCATCCATGCAAAAATACAAATATAGTCAATGTTAACAAAATTAACATACCTTACGAGGGGGAGATTTCATGGATACTTCGTTTTTATTAAACAGTTTATGGGTGATGGTGGGTTCAGTTCTTGTCATCCTTATGATTGGAGGTTTTATCCTTCTTGAAACCGGATCAACCCGAATGAAAAATGCCGGGCATATTGCCGGGAAAACCATCCTTACCTTTAGCCTTAGCTCCATCCTATTTTGGGCTGTAGGATATGGGTTAGCCTTTGGAAAAGGAAATGAAATCATTGGTCTTGCAGATTTTTTCTACTCTGGTTATGAAATCAAAGGATTATCTCTTTCCGGCTCCGTATTCTTCATGTTCCAATTAGCTTTTGCCGGTATTTCTTTAACCATTGCCTTTGGCGGTTTTGCTGAACGGGCAAAATTAGCTGCCTATCTTGTATTTGCTGTCCTTTTTTCCGTACTGGTTTATCCGCCTATCGCCCATTGGATTTGGGGCGGCGGTTGGTTGGCAGAACACGGAAAACAAGATTTCGCCGGTTCAACAGTCGTCCATTTAACCGGGGCCATGGCAGCACTTGCCGCAACGATCCTTTTGAAACCACGGATTGGAAAATATAATAAAGATGGCTCAGCCAACAATCTTGCAGGCCATAATCAGGTATTTACCGCATTAAGTGTACTTCTTTTATGGGTAGGCTGGTTTGGATTTAATGCCGGCAGCACCCTGTCCGCAGACAAAGCATTCTTTGGATTCGTAGCTCTAAATACAAACTTGGGTGCTGCTGCCGGGACCGTTGCAGCCATGATTATTTCATGGCTGGTAATGGGAAAAGCAGATGTGCCCATGATGTTAAACGGTGCCTTAGCAGGCTTGGTTGCCATTACGGCTTCCTGTGGTTTCGTTGATACATGGGCTGCCGTTGTCATAGGTTTTGTTTCCGGAATCCTCGTTTTTTATAGCATCCGATTCTTTGAAAAGAGAAAAATAGATGATCCGATTGCTGCTTTATCCGTCCACGGAACTGCCGGGGTTTGGGGAACTCTTTCAAATGGCTTGTTTGCAACGAAGGAATTAGCCACAGTCGGAAAGCCGGGGTTATTTTATGGGGGAGGTTTTCACCAATTAGGCATTCAAGCTATGGGGGTTATCACTTGTGCCGCATATGCATTCATCGTATCCTTTATCATTTTGGCGATTATGAAAGCGGTCATGAATGGGTTACGGGTAACGGAAGAAGAAGAAATCATTGGACTTGATATGAGCGAGCATGGAAGCTATGGTTATCCCGAATTAATCAAAGCAGAACAAAAACTGAAAGCTGAATAATATTTTACCAAAAGTGCGGTGTCCAATCTCTCTTCACAACCAGAGGGATTGCACCGCTATATCCGTTTTTGCAGCCAGGAGGGAAAGTATGATCTACGAAAGCTTCCAAGAAATCAGAAACTTTAGAGATAGTCATATAAACAACACCGATCATAATCACTTTCAATTAAATCATTTACATGACGAAATCATTCAGTATGTCATAAATACTGCCATCCTGCATATTACTAACTGCCTCGGACCTCCCCCATCCCCTTTTTCTTTCTTTGTTATGGGAAGTGCGGGTAGATTTGAACAATCCACATGGAGTGATCAAGACCACGGAATCATCTATCAAAATCCAAGTGATGCAGCAAAGGATTATTTCCTAGCCTTAGGGAAAGAAATCTCACATGGACTCTATACGGCAGGATATCCCTATTGCGAAGGTGGAGTAATGGCGGATCATCCATTATGGTGCAAATCCTATCCTGATTGGCAGCGGCAATTATTGGATTGGATGACTGAAGCTTCTTGGGAAAGCATCCGGCATTTGTTAATCTTTATGGATGGACGGTCTCTTTATGGAGAAACTGCCTATATTCAAGAATTAAAAACAATGGTTTTTCAAAAGGTTGAAGAGGATCATCTGCTGCCAGCCATTTTGAAAAATACCTTGCATGTAAAAAAAGGAATCGGCATCTTAGGACAGCTTTTAGTGGAAACACACGGGAAACATGCTGGACAGCTCAATTTAAAAGAAATGGCTTTTTTACCCTATGCAAATGCCGTTCGAGTATTGGCCATTCAAGATCATCTGCAAGAGACTTCTACACTTTCAAGACTTAGTCAATTAAAAATAAAGGGCAAAGAGTTCTATAAAAATCAGTTTTCGAAATTACTAGAATACAGGCTGCTATTTGGAAACCACTCAGACTATGAAGCTGGGCATTATTTACCTATTGCCTATTTGACCAAAGTTCAACGAAACGAAGTTAGGAACATCATAAAAAATGGAATGACTCTTTTTCAATCCGTCATCAAGCTAGTGGGCAAGGAGGATTAACTTGAGAATGAATGAAATGATTCAACTCTTCAGGCAAATATCAGGAAAACTTGGTTCAAATTTTTACACAGGATTTCAGGAAACCCTTAATCTGCAGCAATTATCTTTTATAAGAAACCTGCAAAGAGAAATGAAAGACAGTAAAGTCTTGGATGTCCCCTTACATGAATTAGATTTTACCGTATTCGACATGGAAACATCGGGCTTTTCCCCTGATAAGGGTGACCGGATTCTTTCAATTGGGGCTGTAAAAATGAAAGGGACGATGATTTCGAATGAAACCTTTTATTCCCTTTTAAAATCAGAACTCCCCATCACAAATGAAATTTCTATATTAACCAAATTACAAGATGATGAACTACAAAACGCGCCCGATGGGAAAGAAGTGTTACTCCAATTCTTTCAGTACATTAAAAGTGATATTCTTGTAGCCCATCACTCTAAACATGAAAAAGCCTTTATGCAAAAATGGAGCTGGGATCTCCTAAAACTGAGATTTGTCCATCGAATCATCGATACCTCTTTTCTGATCCGTTTATCCAATCCGCAATGGAAATCAATCTCGCTTGATGAGGTCTGCAAAGAATGTGGAATTGAGATCAAAAACCGCCACCATGCACTAGGAGACGCAATCATGACTGCTCAAATTTGGGGCCATTATTTAAAAAGAGCTGAAGAGATGGGGTTTAAAACTTTAAGGGAGGTTTATGAATACCTTGCTAAAAAATAGAATTAACAATTCTAAAATAATAATTAAGTTAAAAATAGATAGTTCAAACACAATGAAATATGCATCACTAACTGCCATTTTTTCCTGTATAACCCCATAAATTCCTCTCGCTTTTCTCCTGCAAATATCAAAAGAGATTGTGAAATAAAAATTTTTTAAATTTTTTTATTCTTTGGTTTTCCTTATCGTTACAACATTGTAAACGCTATCAGCTTTTACGATTAGTTTGAATTGTCAGATTTTTATGTTGACCATGTATACAAATGGAGTTATGATAACTGACAATAAAACTTATACAAAAGTCATAAGTTGATCACAGCCTTTTACATCCTTCCTTATTTAGGAGGGGAATGGCAACTCATTTACAACCATTTTTTCATCATGAATGAAAAGAATTTAGATGAATGGTTACAACAGACGGAGTCGCTTCTTATCCATCTGCTGCAAACCACGCAATTGTAAGTTAGGAGGCGCGAAAAACATGCGCAGCGATATGATTAAAAAGGGGATTGACCGAGCTCCCCACCGAAGTCTTTTATACGCAACTGGGGTAAAAGTGAGTGATCTTGACAAGCCGTTCATCGGTGTATGTAACTCCTATATTGATATTATCCCTGGTCACAGACACCTTAATCATTTCGGCGAGATTGTAAAAGAAGCCATTCGTGAGGCAGGCGGAATACCTTTTGAATTTAATACCATCGGTGTCGATGATGGTATCGCAATGGGACATATCGGAATGAGATACTCCCTTCCAAGCCGGGAAATCATCGCTGATAGTGCTGAAACCGTCATTAACGCACACTGGTTTGATGGTGTGTTTTATATTCCAAACTGTGACAAAATTACTCCGGGAATGCTAATGGCAGCTGCCAGAACGAACGTCCCATCCGTTTTTGTTTCAGGTGGTCCAATGGAAGCTGGAAAAACATCATCTGGAGAAAACCTATCTCTTACTTCTGTTTTCGAAGGTGTTGGATCCTATCATCAAGGTACAATGACCCAGCAAGAGTTATATGAAATTGAAACAAGTGCCTGTCCAACATGTGGTTCTTGTTCAGGAATGTTTACAGCAAATTCAATGAACTGTCTAATGGAAGTACTCGGCATGACGGTTCCTGGTAATGGAACGATTGTTGCAACCTCTGAAGAAAGACATGAATTAATTCGTCAAGCTGCTAAACATTTGATTGAATTAGTGAAACAAGATATCCGCCCGCGCGATATCATGACAAGGGAAGCATTTGATAATGCATTCGCACTAGATATGGCTATGGGAGGATCCACCAATACGGTATTACATACCTTGGCAATCGCTCATGAAGCCGGTATTGAATACGATTTACGTGAAATTAATAAGATTGCAGAAAAGGTTCCTTATCTCGCAAAAATCATGCCAGCATCTAATTATTCAATGGATGATGTTCATCGGGCAGGTGGTGTTAGTGCCATTCTTAACGAACTTTGCAAGGTTGAAGGAGCGCTTAATAAGGATTGCCTTTCAATAACTGGAAAAACTCTTGCAGAGAATGTGAAGGAATCAACCATTACCAATGAAAACGTTATTCGGACAAAAGATAATCCATACAGCCCTGTTGGCGGACTATCCATCCTATACGGAAACATTGCACCTGATGGCAGTGTAATCAAAGTTGGCGCTGTTGATCCATCCATTAAAACATTCTTGGGTGAAGCGATTGTTTTTGAATCCCAGGATGAAGCGCAGGAAAACATCAATAATGGAACGGTTCAATCAGGCCATGTTGTTGTCATCCGTTATGAAGGTCCAAAAGGCGGTCCGGGAATGCCGGAAATGCTTGCTCCTACTTCCGCGATTGCTGGAAGAGGATTAGATAAGGAAGTTGCCTTGATTACAGACGGCCGCTTCTCTGGTGCAAGCCGAGGTATCTCCATCGGACATATTTCACCGGAAGCTGCTGAAGGCGGTCCAATCGCCCTCGTGCAAAATGGTGACAAAATTTTAATTAATTTACAAGAACGTTCAATTGAACTTCTCGTAGATGATGAAGTATTAGCAGAAAGACGCCGCTCTTGGCAAAAACCAGAACCAAAAATCAAATCTGGTTATTTAGCAAAATATGCAAAGCTTGTTACCTCTGCTAACACAGGCGGAGTCATGAAAATCTAATCTAGTTAATTTCCAAGGGATTGCTTAGTACCCCTCCCCTTCCTTAGAGAAGCAAAGGTACTAAAACCATTTTGACAACGGAATATTTAAAATCGATGACGGGAATAAAGGAATAAGAATCTTGTATTTTCAGAGAGTCGGGGTTGCTGTGAGCCCGGCAATACAACTTATTCTGACATCATCCCTGAGTGTTGGGCTGAACGGGTTAAACCTAGTAGGTTCAATCGGGTGCTAAATCATAGGCACCTGTTACTAAAAGAAGCGTTATTCTATTTCATATCGCTTCATAAGGCAGTATTCGCAAGGATACTGTGAAACCGGGTGGTACCGAGAAAAATGAAGGCTCTTTTCTCCCCGATTACTCTGCTTAATTTCTTTTAATTGCAGTTTATTCGGAGAGACAAGGGCTTTTTACTTTGAATGATGATGGTGTAGAAATTTAGGCTTTAAACCAAGCTGTATGCTGAGTTTTTAAAATATTCAATTAACCCTAAGGAGGGAGTACGACGTGAAAGTTGAAGCAAAACCGGAATTCCAAACTAGTACCGCACCGCAAACAGGTGCAGACCTTCTCATTGATTTATTAATTAAAGAAGGCGTTGACACGATTTTTGGATATCCCGGAGGTGCTGTCCTACCCATTTATGATGCGATCTGGCGGGCTCAAAGCTCAATTAAGCACATTCTTTTCCGCCACGAACAAGGTATGATCCATGCTGCGGAAGGTTATGCACGAATTACTGGAAGACCGGGTGTCGTTCTTGCTACTTCAGGTCCCGGGGCTACAAATTTAGTTACAGGAATTACGGATGCCATGATGGATTCCTTACCGCTCGTTGTTTTCACCGGGCAGGTTGCACGTAATGTGATTGGGACGGATGCCTTCCAAGAGGCGGATGTTGTTGCCATCACGACCCCAATTACGAAACATAATTACCAGGTGCAATCTATTTCTGATTTACCAAGAATCGTCAAGGAAGCATTTCATATTGCTTCTACAGGCCGGCCGGGTCCAGTCGTAGTCGATATCCCGAAGGATATTTCATCAGGAATTCCTGAAGCGATCCAAGAAGAAGTAGAAATCCATTTACCGGGCTACCAGCCGACAACAAAGCCGAATCCATTACAAATCAAAAAATTGGCTGCTGCCCTTGCAAAAGCGAAGAAACCGGTTGTACTTGCAGGTGCAGGTGTCCTTCACGGAAAAGCTTCAGCTGAACTAACAGCTTTTGCAACCAAACACAATCTGCCAGTTGTAACCACACTGCTTGGACTTGGAAGCTTTCCTGCTGACAGCCCTCTATCTCAAGGAATGGGCGGTATGCACGGGACCTATTCAGCAAATATGGCTTTATATGAATGTGATTTACTTATCAACTTTGGTGCCCGCTTCGATGACAGACTTACAGGTAATCTGAAGCACTTTGCACCAAATGCAAAGGTCGCTCATATTGACATCGACCCTGCGGAGATCGGAAAAAATATTCCAACACAAATTCCGATTGTATCTGATACGAAAGAAGCATTAACCGAACTGTTATCAGAAGCCGCTGAATCACCTGAAATTGAGGCATGGCTGGAAACACTTGCAAAATATAAGGCAGAATATCCACTTTGGTATCAACATAATCCAAACGGTATGTGCCCGCAATGGCTCATTAAAGCGGTTCATAAAGTGACAAACGGTGAAGCAATTGTAGCAACTGATGTCGGTCAGCATCAAATGTGGGCTGCACAGTACTATACATTCAATCACCCGCACCGCTGGATTACTTCCGGTGGACTTGGAACAATGGGCTTCGGCTTCCCTGCTGCGATTGGCGCCCAGCTGGCAGCACCGGAAAGTACAGTAGTAGCGATTGTCGGAGACGGCGGATTCCAAATGACGCTTCAAGAATTATCGGTTATTCAAGAAAGAAACCTGCCGGTCAAAATTATCATTGTCAATAACGGCGCCCTTGGAATGGTTCGACAGTGGCAGGAATTGCTCTATGATAATCGTATTTCAGAATCTCTGCTTCCCGTTCAGCCAGATTTCGTAAAGCTTGCTGACAGCTACTCCATCCGAGGAATGCGAATTGATACTCAAGAAGAACTCATTGCAGCACTTCCGGAAGTATTTGCTTATGATGGACCTGTTCTCCTGGATTGCCGAGTGTTACAGCAGGAAAAAGTCTTTCCAATGATTGCTCCTGGGAAAGGATTACATGAAATGATTGGGGTGAAACCATGAAACGCATTATAACGGCTACGGTTCAGGATCGCAGCGGCGTACTCAACCGAGTCACAGGGCTCCTGCTCAGACGTCAATTTAATATTGAAAGTGTTTCTGTTGGAAAAACAGAAATCGAAGGAATTTCCAAAATGACCCTGGTGGTCGAAATTGAAGATGAACAGCGTCTTGAGCAGGTTACAAAACAACTTAATAAACAAATTGATGTGTTAAAAGTTTCCGATATTACTGATAAAGCCATCGTCGCACGGGAGCTGGCCTTAATCAAAGTAGCAAGCAGTTCACAGCTTCGCAGTGAAATAAATGGGATTATTGATCCGTTCCGTGCCGTGATTATTGACGTAAGTAAAGATAGCTTAGCTGTTCAAATTACCGGTAAGCCGGAAAAAATTGATGCATTGATTGATTTACTTCGCCCTTATGGAATTAAAGAAATTGCTCGAACTGGACTGACTGCCTTTTTACGGGGGCATCAGCCACAAGTAAACGAACTAGCAACCTATTCACTATTAAAATAACTAATATACTTGGAAGGATGATAGAAATGGTAAAGGTATTATATAACGGAGATATTCAAGAAGAGGTTTTACAAGGAAAGAAAATCGCAGTAATCGGTTATGGTTCACAAGGTCACGCACATGCTCTTAACCTAAAGGAAAGCGGATTTGATGTCGTTGTAGGATTACGCGGAGGTAAGTCTTGGGATAAAGCCGTTGAAGATGGTGTAGAAGTTAAATCTGTTGCTGAAGCAACTGCGGCTGCAGATGTAGTAATGGTTTTACTTCCAGACGAAATGCAGCCAAAAGTTTATGAAGAAAGCATTAAAGAAAACTTACAACCTGGTAATGCTCTAGTGTTTGCTCACGGTTTTAACATTCATTTTTCACAAATCGTACCACCTGCAGATGTAGACGTATTCCTAGTAGCTCCAAAAGGACCAGGACACTTAGTTCGCCGTACGTACACTGAAGGTGCCGGCGTACCAGCTCTATATGCCGTATACCAAGACTACACTGGCGAAGCTCGTAATCTTGCTCTTGCTTATGCAAAAGGTATCGGCTCAGCTCGTGCAGGTGTATTAGAAACTTCATTCCAAGAAGAAACGGAAACAGATCTATTCGGTGAGCAAGCTGTTCTATGCGGCGGTACTACTGCCCTTATCAAAGCCGGTTTCGAAACACTTGTAGAAGCTGGTTACCAGCCGGAAGTTGCTTACTTTGAGTGTTTACATGAATTGAAATTGATCGTTGACCTTCTATATGAAGGAGGACTTGAAAACATGCGTTATTCAATCTCTGACACTGCACAATGGGGAGACTTCGTTTCTGGACCACGCGTAGTGAACGAAGATACAAAAGCACGCATGAAAGAAGTATTAAAGGATATCCAAACTGGTAAATTTGCTCAAGGCTGGATCATTGAGAACCAAACAAACCGCCCGCAATTTAATGCAATCAACCGTGCAGAAAACAATCATCAAATCGAAAAGGTTGGCCGCGAGCTACGTGCATTAATGCCATTTATTAAAAATAAACCTGTAAATGAGAAAAAGGAAGTGGCGGTAAATGGTTCACGTTAACATCTTTGACACAACACTACGTGATGGAGAACAGTCCCCTGGTGTGAACTTAAACCAGCCTGAAAAATTAGAGATTGCCAGACAACTAGAACGGTTTGGCGTCGACATTATGGAGGCCGGATTCCCGGCTTCCTCCCAAGGTGATTTCGAAGCAGTAAAAGCCATTGCCAGAACAATTAAAAACTCTTCAGTTACTGGCTTGGCACGGGCAGTGAAATCGGACATTGACATTGCGTGGGATGCTTTAAAAGATGCAGCAGAACCAAGATTGCATGTTTTCCTAGCTACCTCCCCTATTCATATGGAATACAAACTAATGAAAACGCCTGAACAAGTCGTGCAAACAGCGGTTGATATGGTAACTTATGCGAAGAAGAGATTTCCGCATATCGAATGGTCAGCTGAGGATGCTTCTCGTTCGGATCTTGATTTTCTTGTTCAAATCATTACAAAAGTGATTGATGCCGGGGCAACGGTAATTAATCTTCCAGATACAGTGGGTTATACAACCCCTGAAGAATACGGGCGCATGTTCCGCTATATTCGCGAAAATGTCCCAAATATTCATAAAGCTGCATTATCCTGCCACTGTCACGATGACTTAGGAATGGCCGTTGCCAATTCAATAGCAGCCATCGAGAACGGGGTTACACAGGTAGAAGGTACGATTAACGGAATCGGGGAGCGTGCCGGTAATGCTGCTTTAGAAGAAATTGCCGTTGCTTTAAATATTCGCGGCGATAAATATCCTTACACAACCAACTTAGTTTTAAAGGAAATTAAACGGACTAGTGACTTAGTCAGCCGTTTCACAGGTATGAAGGTCCCTCCGAATAAAGCAGTTGTCGGAAAAAATGCCTTTGCCCACGAATCAGGGATTCATCAGGATGGCGTCTTAAAAAATGCTCAAACCTATGAAATTATTACTCCTGAATTGGTTGGAGTCGGATCTAACGATTTAGTCCTTGGAAAACATTCTGGACGCCATGCGTTTAAAGACAAAATTGAGCAAATGGGCTTTGAGCTTTCTCAAGAAAAGCTGAATGAAGCATTCCAATCCTTTAAACAGTTAACAGACAAGAAAAAAGAAGTAACAGATGAAGATTTATATACGATTTTACTTGATATTCAAACCGCTTCTGTCGATGTAAAAAAATATGAGCTTGTTGCTTTCCAAGTTCAAAGCGGTTCCGGAAACTTACCTACCGCTACAGTTGCCCTTACAACTCCTGATGGAGACCGGGTAGAAACAGCCCGTACTGGCAGCGGAAGCGTCGAAGCCTTATATAACACACTTGAAGCATTAATTGAAGAAAAAATTCATCTCACTGACTTTAACTTGAGCTCTGTCGGCAAAGGACGCGATGCATTAGCTGAAGTTCACGTAAAAATGACCGTTAACGGTACGCCTGTCAGTGGTCGTGGATCGGCACAGGATGTTTTAGAAGCTGCAGGCAAAGCCTTTTTAAACGCAGTGAACCGAGTATTTTTCAACCAACAAATTGCCTTAAAAGAACCAGCAAACGCATAACCAAGACAACTTTGAAAACGTAAGCGCCCTTTAGCGGCGCTTACAAACTAACTCTTTTAGAGTCAAAATAAAAATGAGGAGGTTGCTCTTAATGAATAAACGTATTGTATTGCTTCCAGGTGATGGAATCGGTAAGGAAGTTGTTGAGTCTGCAAAAGATGTATTAAGTGCCATTGCTGAAGAATTTAATCATTCTTTCAGCTTCGAAAGCCATGATATCGGAGGAGCGGCCATTGATTTGCACGGAACTCCCCTGCCGCAATCAACCATTGATGCTTGTATGAAAGCAGATGCCGTTTTATTAGGGGCAGTTGGTGGTCCAAAATGGGACCAAAATCCCTCCCATTTACGGCCTGAAAGAGGATTGCTGGGAATTCGCAAGGAACTTGATTTATATGCAAACTTAAGACCAATCACAGGATTCAAAAATCTTCTGCATGCTTCCCCTCTTAAAGAGGAAGTGGTTGTAGGCAGTGACCTTTTAATTGTTCGTGAGTTAACTGGCGGGCTGTATTTTGGAACACCAAGCGAACGCCGGGATGGAGGCGAAACGGTTGTTGACACGCTTGCCTATTCTCGAAAAGAAATTGAGAGAATTGTAGATAAAGCCTTCCAAGCTGCACAGCAGCGCCGCGGGCATCTAACTTCTGTCGATAAAGCAAATGTGCTTGAATCAAGTAAACTATGGCGCGAAATCGTGGAAGAGAAGAAAGCTCAGTATCCGGATGTTGTCGTTGAGCATGCTTTAGTCGATTCAACAGCGATGAAGTTAATTACCAATCCAACTCAATTTGACGTAATCGTCACTGAGAATATGTTTGGTGATATTTTAAGCGATGAGGCATCGGTATTAACAGGTTCACTTGGAATGCTCCCTTCTGCAAGCTTGCGTGAAGACGGTGTTGGTTTATATGAACCTGTTCACGGATCGGCGCCAGACATCGCCGGTAAAGGTGTAGCCAATCCGCTTGCAGCCATTTTATCCGCTGCCATGTTACTCCGTTATTCCTTTGGTTTAGAGGATGAAGCAAAATTAATTGAAGATGCTGTTCAATCCGTTCTTGATGCTGGCTACCATACGGCTGATTTGCAAATCAGTGAAGGACGCCTTGTCGGCACATGGGAAATGTCGAAGCTTATTGTTGATTTTATTCAATCACAAAATGCTTCCAAGTGTATCATGAGCTGTTACGTATAAGAAAAGCGGAAGCGCCTGTTTAGCGCACGACAGGACTGGAGCGAGTCGACTGAGATAAAGGAAACACGAAGAGCGAAGCAACTGCCTGAATAACATCTTGCAGCTTTGCGACGAGCTGAACAGTAGCTTCTTCGAGCCGGCTATGGCGCAGGAGCACTTTAAATAGCGCATTCGTGCTTGACTTATCGTAGGGAGGCGAGTGAAGTACACTAGTCGCTAGGCGCTGGAGCTGGACAGTTCTCAAAGACAAATGAATAATCCTGATAATTTAGAAATGTTGTGGGTTTGGTCATAAATATTGTGGCTGAACCCACATTCAGTAAAAGGGTAAACAATCGCCTAAAAATAATAGAACGTGAGGAAGGGAATTATGCAAAAGCCAAAAAATATAATTCAAAAGATTTGGGAACAGCATGTAGTACATCAGGAAGACGGCAAACCTGATTTATTGTATATTGATTTGCACCTTGTTCACGAAGTAACTTCTCCTCAAGCATTTGAGGGATTACGAATGAACGGCCGCCAAGTCCGCCGCCCGGATCTTACCTATGCAACAATGGATCATAACGTTCCAACGCGCAACCGCGAGGTAATCAAAGATCCAATTTCAAAAACTCAAATGGATACATTAGTGAAAAACTGTGAGGAATTCGGTGTTACCCTTGCTGGAATCAATCACCCTGATAACGGGATTGTACACGTCATTGGTCCGGAACTTGGATTAACACAGCCTGGTAAAACCATTGTCTGCGGTGACAGCCATACCTCTACTCACGGTGCATTTGGAGCCTTGGCATTTGGTATCGGCACAAGTGAAGTTGAGCATGTTTTAGCAACTCAAACGCTTTGGCAAGCTCCTCCTAAAACCTTAAATGTGAAAGTAAATGGCAAGCTTGGTACAGGAGTAACTGCAAAAGACTTAATTCTTGCTATCATCGGTAAATTTGGAGTTCAGTTTGGTACAGGCTATGTAATGGAATACACTGGCGAAGCCATTCGCAACCTTTCTATGGAGGAGCGGATGACTGTATGTAATATGTCCATCGAGGCCGGAGCAAGAGCGGGATTAATTACACCTGATGAAACTACCTTTGAATACTTAAAAGGCAGACGTCATGTCCCACAGGGCGAGGAATTTGAAAAGGCCGTTGAAAGATGGCGTGCACTTGCCTCAGATGAGGGAGCAACTTATGATACGGTTGTTGAAATCGAGGCTGCTGAGGTAGAACCACAAGTAACTTGGGGAACAAATCCAGGCATGTGCCTTCCAATTACGGCATCTGTTCCAAATCCTGATGATGCTGCAAAAGCAAGTGGAAAAGATGAAATCAAGCGCGCGCTTGAATATATGGGTCTTGAAGCAGGCCAATCCATCTCCAGCATCGAAATTGACCATGTCTTCATTGGTTCTTGTACAAATTCAAGATTAAGCGATTTACGCAAAGCTGCTGAAGTTGTACGCGGTCGTAAAGTAAAGTCATCCGTTAAAGCGATTGTTGTACCCGGTTCCTTCAGCATTAAGCTTGCAGCCGAAAAAGAAGGAATCGATCAAGTCTTTATCGAAGCAGGTTTTGAATGGCGTGAAGCTGGCTGTAGTATGTGTCTTGCCATGAACGATGATATCGTCCCTCCAGGCGGACGCTGCGCTTCCACCTCTAACCGTAATTTTGAAGGCCGTCAAGGAAACGGAGCACGCACTCATCTTGTCAGCCCAGAAATGGCAGCTGCCGCAGCAGTTGCTGGGCATTTCGTCGATGTCCGTCAATTTACTGCCCAGGAGGTTGGATAATATATGGAACCGTTACGCATTCACACTGGTCTTGTTTGCCCATTAAATAGGACAAATGTGGACACAGACCAAATTATTCCGAAACAATTTCTTAAGCGTATTGAGCGCAGCGGCTTCGGCCAATTCCTTTTTTATCATTGGCGTTTTGATGACGAGGGTAATCTAAGAGAAGATTTCCCTTTGAATAAGGTTCAATATCAAGGTGCCTCTATCCTGGTTGCCGGTGATAACTTTGGCTGTGGATCGTCTCGTGAGCATGCTCCGTGGGCTGTCCAGGATTTCGGTTTTAAGGTCATCATCGCCCCAAGCTATGCTGATATTTTTAAAAACAACTGTGTTAAAAATGGAATCCTTGCCATTGTGGCTAGTGAAGAACAGGTGCAAACACTTATGAAAAAGGCTGAAGTGGAGGGGTACTCGTTATCAGTAAACTTGGAAGAACAAGTGGTTTCCGATAATGAAGGATTTGAAATCAAATTTGATATCGCTCCCTATCCTAAGCAAATGCTGTTAAACGGCTGGGATGAAATCGGCGTTACGTTAAGTTATGAGGAACAAATCAATAAATATGAGGCTGCACATAGATAACTAAATAAAGATTGCCCCAATTTAGGGGCAATTTTTTTATTTTTTATTAGCCGTTAAATTTTTATCTGCGTTAAGTTCAAGTTTATCTGCGATAATAGTCAATTTATCTGCGATGAAGTTTTCCTATTAAAACTCAGGTAATTGATCCAAGTTATTTTCTTTTATTCCATCCGGTTCGCTTCTTATAATATATCGTCCATACTTATGAAAAACATCAATATGCGCAATTTTTCCTGCTTTAGCATCCTCTAATGCGGTGATGTAATCCAATTCCCGGCCAGTGCTAGTTTTAAACGCAATAATATCGCCATCATCATTTTTCCGAACGGCAACAAATTCCTCTTTCCCATTTGGATTACTGTTCCCTGCTTCTAATTGGGCCTGTTGCTCACTTTGCTGTTTATATTCCTGATAAATTTTTTCAAAATCCTGTTGCTCCATTCATTCCACCTCCGAACATACGTTTAGTATTTGTCCTTTTTTCTATATTATCCATTGGTACCATAATGATTTCGACTTAACCGTTTATTTTGCAGTTAAATATTTTTAAAAATTGGAGTGGTTATAAAAACAAATAACTGTCCATTCCATACGGACAAAACCGCCATCTTGTCCTCAAACGAAACCTGTCACTTTTGGAATATCTTTACTTGAAGTGGCAGGTAAAACTTTTTATTTTTTCTTCTGATAGGTTGTAGTAGCTTTGGTTATGGCCAAGGATAGCACTTGCAAGTTTTTTTTCAATGAAATTAAGCTTATCATAATGTATTTCATAGCCAAAGATTTCTTTGCAAACGGCATGAGTATAGAGTTCTATAGGAAATGCTGTTTCCAACTCTCTCCTTCTTATCTCTTCCTTTTCTCCAGCACAGATAAAAAGCCCAATCCTTTTTTTCATCAATATAGGTAGATTTGCAGCCATATATTTTGCTAATTTTTTTTGAATTTTTCCCATATAGATTGATCCCCCAAGAACTACGTTTTCATATGGCGCCAAGTTTGGTACGTCTTCCAGCATAATATTTACAATCTGAATTTCTCCTTCCAACCAGGCTTTTAACATACTTGCCGCATTTTCTGCACTGCCATGCTTAGTCGCATAGATAATGATGGTTCTCACTCTCACTACACCGCCCTTTTCATATTGATTAAGATCAGTACCATGCAGTAAATGACCACTAAATTTATAAAAACAACGATTGCCAACATAACAAAACTAACCAAAATTCCGTGATAAATCTGTAAAAAAATCATCGTGGAAAGGGCAGTAAGAAGTGTAATTTCTTTAACGATAATGACAGATGACAGCAAATAGCCAAAGGGTCTCCTTTTGATTAGCAAGATTCCAGCAAGAATTCCTGCAGGAACGACAATTGCAAGATCCAATGCCTGAATGACCAATGTTGTATAATGATCAATGCCGGCAGGATGGGTTCCCTTTTCTAGAGATGGCACAATTTTGCCCAACCACATCATTCCAAATATAAACGAAGTAAACAGCAGGAAACCACCAATAAATTTAACTGGAAGCTTTTGTTCAAAATATATAGGTAATGTTGGAATATCAAATGACATCATCGTGAGGATAAAAGCAAAGAAGCTGGCGGACATCAGTAGAACATCTGGCAAAAACATGGAGTTGTACATGGAAAGGAAGGAATACGAAGTGTAGGTGTACAAAAAATATCCGAGTGTCCCGCAGAGAAGCAGCCTTCCTTTAAGTTGACCTTTTCTAGATAAATAGAACGAAAGCATTAATAATGGAACACCTAAAAACAAGGTAATAAAATCCTGGGCAATTGCTTGTAAAGCCATCGAGACAGAGTCATGCTGGTACACGCCTTTTCCATAAATGTTGACCGTTTCACCAAAAATCGATGTGAACGTAAATGAACCTTGGCCATCATTCGAAAAGATTCCATAAGACGACACAAAAACAGATAGTAACACAATGACGAACACAAGTAATCTAACTGCTTTTTGATACTTCATCATGCCTACTCTCCTTTCAATCCCGCTCTTCTTATATTATTCCTGTATTATAGTAATTAGTTCGATATTCCTATCTTGCAGCCTGCTTGTTCACAAAAGTTTCGAATATTTTTTGAAGGTTATAATAAAAACATGAGAGTACATTTTGGAGGGGAAAACTGGATGCTTTATTTAGAAAAAAAACATAACGCGAAACAGAACGCAGAAATTCTCACTCAACTGCATGGCGGTAAGATCCCTTTGAAAAAAGCATTACAAGAAACAGAGGAGTTTTTCCAGCAGTGTACAGAGGAAAATATCCCCCCTGCTCCGCCCACACAAAAGAAGCAAGCTTTATCAGAAAAAATCCTTTCAGTGCTTTTTCGCCCATTATCTTCCGTTTCAAGGCTCAGAACCCCATCAAAACCTCTAGTAGATTCGAAAGGAAATGTTTTTCCAGAGTGGAAGGAGATGCTAGATAAAGAGTACACCCTCTTAATGGACCATCTAACCAGAGAAGTGAATGTTGTTGATTTTGGTGCAGTAGGCGATGGCAGGACAGATAACACCGCTGCTTTTAAAAAAGCCATTGGCAATGGTCGAGTTAAGGTTAATGTTCCAGAAGGTATTTTTATAGTAAAAGGAATCTGCTTGCCTTCCTGGACCTGTTTAGTTGGGGCTGGAAAAGGGAAAACAATCATCAAATTGCATGGAACCGCCCCAAAAGGAACAAGACTTGTAACAAACGCCAACCATTGGCGCGGAAATCACCATCTCTATGTAAAAGGCATGTCATTAGACTGGAATGTTGAGAGGCTTGGTAACGTTCCGAAAACAGCCACCTGGGGCAATCATTCCAGCTGTTTAACGTTTGCAAATGTAACGTATGGCTGGGTTCGTGGTGTCGAAGCAATTAATCCTGGTCTCCATTGCTTTGATATTACCTCTACCCTGTACAATTATGCCGGGGATGGCTATCGTTCCAGGGGCGGAAGCAGCTATATTTGGCTGTATAATCTGAATGGCTACGGCTTCGGGGACGATGGAATTACCACCCATCACAGTGAAAAAATCCTTATTTCTCATTCCCATATGTGCGACCCGAGCGGGCGAGCCCATGAAAGAGGATTTTCAAATTCCAATGGTATTGAAATCGATGACGGCTCAAGGGATATTATGCTCGTCAATAATTCTACGGCTAGATGCTTTGGCGGGGTTGAATGTAAAGCGCATGAAAATTCCTCTGCTGCTGCGAACGTGCAAATCATCGGGCATCTTTCTGTAAACGATAACCGTTCCTTTAACTTTCGCCATATTGGCCACCATAAAAGTACCGATAATGAGTCGAAAACAGCGTATAATCTGCTAGCAACGAATCTTGCTTCCATTGCACCGATTTATTCGGATTTGTACGTGGACTCGACGCCAAGAGGATTGGTTGTTTCCGCATATAAGAATGTGGTTATTAACCACTTTACACTTTTGGGAGATCCTGATTATGACTACAAAGGGAATCCTGTAATCGCGATCCAATATCGTGCCCGGAAGGTTATTTTAAACCAGATAAACCTTTCCGATTTTAAAAAGGCAGGAGCTGGTATAAAGATCTATGGAGGTACTAATCGGGCCGATTCCGTTCGAGTTCAAAATGTGGTTTCCAAAAATTCTTCGTCTAAAGCGGTTGAGATTGTGCAAGGGGTACAGGATGTAACGGTCATGAATGTAAAAGAGTTTACAGAACCAGCTTTGAAAAAATAAGCTTTGTTATTAGAGTTATTGGAGACACGTTTCTCGATTTTGATGCTGGTTTTGTCCCCTATCGAGCTTATTGGAGACACTTTTCTCGATTTTGCTGCTCGTTTTGTCCCCTATCGAGCTTTGGGGACACTTTTCTCGATTTTGCTGCTCGTTTTGTCGCCTATCAAGCCTATTGGAGACACTTTTCACCATTTTGCTGCTCGTTTTGTCGCCTATCAAGCCTATTGGAGACACTTTTCTCGATTTTGATGCTGGTTTTGTCCCCTATCGAGCTTATTGGGGACACTTTTCTCGATTTTGCTGCTCGTTTTGTCGCCTATCAAGCCTATTGGAGACACTTTCCACCATTTTGCTGCTCGTTTTGTCGCCTATCAAGCCTATTGGAGACA
>NZ_JAVDUQ010000056.1:0-18868 GCF_031456445.1 Neobacillus niacini | reverse complement strand
TATGAATTTTTGCCCTTTTTTAGCCAAAATAAATCCCTCCTGTGTTAGCCAGTATGGTTTTTTTTCATACTGGCTACACAGGAGGGATAATATCAGTTTCTCTCCGGTTTTTTCGACTATGCTTCCTCTGAAGTTGTAGATTGTTCTTCCTTGATTCGTTTGAGCACCATTTCATAGGTATCATTACCATAGTTTAAGCAGCGTTTCACACGTGAAATGGTTGCTGTACTAGCACCTGTTTCTGTTTCAATCCGGTGATAGGTATTTCCTTCCCGAAGCATTCTCGCTACTTCTAAGCGTTGGGCCAATGACTGAATTTCATTAATCGTGCAAAGATCATCAAAAAAACGATAACATTCTTCAAGGTCTTTTAACGAAAGAATTCCTAGAAAAAGTTGGTCCAGTTCTTTCCCTCTTAGCTTATTTATTTGCATATTTTATACCCCTTTAGTTTGAATAAAATTATTTCACATTAAACGAAACGCTTTTTTGCATTCCTGGGTCAGTAGGAACCACATTTACCCATGTTTTTCCTTGGACAAATGGAACTTCTTCTCCATTCTTCATTGGAACAATCCGACCATTTTCATTTTTCCATTCCACTTCGTTCACTTTCCCCATTTGTACCAAATAACCTTTTCCACCGGATTGAAAATCAATGGTACGTCGACCTTTCTTATCGATTACTTCATGCTTTGCCTCAACAATAAAAATATTGTCCAGAAGAATCGGATCTTTTGTTTCTAAATCAACGGTTTGTTCCCCACCCTGGAAACGCTTATATTTCCCTGTGGTGGAATCATACTCATACACACAATCAAAATCGCCGCTGGTGTAATAAGAAATTTTTACCGATTTAGCATCGTTTCCTGTAACCTTTTTAGCCTTTTCTTCTGAAAGGAATTTAAAGGCAGGCGGGGTTTTATCCATTGAATAATGGTTCATCTTCGCACCCTTTAAAACATTATCATAGGTGATATAGGAATTGTGCGGTGCTACTCTAAAACTTGCACGATGGAAAAGAGTTCCGTCATACACTATACCATTTAAGTTATCAATATAGCCGGAATTAAGCATTTTCTTTGCTTCCGGACTATAGCCGTGAGCAATATAGAGTGCATTTAACCCTTTGGCTAAATCAATATAATAATCCCGGGCGCTTCTGACCGGTCCGATATTTTTCGGTTTTTCGCTTTGAAATACGGCAAGAAATCTTGTGATATTTCCTTCAGCCAAAATTTCATAAACGATATCTGCCTTGTTTAAACCTGATTGCGGTCTTGCTGCCGGATGGTTATTAATCATTACCGCAACGGCCCTGCTGTCTGTTTCAGTCTGTGAACCCTTTCCTGTTAAAGGAAAATAATATGGGAATTCATTTTTTTCAGCCGCTTTTTGTTCGACTTTCCCTACATCTTTTTTCGCGTTCTCATCAGGCTTTTTGACAGATTCTTTTTTGCTGCATCCGGACAACAATAAGAAGACAGCTGCCACTATGACCGCCCATTTCTTCATCAATAGCCACCCCTATTTTCGGTTAAAAGACTTTTATACTGTAACGCACTAACTTATTTACATTTTAACGCATTATAGTCGGAAAGAGTACTGTTTTATTCATCACATCGTACATTCCTTGTTGGGTGATCCGAATATACGGTAAATGTGTAGAAGAGAAAAACAACAAACTGCTGATTGGATCACCGAATGAATAACCTCGTTCACTCAGTTCTTCAAGTAGTCTTTTTTCTTCCTCCATTAAACGTTCCATCGGTTTGTCTGACATAATCCCCCCTAATGATAAAGGAATTTCACATATCACTTGACCATCCTGAACTAAAACAATTCCTCCGCCAAGTTCTTTCATTCGATTAAAAGCATGGATTATATCCTGTTTGTTTTTACCAATTAAAATAATATCTCCAGTGATCGAATAAGAACTTGCCAGAGCAGATACTTTAGAAGTAAAGCCCTTTAACATGGTATTGATTCTCCAATTACCTTTACGGTCAATCAATGTAAAAAAGCTTTCATCATGATTTGTAGGCAGTTCATCGCCTGAAACATCAATGGCTATGGAGTATGGTTTGGTTATAACAGAATTCTCCATTTTAATTCCAAATGGCATCGAAAATTGCAAATCATCTATGGACAAATCCCAATCCAATTGCAATGGTTTAAGTCCGAAATCCGACCAGTTAATCTGCGTATTTAATTCTGTTGGCTTCCCATCGCGTTTAACCCATTTACCTTTTGCAAGAACAGAAACAGGGGTTGGATCTTCAACACTTGATAAAAAGTTAATATTAGCAACCCGTCCAGTAGCAATACTTCCATGTAAATGTTCAATATTATAATACCTTGCGACATTAATCGTTGCCATATTATAAGCATCCATCACAGGAACGTCCTTTTCGATTGCAATCCGAATCATTTGATCTATAATTCCTTGCTCGTAAAAGTTGGATGTCGACCCATCAGTTGTAAACATAAACCGGTCATATGTTTGAATCCCTATACGTTTAATATCATCTAGAAGAACGGGTAAATCAGGCCGAATCGATGAGTGGCGTAATGTCACCATATAACCTTGCATAAGACGATTATAAACTTCTTCTCCTGTCATAGACTCATGGTCGCAATCCGCTCCAAGCAGCATCAGTTTCGCTAACGTCTTTTCTGATGCACCCGGAAAATGGCCTTCAATTTTCTTCCTCATCCTCTTTGCTTCCTGGATCCAATGAAGCATCATATCGTCGCCGTCCAGAAGCTTCGGCCAACCGGTTAATTCCCCGCCCTGAAGGACTGCATCGTGCTCAAGCCACAATTTCACATTACTATGTGAAAATGTTTCCTCTTCCCCTAATATTTCAGTTTGCGAATCAAAACGGCTCCACCAAAACATCGTGGTCGGAATGTTCCGCAGCTCCCTCAGCAATGAAAACGCTTCCCTTTTTTTTAAGTTTAAAATAAGCGCCATATTGTCATTAATTAAGGTTGTCGTTCCAAATTGTGATGCATATTCCGCTAACGTAAGGGGATTATATAATTGAAACGGATGGGCATGCGGTTCAATGTATCCGGGAACAAGGATTTCATTTGTACAATCAATGATTTCGCAGTTCTTTAATTTTACCGGCAAATTTTCGCCGACATACACAATCCGATCATCATAAATCCAAATATTAGCTCTCATCCATTGGCGAAAGGCCTGATTTAAATACAAAGCATTTTTTAATAAAATGGTGGGCGAAGTTTTCCCTTCCAATACTGATACATGCGTCCGTAAATGTTTATTTTTCCATCGATAACGTTGTTCCAGCACACGATATCCCTCCCTCTTTAAGTCTATTTATCTATAAAAGAATATTGATTTAATCGCAAAGAAAACCCTTACAAAATCCATTTGTTATTATACTATCATATTTCGCAATGTAAAGCAGTAAAGACTTGATAAATAATGTAAAATTTTTGTGAAGGAGTGAACAAAATGAATATCAAACCAAATATCGGGATTTTAAATGCCTTAATTCGCATTACATTTGGATTGACTGTTCTGGCTTGGGCAACTGCCAAGCTTGTTAAAAGACCGTGGAGGGATTCTTATTTATTGGCAGCTGTTTGTGGTGCGATGAAGGTGGCGGAAGGAATCGTCCGTTACTGTCCTGTAACAGCTCTTTATAAAAAATGCCCTGTCATGAATCCTGAAATTAAAAAGTCGGAGCCTCACCAGGAATCAATGGATGGGTTGGAGGGTTTAACGAATCTTGATGGGGATGAGGTTCTGCCTTATAATCCGACTTAATTGCTATTTCTTCTTTGAGTGCCTTTCCTTTTACCAAGGAAGGGCATTTTCTCGTTTTACGGGTGCTTTTCACCTTTGTACCACTCACTTGATTTTTTCCGCTTCACGAAAACTATCCACTACTGGTAGTTCCCGTTCTCTTGATTTTTTCCGCTTCAAGGGCACTATCCACCCCTGATAGTTCCCGTTCTCTTGATTTTTTCCGCTTCACGGGCACTATCCACCCTCGATAGTTCCCGCTCTCTTGATTTTTTCTGCTTCACGGGCACTATCCACCCTCGATAGTTCCCGCTCTCTTGATTTTTTCCGCTTCACGGGAACTATCCACCACTGATAGTTCCCGCTCTCTTGATTTTTCCCGCTTCACGGGCACTATCCACCACTGATAGTTCCCGCTCTCTTGAATTTTTCCGCTTTACGGGAACTATCCACCACTGATAGTTCCCATTCTCTTGATTTTTTCCGCTTCACGGGCACTATCCACCACTGGTAGTTCCCGTTCTCTCGATTTTTTTTGCTTCACGGGCACTATCCCCCCCTGATAGTTCCCGCTCTCTTGATTTTCCTCGCTTCACGGGCACTATCCACCACTGGTAGTTCCCGTTCTCTTGATTTTTTCCGCTTCACGGGCACTATCCACCCCTGATAGTTCCCGTTCTTTTGATTTTCCTCGCTTCACGGGCACTATCAACCAGAATTAATCTCGAATATGAAAAGAGGGCTGGCACAAAAATAGGCCAGTCCTCTTAAAATTAGTTCTTCACAAACTTCGCTGCTTTGGCACCGATATCCTTTCGATAAAAGACACCATCACATTGCATATTTTCCATTTCTGAATACACTTTTTTCTGGGCATCCTCTATGCTTGCCCCAAGTGCGCCGACAAGCAGCACTCTTCCGCCATTTGTAATAAACTCCCCATGCTCGTTTTTAGCCGTTCCCGCATGAAAAACATAAGCTTTTTCACTAAATTCGTCTAATCCTTTAAGAACAGCACCCTTGTCATAGCTTTCAGGATAACCCTTTGCCGCCACGACAACCCCGATCATTGTCTGCACGTCCCATTCAAGGCTTGGTGCTCGGCCATCCAATAGCTCAAAAATAACTTGAACCAAATCAGATTTTAATCTTGGTAAAATAACCTGAGTTTCAGGGTCCCCGAATCTTGCGTTAAATTCAATTACCTTTGGACCCTTATCCGTTGCAATCAGTCCGGCATATAAAATTCCGCAAAAACTCCGTCCTTCTGAAACCATTGCTTTTGCTGCAGGGATAAGAATTGTTTCCACCGCAGTTTGGACCATTTCATCACTAATTTGTGGCACAGGAGAATAAGCTCCCATTCCTCCCGTATTGGGACCTTGGTCCCCATCAAATGCCCGTTTATGATCTTGGGCGATTTCAAGAGGAATCACCGTCTCACCATTTACAAAAGCCATCAAGGAAAACTCTTCGCCGTCCAAAAATTCCTCAATGACAACTCGGGAGGAAGCTGCTCCGAACTTGGCGCCGACAAGCATTTCTTCTAGGCTTTCCAAAGCTTCCTCTTTCGTCATCGCTACAGTGACACCTTTTCCTGCTGCTAGTCCGTCCGCTTTGATAACAATCGGTGCACCTTTTTCTTCTACATAATCTCTTGCTTCCTCAAAAGAAGTAAACACTGCATAATCTGCAGTCGGTATTTGGTATTTTTCCATTAATTCTTTTGCAAACGACTTGCTGCCTTCAATTTCAGCAGCCGCTTTCTTTGGACCGAATACAGGAAGACCTGCTTCCGTGAAACGATCGGCAAGGCCTTCAAGGAGAGGAACCTCAGGACCAATAATCGTTAACCCGATTCCTTCTTCCTTAGCAAATTGAATCAATTTTTCCTGTTCGGACTCTGTGATTGGTACAAGCTTTGCTACATCTTCCATTCCAGGATTCCCTGGAGCAACAAAAACCTGATCAACCGAAGAGCTTTCGCTCACTTTTCGGCAAATCGCATGCTCTCTTCCACCACGGCCAATGATTAAAACCTTCACAAACTACACCCCCATTAGTGTTTGAAATGTCTTACTCCTGTAAAGACCATGGCAATCCCGTACTCATCCGCTTTTTTAATGGAATCTTCATCGCGAATCGATCCGCCCGGCTGAATAATCGCAGTGATTCCTGCATTTGCCGCTGCTTCAACGGTATCGTTCATTGGGAAAAAGGCATCAGAGGCAAGTCCTGCGCCCACCGCTTTTTCTCCAGCCTGTTTAAGGGCAATATCGGCAGCTCCAACACGATTCATCTGTCCAGCGCCAATCCCAATGGTCATCCCATTTCTTGCAACAACAATGGCATTTGATTTGACATGTTTAACAACCTGCCAGCCAAGCTTCAATGATTCCCACTCTGCTTCTGTTGGTTGTCTTTTCGTTGGAATGGTGATGGTTGCATCTTCAAGCGTGTAACGATCTTGTTCCTGGACAAGCAGCCCGCCTTCAATCGTGGTCATCTTTAACTCGGCTTTTTTCGCTTGTTCAAATGGAATAGTTAAAAGGCGAAGATTCTTCTTCCCGGTTAAAATCGTCAAGGCTTCCTCTGAAAAAGAAGGAGCTATAATAATTTCTAAGAAAATTTCACGAAGTTTTCCTGCTGTTTGCGCATCCACTTCTCGGTTCAATGCAATGATTCCTCCAAAAATCGAAACAGGGTCAGCAGCGAATGCTTTTTCAAAAGCATCATACACTGTATTGCCTGTGCCGACACCGCATGGATTCATATGCTTCACCGCAACAGCAGCTGGCTCTGAGAAATCCTTCACAATCTGTAGCGCAGCGTCTGCATCATTAATGTTGTTATAGGAAAGCTCTTTCCCGTGAAGCTGCTCTGCATTTGCGATTGAAAAAGAAGATCCTAATGGCTTTTTATAAAAAGCTGCTTTTTGGTGTGGATTTTCTCCATAACGAAGTGATTGTTTCAACTCATAGGTTACGGTTAATTTTTCAGGCGTTTCTTCTTGGGCTAAATCTGTCATGTATTGAGCAATTAGCGCATCATATGCAGCAGTATGACGGAATACCTTTGCAGCAAGCTTTACTCTTGTCTCAAGCTTCGTTTGACCTTCCGCTTTTAATTCCTCTGCAACCGTTTGATAATCTGCAGGATCCACTACCACTGTGATATATTGATGATTTTTTGCTGAAGCACGGAGCATAGTCGGTCCGCCAATATCAATATTTTCAATTGCATCTGCGACCGTTACATCCGGCTTTGCAATGGTTTGCTGAAAAGGATAAAGGTTTACACACACTAGCTGAATCGGCTCAATTCCGTGCTCTTCTAATTGACTTTGATGCGCGGTGTCATCGTGCTTTGCCAATAGCCCACCATGAATAAACGGATTCAAGGTTTTTACGCGGCCTTCCAAAATTTCCGGAAACCCGGTAACATCACTTACACTAAGAACCGGAATCCCTTGTTCTTGAATAGCTTTCTTTGTTCCGCCCGTAGAAATAATTTCAAAACCAAGATTCACTAATTCTTTCGCAAACTCGATTACCCCTGTTTTATCTGATACACTAATAAGTGCTCGCTTTTTTGCCATTTACAATACCCCCTTGTGTTAAAAGCACCTGTAAAATTGCCGGATATAGCTTGTGTTCAATTGCATGGATTTTATTCTGCAGGCTTTCCCGTGTCTCATTTTCATCCAAACGAACGCGTTCTTGTACAATAATCGGTCCAGTATCCATTCCCTCATCAACAAAATGAATGGTTACACCGCTCCACATTGCTTTTGCTTCAAGTGCCTGACCAATCGCATCTTTACCTGGAAAAGCAGGAAGCAAGGATGGATGAATATTGACGATTTTCCCTTGATACTCTCGTAATAGGGTTGGACCAATTAAACGCATGTAGCCGGCGAGAACGATAAATTCCACTCCACTCCTTTTTAACTCCGCAAGAATATCCTTCTCATAGGCATCCTTTGATGGATAATCCTTAGCAGAAAAAACAAAGCTTGGAATTCTGGCGGCATTTGCCCGTTCAACTGCAAATGCACCAGGTTTGTCACAAACAAGAAGTGAAATATCGGACTTTAGCTCTCCTGATTGAACGACATCAATGATGGCTTGAAAATTACTTCCGCTCCCTGATGCAAATACAGCGATTTTTTTCATTTTCTTCCTCCAGCCGGGATGATGCTAATTCCTTCCGTTTCCGTTACAATCCCGATTTCATAAGCTGTTTCACCGCATTGTCCAAAATGTTCAAGCACATTGGAAGCAATCTCCCGATCCACCGCAATCACCATGCCAATTCCCATATTAAAGATATTATACATCTCCTGCCGGTCAATTTGTCCAACAGATTCCATCAGGTTGAACACAGGAGGAATGCTAAAGCTTTGTTCCTGAATTTCTGCACCGAGACCTTCTGGGAGCATTCTCGGAATATTCTCGATAAAACCGCCGCCGGTAATATGGGCCATTCCTTTTAAATTAAACTTTTTCAAAGATGATAAAATCGATTTTACATAGATTTTTGTAGGCGTGAGCAGCTCTTCTCCTAGTGTGCGGCCAAGTTCTTCAACATACTCCGATAAAGACCAATTTTCAAAAACCTTGCGGACAAGGGAATAGCCATTACTGTGAATTCCACTCGAAGCTAAACCGATCAGAACATCTCCCGGCTTAATCGCTTCACCCGTAATCAATTGTGATTTTTCACAAGCCCCTACTGAAAATCCAGCGAGATCATATTCCGATTCATCGTACAAACCAGGCATTTCTGCTGTCTCTCCGCCAATCAAGGCACATCCTGCCTGTTCACAGCCATCTGCGATCCCTTTTACAATTGCCTCAATTTTTTCTGGCACAGCCTTTCCGCAGGCTATGTAGTCAAGAAAATACAACGGCTCTGCTCCTTGGACCACAATGTCATTCACACACATTGCTACTGCATCGATGCCGATTGTATCGTGCTTATCCATCATAAAAGCAAGCATCAGCTTGGTTCCGACTCCGTCTGTTCCCGACACGAGAACTGGCTCTTTCAATTGAAGTGAAGATAGGTCAAACATTCCTCCAAAACCGCCTAGACCGCCAATTACACCAGCCCTTGCTGTTTTTTGGACATGTTTTTTCATTCTTTCAACCGCCTCATAGCCTGCTTCGATGTTCACACCAGCCTCTTTATATGCATTCGCCATGACAGTTCCCCCTATCTATTTTTGATAATAGTATTGAAGTGTATCTGGATAAATTTCTGTCGGATAATTTCCTGTAAAGCAGCCAAGGCAATACCCGCCTGTTCCGCTTCCATCCTTATTACCAATCGCTTCAACCATTCCTTCAACACTTAAAAACGTAAGCGAATCTGCACCAATCAGTTCTCTGATTTCCTCTACTGATTTATCAGAAGCAATCAATTCTTCCTTTGTTGATGTATCAATTCCATAGAAACATGGATTTTTTATTGGTGGAGAGCTAATCACAACATGGACTTCAGTCGCTCCAGCATCTTTTAGCATGGTAACAATACGTCTGCTGGTCGTCCCGCGGACGATGGAATCATCAACCATGACCACCCGTTTTCCTTCCACAACTCCACGAACCGGTGAAAGCTTCATTTTAACCCCTTGTTCACGTAACGATTGTGAGGGCTGGATGAACGTCCTGCCAACATAACGGTTTTTAATTAACCCCATTTCGTATGGGATACTAGAGGCTTCAGCGTAACCAATCGCTGCAGAGATGCTTGAATCTGGCACCCCAGTTACAACATCTGCTTCAATCGGAGCTTCTTTATATAATTGCTTTCCAAGGTTTTTCCGGGCTGTATGAACATTGATTCCTTGAATATCACTATCAGGTCTTGAAAAATAAATATATTCCATCATACAAATGGCTTTTGTTGAATTTACCGCGAATTGTTCCGAGACAATACCGTTATCGTTAATGATAAGTAGTTCCCCTGGCATAACATCGCGGATATATTCTGCACCGATGACATCAAATGCACAGGTTTCCGATGCCACTACATAGGCATCACCAAGGCAGCCAAGCGATAAGGGCCTTAAGCCATGCGGATCAAGCGCCACTAATAATTCTGTTTCCGTCATAATCAAGTAGGCATATGCCCCTTTTAACATGGAAAGTGCGTTTTTCGCCTGATCTTTCAATTCAGAATATCCGCTTCTTTTCATTAAGTGGGCCAATACCTCTGTATCTGAGCTTGTTTGAAAAATACTTCCCTGTGCTTCCAGCTGATGTTTGAGTGAATTGACATTTACAAGATTCCCATTATGCGCAAGCGCAAGACTGCCAACTTGGGAATGGAACAGCAGGGGCTGGACATTTTCATATCCTCCGCCCCCAGCAGTTGCATACCGAACGTGGCCGATTGCGCCGTTTCCGGTTAATTCTTTCATGGCATCAGCTGTAAAAATTTCCGTAACCAGCCCTTCACCTTTTACGCCTTTAAGCTTATTCCCATCGGTTACAACAATTCCGGTACCTTCCTGTCCACGATGCTGCAGACTGTGAAGTGCATAATAAGTAAGCTGTGCCGCATCTTGATGTCCCCAAACTCCAAATACTCCACATTCTTCATTTAATCCCTTGATTTCAGCAAGCATGGGATAGCTCCTTTCCAAGCAGCTTTTAATTCATCCACCGAAGCTTCAAGTACAAGGCCGTTTTCGCCTGATACTTGTAATGTTGCTGTATCGGTTACTTCCCCAATCAATTTTGCATCTACTAAACGTTCAAACTCTGTTTGGTTTTCTTTTTTCACTGATAACAGGAAACGAGATTGTGTTTCACTAAACAAAGCTGATACGGCATTTTCTGTGATACTTACTTCCGCTCCAAGCTGATTGTCTGCAAAAAGGCTTTCCGCTAAAGCTACCCCTAAGCCACCTTCAGAAAGGTCATGAGCTGATTCAACCAATCCTGCACGGATTGCTGCTAGCACTTGATTTTGTCTTTCCTTTTCAATCTCGACGTTCAATTCAGGGGCACGGCCAAAAACTTTTCCGTTCTGAAGTTTTTGCAATTCACTGCCGCCAAATTCATCCTTAGTTTCCCCGAGGAGATAAATTAAATCGCCGCTGTTTTTAAAATTTTGTGTAGTAATATGATCTAAATCCGTTACTAAACCAACCATTCCTACTACCGGTGTTGGATAGATAGCTGTTCCGCTTGTTTCGTTATATAATGAAACGTTTCCGCCAATTACCGGAGTTGAAAGAACGCGGCAAGCTTCGCTCATTCCGTCTGCCGCTTTTTCAATCTGCCAGAAAACTTCAGGTTTTTCCGGATTACCGAAATTTAAGTTATCGGTGATTGCCAATGGTTCCGCACCTGAGCAAACAATATTGCGGGCCGCTTCAGCAACGGCAATTTTTCCGCCCATTTCTGGATCTAAATACACATAGCGTGAATTACAATCCGTTGTCATTGCCAAAGCTTTACGAGTACCGCGAATTCTTACTACAGCTGCATCGGAGCCTGGTGATACAACCGTATTCGTTCGTACCATATGATCATATTGCTCATAAACCCATTCCTTGCTGGCAACCGTTGGCTGACTTAACAGGTCTATTAGAGTTGCTTTTATGTCCTCTACAACAGGAATCTCATTCTCCATTGCCTGGAACTCTGCAAAATAGCTCGGTTCTATTGATGGTTTTTGATAAACCGGTGCATCCTCTGCTAATGCATCAGCAGGTACATCTGCAACGATTTCTCCGTTATGAAGCAGGCGAAGCTGTTTATCACTCGTAACTTTCCCGATAGAGACAGCCTCTAAATCATATTTTTCAAATAAATCAACGATTTCTTGCTCTCTGCCCTTTTTCACAACAATGAGCATCCGTTCTTGGGATTCAGAAAGCATCATTTCATATGGAGTCATTCCTGTCTCACGCTGTGGAACAAGGTCTAGGTTCATTTCAATACCCATTCCTGCCTTACTAGCCATTTCCGCAGAGGAACTAACCAAGCCCGCTGCGCCCATATCCTGAATCCCAACAAGGGCGTCAGATTGAATGAGCTCTAGGCATGCTTCTAATAGAAGCTTTTCCATAAATGGATCCCCAACTTGAACCGCTGGACGGTCTTCACTGGATTGTTCCGTCAATTCTTCAGAAGCAAAGGTGGCACCATGGATTCCGTCACGGCCTGTTTTCGCACCGACATACATAACGGTGTTGCCTTCGCCATGTGCCTGCCCTTTTTTAATATCTTTATGGTCAATTAGTCCAACACACATCGCATTGACTAACGGATTTCCTTCATAGCATGGATCAAATTGAATTTCGCCGCCGACGGTTGGAATTCCGATACAGTTCCCATAGCCGGCAATCCCTGCAACAACTTCTTTAAATAAATAACGTACACGTGCTGAATCTAATTCACCGAAGCGAAGTGAGTTTAATAGGGCAATCGGACGTGCGCCCATCGAAAAAACGTCACGAATGATTCCGCCGACACCGGTAGCTGCTCCTTGATACGGTTCGATTGCAGACGGATGGTTATGACTTTCGATTTTAAAAACCACGGCTTGTTCATCGCCAATGTCAACAATCCCTGCACCTTCCCCCGGACCTTGTAGAACACGCTCACCCGTGATCGGGAACTTCTTTAGGACTGGCTTTGAATTTTTGTAGCTGCAGTGTTCAGACCACATAACTGAAAAGAGCCCTGTTTCGGTATAATTTGGTGTACGTCCCAGAATCTTTTCAACCATTGCAAACTCTTCATCGGACAAACCCATTTGCTGATATACTTTTTCTGCTTTGATCTCATTAGGATTTGGTTCACGCGTTAACAACATGTGCTTCCCTCCAAGTCTTTACAATCGATTGAAACAACTTCAGTCCGTCTGCACTGCCTAAAAGAGCATCAACAGCTCTTTCCGGATGCGGCATCATACCTAAAACGTTTCCTTTTTCGTTCATTATACCAGCGATATTTTCTAAGCTTCCGTTCGGATTTTCCTGGTAGGTAAAAACGATTTGGTTATTTGCCTTTAGCTTTGCCAGTGTTTCTTCGTCGCAATAATAATTGCCTTCCCCGTGAGCTACCGGGATTGTGATGCTTTGACCTTCTGATAAAGTCGAGGTAAACATCGTTTGATTGTTTTCTACCTTTAATTCAACCTGCTTACAGATAAAGGATAAACTTTCATTCCGTCTCATCGCTCCCGGAAGCAAGCCAGCTTCCAAAAGGATTTGAAATCCGTTGCAAATCCCCATAACCGGCTTGCCTGCCTCAGCAGCTTTTACTACCTCTTTCATCACGTTACTAAAACGGGCAATGGCTCCCGAGCGCAAATAATCTCCGTATGAAAAACCGCCAGGAAGTAAAATCCCATCAAACTCATCTAGGCTTTTTTCATCATGCCAAACATATTCAACCTGTTCCCCAAGTTCATCTTTAATCGCATGAAACATGTCAATATCACAGTTTGATCCTGGAAAAACAATTACCGCAAATTTCACTGGACCACACACTCCTCTACTTCATAACGGTAATCTTCAATAACCGGGTTTGCTAATAGGTTTGTGCAAATTTCATTGATCACTTCATGAATATCACGGTCAGACTTTTCAATCGTTAACTCCATATATTTACCGATACGGACATCGGCCACTTCCTTGTAATTTAAAGAGTGTAAAGAATTCGTTACTGCTTTACCTTGCGGGTCTAATACGCTCTCTCTTAATGTGACAAATACCTTTACTTTATACATGCTGATGTCCTCCCAATCTCGCTAAAATATTTTCATATGCATCTGTTAAGCTTCCAAGGTCCCGACGGAATACATCTTTATCGAGCTTTTTATTTGTTTCTTTCTCCCACAATCTGCAGGTATCAGGTGATATTTCATCGGCAAGCAGGATGTGCCCTTCCGCGTCTTTTCCAAACTCCAGTTTAAAGTCAATCAGACGAATACCCAATTCTTCAAAAAAGCTCGATAAAACGGCATCAACTTCTAAGGCTTTCTCTCTTAATACCTTGATTTCTTCTTCTGTAGCTAAGTTCAACTCAAGAATATGGTCGTTCGTCAAAAGCGGGTCGCCAAGTTCATCATTTTTTAGGTAAAATTCAACAATTGGAGCTTTTAACGGCGTTCCTTCTTCAACACCGAGTCTTTTGGAAAAGCTTCCGGCGGCAACATTTCGGACAACTGTTTCAAGTGGAATAATTTCAACCTTTTTCACAAGCTGTTCTATTTCCGAAACCCGCTCGATAAAATGAGACTCAATGCCTTGTTCTTTTAACTTTAAAAATAACAAACTGGTAATTTCGTTATTTAAACGCCCTTTACCGGTGATGTCTGCTTTCTTTTGCCCGTTGAAGGCAGTGGCTGAATCCTTATATTCCACTAAAACTACTTGATCATTTTCCGTTTTATAAATTCTTTTTGCTTTTCCTTCGTATAGAAGTTCTTTCATCGGGAACGCCTCCAGATTTTGCAATATTGGGAATTTTATTAGTAGAAGAGGGGCCCAACTGCTGCCCCTTATTTATTTTTTAGTTCAAACCTAAGCGGTCAAAGATTGTATCCACATGCTGCAGGTGATAGCTGTAATCAAAACAGTCTGCAATTTCTTCCGGTGTGAGCAGGCTGGTAATCTTTGTTTCAGCCTCGACTAATTGGCGGAATGGAACTTGCTTTTCCCAAGCTTCCATCGCTTTAGGCTGAACGGTATCATATGCCTCTTCACGTGATAATCCCTTATCAATCAACGCAAGCAATACGCGCTGTGAATAAATTAAGCCAAGTGTGCGATCCATGTTGCGCTTCATATTTTCCGGATAAACCGTTAGATTTTTAATAATGTTACCGAAACGGTTCAACATGTAATTTAGAGCAATCGTCGCATCCGGTAAGATAACTCGTTCTGCAGATGAGTGAGAAATATCGCGTTCATGCCATAGCGGAACATTTTCATAGGCAGTCAGCATATAGCCGCGAATCACCCGAGCCATTCCTGTCATATTTTCAGAACCAATTGGGTTCCGCTTATGCGGCATCGCCGATGATCCCTTTTGGCCTTTGGCAAAAAACTCTTCAGCCTCGCGCGTTTCACTCTTTTGCAGACCGCGAACTTCAACCGCAAATTTTTCAATCGAAGTGGCAATCAACGCAAGGGTTGACATGTAGTGTGCATGACGGTCACGCTGCAATGTCTGTGTTGAGATTGGCGCTCTTTGTAAGCCAAGCTTTTCACACACATATTGTTCAACAAATGGATTGATATTGGCATAGGTTCCAACAGCACCGGAAATTTTGCCAAATTCAACGCCAGCTGCAGCCTGTTTGAAGCGTTCGAGATTTCGTTTCATTTCCTCGTACCAAAGGGCAAGCTTCAAACCAAAAGTAGTAGGTTCGGCATGAACGCCATGGGTCCGTCCCATCATAACGGTCATTTTGTGTTCTTGCGCTTTATTTTTTAAAATCTCAACGAAGTTTTCAAGATCTTTTAGTAAAATCGCATTAGCCTGTTTTAAGACATACGATAAAGCTGTGTCGACCACGTCTGTTGAAGTTAAGCCGTAATGAACCCATTTGCGTTCTTCGCCTAATGTTTCCGATACAGCCCGGGTAAAGGCTACAACATCATGTCTTGTTTCTAATTCGATTTCATTAATTCTGTCAATATTGAAGGATGCATGTTCACGAAGCTTTTTTACATCCTCCTTCGGAATTTCACCAAGCTCTGACCAAGCTTCACAAGCAAGGATTTCTACTTCGAGCCAAGCATTAAAGCGGTTTTCTTCTGTCCAAATTGCACCCATTTCAGGTCTTGTATAACGATCAATCATGTTTTATCCTCCGATCTTTTCTTTCACTTTCCAAATGCAGCTTTGTTCAATTTCTTCAAGGGCCATTGTTACATTATCACGTAATATCGTCACATGTCCCATTTTTCGTTTAAGCTTTGGTTCTTTTTTTCCGTAAAGATGGACCTTCCAGTCTTTCATACCCGGAATTTCTTCATATAGGCTTTCAAGATGCTCTCCTAATAGGTTGACCATAACTACCGGTTTTAATAGCTCTGTGCTTCCTAAAGGCAGATTGCAAATAGCACGTACATGTTGCTCAAACTGTGACGTCTCGCAGGCTTCAATCGAAAAATGGCCTGAATTATGCGGCCGTGGCGCCAGTTCATTGATATATATTGTTCCATCACTTGTTAAAAACATTTCAACTGCAAGTGTTCCAACTAATTCTAACGAGTCAGCAATCTGTTTTGCTTTTTCAATTGCATTTTCTTGGATATCTTGCGAAATGCGGGCAGGCACAATCGTTTGATGTAATATATTTTCTTGATGGATGTTTTCCGCCACAGGGAATATCGCTGTTTCCCCATCGAGCTTGCGTGTGACGATGACGGATATTTCTTTTTCAAATGGAATCCATTTTTCGAGCACACATGCACCTTGTTTGATGAGTTCCTCCGCTTTTTGCAGGTCCTGCTGAACTTTTATGACAAGCTGTCCCTTACCGTCGTAGCCGCCTCTTGCCGTCTTCAACACAGCGGGATAGCCGATTGCTTCAATTTTTAAAAATAAATCTTCTAGACTGTAAATGATTTCGTATGGCGCTACTTCCACACCCGCCTGCCGAATTGCTGCTTTCTCCTTAATCCGGTCTTGAGTAATCGTCAGCAATGTAGGTCCTTGTGGAACATATGCCCGTTCACAAATCCATTCAAGTGTATCCGCATCAATGCTTTCAAATTCGTAGGTAATCACATCACTAATTTCCGCTAATCGGCTGATTGCTTCCCGATCATCATAAGCCCCAATGACTTCTGTATCTGCAACTTGGCCGCATGGGGAGTCGGCTGCTGGCTCCAAGACAGCAATTCGATATCCGTGAGCCTTAGCGGAGAGTGCCATCATTCTTCCTAATTGACCACCGCCTATAATGCCAATTGTCGACCCAGGTAAGATTATTTTTTTAGACAAGCTGCTCACCGCTTTCTAGAACTTCCTCTTTGATTGCATGGCGTCTTGCTTCTAATTTAGCCGCTAATTCACTGTCTTCTATTGATAAAATTTGCGCAGCTAAAAGGCCTGCGTTTACTGCCCCTGCTTTACCAATTGCAACGGTTGCCACCGGTACTCCGCCCGGCATTTGCACAATTGAAAGCAAGGAGTCTAACCCATTTAAGGCCTTTGATTGGACCGGAACCCCGATGACGGGCAGAGTTGTTTTTGCTGCTACCATTCCCGGAAGATGTGCCGCCCCGCCTGCTCCTGCAATAATTATCTTTAACCCTCTATCTCTCGCTTCTTGCGCATAGGTAAACATTAAATCTGGTGTGCGATGCGCAGAAACTACCTTTTTCTCATATGCAATTTCGAGTTCTTCTAATATTTCACAGGCATGTTTCATTGTTTCCCAGTCTGATTTGCTTCCCATGATGACACCAACAAGATTTGTCATGCCGCATCCTCCTTTTAGCCAAATAAAAAGCCCAGACAAATAGCATCCTCTAAAAGAGAAAGCCATTTGTCCGGGCATCTTGATGAAAAGGTCAACAAAATTAGGGGTCGTCCCAAATTTTGTTGTTGCCGAACATATTGACTTTCCCTCATAGTCCAATAATTTACGGTCATTGGGTAGAAACTTATGGGCCATATTCCCATTGATATACGAGGGTAAGATTATTTGTCATTTGCTACACACTTATATTACAATCCAATCGTTTAGCTGTCAACCATTATATCGAACAATCAAAATTAGTTATTACCATAATGTTCGTGTTTTACTCATTAAGTCGTCCTTCAAAGACAATTTGACGACCAATTGGTTCATAAATGGTCTCATTTCCCTTTTTGATTTCTTGAAAAATCGGCTTTTCAAGCCTTCTGATTGGGACATATCCTTGTTGTTTCATTCGTGTTAGGCACGCGTCAATGGTTTCATTTTCCTGAACTTCAAATTGCATTTTCTTTTGGCTCTTTTGGCTCATGAAAATAATTTCCCTCTTTTCACGGTTTTGACCCAGAATCCCCCGTGTATGGATTTTGGTTCATACGAAATAATAAATGCCTTTGGGTCTAGTTTCTTGATTGTATCATAGAGCTTTAATTCAAATTTCCTCGGGGTTAAGATTTGCATCGCCATCCGGTCGCCCTCAAGTCCATTAGCTTCCCAGTTTGTCACACCGTATCCCTTTTCCCGAAGTATTCCCGGTAAATCTTTATCATACTCGGATGTAATTACATTGACGGTAATATAGCCTAGTGCAAGTTTTTCTTCTATTTTCATTCCTACGATAACGCCAATTCCGTACCCCACCGCATATGCAACAAGGTTTTGGATTTGATTTAGGTTATTTAACACAAGTCCGAGTCCCATTACATATATAACCACTTCAAACATGCTGAGACTTGCAGCCAAATACCGCTGTCCTTTTAAAGTTAAGATCATTCTGATTGTAAAAAAAGAAACATAGACAATATTGATAACGAGGATTATGGCAACCATTACAAAACTATTCTCTAACAAAATAATTACCCCCTTTTTATATCCTTCCCCAACTTTAGCATAATTTTTATAAAGGTCTAGTGGGTAGATTGTGTATTTAGAAAAAATTATTTTACTACAAATTTTTTGTCTCACCTTGCATCATATATGTACCAAATTGTCTGTTTTATGTTCCAATTTAAAAATTTATGTTCCGATTTGTCTATTTTATGTTCCAATACCTTCTTAACGCGAAAAAATCCAGGCAGATGCCTGGATTAGCTAACATTTAAACCCTCAATTTGATCCAAAAAACCATTTATTAGGTGTTTTTCATAGTTATAAAGGTACCTTTTTAATGGTTTTCAATTTTATGTTCCATATTAAACCATATATGTGCTAATTCATCTGTTTTATGTTCCACTTTAGAATTATATGTTCCACTTTATCATTTTTATGTACCATTTCCAAATCCACAAAAACCAAAAAAGACAACCTTCAACAGGTTGTCTTTTTTGGTGCCTGGCAACGTCCTACTCTCACAGGGGGACAGCCCCCAACTACCATCGGCGCTGAGAAGCTTAACTTCCGTGTTCG
>NZ_JAVDUQ010000055.1:0-19220 GCF_031456445.1 Neobacillus niacini | reverse complement strand
CACACCCGTTCCCATACCGAACACGGAAGTTAAGCTTCTCAGCGCCGATGGTAGTTGGGGGCTGTCCCCCTGTGAGAGTAGGACGTTGCCAGGCACCAAAAAAGACAACCTGATGAAGGTTGTCTTTTTTGGTGTTTGTGGATAAGGAAATAACACATTTGGGCAGGATATCAACACAAAATTGGATTATATGCACATTTATGAAGGATATCAACACACATTCCGATTATATCAACACATTTTCGCTGGTTATCAACACATTTTGAGAATATATCAACAATCAAGTACCATATCTACAATAAGGGTTTGCTTTTTCAGCTGATTTTTAGGATATCAACATATTTTCGTAAGATATCACCACAAAAATGGATTATATCAACACACTTTGGCCGGATATCGACACAGATTCCGATTATATCAACACATTTTCGCAGGATATCAACACATTTTGGGGATATATCAACAAAAAGGCAGGATATCTACAAAAATGACGTGGAAAAGTTCCCCACGTCATTCTTCTGCTCCGCTTCATCACCCATTACTCCACTAGCCGGTATAACCTCAATGGCCGGCCTACGGTTCCGTACTGCTGTTCTTCCATCAATTCGGCTTCTTCTACCAAATGGGAAAGATAGGTTCTTGTGGTGGATAGACTGACACCGGCTAATTTGGCAATTTGATCGGCGCTCAAGGGACTGGCTGAAGTGGAGAAGCATTTTTTTATTTTTTCTAATGTCCGTAAATCAATTCCTTTTTGATAGAGTGGGAGTGCGGTTGATTCCGAGATTCGCAGCTTTTTTAAATCATCTACGGTTCCTTGATCCAAAAGGGTGGAACTGGATAGGCGTGATTTGAATTTCAAATACTTATCTAAGGATTTTTTCAGCTGGTTTAAGTCAAAAGGCTTGATTAAATAATCGATAATGCCGAAGCGAAAACCGTCTTCGACCACTTCCAGCTCTTTTGCAGCGGTTATCAAAATCACGTCACAGCGTTTATTTTGTAACCGAATGGCGCGAAGCAGCTCAATTCCGGAACCATCGGGAAGATAGACATCCAGTAGCACTAAATCCGGTTCCACCCATTCAAGCATCCTAATCGCTTCTTCGTAGTTATGGGCAGTCCCCGCCAACTGATAACCTTTCTGTGCAGAGATAAATTTACCATGCATTCTGGCAATCATGAAATCATCATCCACCACCATTACCCGCAAATCTTGATCAGCCATCCTTATCCCTCCCTGGTAAGCTCACTTGTAATATTGCTCCTTCTGACGAAGAATTCATCACAACACTTCCATTTAATCGTGAAACCAGACGGGAGACTAATGCTAAGCCAAATCCCCGGCCTTCCCCTTTTGTTGTACCACCATCCGCAAAAATTTGATCCCCCAGTTCCGGGTCAATCCCTGGTCCATTGTCACTTACTTGTAAAATCAGCTGGTCCCGTTCCTCTTTAATATAGACTGAAATCATCGCGGCGGCTCTTTCCTTTGCCGCAATGGTTATGGCTTCCACTGCATTTTCAATCGCATTTCCTAGAATCGTTAAGACCGTTTCCCGATGGGGGCAAATCTCCGATACTTCGGAATCTTCACTGATGGTCAACCCAATTCCCAGTTCTTTCGCCCGGTGCATTTTTCCAATTAGAACACCGACAATCGCAGGATCACGCACCTTCGCAAGAAAAAAGTTAAGGACATTTTGCTGTTCATGATGGACATCTTCGATGAGGTCCTTTACCAAGTCAAATTCTTTCATTTGAATCAGCCCTGAAATCAGGTGAAGCTTGTTCATAAATTCATGGCGCTGGCTTCTTAGCGTATCGACGTATTGCCCGATATCGGCCAAGCGCTGGTCCATCTGATCGAGCTGCAATTTATCGCGAAAGCTCGCGACAGCCCCAATCACTTCCCCATCCATTTTCACAGGAACTCTGTTCACCACCACTAATGAATTCCCAAAGATCATTGGCTGGTCATAGTGGGAAGTCCCTTCCTCGATGATTTCATTCAGCCTAGAGCTCGGAAGGATGGACGTAATCGATTTTCCAATTAATTCTTCTGTATTTTGTGCAAGCATGCTTTTAGCTTCCTGATTGAAGGTCATGATTTTTCCGTTTGTATCAATGGCAACGATTCCTTCACGAATCGATTCGAGAATGGCCGCTTGCTGTTGGGTGAGAAAAGCAATTTCGTAAGGTTCTAAATTAAGAATTTCCTTTTTTATATGGCCGGAGAGGATCCAAGCTCCTAATAGACCCACTACCAATGCGACTAAACCGATTCCGATGATTTCGAGAATGAGAGAGGTAAGTTTTTTCCATATATTCTCTATGGTAAAACCAACAGAAACCACGCCAATTTGAAGGTGCTTTTCATTAAAAACAGGATATTTGCCTCGGATGGAATATCCGAGAGTCCCCTTTGCCATCGTGATACTCCCATGACCGGAAAGAACCTGTTTGTCATCATCCCCCACCATATGCTTACCAATCTGGGATCTGTCAGGATGGCTGTAGCGAATTAAGTTCATATTGGAAACCACAATAAATTGTGCCCCCGATTCCTTTCGGATATTTTCTGCGATGGGCTGAATGAAGGGAGAGGGATTCGGGTTTTTAAAGGCTTGAACCACTTCCGGCAGGCCCGCTACTGTTTTAGCTACAGACAAAGCATTACTTCCTGTCTCATCATACTCCCGGTGAACCATAATCAAGGAAAGAGTCACGATAAAAAGGACAAGGACAAAAAGGAGATTTACTAAGATAAGGAGATTCATTTTCGTTCGTAACTTCACTTTTCTTTTTTTAGCCTTCAAGCTTATCCACTTCCTAGTTTGCTTCAATGAAGTTAATTTTCAGAAAAATAAGACTACCCTTATTTTAAAGTAGAAACGGAATACCAGTCTATATCAAAATAGTCATTTTTCGCGTTGGGAAAATCGTTTTAATTGTGTTTATTCTCTTTATTAACGATATTGCGTAAACGTTTTCATAATGTTTTGAATTTTCTATAATCAAATTTGTAAACGTTATTAAAAGATAAGGAAATGGGGGAATCAAGTGGGTGCATTGGAGAAAAAGGTGTATCGGGCCATGACAGAATCAGCTCCAGCCATGATGGAGTTAAAAGGTGTGACAAAGGAGTTTGTTAAGCCATCTGGAGAAGTCCATACCGTATTAAGCAATATTGATTTGAAAATTCCAAAAGGAGAGTTTGTTTCCATTGTAGGACCAACGGGATGTGGGAAATCGACTACCTTAAGCTTGATCGCCGGGTTTGAACCGCCATCTGCCGGCGAGGTTCTGATTTCTGATGAAAAATTAGAGGGAATTAACCCAAGAGCTGCCTGTGTTTTTCAAACAGAAAATGCCTTTCCATGGAAAACGGTCATTGACAATGTTTCACTCGGGCTGCGAATGCGGGGCAGAACCAAAGCGGATGCCTATGAGGAGGCAAGGAAATGGATTGCCCGCGTCGGACTCAAAGGATTTGAGGGGCATTATCCTTCCCAGCTTTCTGGAGGGATGCGTAAAAGGGTTGCATTAGCACAATGCCTTATTGTTCAACCCGAGATTCTTCTAATGGACGAGTCATTTTCGGCCCTTGATGTCCACACAAGACATTTAATGGAAGATGAATTGCTAAGGATTTGGGAAGAAACCTCTGCTTCCGTCTTTTTTATCACGCATGATTTAGAGGAAGCGATTGCCTTAAGTGATCGAGTGATTGTTCTTACTGCGGGGCCGGGGGCAACGATTAAAGGGGATTATCGGATCGATTTGCCGAGACCGCGAAATGTAGCTGAAATAAGTTTTGATCCCGCATTTATGAGAATCCATAAGCAGATTTGGGAAGATTTGAAGGACGAGGTGATGATTAGTTATGAGAACGCAAACAAACTCCATTCCCAATCCAGCTAATGCGGAAGTGGTTTCACGTAAAGCTGAAATGCGGAGAAAGTCAGTAAAACTTCGAGCGCGAAACCTAAGTCTTCAACTGACACTGTTTATTCTTCTTATGGGCTCTTGGCAATATCTGTCCAGTCGGAACATCATTGATCCTTTCTTTTTCTCAAGTCCTTTTGATATTGCAAAGCATATATGGGGATGGGCGGTGAATGGAACAACGGCTGGTCCGCTTTATAAGCAATTCATCATTACTTTTGAAGAAACGATTCTTTCTTTTGTATTGGGTGGGATTGCCGGAATTATTTTTGGCTATGCACTGGGGATGAACGAACTGTTATCCGTGATTTTAGGACCTTATATTAAAATGATCAATGCGATTCCACGGGTGGTCCTTGTCCCAATCTTTATTTTATGGTTTGGTCTTGGGATGTCGTCAAAGGTTGCTTCAGGATTAGTGCTTACGTTTTTCATCGTTTTCTTCAATGCTTTTCAAGGGGTTAGAGAAGTCGATCGTAATTTAGTCAACAATGCCCGGTTATTAGGTGCCAGCAAACGCCAATTAGCTAGACACGTGATTATCCCATCTGCCCTTACATGGATTCTTTCAAGTTTACATTCAAGCTTTGGTTTTGCCTTAATTGGGGCTGTGGTAGGGGAGTTCATTGGCGCTACGGAAGGTCTCGGATATTTGATTGCCCAGGCACAGGGGGCATTTGATACAACTGGGGTATTTGCAGGAATGGTCATACTATCCATCACCGCCTTGATTGCGGATTGGGGAGTTTCAAAACTGGAAAAACGGTTTATCGCATGGCGGCATATCCGTCAATAAAATTGGGCTTTTCTTGATTCGCTGATAAAAGCTTCCGATTCGCTGATAAAGAGGCTGAATTCGCTGATAAACACCTTTAATTCGCTGATAAAGGGACTAGATTCGCTGATAAAAGCTGTAAACCTGCTAAGAAAGTGTAATTCTACACTTGTAGAAGCCTTTCTTAGTGTAAATACTCAGTTAAAAACAACAACATCTACAAAAAAAGCCTAATTTTAAAAAATAAGGGGGAATTACGTATGGGTAAGACGATGAAAAGATTAAGTTTAGGGGTTTCAGGTATGGCTATTGCGGCAATGCTTCTTTCCGGCTGTTCTTCCAATTCTTCAACAGCCGCATCAACTACACCCAAAAACACCAGCAGTACAAAGGGAACACCAAAAGTTTCGATTATGGTGGGCGGTTTAGAGAAAATTATTTACCTGCCTTATATGCTTGCTGAAAAACTGGGGTATTACAAGGATGCAGGTGTTACAGTTACCCTTGTCGAGGAAAGTGCAGGTCAAGATGCAGAATTAGCCCTACTGGCAGGTCAGGTGGATGGTGCAGGCGGTTTCTATGATCATACGCTCGATTTACAGACAAAAGGGAAAAAGGTGGAAGCGGTTATCACAATGGCCGACGTTCCGGGTGAACAGCTGATGGTTGCCAATCGCTTAAAGGATAAGGTAAAAACATTAGCGGATTTGAAAGGACTTACCATTGGCGTCACCGGGCTTGGGTCATCAACCAACATGCTTGCCAGCTATAATGTCGTTAAAGGCGGCAATAAAGAGAGCGATTACAAGCCGCTCCCTGTCGGAGCCGGTCAAACGTTAATCGCAGCGATGCAAAATAAACGAATTGATGCGGCTGTTACAAGTGAACCAACTGCTTCCCTTCTTAAAAATAAAAAATTGGCCTACACCTTTGTGGACATGAACTCAAAAGAGGGCACAGAACAAGCATTAGGGGGAAGATATGCTGCAACCAGTTTATATATGACGAACGATTATGTGAAAGCGCATAAGGATGTTGTCCAAAAATTAGCCAATGCCTATGTTCGGACATTGAAGTGGATGAGCACCCATACACCAGAGGAAATAGCCGACAAATTGCCTGAAGAGTATTATGCTGGGGATAAAGCCTTGTATATCCAAGCGCTAAAGGGTCAGCTTCCAATGTTTACAACGGACGGAAAAATGCCGGACGGGGTACCGGAAAATGTTCAAAAAATTCTTTCCGCCTTTAAACCAGCTGTAAAAAATGTCGATCTCAGCCAAACATATACGAATGATTTTGTGAATAAAGCGCAATAAGTCTAGTAGGCCGGGAAGCCAATGAGGTTTCCTGGTTTCCTCATTTTTGGAGGATTTAGACACAGATTCCGAATATATCAACAAAAACAGTGTCAGGCACGATAACAATCTACATGGTGCCTGACACAATACAATCTTAAGGTATTGCGGTGACGTGTACAGTAAAGCTTTTGCCTCCGGTATTAGTTGGGTTGGCGATGTATAGGTTGTCACTCTTTTTAATTTCGGTAATCGATCCATTATGAAGATCATTGAAAATCGTTTCATCGATTCCGAAGCTGTCGTCATGCATCACATCAAAATGGGCATCTGTCGGTCCATCTGTAATCGTCCATTTTAACTTGGTTGAATAAGGCGGGATGTTGTCGATTTTAAAGTTGCCGCTTGAGCGATGATCCTGCCCGTCTTGTGGTGCTCCTTCTGAACGAATCGAGGCAACTTCCTCCGGTGCTTCAACCTCAACATAGAATGGATCACGATCGAGAATGCGGTCATAGGCATACCAGGAACCCAGCCATGATCCTGCTGCTTGATTGGAATCGGCGGAAATCAGGCGAATTGAGAACCAGTCCTGTCCGTTCATCGCCGATCCTTCCCAAGTCGAAGCAAAAGGAAATTCATCGCATTGCTTGCCAGTACGGTCTTCATTCTTAAATTCCCGATCACATGTAGCTCTTGTTTTATTCCTGTTTTTCGCATAGTCTTCAGGATGCCTTCTTGTATACAAACGGGTCAGCGGCCTGTCACCTAAGGCACCGGGGATTTTTTTCCCGAGAACAGTCGGTATCGTTTGTTCCGGATGCTCCATCGCAAACTTCCAATGCTCTCCTGCTTCCTCTAAAATTGAAAACTTAGGATCCGTTATCGGAACCTTTAATACTGAATTTGTTTTGCTGAAGATGGCTCCATTTCGAAAATACTGGTCAGGAAAGGCAAACATGTACGTAGCTGAATCGAATCGAACGGTTTGTTTAATGCCATCGATGGTCTTCTTGAATTTTCTTGGTGCATGGGTTACGGTGAGTTTTGGCCAGAATTCCATATATCCAATTCGATCAGGATTGGTATCATCTGCCGGGGGGGCATCTGAGAAAAAGTTCTTGATACCATAGTTGTTATTTTTCCATTGAGCAATCGTTCGTTCAACAGAAGGTGTGTCCGGGTCTTCTTTACAGTCTCCCGCACTGATTTTGGGATCACAGCCAAAATCGATTTTCAGCTTTGCCCCGTTTAATGCCGGGTTTGTAATCAGAATGTCGTCAAGGTAATAGACGACGCGCATTTTTCGGTCATGATTGGATCCATAACCGATTTCGGTGAATTGGAACTGAACACCATCGTAGGAACAAATTCCCAAATAACATTTTCTTGGTACTTGGTAGGTAGCGACATGGGACCAGCAGAACGCATAATGGTTTTTAATCCATCCTGTTTGAGATCCGCTGGCTGTATTTTGCCGGCATTCATCTGAGGTCGTAATATAATCATACTCAAATTTTGGCGGGAGCCATCCTTCAGCTGTCAGCACAGGGGCGCCCGGCTGGGATTGGTACGATACCGAATTCTTTTGATCCTCTTGTCTCATTTCTTGTAATGTCTTAAACCCTTGACGAACTTGTGGCTGTGCGGGTTTGACACCGGCCTCTTCTACTGACTTTCCTTGTTCCATGAGCTTAGTAGCCTGGTTTACTTTATTGTTTTGAAGCCAATATCCTCCCCCCTGTGAATTGTACTCTGCTTGGACCGGAGTAAAAATCCCCATCGCCAGAATGGCGGTAAAGACAATGGATACCACATACCTGAAAAATTTGGACATCTAATCCCTCCTGTATTTTTTTACCAATTAAATATACACCACTTTTAAAAATAGAAATAATGTCTTATGAACTAACTTAATCTCCTTTATTTTGAGACTTTCTCCGTACTTGAAGTCGTTGTAAAAGGATCTTTAGTTGGGTTTCCGATAGATTCATACCATTAATCCGTTGTTGTATTATTCATCGCTTTAAGCACAGACTAAAAGAATCAATTCGGTTAATGGAGTTAGTAAGATGAAAGAATACTTTCAATTTCCTTCAAAACTTGATTCGTTTCGCCTTTTTTCCGTACAGCACCTCTTGACGATTGGAATTATTTTCGTCCTTTGTTTTCTCCTGTTTGTTATGCGGAATATGCTAAAGAAGAATAGGAAACGAAGGATTTTCCGGTTCTCTCTCGCAGTCCTCTTAGTAGTTTCTGATGTTTCGTATCATCTTTGGCTTATCAAAGAGCATGCATGGTCAATAAGGAGAGATTTGCCACTGCATCTTAGTGATCTTGTTGTCATCCTTGCCGTTTTCATGCTGCTTTCGAGAAGTTTGAAACTTTTTCAATTCATGTATTTTGCGGGGCTTGGCAGTTCCGTTCAGGCCATCTTGACGCCTAGCCTCGATAAGTTTTCGTTTCCTCACTTTCGATATATCGAGTTTTTTGTTTCACATGGAGGGGTAATACTGGCTTGTTTATTTATGGTGACAGCTTTCAACTATCGGCCAACCCTTTGTTCCATGTGGGTGACGATTATGCTTGTGAACCTATATGCAGCAGTTGTCTTTGCCCTTAATAAGTTACTTGGTGCGAATTATCTGTATACCATGAAAAAACCTGAATCCGCTTCTCTTTTAGATTATCTTGGTCCATGGCCGTGGTATCTTCTTTCATTGGAACTGGTGATGATTCTGAGTTTTTACATTCTCTATAGTCCATTTTGGATTAAAAGAAGATATCAACATAAATCTTGATTATATCAACACACTTTTTGAGGATATCGACACAGATTTTCAATTATATCAACAAATTTTGCCCGGATATCAACATATTTTGGGGATATATCAACAATAGGGCAGGTTATCTACAAAAATTCGCAACTTATCCACAAATACAAAAAACACACTGATATAAAATCCAGTGTGTTTTGTTTGTTTTAGGATGCTTTTTCAAGGTTGATTTTTTTTCCTTCTTTACGCCACTTGTTAAATTCAGCTGTTGCTGTGAATAGGACGTCAGTGGAAGAGTTGAGGGCTGTTTCACAAGAATCTTGTAACACTCCGACGATAAAGCCTACACCGACTACCTGCATGGCCACATCATTTGAAATTCCAAATAAGCTGCAGGCTAGAGGAATCAGTAGCAAGGAACCACCGGCAACCCCTGAAGCACCGCAAGCACATACAGCAGATAGGACGCTAAGGATAATGGCTGTCGGGATGTCCACATGAATGCCGAGTGTATGAACTGCTGCAAGTGTCAAAACAGAAATCGTTACGGCCGCACCTGCCATGTTGACGGTGGCGCCTAATGGAATCGATACAGAATACGTATCCTTATCCAAATTTAGTTTTTCACATAATTTCATATTTACAGGAATATTTGCGGCTGAGCTGCGTGTAAAGAATGCAGTAATTCCGCTTTCCTTTAAGCACTTTAACACAAGTGGATACGGGTTTTGACGGATTCCCGCGTACACAATGAGTGGATTCACAACAAGAGCGACAAAGAACATACAGCCAATCAAAACGACCAGTAATTTTCCATAGCTTAATAAAGAACCAAGTCCATTTGCCGTAATGGATTCAAATACCAGACCCATGATACCAAGTGGGGCAAACTTGATGACCCATGTAACGACTTTCGATATTGCGTCGGAAAAATTGGCAATCATAGTTTTGGTTGTATCTGAGGCATTTTTTAATGCAAAGCCAAGAACGACTGCCCAAGCTAAGATGCCGATATAGTTCGCATTGAAAATGGCTTTCACTGGGTTATCGACAATGTTCATTAATAATGTTTTGAGGACATCTGACACGCCGCCAGGAGGCGTCACATTTTCTGCACCTGAGCCAAGTTTTAGTCCTACTGGGAAAATAAAGCTAACAATAACCGCGATTAATCCTGCTAAAAAGGTGCCCAATAGGTAAAGTACGATGATGGATTTCATATTGGTTTTGTTGCCGCTTTTGTGTTGGGCGATAGCCGACATCACCAAGAAGAGTACGAGTACCGGTGCAACAGCTTTTAAGGCACCGACAAATAAAGAACCAAAGATGGCTACGGGTTTTGCTGTTTCAGGAATTGCTACTGCTAGGATAATACCAATAATTAATCCGATAATAATTTGTTTTACTAGACTTAATTGATTCCACTTTTTCAGTAGATTTTTCATCCATTCGACCTCCGCTAGTTTAAGATAAAAAGCAACATTCCAGAGCCATTCTGTCCTTTCACCTAGGATTGACCTTGCAATTGGAAGACCATTGTTATCGCAATTCATTTATTTGAATAATTATTCAGTTAATAGTATTATAATGAATATTTAGATATATTACAATAGTAATTGGAATTAGACCGTTTTTTTCCAGCGATCGATATCTTTCTTAAAATTTTAAAAATTATAATTCTATGTTATTTTTATCATAGAACTCCTGTCGTTAGGGTCTTGTCTTCAGATTGCTAATCCTACCTATAAGGTCATGTTATATTCGATTAAAGTCTTGAAACACGATAGGTGCTAAGGCACCTTTCTTTTAGCCTTTTATTCGTAAAGTAGAGTGTTTATCTACAGTACAAAAACAACCAGGGTCTCTTTTCAGGTGAAGTAGTTTTATTTTTCCAATAATTTCCCTAGCGGTTCATACAGCGAGTTCACTAGTTGTGTGGGACCTGGAATATCCGGGAAAAAGATCAGTAAAATCGTTAACATCCATCCGAGGATGGAAAGGAATAAAAAGGCTATTTTATCCCTTTTTTGATTTTGAGTTAGTTTTGGCCATTGGTAGAGGGTCATCACTAAAATGATCAGAATGCTTCCTAATATCGCTCCCCATTTCATGATTAGACCCTCCTTTAGGTTTAAGAACTCATACCTTGCCTGCGAATCTTACTTTTTATTTTGAAAGACACTTCCACATTCGGGAAGATTTCATCCCAACGTTTTCCCTCCTTGTTCCATATTTTCGGATATTTGCGGTGAAAGGCTTCCCCAAAGCCGAAGACATCTGCTTTCATGTCCTTCTGAACCTGGTTCAATGCCAGTTTCACTCTTTTTTCTATTACTTGATCTACTTGTTTTTCAATCATGTTTCCAACTTCCGGATTGGAAACATCCAATTTTGTTGTGTTTTGGATAATATCACTATTGGATTCGGATTGGAGCGTGATCTTCCATTTGCCGTTCTCGATTTTTGGTAATAGCTTGGTATCGGCTTGGGTCAAATTAATAGAAATATACCCTTTTGTATGAGGGGGATGAATGGTGATAATGGCTAATCGGATATCATTTCTTAGCCAAAGAACTCCTCTTGTTACAGAATCATCAATAAGTCCCACCATTTTATCTTTATTGAAAATAGCGGTACCTTTGATATAGGCAATGGTTTGTTTTTGGTCTTTTCCCTTTTCGGGAGAGAGGATTTTAATCCAGGGCAGGGCGCAATCTCCCGAATCACTAATCAACCATTGTGAGAATTCCTTCGTTGTAACATTCATCCCTGCTCGATGTTTCACTAATTCATTCAAAACTTCTGATAAATCTCGTTCAAGTGGTGGAAAAAGCGACAATATGTCTTTGGCTTTTTGTTTGCTGACGAAGATGTGTCCTCGTTCCCGCAGCTGCGGATGCCGCATAATAAAATCAACATGGTCACGAATCCCGTCTTTCGCCAGCGCTTCGCCAAAGATAAACACTTCACTATGCCCCCAGAAAATCATACGCGGCAGCTTTTCTTGGAGTTTTGCCATGGCATCGGCTATGGTGATACCCTCTGCCGATCTTACCAATACATTAGAATCTTCCCCACTGCTACTAATACCCAATGTCTGTTGACTGCCGCCGCCTTTTGGTATAAAGACAAGAACACTTAGTTCAATATGGTTATTTGCTTTTTTATCAAATCCTGTGGCCATTATTAAAGCTAGATCATTCACTTCTTGTCGATCCCAACAGGCTGATAAAAATAAAACGGTAAAAATAAAGAGAAATGACATTATGCTTTTTTTAATGATTTGCCGGGGCGTCATTCTGTTTGGATCCTTTCCGTTGTTGAACTTTTATTCGAATAATGGCAATGAGCCATAAGAGTAGCGGAATCATTACTTGAACGGATAGAATATAAAAAGCTCCTGAGGTTGACAGAAAATGGGAAAGCTCCTGCAGGTCATTGGCCGACCATATCCCGCAAACGAGGACTAAGAAGCCGATAGGCAAAACAATGGGACGAAAATCAGAAAGGTTAAGCCATTGGGCAGTACCAAGTGTAAGGATATAGTAGAACACGGTTATTTTAACAAAGGTTCCTGCAATCCAAATCGCCATGACAATCGACTCTAAATGTTCCAGAAAATCGGAAATACTAATATAGCGGGCTGCTACCATAACAGGATAGGTCAGATGAGCGGTCAAATTTCCAAATAGCATGAGGTTCATGAGATTGGTAAGAACCATTAAAAATAAAACGCTGCTTACAGAAATCATTCCCCACTTCATTCCTTTTTTTCTTTTTGACAAATACGGTAAGAAAAAAGAGACAAGGATGAATTCGCTAAACCAGCTTTGTGGAACGATGGACCCCATTAAGGAAGGTTTGAATCCTTTTTCCATGACGGGAAAAATATTTTTCATTTCTAAATCTTTAATCAGCATGACGAAAATTAATAAATACAAAAGAATGACAAACGGAACAATCATTTCCGCCGCCCGGCCAATGACTTCAATTCCTCCCATAACCGCAAAGGAACAAACGAGGACCATTGTTCCGATAATGATCACCATGGGTGTTTGGTGCAGAAAGGTTCCGGATACAAACTCTCCATATTCCCGAACGATGATACCGGTTATATGCCAATAAAAAATGAGGAGAATCCCGCCGATTATTTTTCCAAAAAATTTCCCGAGAATCTGTTCGCTATATTCAATAATCGTCTCTTTCGGATAAAGCTTGTTTAATTGATTAGCGGTAAAAAGGACGAAAAAGCCAATTAGGGAGGCCCAAATGGGTGACAACCATAAGTCTTGATGTGCTATTTTTGCTGTTATAGCGGGTACGAGAAGGAGAACCGTTGCTGAAATAGCCGGGTTCATCATCAAAGCCATTTGGGTTGGTGAAATTTTTCCTTGTTCGATCATGTCTCATCCACTCTTATTCGTTTTCTTTGTTTGGAGAAGGTTTTTGGTTGCTTGACTGCCGAATTTGATTCGATTCACCTGTCCAGTGCGGGCGCTTTTTTAGGGACCACCATGGAGCCCTGATCAAGACATCCTTCATCTCGGATTTTTTCATAGGCGCCATTGGCTGAAGATAGGGGACGCCAAAGGAACGAATGGTGCACATGTGAATAATAATGGTAAGTAGCCCAAGCATAATTCCTACTAGCCCTAGTGTCCCGGCAAGAAACATAATCGGGAAACGAAGCATTCTAAGGGCGATCGAGGCGCTATAACGAGGGATTAAAAAGGAAGCGATCCCCGTAATGGCTACGACAATCACCATGGGCGCAGATACGAGACCTGCAGAAACCGCCGCTTGTCCAATCACCAATGCTCCGACAATACTGATCGCTGAACCAATATTCTTCGGTAGTCGAATTCCTGCTTCTCTTAATGCCTCGAAGGTCATTTCCATAAGGAGTGCTTCGACCAATGCAGGAAACGGAATTTGCTCCCGAGACTTTGCTACGCTAATCAAAAGAGAGGTAGGAATCATTTCTTGATGATACGTTAAAATGGCGACATAGACAGAAGGTAGCAGCAAAGCGATCAGTAAAAAGAAATAACGGAGCCAACGAATCAATGTACCACTCATAAATCCTTCATAGTAATCTTCTGGAGATTGCAGCAATGAATAAAATGTGGTGGGAGCAATTAGGACAAAAGGTGTTCCATCTGTTAAAATCACCACATTTCCCTCAAGCAGGTTTGCCGCCGTGACATCTGGTCGTTCCGTATTTAAAATTTGCGGAAATGGGGAATAGGGATGATCCTTAATAAATTCTTCAATGTAGCCACTTTCTAAAACCCCATCGATATCAATCCGGTTTAATCGTTTTTGTACCTCTTCAATGAGTGTTTGATCTGCGAGCCCCTCTATATACATGATGACCACTTCTGTTTGGCTGTATCTCCCTACCTGAATGGTTTTCGTTTTGAGGTTCGGGCTTTTAATTTTTCTGCGAATCTGAACAACATTGGTACTGATTGCCTCAATAAAGCCATCTCTAGGTCCGCGAACAACTGATTCAGCTGTTGGTTCTTGAATCGAACGGTTTTCCCATTTGGGTAGTCCGGTAGAGAATCCAATGATTTGCCCATCGATTAAAACAACAGGGTTGCCAGATGAAACCTCTTTTACGACATCATAGAAGGTCTTAATCTCTTTAACACTTGAAATGGTTAGCTTTTGTTTGAGAATGGACTCTACATCCGAATTTGCTTCTTCTCTCATTAAGGCGGGAAGGACATAATGATCGATTTCTTCTATATTTGACATTCCGTCCAGATAGATAAGAACAGCATGGGTTTTGTTTCCCATTAAAAAATGACGAAAAATGATATCGGAGCAATCATTATAGATGGATTGCAAGTGTTTGGTATTTTCTGTTAAACGAATGGATATGGAGCCTTGGTTTCGGATGGAAGGGTCAATGCCCGGATCGCTGTTTTGTTCCATGTTCCTTTGTAAACGTTTTTTTCCAAAAGCCATTTTCCATTTCTCCAGTTATAGGATTATATCTTGGAATCCCATTTTTTCTCTGTTTTAGTATGAATTACATCGAGTCATTTTAATCAAAAATATTTTGACAGGGAATCTATCAATGCTGGTTTTTAGAAAATCTTTGCTAATAGTTTCTTGAGACAACAGGAAGAATAATCATTATGTAGAGTTTTTTGGTGAGGAATTGACTGTTTAGAAGGGGAAATATACATGTCTTTAGAAAATCAGCAGCAACCATTTTTCAAAACCTATAACATTGATGAAAAGGAATTCAATGAGGCTGGACTTGTTTGGCCCGAGGTTATTCAGATTTACAAGGATTATCTGGAGTTTATTCCTACCTTAAAGGCAGCTACCTCTCCATTGTTATCTATTCTTCAAAGTCACCCGGATGTTCATTCGGTTCGGACCCGGGTGAAAAATCCGGAGCATTTAGTTGAAAAAATCATTCGCAAGACGATTAGTAAGAAGAAGCAAAATCCGGATTATAAAATTACGGTGGGTAACTACCGAACGGAGGTAACGGATTTATTGGGCATTCGCGTTCTCCATTTATATAAGGATCAAGCGATTCATATTGATAAAAAGATAAGAGCCACTTGGAATCTGCATGAACGGGCAAAGATTTATTTTCGGAAAGGGGATTATAATGATGCTGAGATTCGAGAGTACAGCGAGCATTTTGATTTTGAAGAACATCCTGCCGGATACCGTTCCTGGCATTACTTGATTGAGAGTCAAATTACAAAAGAAATGACGATTGCCGAGATTCAAGTCAGGACGATTTTTGAAGAGGGCTGGAGTGAAGTGGATCACCAGCTGCGCTATCCGTATGATTTGGAGAATGATTTATTAACGAAACAATTGATGGTGTTGAACCGGTTGGCGGGTAATGCCGATGAAATGGTCAATTCGATTCGGGATACGAAAACCAATTTGCACGAGCTTCTAGAGGAAAGAAGAAAACAAGAAGGGATTATTCATGACCTCAGTAATGAACTAAAGGATTTAAAAAATGAGCTGGAGGAAGTCTATCATAAGAAAGAGATTCAAGAAGATGATTTAAATTCTTTACAAAAAAAGATCAAGTCCTTGGAAGACTCGCAAAAGAAATTGACCTACTATGATTTTACACTTTCGGGCAAGGCTGCAGGTGGGTCGGATGGGATGAATTTATCTGAAGTAGAGAATGGCGATTCCATCTCCAAATATGGGAAAACCGTAAAAGGCGTTGAGCAAATTCAATTGACTTCGGAAGAATTAAAACTGCATAAACCGATGGGGCCTTCTAAAGGGGTTTAAGGGGTCTGGTTTAAGGGGTCTGACCCCCACTCAGCTAAAGTTTAAAGCGGTAGAGTGTGAAAGTCAGATGGGTTTGGTTAAACGGGAGAGGAGTCGATGGTTGTCGTTATATGGAAATCATACTAGATGGACAGGTTGGCGCATATGCTGGAATGATTAGTTTTTTAAAGGAGATTTCCATATATAAAAGAGCCGCTCGCTTTAAAAGGATTGCTGTTGGAGCTTTGCTGGTTGTTGGTATTTTTCTCGTTTTCCAGGTGATAAGGTTGAGTCTTTTTTCGGAAGATAATCAGATAAAAGGGGTGGTAGAAGAGTTTTATGGTTACGAGCAAGATAGTGATTTTGCCAGTTCATGGAGATTGTTTCATTCAGTGATGAAACAAAAGTTCAATAAAAGCGATTATATCCAGACCCGGGCACATGTGTTTATGAATGATTTTGGCGTAGAGACGTTTGGGATTATGCAAGGTAAATGTGAAAATCGGGGTCTGACCCCAATGTTCACATTTTAACCAATTATTGTCATTTTGTATTTTCATATGATTTAGGAGGTCTCTTGCCGTTCTGTAATTCAGCCAGTGTTAAGCCAAAGTCCATTTGTAAATGCGGATAATCTTTAAATTGAGCCCAATCACCGCCCCATTGAAATCCTAAGCTTTTTGCGATTGCCACTACTTCGTCCCAATCAGGTTTCCCATTTTGATTTCCGTCATAATTCCTATCCCAAATGACTTTTGCGGAAGGAGTTTTTAGCGCAAAATCAACGGCAAGTCCATAATTGTGAAAAGATTCTCCTCCCTTGGCCTTCGTTACAATCGTCCCGCCGGATGTTCGGCCTTTCTTATAAAGTTGATCTTGATCTGCCATACTGCGGAATCCGTCGGTAATCACAACCGTGATTCCTTTTTTCGCAGATTGCCGGATTAATTGGTTTGCTCCTTCTTTTACAATCGGGTTGAGTCCGTTTGGTAAGGAAACGGATTGTTTCTCGGATTGCATTTGAGATACAATATATAGATAAACGAAAATCGCAAGAATTAATATAAACATAAAGCTTCCAAATCGTTTCAGTTTCAAAACCATATTTCCTTTCATTTCAATCATGTTAGCATTATCTTAGACGAAAAATATAGACTTATTGTTTCATAAGTTTACCTAATCTTTCTACTCTAGTGCATGTGGCAGTTTTATCAACATAATTTTGGGGATATCAACACAGATTTTGATTATATCAACACATTTATTGAGAATATCGACATAGATTCGAATTATATCAACACATTTCCGCTGGATATCAACACAAAATTCGATTTTATCGACAAACAGAATGGATACCTACAAAAGTGAGAGATTGACTTGTAGCAGCTTGCTGTTTACCAAAAATAAAAAAAGCCAACAGAGGCCGAGTTGTTGTTGGCATTTGACTAATTCTTTTCTAACCTAGTTAAACCGAGTGCTCCGTTTTCCCATAAAATTTTTTCAACCGTCTTCCACTGAATTTCTTCACATCGAATCATTAAGACAATTTCAGAAGTAACGTTTTTTGACCCGTTTTTTCCCTTTTTTACAATCCATAGTTTTATTAGAAATCCTGAGAGAAGACCGAAGATCGCGCCGATAATTCCCCAAATAATGGGCCCCCATTTTAGAATATATCCATAGATCGCTCCTAGGAGCATGAAACAGGTCCCCAGGATTGCAGCGCCGTCAAATAGACTCAAACCATCCGCTTTATAGATGGTGTCAAATAGTTGTCTTTTCACGGTTCTTTTATCAAGAGGGGCTGCAAGGATCTTTTCGTTCGATAAGCCATTTTGTTTGAGTTCTGTAATCGCTAATTCTATAAAGATTGAATTTTCGAAGGTAGCAATTACTAACATTGGTATTCACAATCCTTTATAGGGGAGTTTTAAAATGAATGTTTTGATAGTTTGTCCGTAAATATTTTGCCATTTCTTTTTCGAACAATTTGTTGTTCTCAACAGTAGAAGCATAGGCATCGTAAATGATGAAAAAGTATATGGATGGAAAATAAAGTGCCCATTGCATATTAATCGCTTCTTTAGCCTGTGAAAAATCGCCTAACATTGATAAATGGATCGCATAAAGAATATGACCGTAATAACAAATCCCGACGGTATAAATAAAAACAAAGAATCCTGAAATTACATTATGTAGATAAAGATGCCCTAGACCGGGGAATAAGGCTGACCAGATTAAAGCCACCCAAGGCTTCCGTTTATCTAAGTAGTTCATGTCCCAAGAGCCCATTTTAATATTCAACATAGGGGCATCCTCTCGGTCTGCCAATACATATTGTTTGTTTAAGTCAATGGTGGTCCGATATCCGTCCCAGATGCCAAACATATAAATGGCTACATAGAGAATTAACCACCTTTCGTCTAGAACTTCTTTGGCTTTGTCAAAGTTACCTAATAAGGAATGAAGAATGCCTAGGTTTACCTTTGCCCTCCAGTTAATAAAGGTTTCCCATAGAATCAAAATAAACGCTGCTATATACCGATGCTGCATAAGGTGTCCAAATCCCGGATAGGAAAAGGAAAAAAAAGCAACAACCCAAGGGTTTTTTAGATGAAGTTGACTTGTTGTAAATTGGGAAAGGTACGCCCTTTGTCTTCGAAAGGGAGGGATTTGGTTCATGGTCTGTTGCCCCTTCATAAGATTTTGTTTATCCTTTTATTAATCACCAATATTTGTAATATTTATCCAAAGAGGATTTAAATTTATTAATGGTTATTGAATGTTAACACTTAGAGAAAGTAGCATGAGACTAAATCTTAAAAAATATTTAAAAGTCGTTGACATTTGTAAAGTAATCTAGTAATATTACTTCTTGTCGCCAAACAAATACGAGCGACTAACAGAAATATAATTCTCTCTAAAAAAAGAGTTGATATTGATAAATGATTCTGTTATGATTAAAAATGTCGCTGATTCAAGTGGTAATTATTTTAAAATAATAATTGACACGCTGAAGATGAGATGATATATTAATAATCTGCTTTAAAAAAGTTGTTCTTTGAAAACTAAACAAACAAAAACGTCAACAAACAATAATAATCGTGTTTCTTCTATTATATAGAGAACACGAGCCAACGTAACATTCGAGCT
>NZ_JAVDUQ010000054.1:0-19909 GCF_031456445.1 Neobacillus niacini | reverse complement strand
AGGAAGTTCATCTGCTACTTGCATAGAAGGTGGCTGACAACTTCCATCCAAAAAGGAGTAGGTTACTCCTTATTTTTTATGTCGCATTTTGCGTCTACTACGTAATACAAGAGTTAATCTGGACCGTTTACAGAAGACTGATTTTATTGAAAGTCAATCAATTTTTTATAACATTTTGCGATAGATGGCAGTGGTAAACAGTCTGTCATTCTTTGGTACATTCTTTATCATTCGGTGGTAAAAACTATGTCAGAGGTGGTACATTCCAATGGCCGTAATCATTTATAACAAGATAGAAATATGAGAATGCAAACGCCATAATAAATGATAATAATACAGTGTTAAAATATCTAACTTTTATTTTTTTCATCGGTAAAAAAAGTTCTTCCTAAATTAGTTTTCGAATTTAGTGCATTGACGGGAATTACAGCCCCAGAAATAGTTATTATTAGTGGAATTATATAACTTAAGAATTTCACTTTTATTCCCCCCAAAAAATTAATACTATTTTTTACGATGATGGGAACAGAATGTTTCAAAAACAATCCAAAAAACTATTAGAACAATGCCCTCATTGCTACGAATTGAAAAAATAGATTAAGGCATGTAGAATACCTTTGGAGTATTGTTCCAGGTAAATCGAGTTAATATCTTTTTTTCTTTCTTACTTAATCCATTCCTCTTCTATTTTCTTGAATGCGTTTGTCATTTTGGAACATCTTCTATTACTTGTTTAATAATATTATTTAGTTTTTCGACATCCTTTTTCTTTAAACCTGCTTGTCTAACTACTTCCCATTCCTTAATGTACACACTTGTTTTTTTCATATTTAAAACAATGTGCTTAATTCTTCTAATCTGAAATTGTTCTATTGACTCCACATAAAGGTCTAACAGTTTTTTAGTCCTTGGTAACTTGTCTATATTTTTGTACAGTGAAGCCAATGACAAATCTTTAATCCTCCTACCAATTTCATTTTTAGTTACCCTTTTCAATTCATCTGCTTCTATGATTTCCTTTATAACTGTTTCAACCTGCATTGAAATAATTTCATCACGTTTTTCCCAATCAATTCTTAAATTAAATGTTTTTTTACTCTTTGTTACTAAAGGATAATGCTTTAAAAGCCATTCTTTATCATTTCTATAAAGCCACATATATAATTTAGGATTTATAGACCTTATTTCAGTAATAGTTTTTTTATTATTTTCAATTAAATCAGTCCATTCTCTTCTGTATCCCTGGGTGCATGTATCTTGTTTTATATCTTCATTACTTTGCTCATTGGCACTTAACTTCCTCTTTACAGTCATTGGGTCTACACCAAGTATAATGGCTTTACTTCTTAATGATAGCTCTTGTTTCGATAGTTCCTGAAGCTTTTGTTCCCATACCGAACCAAAGGACTTTATTCGCCCTATCTTATAACGGTCATTTTCATACAGATCAGGGCCTCGTCTTGAATATTCAAATCCACATTCACATGAAAAAGTACCAACTGGGTTGCTTGTCTTATAATCCCTTGTAATAAAACATTTAGTGATGACAGACCTTTTATAATGGTCAGCTGCTTTATTTAGACATGGCCAAGGGCCACTTCCAAATGGTTCAAACGTAGTATTGCTAATTTTATCCTTTAGAGAGGATACAGTTTCCCCCAAAAAACTCAATAACAAAATATGTCTTAAAGGGTGAGCACTTCCTCTTGGTTTTCTTAACATCTTATGTAACCATGTATCTTCTTCATCTTTTGAAATATAACAATTTAACTTTTTTAATAGTGTTACACCGTAGAATTCGTTAAACTTAGGGATTAAGTCAACCCATTTAATTCTACCCGAAACTGAAACTAACCCTTCTTGCTTTAACCTTATAATATAAAAGTTTTTTAAGTTTTCTAATCCAAATGGATATATATTATTGTTTAGAAGATAAAAAGTCTGATCGGAAATAAACTTTAAATGCTCAAAAAAGCTATGATGTTCCCTACATACATCCGAATCATTTTCGTGAACACTTTTTTTAATAGAAATGAACTCATGTTTGTTCTTCCTTTCGGAGTACATTACGTTCGATTCTTTAAGAATTGAACTGTGTTTTGGGCAGATCATCACACCTTCAACTTGATGAACTCGATGCCAATATGATTCTTCATTTGCTACTTTTTCTTCTTCCACACACTGCAGACAATATCTCAAAAAATCTGGACTCTTCACTGTACTTGCTGTTTTTCCTAATTTCATGAAAAGGGATTTCCCATTACTTTCACTCATTATTTCCATTAACTCTAGATATCTTTCTTTTGGAATAAAAGGAGCATAGTAAGGTAATAAGGTATGTCTATTTATTAAATACTCCGAAGTATAGGCATTAGGGGTAGGTAATCTCTCACAAATTAGTTTTAAGCTAGTGGGTAATATTGTGGAAGCACATATGGTTTCTGAGCCATACAAATCATTCATTGTCGTCTTTGTATTTTCATTTCCTGAATACAAATGATACCTTGCTAAAATACTGTACAAAAGCTCATCCTCATAAAGAAATGGGAATAATATCATTACTTTCACTCCATCGGTTTAATAATAATATATTACCCATAATTTCCCTTATCTAATTATCTCTAGTTAATTCTTCTAACACTTTTTCAATTCTTTTAATTGTTTCTTCTTTACACTTGCGATATGTTTTATTATAATCACGAATACTGTTAAATGTTATATTTTTATAGCCGTATGATTTAAGTTTTGATACTATATAAGGCACATTCCGTACTTGATAGTCATCAATACTCTCTATATGTGACTCAAGTATTTGTTTTGTTTTGGGCAATTTAGACAAATAAGCAAGTATCCGATTCTTTTCTTTTTCGTCTAATACATTTATAATCAAATGTTTTCCTATTCTCCTAGCTGGATTAGAACTATAAACTTTTTTCGCAGCAACTTTTATCTTATATTTCATCTCTTCATCCAACTTAGAATAATCAATTTTTGTTAGATCCATAGGAGGTAAAACCCTATTAAACCAGTCGGCATCATTTGCTAAAAGCCATAAATATTCTTTCCTAAGCTCCTTATGTGCATCCATTCGTTTTAAATCAATTTTAGATCTTTTTAATTCTAATATCCTTTTTCTATATTTTTCTCTTACTTCAAAAGTATCTTCTTTAATTTTGGTAGCTGCAACTTCAGTATAAGTCTCATACAAACTAAAGCTCTTGTTTAAATCTTGACCCGTACTTCTCATTAAGCTTTGAATAAAATCGGATTGTGAGTTCTTTACTTTATTTAAATAACGCCTTACTGTTTCAGTGTCAGCTTTAACAATCTTTGCGATTTCTGGACATTTATATCCGGTTCCATACAACTCATATACTTTACTCATCCACAAATATCCTCTTGACTTCACTGAATAATTATTATTTTCTTGTGTAGTACCTTTTTTCCACTCACGTGAATACTTAAATCCACACACTGGACATAAAAACAATCCTATGAAATTATCCCCATTTTTCTTTCGTTCACAACGCTGGATTGGTTTTTGTTCAAAACAGGGACATATTGGATTATAGCAATTCCAAGGACCAGAACCAAAAGGCAGTGTTATTGAAAAAACTTCAGAATGTTCAATAAAGTTTTTTATTGAACCAGTTAAAAAAATTATTAGCAAAAAATAAAATAGAATATAATTCACCATTTCACTCTGATTTAAAAGCCTGCCAGAGCTACTTTTTGAAAAGACTATATCCTTATCGAATCCTACCGATTCAAGTATTTTATTTTCATAAAATTTCAGAAAATCGTCTATAATCCTTGATCTATCAATCATTCCGCTAAAACTGATATAACCCTTTATACCAAGGATTATTATAATCTTTTGATATAAAGTATCATTACTCATTAACTTTGCATGTTCCTTAAAAAAGACAAATTCGGATAGTAATGTTTTTTTGAACTGGATATCTAAAGTTTCGTCTATTTTTTCATAAGTATTGGTACAACAGGGGGTGACAGTTAGATGCAGATCCTTTTTTTTAAAAAAATTTTTTCCGCATTTCGGGCATCTTACCAGTAATTTCGAATTATGCTGGTGGCAAAAATTAATAAATGCTAATTGATGTTGTAAATGCACATAACATTCTCCATATTTTTCATCATCTGTCTTCATGCATTCTAAACAATATCTGATTTCATTAGAAAAAATTGATACATTTCTTGAACTCATTAGTTTACCAGCATAATTGGAATACATATTCGTTCCGTTCATTATGTCATTATTTATTATCGATAACCTTTCTTTAGTAATAAAGGGTTTCAACAATGGAAACCATGTATGATCAAAAATATCTTCTACTAACACTTTACTTCCGTAAGGTAATTTACTTAAAAAAAATTGTAAATTTCTAGGCAAGTGCCCTAAGCTATTAGAGGACATATTAAAGAGTTCTTTTCTGCTCTCCTTTATACCAATATTATCTGACCGTATATGATATCGATAAACTATACTCCGAAAATCCTCATCAGGATATCCTTCTGGAAAATATAATAGCTTTTTCATAAGCTTCCCCCTCGCAAACTTAATTGCAAAATCTTAGTAACTCATCACATTCTCTAATTAAATTGGCTTCCTCTAAAGCCTCTTCTGTCGATAATCCCTTTTTTAAACCATGTTTTACAATGTAACGGATATCATTTTCCTCAAGTAAAGGTTTTGTCTTCTTTGATTTCCTTTGTTTTGGTAGTGAAGTGGCTTCTTGTTTTTCATTTGTACTTGTGTACATTCCTTTAGTCTCTAATGCCATTTGAGCAAGTTGTGCAAACATCCATTGCTTGTCCGCCATTCCATCACTTGCCCCATATACTGAGTTAGCCAAGTATTCCGCTAGTTCAGGATTAGATACTAAATTTAAAGCGAATTTTACTAATTCTTTTAGAACAGTCTCTTTATCTCTTTGCTGTATAGAGCGTGCATGATTTTCAGCTAATTCTCCATGCACAGTGACACGATGGGCTGCTTCCTTTAAATATTCATTAAATGAGACCCAATCTGGTTCAATATCATCCAGTTCATTTATTTCTAACGTTCCATTTCTAATTTTATTAAATTTATCATGTAAAAGTCTTAGGGTTTTGGAAGCAACCTCTCCTATAAGGTCCTTTGTAATCTTTTCATCGCCCCCATTTATAATAGCCTTGGCTTGTACATGCATAAATAATTTAACTGCAATGTCAGGTATTCCTAATGAGTGGTAGTACATTGCATGCTTAAGATCATCTGTTAGTGGAGTGAAATTTGTAGTATATTGTTGATCCCAAAGACTTTTGATTAGTTCGTTCCATTCCCAGCTTTCTTCTGTTAGTAGCGCCATAATGTTTTCACTATAACAATCTGGTATACCCCGTCTTGAGTTAGCTAAAGATTTTTTAAAAAGGTATAAAGCTTTAAAGGTACCAATAATAATTACAGGTACACCAATTGTATTAACTATTTCAGTGATGAAGTTAATCATTCGTTCATCACCACCTGAGTGAGCCTTATGCACATTTTGAATTTCATCAATTACTAATACACCTAAATTAATTTGTGCTGCTACTTTAACCATTCGTTTAGCTAAAGTATCTGTATTACCCGCTTTTTCACCATATTTATGATAAAAATTACTTCCCAATAATTCATCTACTTTATCATAGAAGTTCTTACATAGTGCTCCAATGGATTTTCCACTTGGGCACTCTATATTTAACCAAACTACTTGTGTCATTAGTAATTTTTTTTCTCTATATTCACTATGGTGAATAACTTGTGGGAAAAGTCGTTTTAATATTCTTTCGTAAACTTTGCTTTTGCCAATCCCGCTTATCCCTATTTCTGCAACACTTTGTGCAGTCTGTATGTTACCTGCAATATTTGCTCCATTTTCATCTAGACCACTTTCAAAAATTTTATCCCAACCAATTGCAAATTGGCGATTGTAAATAGATGTAATTGGGTTTCTTGATTGATAGCCAATTTTTATCATGTTGTATAATCCTCTATACTTATCATAATGATTTGGAAGTGGCACCCAGAAACTCGGTTTTATTTGTTGAACAAGTTCAAGTCTGTCTTCTACGTCTAACTCTAAATGACTAGATTCATACTCTGGTAAAGAATTAAGGGTATCAAAAAATTGTTCTAGCCCTAATCTGTTAGGAAGTGCTTCGATAAAAGGATTCCCCTTATTACTTGAAACAATTTGTTCCTTATATTCAGCCTTACAATGAATTCCTTTCAGGCTTTCTATCCCTTCATTCCACAGATTCACGGTTCCTTCTCCTTCTATTCAGTTTTTCACTAAAAAGTTTTTGAACTTCACTTAGTCCTTCTACTTCGCTGACCTGGACTTGCTTCGGGAATGGAACTACCTCCGCTTTTGACTCTAGAGGAGTATTCAATTCGGTATGCTTAGGAACTGTCCAAGCATCCTCACTTCCTTTTGATCTAGCTTCTGCCTTTCTAGTTTCCCTTTTGTCTTTCTGTCTTTCATAAGTACTCATACCTTCAGTAGCAGTTTTTGTTTCATTCTTTGCATTTTGAGCTAATTTTTTTGAAAAAGCATTTAATACAGCTTTATGTTGTTTTTCTTCCCTTTTATTCTGATTTAATTGATCTTTCTTATATTTCATTATGGCCTTTACATCCTCTAAATGTAGCCCGTCATATTCTTTAAATTTATCCGTAAGAACACATTGCTCTAGGCTTCCATCTTTTAACCTTATAAAAATACTACTAACATTCCTTGGATCATAAGAAATGGTTATTTGCTTCTCACCATCAATACTTTCTTCTACAAACCAACCGTCTTTAATTCCACGAGGACTTGCATAACACATCCCTTGCCATTTAATCCCCGATCTCGTTACTGTTGCACCTTCCTTAGGGAGTAAGTTATAACGCAATAAATCGCGAGGTTTTTCATGTAAAAGTTTCTTTCCCCTACCCCAATTCCATACACCCAATGGAGTAAGCTCAACTTTATCTTCAAACATCTCCTTTGTCACAACATAATCCTTAGGTAGTGCACTCTTATTGTAAGTGAGGATAAACATGATCATGAATTGTGTAAACTCAAAAATGGTCAATACTGCATTTCTCGCTGGATCTTTATCTCCACGCTCTATTAATTTTGGAGGTTTTGCCCCAAACCTAGAAAAGAGTGCTCTTATCTTCATATTAGTTAATCTAAAATGTTGTTCAATAAAGGGTTTTAAGTCACCTCTATATGATGGAGCATTAGCTACATCAACATTGATATTAACAAGATTTTCTGACATCTTTGCTTTTAACTCCCCTCTGTCACCAACAATCATACGTGGAAGATGTGCACAAGGCCAATCACTTTCTTCAATATCAATCCCATATCTTCGGCAAAATTCTACTTTATTTGTTGCAGTATTTTCTATAGCAACCATTTGCTCTACTGATGAAGCATGAGACCATGTTGCATGAAATCCTACAATTAAACGACTAAATACATCTTTTACCATGTATAAAGTTGGTGAACCTAATATCGTTTTTCTATCTTCTGCAACTAGAATAATATCGGCTGGAGTTGAATCAATTTCAAATACTGCTCCCACACTTGTTGCAAGTTCTCCAGCATTCCCCAATAAAGCCCGTACCTCCATTTCAGCTTTTCTTTTTCCTCTTCTTTTTGAATGCCTTTCATACTTTGAATAAGTTTTTTTGTACCAAGTCCTAAATTGTTTAACTGTAGGTGATTTTTCAGGCTTTACAATTGGGACCAACACCCCCTGCTCACGGACTTTCCCCGGACTATACCACTTTTCACACATATGTTGATGTGTTTCAAGGATATCCATACCTCCTTCTTCATGGAATAATTTAATTGCTTTTTTAAATATCTCTTTATCTTTTTCCGTTACAATAAAAACATTTCCATCCGCTGAACGTGGACCAGTTTTTCTCGTTATATTTCTTGGTTTCCCTGGTGCACCACAATCAAAATAATCAGATAAAAGACCATTAATTGATTTTCCGTAAAACCAATATTTTTTAAGGGTCTCATAAATAACCTTTCTTTTCTTGCCAGTACTATCTTCGACCTTAGAAACTAAAGGCCCTCGTTTTTCTGACATATAAATATCAGGCTCTTGAAAAACAATATCCTTTATTACCTCCCATTTTGCATCTCTTCTAGCCCTATATTTATTTAAATACTCCTCATCTGGAGAAATTAGTCTTAGATCAGGATTTATTTCTAGAGTTTTAAGTTGTCCTTCCTTTAATTCATTTATTATTTCTTCATACTTTCGAAAAAATGGATACTTCATATTTTTCTTATCAGTGATATCCATAAGAACAACATATTCTTGATCCGATGAAATCCAAAGTACACGGTGTAGAGATTCTTGATTTAGATCCAAATCGAGTTGTTGGAGAATCACATTTTCAACAATCAACAAATTTATCAACTCCTATCCAATCTCTTTACTTCTTTTAGTTTGATATTCTAAACTGGAAATTTTTAATGGCTTAGATTCAATAATTGGGATGTTCATATCAGTTCTCCATTTTTTGTTTGCAAGCATGTATTGGAGAATAAACATACATGACCCTGATTCTAATCCAAACTCTTTATCGCTTCGAAGACAAATTTTGCTTATAGATGTCTCACCCTCATCTTTAGAAATATTCCTAAATAGAGGCTTATTAATAAAATCCACTACTTCTTCATCAATACCTGATCTAGTGTCTAAATACCTCGCTTCACACATCCACTCCACATTTTTTATCAAAGTTTTAGGAAGTTTACATTCAGTAATTATTTCCCAATTAATGCCTTGTTCATTAAAAAATCGTCTTTCAATTTCAAATAACTCCAATGTTCGATTATCAAGTTTATTTCCGGGTTTAACTGTCCGAACTACATCAATTAAGCCATTAGGAGTCCTTAATGTAATTACAAAATCTGTTGTCATTACTACCGGGACATTATCATAATGTGCATGTTTTATTCCTAACTGGTCAGCAATTTCTTCTGTTCTCTTCATTGGAAATAATGGAAATTGTTCCCTTATATCAACAACCTCATCCAACCATTCCAAATAATAAAGATAATTTCTTTCATGATTTGATAATGTATGGTGAGTTCTTTTCGTCTTCCAACCTTTATGGCGAGTTATCCAACCGTCTGAAGCCACTTTATTGTCATGAGCTTGAATAAAAGGTTTATAATTCTCACCCGTGCCTTGCCCGTAACCATTTTTTATTCTATTTGATTGAAATTTGACAATACGTTCTCCTTTTTTTGACATATACACCATCTCCTTTTATTTCAATATATATTTTCAAAGAATTAAAAACGACTCGATAGAGGACAATTTAAAAAAAGCTCCGCCCTAAATGGGCGGAGCTTTTTTTAGAAATTTATTAAATTGTTGATTATTTTTTTTAATGCAAAATAAACTCAACATTTATACAACCTCTGGGTTTTTTTGTTCATTATAACAACATTAAATAATAAAAATCAATAGTAGCCAGTTACTAACATTATTACTCAGTTACCAACAATAATGTCTAGTTACCAACATAAATGTCAGTTAACATAAATAGTTTATATATCGCCTTCTTTATTCAACCGTTACCGATTTTGCTAAGTTACGTGGTTTATCCACGTCGCAATCACGGTGAAGGGCTGCGTAGTAGGCAATTAATTGTAATGGTATAACAGAGATAAGTGGTGTTAGTAATTCATGTACTTCCGGAATGACGAAGCTGTCTTCGTCCATATTTAGACCCTTCATCGAAATGATGCATGGGTTTGCTCCGCGGGCAACAACTTCCTTCACATTTCCGCGAATGCTTAGGTTTACACTTTCTTGTGTAGCTAGAGCAATAATCGGTGTTCCTTCTTCAATTAAAGCAATCGTTCCATGCTTTAATTCTCCGCCGGCAAAGCCTTCTGCTTGAATATAGGAAATTTCCTTTAACTTTAAGGATCCTTCTAAGCAGACATAATAGTCAACTCCGCGGCCGATAAAGAAGGCATTGCGTGTTACCGATAAGAATTCTCTTGAGATATGCTCAAACAGCTCTTTTGAGCCACATAGAACTTGCATTGCGTTTGCAATAATTCCTAGTTCATACACCAGATCAAAATCAACTGTGATATTTTGGCTTTTTGCCGTTACCTCAGCCAGTATGGAAAGCACAGCGATTTGGGCTGTATATGCCTTCGTAGACGCAACAGCAATTTCAGGACCGGCATGGAGCAATAGTGTATAATCCGCTTCACGAGAAAGCGTTGAGCCAGGAACATTTGTAATCGTTAACGTACGATAACCCATTTCTTTTACTTTCACAAGTACAGCACGGCTGTCGGCTGTTTCTCCACTCTGTGTAATGAAGATAAACAACGGCTTTTTCGATAACAGCGGCATATTATAGACAAATTCACTGGCAATATGAACTTCTACTGGAATTTTAGCCATATTTTCAATGAGCTGTTTTCCGACAAGACCCGCATGATAGGAAGTTCCTGCTGCGACAATATAGACACGGTCACTATCGTTCATGGCGCTGATGATTTCAGGGTCTAAAGATAGTTCTCCTTGTTCATTTTGATACGTTTGAATGATCTTACGCATCACAAGTGGCTGCTCATCAATTTCTTTTAACATGTAATGTGGATAAGTACCCTTCTCAATATCACTTGCATCCAGCTCTGCTTTATATGGATTGCGGTTAATGGATTCTCCGGATAGGTTTTGAATCGTCACTTCATCTTTTGTTACAATAACAACTTCTTTGTCCATGATTTCCACATATTTGTCTGTTACTTGTAACATCGCCATCGCATCACTTGCAACGACATTAAAGCCATTTCCTAAACCAACAAGAAGCGGGCTTTTATTCTTTGCAACATAAATGGTTTCAGGATTTTGTGCATCTAACAAGGCAAGTGCATAGGAACCATGTAAAAGAGTTAACGTTTTACGAAATGCTTCTAAAACCGTTAAGCCTTCGGTTACAAACAACTCAATCAACTGAACAATAACTTCCGTATCTGTTTCACTTTTAAACTCAACATTTGAAAGATATTCGCGCTTTAAGAGATCATAATTCTCAATCACACCATTGTGTACAAGCGTAAAACGGTCCGAAGCACTTTGATGGGGATGGGAATTTGTTTTGCTTGGTACTCCATGAGTTGCCCAACGAGTATGCCCAATTCCGATATGAGCTGATACCTTTTCATCCACAATCTTCCGCAAATCTGCGATACGGCCTTTTTCTTTAAATACACGAATCCCGTTCTCGTTCTGAAGCGCAATACCTGCTGAATCATATCCGCGATATTCAAGCTTTTCGAGGCCTTTTAATAAAATTTCTTTTGAGTCTTTATTTCCAATATATCCAACAATTCCACACATAATAATCTTTCCTCCCTGATACAGGGGGCAAGAATGCTTGGAGGCTCACCTTGCCCCCTTATCTCCGTTTTTTAGGTATCTGTCTATACCTTTTAATATGTGTGCATTCTCTTCTCTTTGTGCAACGGGTTGCCCCATATGTTTTAAAGAAGAACTGACGGTTGTGCATCGCAACCGGGAGGTATCCGCCGAACATTTCGATAAACCTCCTCCTCGTCAACTAATCCAACTCACCATGAATTAGTTCAGGCGCTTTAAAATATTTTCAACCACTATCCACCTTTCCCTAATAGAATATGCTTCTACTACAAAGCAAATCAATCTTACCTGAATTCAAGATTTCCGTCAACTAGGAAGATAAAGGAATTTTGGCATTTATTTTACAAGTGGAAAATCATACATAATAAAATATGCATAAGGGCTGGTAAGGTTCCCTTATGCATATAAAATAGACTATTCTTTTAATTCCATTTCTTCTTTAACAACCGTAACAATTCGATTTACGTAGGATTCACAAAGTTCTTCCGTTGGTGCCTCGACCATTACCCGGACAAGTGGTTCAGTTCCTGATGGACGGACAAGCACTCGGCCATCGCCTGCCATTTCTGCCTCGACCTGCTCAATAACTGCCTTAACTTTTCCATTATCTGTTACATGGTGTTTGTCTATAACTCTTACGTTAACAAGCTTCTGCGGGAACTTCTTCATTTCATCAGCTAACTCGGATAGTGGCTTATGAGTTGCCTTCATAATATTGACTAATTGTAAGCCCGTTAATAAACCGTCACCTGTTGTGTTATAGTCAAGGAAAATAATATGGCCTGATTGCTCTCCGCCTAGATTGTAGCCGCTTTTCTTCATTTCTTCTACCACATAACGATCTCCTACTGCTGTAGGAACGCTTTTGATTCCATGGCTTTCAAGCGCCTTATAAAAACCAAGATTACTCATGACGGTTGAAACAATCGTACCATGTTTTAAACGTCCATGTTCCTTCATGTACTTTCCACATATGTACATAATTTGGTCGCCGTCCACGATATTTCCCTTTTCGTCAATCGCAATCAAACGGTCTCCATCCCCATCAAACGATAAGCCCACATCAGCATTCTTTTCCCTTACCAATTGAGCCAAGGCCTCAGGATGGGTTGAGCCGACACCGGCGTTAATATTCAGTCCATTGGGAGACGCTCCCATGGTCGATAAATCTGCATCAAGATCGGCAAATAGATGCGTTGCAAGCGAGGATGTCGCTCCGTGTGCACAATCTAAGGCAATATGAATTCCGGAAAAGTCTTCATCTACCGTGTGTTTTAAGTATTGAAGATATTTTTGTCCACCTTCGAAATAGTCCATTACCTGCCCCAAATCGGAGCCAACTGGTCTTGGTAATTGATCCTCCGGTAAATCAATTAGCTTTTCAATTTCTAATTCTTGTTCATCCGAAAGTTTAAAACCATCAGGACCAAAAAACTTAATTCCGTTATCTGCTACTGGGTTATGAGAGGCGGAAATCATGACTCCCGCCTGGGCCCCTAACGCTTTTGTTAAATAAGAGACACCAGGAGTAGAAATAACCCCCAGTCTCATTACTTCTGCACCAATGGACAGTAAGCCGGCAACAAGAGCCCCTTCCAGCATATGGCCTGAGATACGTGTGTCACGGCCAATAATGACTTTAGGGCGGTCCTTGTCCTTTGTTAAAACATATCCACCAAAACGCCCTAACTTAAAGGCAAATTCAGGTGTTAATTCACTATTTGCAACTCCGCGTACGCCATCGGTACCGAAATATTTTCCCATTATTAAAATCGCTCCTTCATAAATATATTGCAGGATCTATGCGTTGTTTTTAATTATTGTGACATTTGCTGATGATTGATCAAGCTCCCAGTTTACCTCTGAAGGCCCCTCTACTTGAATTTTTACATTATGGTCCCCTTGCTTAAGTTTGGACACATCGATAAAAATATTAAAATCCTTCGCTTTTAATTTCTCTACCGTGGAACTTGGACCATTAACCATTAAATCGACATTTTCGGGATTGTTTACTTCCGCAGAATACTGGGCAGATTCACCAAGAATTTTTAACGGAATACCCGAAATGGTTTTCTCATCTTGTTTTTTTACGGCAATGGTTGCTTTCACCATATCCGGCGATACTTTTGTGATTCCATTCGAAATGATAACTGGTAAATCGAGTGTCGTATTGTCATCTATTTTACTTACATCCACCTCAACGCGGACATGGGCATTTTTTAAAGCATGCTCACTTCCAATGATCACTGCCTCCGGTTTATCTAAGGTGATGGAATCAATGGTGACTCCACTTGGCGGTGTTCCAATTTGTTTTATATCAATCGGAACCTTTTTACTTATATCCTTAACAGGAATCGTTACCTTTACTGTTCCTGGATCAACCTCTACGTCTAACTTATTTAGGTCACGATCAAGAACCTGGACATTCGCTTCCTGTGTAATCGTTTGATTAATCTGGTCTTTAACATTGAGTGTTGCTTTTACATAGCTAATCCGATCAATTAAATTTTTTGCCCCGGTAATTTTTACTTTATTTGGCTCAACAACCGGCTGCCCTGCTGCAAAACCTTCTTGCAGCAAATTATGGTTAAATTCAGTATCCACGTTATATTCCTGTGTAATTTTCTCCTGGATGGAGACATTCACACGTGATGGCTTGATGGTAGCCTTTAATTTATCCGATAAACCTTTTATCTTCAATTTTACGGTCTGATGGCCAATCTTTGCATTTGTTAAATCTACATATACTTCAAAATTCCTTAATACTTTTGCATTTTGAATATGAGTTACCGGTCCCTGTAACTTTACCTTCACTGTGTTTGGGATCCCTGAGACGACTAAATTTTCCGTATCATAGTAAACCTTTACGGGTACATCACTAAGGGTTTCGGTGGTTTGCTCACCTGGTACATTCACATCAGTAAACTTACTGTTTCCAGTATGGGGAACGGATGAATAAAGCAGAACCGCTAAAACCAATGCAAGAATTTTAATAAACCACCGATTATCCATCAGTTTATCCATTTTTCTTCCCCCTCCAGTTCCAACGAGCTGAAGAAGCCTGTTTGACTTTGTTATTTACTAATAATTCGCTCAATAATAATTCCTTAAACTCATCGGCATTTAAATCTCGGTGAAGTTCTCCGTTTTTTGTGAGAGATATTCCTCCCGTTTCCTCAGAAACTACCACTGTGATGCTATCTGTTACCTCACTAATTCCGAGTGCTGCCCGGTGTCTTGTACCCAGCTCCTTTGAAATAAAAGGACTCTCGGATAATGGCAGGTAACAAGCCGCTGCGGATACATTATTTTTTTGAATAATGACCGCCCCGTCATGGAGAGGTGTATTAGGGATAAAAATATTAATGAGTAATTCAGAGGAAATTTTTGAATCTAATGGAATCCCCGTTTCAATGTAATCACCCATTCCGGTTTCTTTTTCAATCGAAATTAATGCCCCAATTCGACGTTTTGCCATGTAATCTGTTGCTTTAATAATGGCTGTAACAGTTTTCTCCGGATCATCATCATCTGGATTGCCGCTTCTTGAGAAAAACCGTCCCCTGCCCAGCTGTTCAAGTGCTCTTCTAAGTTCAGGCTGAAATATAATAATAATCGCTAGAAATCCCCAGTTAATGGCCTGTTGCATCATCCAGCTTAATGTTTTTAAGCCAAAATACTCACTGACTACTCGAACAAGAAGAATGACCAAAATTCCTTTGAGTAGTTGGACAGCCTTTGTTCCCCTTATAACATTAATCAGCTTGTAAATGACATACCACACAAGGAGAATATCAACAATACTAGCTAAATACTTCCATACTGTGAAATCGGCAAACGGCATTGTTCTTCCTCCGTAATTTTACATAAGAATCCTTGAAATCTAAACCCTTGTTATTATAACATAAATCCAGCTTGTACCTATTATATGTAGTATCATAGAAAAACAAATCACTCGGGATCGGAGTGATTTATTTTCTACTTCGTTTCGTTTTGATCAAACACGTTCACCACATCATGTGCAGTCTTTTTCATATAATACCAGATCCAATCAAAAACCTCATTCACTTCTTCGATTTTACCTGTTACATGCCCGGCTGAAGCCATATATTTTTCCCCATTAATGACTGTAACATCTCCCTGAACTTCCCCTTCAATCTTTAATTTACCATTTCGAACAATGACATCCCCCTTTACAACTTCGCCTTTAGGGACAATGACGGTATTGTTTTGGACAATCAAATTCTTTTGTTTCGAAACAGAAAATTCGCGGTTCTGATTCCAGGTTGAAAACAAACTTCCTACCATTAAAACAATAAACAGGGATGCGGCAGCCAATAAAGGATGATTTTTCAACCAGCGTTCCATACCCACTTTTTTCTTTTCTTTTGGAAGTTTTGCCATGACCTTGGCTGTAAAGTCGTGCGGTGCCTGCATATTTGAGGTGCTTTTCACAAAAGCAACTGTCTTTTTTAATTCATTAAACAGGGTTCCACACTCTTTACAGCCTTGGAGGTGTTCTCTTAGAATGATTTTATTTTCTGGTGTGATCTCTTCATCTAAAGAATCATGCATTAATTCAATGATTTGTTCTGGACATTTCAACCGTCTCACCTCTTATCACACATAACGTAATTGTTGCCGTAAAGCTTCCCGCCCGCGATGAATTCTCGTTTTAACTGTACCTAAGGGCATGTCGAGAATTTCACTAATTTCTTTTAATGACATTTCTTCAATATATTTTAAGACAATGACTGAGCGATATTTTTCAGGCAGTTTTAAAATTTCCTTTTGGACCGTTTCATGGAGCTCTAAGCTTTCCACTTCGCTCTCGGGGGGTTTTGCCGGCGAAGGAATTTGTGAATACATGGTAAGCCCTTCCGTTCCAGCTACTTCTGCATCTAAATAGTAATCCGGCTTCTTTTTTCGAATGCGATCAATACAAAGATTCGTTGCAATGCGAAAAAGCCAGGTTGAAAATTTTAAATCTTGATTAAAAGTACGAATATTCATATAAGCACGTAGAAAAGCTTCTTGGGCAAGATCTTCTGCCTCATGCCGGTTTCCAATCATTCGGAAACAAAGCTGGTACACACTATTCTTATAAATCTCAACAATATCGGCAAATGCTTCTTGGTCTCCCTTTAATACTTGCTTAATTCTCTTTTTAATGACCGCTTCCATCTATTTACCTCCGCTCTGATGCGGCTATACGATACTACGAATCGATAGCGAAAAAGTTTCGTTTTGAACGAAAAACTTCTCAATACCTTTAATATTAACAAAAATTTACTAAACGCGCGCGGAAACTGATTTTGTTAGAAAAATAAAAGCGCAAGCGCCCGTTTTGCGGCGTATGGCCTCCTCGAAAAAGCTAACGCTTTTCCTTCCTGCGATGCTGATGCTGTCGAAGCTTTCCTTGTGGAGCTCATCGACTGAGATAAAGGAAACACGATGAGCGGAGCGAATCGATGTTGACTTATCGTAGGGAGATGAGCGAAGGACACTAGACGCAGGGCGCTGAAGCTGGACAATTCTCGAAGTCGAAATTTTATACGCTTCTCTTAAAATAAAAAAAGCAGCCGAGGCTGCTTTTTATAATAGTTTTTCGCCAAATAATGAACCCATTAATGCTACCGCACAAGTGGCTGTTCTGTTTTTCTCATCTAGAATAGGATTTACTTCAACAAATTCCGCTGAAGTTACGATTTTGGATTCTTCCAGCATTTCCATTGCAAGATGGCTTTCACGGTAACTGATTCCACCCATTACTGGTGTTCCAACTCCTGGTGCATCACTTGGATCTAGACCATCTAAGTCTAATGATAAATGAACACCATCTGTTCTTTCTTTAAGATAGGCGATTGTTTCTTCCATTACCTTGGTCATCCCTAGGCGATCAATTTCATGCATGGTGTAAACTTTAATGCCGATTTCTTTGATTAAATCCTTCTCTCCGTCATCAAGAGCTCTTGCACCGATAATGACAACATTCTCCGGTCTAATTTTTGGACAATAACCGCCAAGTTCTGTTAGCAGTGGATGTCCTAATCCTAAGCTTGCTGCTAATGGCATTCCATGAATATTTCCTGTTGGAGAGGTTTCTGCAGTATTTAAATCACCATGGGCATCATACCAGATAACACCAAGATTTTTATAGTGTTTTGCTACACCTGCTAATGTACCGATTGCTATACTATGATCTCCACCAAGAACGAGTGGGAAAGATCCTGATTCGATGACTTCGTCCACCTTCTCGGCAAGTAATGTATTTTTTTCTGCTACTAAATCTAAATTACGAAGATTTGATTCTTTATCTACGACTACCTCAGGTCTGCCAATTGGAATATCACCTAAATCGTGTACTTCATCAAAAAGAGGTTTTAGGCGCTCGTTAATCCCAGCGTAGCGGATTGCACTCGGCCCCATATCGACTCCTCTTCTCATTTGTCCTAAATCCATAGGCATCCCAATAATTGATAGCTTTTTCATCCCTTTTACCTCCTAGCCTTTATATCCCTATTTTAACCGCTTTCATTAAGATGACTCAACTCGACAAAATTATGTATATATATGCGGGGAGGGCCTGTAAATACTGATCTAATGGGGTTTAGCAGGTTTATTCCGTAAGTTCCTGTGAGGATGGCTATGACTTTTGGGAAAATTTTTAATGTTGTTTTAATCTTGGAGTTTAAATTGGCGCTTCGTTCTGAAGATTAGGCGGATTTGAGCCAGTTCCGGTTGAAACCTTCGGGGCAAGGAACCTAAGAAAGCCATAGACGACACTTTTAGCTATTTTCGGCCTGGCTTTGTCGCCTATCACGCTTTTAGGCGACACTTTTAGCTGTTTTCGGCTTGATTTTGTCGCCTATCAGGCTTATAAGTGACACTTTTAGCTGTTTTCGGCTTGGTTTTGTCGCCTATCGCGCTTTTAGGCGACACTTTTAGCTGTTTTCCGCTTTATTTTGTCTCCTATCAGGCTTATAGGCGACACTTTTAGCTGTTTTCCGCTTTATTTTGTCTCCTATCAGGCTTATAAGCGACACTTTTAGCTGTTTTCGGCTTGGTTTTGTCGCCTATCGCGCTTATAAGCGACATTTTAAGCTGTTTTCCGCTTTATTTTGTCTCCTATCAGGCTTATAGGCGACACTTTTAGCTGTTTTCGGCCTGGTTTTGTCGCCTATCGCGCTTATAAGCGACACTTTTTTCTGCTTTCTAGCTAATATTGTCTCCAATTATATATAGAAGAGGTTTTTCAATCAAACATAGTTCTTTCCTAAATATAAAAAAGCCTTAAATCATTATCTGATTTAAGGCTTATAGTTTATGTAGTAGATGGTGGAGTCTAGGGGGATCGAACCCCTGACCTCCTGCGTGCAAAGCAGGCGCTCTCCCAGCTGAGCTAAGACCCCGATATATTATTTTGGAGCGGAAGACGGGATTCGAACCCACGACCCCCACCTTGGCAAGGTTATGTTCTACCACTGAACTACTTCCGCAATTCAAAGGTAAAGACCCTTGGTCAATTTCAAATAATATGAGCCATGAAGGACTCGAACCTTCGACCCTCTGATTAAAAGTCAGATGCTCTACCAACTGAGCTAATGGCTCAACTTATGGCTGGGCTAGCTGGATTTGAACCAACGCATGTCGCAGTCAAAGTGCGATGCCTTACCGCTTGGCTATAGCCCAACAATATGATGTAACTTAGTTTGTCCAACTTTTTCTATATTATGAATGGTGGAGGGGGACGGATTCGAACCGCCGAACCCTGAGGGAGCGGATTTACAGTCCGCCGCGTTTAGCCACTTCGCTACCCCTCCATCAAAATAAAAAAGTGCCGGCTAGAGGACTTGAACCCCCAACCTACTGATTACAAGTCAGTTGCTCTACCAATTGAGCTAAACCGGCATGGTACAAACTAATTAAATATGGTGGAGGATGACGGGATCGAACCGCCGACCCTCTGCTTGTAAGGCAGATGCTCTCCCAGCTGAGCTAATCCTCCATTATAATGAAAGTTATTTTCACACAAGTAAAAAAACCTTGATGACCCCTACGGGATTCGAACCCGTGTTACCGCCGTGAAAGGGCGGTGTCTTAACCGCTTGACCAAGGGGCCAAAAATCTATTTTATGTTAGGTAAGCTTCCAAGCGGGCTCGAACCGCTGACCTCTTCCTTACCATGGAAGTGCTCTACCTACTGAGCTATGGAAGCATAGCTAATTCTTTTAAAAATAAAAATGGCTCCGCAGGTAGGACTCGAACCTACGACCGATCGGTTAACAGCCGATAGCTCTACCACTGAGCTACTGCGGAATAATTTTATAACAGCCTGACAACGTCCTACTCTCACAGGGGGACAGCCCCCAACTACCATCGGCGCTGAGAAGCTTAACTTCCGTGTTCGGTATGGGAACGGGTGTGACCTTCT
>NZ_JAVDUQ010000053.1:0-20994 GCF_031456445.1 Neobacillus niacini | reverse complement strand
AATGGCAGCAAAAGCTGCCTTGCCCATGAAAGTCTAAGGGAAATAGCTGAGTGGCTGATGTTAGCCGAAAACTCGTTTTCGGTCATTCAGACGAAGGCTGAATGAAAGTACCTTAGAACCTCGTGACTTCAGTCATGAGAGGTTCAGTGAAATAACATCACTTAAGCCAAGAAAAAGAATAAGAATTCGTCTTTCAGACCGAAATCAATACAATGGAAATATTCGTGTAATCATCAAGGAAAACAAGATTGAATTAAACCATCTTGTAAAATCGAAACAACAAACAAACTGGAAAGAAGAGAACGTGGTTGGAATCGATAAAGGCCATAGAACACTGATTGCTACTTCTTCCGGCAATCTTTATGGTGAGAAATTAAACCATCTCCTTAATAAGGAAACAGAACGCTTAAATGAGAAGAACAAAGTGCGGAGTCAATATTGGGCCTTAGCGAAAAAATACGAAAAAGAAGGAAATGATCAAAAAGCCCAAAACATCTGGAAACATAACTTTGGCAAGAAAAAATACAATGTTCAAAAAGAAAGGCATGACGCTACGGTAAAAAGTTATATCAATTTTTCATTGAATCAATTTTTCCAACAGGAAAAGCCGAGTGAGGTCATTTCAGAAGACCTTTCCTTTGTGAATTGGAAGGATAAGTTCCCTAAACATGTGAAACGGAAGTTGTCTCGTTGGATCAAAGGTTATGTAAGAGAACGGATCGAATTCAAATGTGAAGCTGGGGGTATTACATACACAGTTGTTAATGCGGCTTATACTTCCCAAACCTGCCATAGGTGTGGCTCTTTTGGAAAAAGAACCGGTGAAGTATTTGATTGTGAGACATGCGGCCACGGGCATGCTGATATAAATGCTGGAAAAAATATTAAGAAGAGAAAAGAGGATTCAGAAATTAATTTATATACACCTTATAATGAAGTGAAAAAAATCTTAGAAAAGCGTCAAATTTAAAAAATAGTTTAACAAAAAGGGGCCGCCCTATTACAAGTGTACGCCACCCTCTTCCTAAAAGGAGCTGCATTTTACTGAATAAGGGGTAGGGCGGCCCCTAAAGATTTATCCTTTTTTACGGTTGTGGGAAGAATGGATGTTGGCAAGACAGTTTTTGTTTTGAACCGTCCATTCACTGGCTCAACCATGACCTTGCGGATGGCAAGGAGCGACTTACTCGAAGTCTATATATTCATATACCAATGTATAGATTTATATAGGTTTTTGGGACCAGGCACCACCCGGAAATAAAACGGGAGAGTGCCTCTCTTTTATTTTCAACAAAATCCGTGTGGTGACACCATTCAGATTTTGTCGAATACATTCAGACCCCAAAAAATACCTAATAGCTTTTGATTCCTTGTATGATAGAATTTAGGAAAAGTCGATTGGGAAAGCAAGGGTGAGCGGGGATGGGGAAAGATAAAATCTTGTCTATTTTGGAAAGAGAGTTAGTGGTTGCTCTTGGCTGTACGGAGCCGGTTGCGATTGCATTGGCTTCGGCGACTGCGAGAAGCTACGCAACCGGGAAAATTGAAAAGATTCATGTGAATGCGAGCGGAAATATTATTAAGAATGCGAAATCAGTCGGAATTCCAGGCATGTCGGCTAAAGGGATGGATTTTGCTGCAGCACTTGGTGCAGCAGCGGGAGACCCCGATAAGAATCTAGAGGTTCTAGATGGGCTCACAGCAGAAGATGAACGGCTTGCATTAAAACTTATTGAAGCAGGGAAAGTTACAACCGGTCAGGCAAATACTCCGAAAAGACTCTATATAAAAGTAGTTTTACAAACAGACCAGCAGACTGCAAAAGTAGTTATATCTGATAATCACAGTAATATCACTCTAATCGAGGTAGATGGAAAAACGGTATTCCTCGGCGGCTGCGAAAATATTGGCATTCAAACTGACGAAGAGGAATTAGAAGAACTGACCATCGATGAAATTTACGATTGGCTTTTGACAGTAGACCCTCATAACCTAGAGCTTGTAAAAAAGAGCATCGAATTAAATAAGAGGATTGGGATTGAGGGACTCTCCAGAGAGTATGGGCTGAATGTTGGCCGAACCATTAAGGAAAATGTAAAAAAGGGATATCTTTCTGATGATTTAGCGACTGCCGCTATGTCGCTATCCGCTGCAGGATCAGATGCAAGGATGGCAGGTTCTACCCTTCCGGTGATGGCGAATACAGGGAGTGGAAATCAAGGAATTGCGGTAACTCTTCCAGTGGTTGCTGTCGCAGAGAAGCTGAAGGTTTCAGAGGAAAAAATGATCCGTGCGGTTGCCCTCAGCCATCTGGTTACAATTCATATCAAATCCAAATTTGGCCGCTTGTCCGCCTTATGCGGTGTAACCGCTGCCGGGATGGGAGCAAGCGCCGCGATTGTTTACCTGCTTGATGGCGGTCTTCCGCAAATTAAAGCAGCAATTCAAAATACGATTGGCAATGTCTCAGGAATGATCTGTGATGGAGCAAAAGCAGGCTGCGCGATGAAGGTCTCGACTTGTTCTAATGTCGCCGTTCAATCCGCCCTTCTGGCACTTAACAACCAAGAAATCCAGTCAACAGATGGCTTCATTCACGACGACGTAGAAAGAAGCATTGAAAGCTTCTGCAAACTCGGAAACGAAGGAACCCGGCAAACCGATCAACTCATCCTACAGCTTATGCTTGAAAAATAAATCATGATGACCCCGTAATGTAAAGCCGGCAGTGCTGCCGGCTTTTTTGTGTGACTTTCTCGAAAAAATTCGGATTTAACCTGTGATACTTCGCCCATTCTGGGTAGGGACAGGGTGTTTTTCATTTAATACAAGCTCACATAGTAATATTTCATAATATTTTGAATATATATAAATATGTTTTAAAACATTCTCACCGGAAAGGGGCATATGAAGCTATGGATATTTGCATTTCTTGTGGAATGGAATTGTCGATCATGGAAAGGACTCGTGCTGAGTGCTGGGATTGCAGGGATACAACAACCGAAGCTTATACCGAAGAAGAATAAAGATTGCCGTTATAGATAAAAAATATTAGAGAACGCTGTCCTTATCAAATCAAAGGACAGCTTTTTCACTTGCTGAGGAAATGTTTATTTTTTCACAATGAAAAAAATATTGAAACCAAATTGGTATTTATACGTATAAATATTGTCATAGTACAAGGTATAGGATTTTACACAATTTATAATAGATGGGAGAAATAAAATTGGGCTCTACCCTTTTTCTAATTGGACAATATGTATTTGAAGCTTACCATTGGCTAATCTTAATATCCATTTTTGGTTCCTGGCTTCCTGCATTTCAATCTTCAAAAATTGGCATGTGGATACACAAACTGGTTGAACCGTATTTAATCTTTTTTAGAAGGTTTATCCCTCCATTTGGTCCGATTGATTTTTCACCAATCATCGCATTATTTGCTTTTAGATATTTAAGTGCATTTGCTTTGGAAGGCCTTCGCCGCTCTTTGAATTTCATAGGTGTTTAAAATTCGGGTGGTGCCTGGCACCACCCGAATTTTGTCGAAAGTTATTCAGTAATATATTCCCTCCGAATGATCCGAACATTATCCTTGTGGCAGTTTTTGGTGAAGTTCGATGGGAAGGCCATTTCTTTTTCCAAGGCATCCATTGCTTCTGAATCCTCATTTTTAACGGCGGTAATTAATCTCTCGAGATAGTCTTCCGCCAAGTGAATTCTACGCTTAATCTCCTCTTTGCTTGTCGTTGCATGTCCATGCCCTGGTACCAAAACAGAAACATTATGCTTCTCAAGAATCTCCTCTGCTTTTCGAAGTGTTTCTTCATATGCTTTTGCACTGTCGTAGATAAACGGCAACTCGAAATCAGATAGGTAATCACCGGCAATCCAGATGCCTTCCGGCTCGATTAGCGTAAATAATCCGTCATGGGTATGCCCCGGAGACAGATAGAAGGTGATAGCGGTACCGCCAATCTTAAGCTGTTGGACGTCTTTTTCGATGACAATATCCACTTCCGGAAAAACAATCGGATAAGGAATTTTAATATAATTTTCATTATAAAATTGCTGAATCAAGCCCACTTTTTCCGCTTTATTTGGGTGCTCCTTCAGTCCCTTGCTAGCGATTACCTTGGCACCGGGGAATGCCTTGTAGCCGATGACATGGTCGAAATCACCGTGCGTAAACAAAAGATACAGTTCTTTTTCGCCTTGAATCTGCGCTACATATTGCTTGATTTCCTCTATTTCATGCGGAAGCCAGTTTGGGTCAACAACAAGAACAAAATCCTTTGCATCTACTACAGTACAAGTCGTTTGAAATAAGGCACTTTGAAACACCATTATGTATTCATTTTGAAATTGAATCATGGCTTCTCCTTCTTTTTTTAAAAATTTCATCATCTATTTCCCTCATTATATCAAATCAATCGGGTTAAATTTTAAGGGTTGCATAAGACCGGCACTAAATAAATATGATAACAATAAGAAATCCTAAATAAAGGAGTTGTTAGCATATGGTTATCTTTAATAAAATTGCATTATTTTTTGTTGTCTTATATTCCGTCATCATCATTATAAACACTTATTTAGGAGAAACTGAACGGGTCCAGTCTAATGTAATTTACTTCCTTATGAACGGATTTGCCTACATTGTAACGGCAATGGAGGTTGAAAAAGAAAAGCTGATATTAGAGGCTTAATTTTAAAACTTTACGACAATATTAAAAGACACCCGAATCCTATTGGGTGTGTTTTAATACCACAATCAAAACACAATAAATCACCGTCCGCCTGTGGCAGACAAAACAACTGCATTTGTCCGCGAACGATGCCTATCACCGAATTTTAGGAACCTGGATAGTAAACTTACTCCCTTTTCCGATCTCGCTGGAAACTTTTATTGTTCCGTTGTGGGTTTCAACAATCGATTTGGCGATGAAGCGGTCCTAATTTTTTTATAGGACCGCTTCATTTTTTTAAACTGTACCATAGTCTTTTAAATCATCAATTACTTCTTTCGCAGCCCTTTCACCCGATTCAACCGCACCATTTAAAAAACCTTGAAAATGAATCGATGTATGCTCCCCAGCAAAGAAGATATTCCCTTCTCGTTCACCTTCGATTCCAGCAAATTTAGTATATTGACCAACCTTCCAAAACGAATACGACCCTTTTGACCATTTATTACTAAGCCAGTGATCAATCGTTGATATACCATTCCAGTTACTCACAGTTCCTGGTAGTACCATATCAAGCTTGTCCAAGAAATCTTTTGTCATTTCCCTTATTCCTTTTTCCGTTGAAGCATCATACTTAGCTGCGTTCTCTCCGCCAGTATAGTTTACAAGAATCCCTGCATCTCCATGTTGCGCACGTGTTGACTCGAACGTCTGCTGATAACCTGTATCTGCCAATGTTTCACCATTATTCCCTAGCTCACACCAATAACGGCTAGCAAATTGGGCATGCAGCTTCGTGTTCACTCCCATCCCCAGCTCCCTAATCGCTATTTTTTTCAAGGGCTGAAATCTTGCATTCTGAAAATCTATACTTCTTAAAATATTAAAAGGAAGGCAGAGAATAACTTTATCAGCCAAAACGATCCATTCTTTTTCCTTATTCCGAAAAAAAAGCTTTACATCTTCATTTTGTTCAATTTTTATCAGTTCAGAATTGAATCTAATTTGTCCATCTAGATTCCTAGCTAATAACATGGGAAGCTGGTCATTTCCGCCTTTTATATGAAATCGCTCATCTGAGTCTCCATACATTTGATAGGAATTCGTAAATCCTAATAGATAAAGTAGATTTAATGCGCTTTGTACATGGGCATCTGCTCCATATTCAATGGTATAAGCAATCGTTATTAATTGGCCGAACCTGGAGTTAATGCCTCCAGGAACTGTCTCATTGATATAATCGACAATGGACATATGATCAAGCTCATAGCCACGTTCGGTATAATGATTATATCTCGTGGTTTCTCCAGCTTCTTTAAGATCCCTTTGAAGTTTAGAATAAATTATTTGGAAATCCTCAGTTGCTTCTTTAAAGGTATATGGTTTTCCATCAAAAAAGTAAATGGGTTCTGTACCTTTAGATTCTGCCATAATCAAATTATCTATTTCTAGCCCTAGTTCTTTAGCAAACTCTTGAACTTCTCTATGATTTGAATCAATTAACTCTCCCCCACATTCGACAATTTGACCTTCTTGAAAATAATCTCTCCTTGTTCGGCATCGTCCGCCCACCCGGTCTGTTGCCTCATATATATTAGCTGTAATCCCGGCCTGCTTCAGCCGATAGGCACAGGTGAGACCCGCTAAGCCTGCTCCAACAATAACAATTTTCGGGTTATTTTGTTTACCCTTGTAAACATTCAAAGACTGCTCTTTCTCAATTTTCGCATGGTTTGGAATGGAATGAATCTGCCTATTAGCTTGTCCATTACTTTGTTTCTCCATTTCCGCATGAACCATCAAAAACGCCATCTGCATCATTCTTACTAATGGTGTATGTCCCAAATAAAAATCAACCCCTTTTTTACTTTGCTGCAATAATTTCTTTTAACAAAGTATGTAAGGGGGGTGAAATTGCTGTAGGCTAGATGGTTAGAAATTTAAAATTCGAGTAAAAATTGGACTATTTAACGAAGATTTGATAAAAAAAAGTGGTCCAGTCAATAACCCCTGGTGGGGACAGGCACCACTCGAATTTTGTCAGCATTGTCCCCCTTGAAATAGAAGGACAAATCTGATATATTTAGAGTTAATTAAATATTTTCTTACTTCAAACCTTTTGAAGTGAGGATAGAGGCGCAAAGACCATTAGTACACATTTGGAGGATATTGAGGTCCTGGGATGATTGTGGAAAGGGGAATTTGCCGAAGCTTTTAAGACTCTCATTTGTCTTAGAGCTGGTTCTGCTATTGAATAAATACAGAACTGTCATATAGGGAACTATATGGAGGGCTATCTCACGCACGGGAACTTGATTTTTATTTATGTTTCTATTGCAGCAGCGAGCCTTCGTTGCTGCTTTTTTGCGTTGACTTGGAATGTCCTTAGCCACCTCTAATTTATAAAGAAAACTCGCCGACTAGCGAGCCCCTAAGGGCGGTTCATGAGGCGTAGTTGCACTTATGCCTGATAGGAAAGTTATACTTTCCTATCGGCTAAAAAAATAATTTAAAGGGTGAGGAAAAATGAATTTTGGCCAAGTTTTAACTGCTATGGTTACACCTTTCGATCAGCAAGGTGAAATTGATTACAATGCGACCAGAACGCTAGTAAATTATTTAATTGATAATGGAACAGATGGATTGGTAGTGGTAGGGACTACAGGTGAATCTCCTACTTTATCCTCAGAAGAAAAAGTAGAGTTTTTTAAATTTGTTGTAGATGTTGTGGATGGCAGAATTCCTGTCATCGCCGGAACAGGTTCAAATAATACTAGGGCTTCGATCAGTTTAACAAAACAGGCTGAAGCAGCTGGTGTTGATGGAATTATGCTCGTGGCTCCATACTACAGCAAGCCATCCCAAGAAGGAATGTATCAGCATTTCAAAGCCATTGCTGAGTCAACATCATTACCGGTTATGCTTTATAATATCCCTGGGCGAAGCGTGGTTAACATGTCCGTTGAGACCATTGTTCGTCTTTCCCAGATTCAAAATATTGTAGCGATAAAAGAAGCAAGCGGCAATTTAGATGCCATGGCAGAAGTGATCAGCCAAACACCAAGTGATTTCACGCTATATAGCGGTGATGATGGTTTAACCATTCCGGTCTTAGCGATCGGCGGTGCAGGAATTGTTTCCGTTGCCTCCCATATCATTGGAAATGAGATGCAGGAAATGATCAACCTTTTTAAAAATGGCAATGTCCAAGAGGCGGCTGCAGCCCATCGCAAACTGCTTCCAATCATGAAAGCATTATTTGCTGCTCCAAACCCATCACCGGTAAAAGCGGCCCTAAATCTGAAAGGAATCAACGTTGGCGGCGTCCGCCTTCCAATGGTCCCACTAACCGAAGAAGAAACAATCACACTACAAAGCATTCTACAGCTTGTTTAATTTTCAACAAAAGAGGCACCTCCCGTTTTTTTTGGGATGGCGCCTCTTTGTTTCAACTGAACTTTTCGACAAAATTCAGGTGGTGACAGGCACTCACCGAATTTTGTCGAATCCGCGGACCACAATGTCTTCAATCACACGGTGCTGGCTCAGTTGACCGGTACAGATGATTTCCCGGTCCTCTGTTTGCTTTTTGCGGATCATTTGGTTAATTTCGGTCAAAAGCAGGCCGGAGAATAATAGATACGGAATGACGATAATCCTCCCGGAACCTGCCTCCAAAATCGCCTCAATCCCCTCCTGCAATCTAGGTTCCGCCGCAGCTAAGTAACAAACAGACACATAGTCCGTTTGGAGGCGTTCATGGATTCCATTGGCAATCCGCGCAAAGGAATGATGAATACTCGGGTCACTGCTGCCCCTGCCAACAATCAAAAGGGAATCCTGTGAAGTTACCTCTCCTGCCGCCCCTCTTATCAGTTCAGCAATCGCATCGAGAATTTGATCCTGCACGCCAAACGGATTCCTTACCTTGACTTGGACCTCTGGATACTGTTTGCCTAATACGGATAGTGCATTCGGAATATCTTCCTTAATATGACCGGCAGCTAAAAGAAAAATCGGCACAACGTTAATCTCCGATGCACCTTTTTCCACACATCTCCGAAAGCCCACCTCAATGGAAGGGTCCGTCAATTCCAGGAAACTGATTTCCTGAATCGGGACATTCACACGTTCTATTACCCTATTCAAAAAGGATTTTACCTCTTCAGTTCCCTTTTTTGATCTTGTTCCATGACCAATATAAAGAATTGCTTTCATGCAGACGGCTCCTTTTTATCTTACCCTTGAACGACCGGTAAATGAGGGACAATTTCCTCCTCGAACCAGTTCAGTTTATCATGCAAGCGGACAACCTCGCCAATCACAATCATACTTGGATTTGCAATATTTGCCTTTTTCACGCGTGCTTCAATCGTTTCTAGGGTGCCGACTACTGTTCTTTGATCATTTAAAGTCCCCCAGTGAACAAGAGCGATTGGCGTATCCGGGGATTTTCCATTCTCCACCAATTGCTTAACAATCGTAGGAAGGTGGGATACTCCCATATAAACACAAATCGTATCGACGGCTTTCGCTAAATGGGCCCACTGATGCTCAGCCTCTTTATCACCGGCTGCTTGATGTCCAGTGATAAAAGCAAAGCTTTTACTCAACGTGCGATGGGTGACCGGTATGCCGGCATAGGCGGATGCGGCGATTCCGGAAGTAATTCCCGGTACCACTTCAAACGGCACATGATGTTTCACACATTCCTCAGCTTCTTCCCCGCCACGTCCAAAAACGAATGGGTCGCCTCCCTTTAAGCGAACAACCGTATAGCCTTTTTTCGCATACTTTACCAAAAAGTGATTAATGGTTTCCTGCTTCATTGTGTGATAATGCGGAAGCTTGCCACAGTACACCAACTGTGCATCTGCTTTGGCATGCTGAAGGAGTTCCGGATTTACTAACCGGTCATACAAAATCACATCAGCCTGCTGCAAGCAGCGTAATCCTTTTACTGTAATTAGATCTGGATCACCAGGACCCGCACCAACTAAATAGACTTTGCCAACCATGAAATCCAACATCCTTTCCTTATGCCTTTTCTGTAATTGATGATTCGCGGATAAACTTCGTAAATTCGCGGATAAATTGCCCAGATTCGCAGATAAACCTCGTAGATTCGCAGATAAATTGCCCAGATTCGCGGATAAAGCTCTCAAAACTTGCTGAAAAAACTATAAAATCCGCTGGAAGGGTGTAATTTTACACCCCAAATCTATTTTTCAAAGTCATAGTTCCATTAAAAAATATTTTTTTCCCGCAAATAAGCAATAACTTGCCCAACGGCTTCCTCAACCGATAACAAATCGGACCGTAAAGTGATTTCTGGATTCTCCGGCGCTTCATAAGGAGAATCAATTCCTGTAAAATCCTTAATCTCGCCGCGGCGTGCTTTTTCATATAACTTTTTCGGATCACGCTGCTCGCAAACCTCAATTGGACAATCAACAAAAACCTCGATGAATTCCCCTTCTTCAAATAATTCGCGAACTTGCTGGCGATCGGAGCGAAACGGAGAAATAAAGGCCGTTGTAATCACCTTGCCGCTATCAACAAATAACTTCGCCACTTCGCCAATCCGGCGGATATTTTCCGTCCGGTCATGCTCTGAAAAACCTAAATCCTTATTCAAGCCATGACGAATATTGTCACCGTCCAACACATATTCATTAATCCCAAGACGGAATAACTCGTTCGATACCGCGTTCGCAATCGTTGATTTTCCAGAACCAGAAAGACCTGTGAACCATAGTGTGCAGCTTCCATGGCCATTCTGGGAACGGCGGTCATTTTTTGTAATCGTTGTTTCATGCCATGTGATATTCGTAGATTGTGTCATACCCAAGTCCCCCTTACACTTCAACAGTTGATTTTTCTTTCATTCCTTCAATTAAAACTTCAACGACTTCTTTCCTGCTGAAAGTAGATGGCGGAAGAACACCACTTCTTAGCATCTCTCTTACTTTAGTTCCAGAAAGGATTACACGATCTTCTTTGTCATGCGGGCAAGTTTTATCAGATGCCATTCCATCACATTTCGTGCAGTAAAAGCTATGTTCGAAAAATAATGGCTTAATTCCAAGCTCTTCTTCTGTAAAATTGCTAAAAATATGCTGGGCATCATAAGTTCCATAATAGTTACCAACACCTGCATGGTCACGGCCGACAATGAAATGTGTGCAGCCATAGTTTTTACGTGCAAGCGCATGGAAAATGGCTTCCCTTGGGCCGGCATAGCGCATCGCTGCCGGGTGAACGCCTAATTGGACACGTTCTTTTGGATAATAGTTTTCTAGTAAAACGCGATAGCTTTTTAGACGGACATCTGCAGGGACATCATCAGACTTCGTTTGACCAACAAGCGGATTTAAGAACAGGCCATCAACCGTTTCAAGCGCTGCCTTTTGAATATATTCATGAGCACGGTGAACCGGATTTCTTGTTTGGAACCCAACGACGGTTTTCCAGCCCTTTTCTTCAAATAAGGCACGCGTTTCTTTTGGTTCAAACCATACGTCGCCGAACACGCCTTTTTCCGGCTTTTTCACAAGTACGATATCCCCGGCAACATAAACTGGTCCTCTTTCAAAAAGACGCTTTACACCCGGATGGGCTAGCTCCTCTGTTTTATACACATTGAGAGCTTCCTTATTTAAATCAGGTTCATACGTTTCAGAAACCTTAATCACTCCGAACACTTCGTTATTAGACACAAGTTTCACTTCTTCTCCCACTACAAGTGTTTCCGCTACTTCATAAGAGACTGGCAGTGTAACCGGAATCGACCAGATTGTGTCGTTCGCTAAGCGCATACGCTCCACAACGGATTCGTAATCTGCTTTCCCGAGAAAGCCGGTTAACGGGCTGAATACACCAACTCCGATTAGTTCTAAATCACTTAGAGCGACTGCATCAATTTCAATTTCTTTTTCTACATTTGAAAAATTATAATTTGGATCATATGCCTGGATTAGTTTTCCTCCGTGAGGTTTTGATACGAATGACATCTACACTCAACCTTTCTTTACTCGTTTTTATTTTTTTGAAATATTAGCTTGAGAAATCGCCCCTGATGATGCAGACCGTTTCATCAAGAACATTACGCCTAAAACGGAAATCACTACACCGGCCATGGCAACAATGGAATACCCATTTTTTTCAATCAATAACTGAATAATCGTATAGGACAGCACCATCGATAATACGGGAGAAACCATCCATACCGTTAGGAGTTGCACAACAATATCCTTTTTTAAAACGGATTTCCCGTGCTTGGCAAAACCGATCCCAATGATCGAAGATGTCGTGATTTGCGTTAACGGAACCGGTATCCCGAATAGAGAGGCAATTGTGACAATGCTTGCTCCCGTTCCAGATATCACACAGCCCTCTTCGAGCTTAAGTTTCGTAATTTTTTTCCCATTTGTTTCAAGCACGCGGTGTCCAAAAAGAATTGCTCCTAACGCAACAGCTAAGCCGCCCCAAAGAATGGCATCACCAGTGGACATCAATTTTGCAGCAACCAGCGGGCCAACCGCATTCGCCACATTGTTCATTCCAGCTGAAAAAGCTTCAAACAATCCCATCAAGACCACTAGGACCGCTAAGACCGGTCCGGCCTTCGGCTTTTCAATCAATCGTTTGATAAACTTTATTTTTAAAATGGTTGCCGCGAGAATGGCAATCACAAAGGCTGCAAAAGGTGTCAGCAGCCAAAACAGTGCAATCCACATGAACTTGCCGACAAATACGGATTGGTAAACCACCCCGGCTCCAACCACTGCCCCAACAGCAACTTCACTAGTCGAGAGCGGAATGCCAAAAATATTAGCTAAAAACAAAGATAACGCCGCTGATGCTAAAACAATTAACGCAATCGCAACGGTAAACGTGCTGCTAGGAACAATTCCGCCGCCAATTGTTTTTACTACTTCTCCACCGCCAAGCCATGCACCGAGAAAAACGGCAATGGCACAGAGAAATAATGCGACCCGTTTTTTTACTACACCTGCCCCATACGAAATCCCCATTGAGGCAGCTGCGCCACTAGCCCCAATATTTACTGCAAAAAATAACCCGATAGTAATGGCAATGATTGTAAGCATCGAGATGACCTCCTTTCTCCCGCATTAATGTTCACGTTACTTTGTGTGTAAACCACATTCTGTTTTCCCACTGCCACCCCATCTTCCTTCACGGGAATCCCCGCCCGTCTCAACCGGCTGTGTACAAGGAAAACATCCAATGCTTGGATAGCCTTGATCGTGCAATTGATTATACGGAAGATCTTTTTCACGGATGTACGCCCAAACCTCATCCCAGGTCCAGTGAATGAGCGGGCAGATTTTAATATTTTCAAATTTTTCATCCTTGTTAAGGAACTGGGTATCCTTGCGCGTTGGCGATTGCTCTCTGCGAAGTCCGGAAATCCAAGCCTCTTTTGTCGTTAAAGTCTCTCTTAACGGGATGACTTTTCTGATTTGGCAGCAAAGGTTCGGGTCTTTTTTCCATAAAGCTGAACCATACTGCTCTCTTTGTTCATCTAAATTCAAGGCTGGCTGCTTCCGCTCTATTTTTAGAGAAGGAAAGCGGGCTTCAATTTTATCAATGACATCATATGTTTCCGGAAAGTGCAGGCCCGTATCTAAAAAAACAATATGGGCATCGGGTATTACCTGTTGAATTAAATCAATTAACACAATCGCTTCTGCACCGAAGCTCGAGGCATAGACGATTTTGTCTTCGGAATAATTTTGGTAAGCCCACTCTAAGACAGCACGAGCCCCCTTTGTTTTATCCCCAGTTTGAAAACTGTCAGAAATCTGATTCCAGTTTTCATAGGTCACAGCTTTTGTCATCTTGGGAAAACTCCTTCCTTAAAAAAACAATTTTTCACCTTTACTTCACCTTTTTCTTTTTTTAAAAAGGCAGTCTGCCACCTGTAATGGTGAAGACTGCCTCTAGTTTTTCTAGTCAGCGTTTTTTATTGGTTTGTAGACGAACCTTTTCGTTTTTTTCTATTTGCACTACTTTTCCATCCTGAACAACAAGTGTGATGGAGCCAAAATTCAACGTTTCAAGCATTTTCTCAAGATGTGAAGTAACTTCTTCCCACTCAGATGGTTTCAGCTGATTCGCCGCCTTTCAAAAAACGCCCTCCCCATTTGGAAAAGGCGTTTGTACTTCCGTGTAACACCTTATCTTTCAAAATGGATTCCATTTTGCAGGAATTGGCACCTTGCTTTTGTAGGTTGCCGGGCTTCAACGGGCCAGTCCCTCAGCCGCTCTAGATAAGCGAGTATTTTGTTTATATTTTATATCCTACCATACCCATAGGATTTGTCAATAATCTAATTATAAAAATTCCAAAAATTCTGTTTCCTAATTATTGAGAATACGAGTTTGATTGGATCCTTTCGATCAATCGTGGAAATTCGTCCCGTCTGTTGTAGCTTGGATGATTTCCGCACGGATGACAAAGTCACCAAAGTGCTCACCATCATGGCGCTCTTTCGCATAACGGGAAAGAAGCATACGAAGCTCACTCAAAATTTCCTCTTCACCAATGTTTTCACGGTACATTTTGTTTAGACGACTGCCATCAAAGGCGGCACCAAGATATAAATTATACTTACCCACTGCTTTTCCGATTAAAGCAATTTCAGCAAGCGCCGGTCTTGCGCATCCATTCGGACAGCCGGTCATGCGTAGGGTAATTTCTTCGTCGCGAAGGCCGTTTTCATCGACAATCTCTTCGATTTTGTCAATCAACCCCGGTAAATATCGTTCACTTTCTGCCATCGCCAAGCCGCAGGTTGGAAGCGCCACACATGCCATGGAGTTACGGCGAAGCGCTGATTGATTATGACCATTGGTTAAGCCGTATTGATCCATAAGTTCGGAAATCTTTTTCTTCTTCTGGCTAGATACATTGGCAATCACCAAGTTTTGATTTGGTGTCAAACGGAAATCTCCAGTATGCACCTTGGCAATTTCCTGTAAGCCAGTTTTTAACTTGTAATCAGGGAAGTCTGCCACCCGGCCGTTTTGAACAAACAGGGTAAAATGCCACGAGTCGCCAATCCCTTGTACCCAGCCATAGCGGTCGCCATTATGATCAAAATGATATTGCTTTGCTTCATCCAGCTTCCAGCCAAGGCGGTTTTCCAATTCTTCTTTAACAGTTTCCAAACCAAGGCGGTCCACTGTGTATTTGAAACGAGCATTTTTACGGACTGAACGGTTACCGTAATCGCGTTGAATCGTAATTGTTTTTTCCGCAAGCTCGACAATTTTATCTGGTGTCACGAAACCAATCACTTTAGCTACCTGAGGATAGGTTGCTTTGTCACCGTGCGAGCTGCCCATGCCGCCGCCGATTGCCACGTTAAAACCAACTAGTTTATCGTCTTCGACAATCGCTATTAAGCCAAGGTCTTGTGAAAAGACATCAATATCATTCGAAGGTGGAACCGCAATTCCAATTTTAAACTTACGAGGCAAATACGTTAGTCCGTATAATGGTTCAACCTCTTCGTCCACTTCCGGTGTGCCAGCCACCCTTTCTTCATCGAGCCAGATTTCATGATAAGCTCGTGTACGCGGCAATAAATAATCACTCAAATATTTAGCCCATTCGTAAACTTCCGCATGAATATCGGATTGATACGGATTCGGATTACACATGACGTTCCTGTTCACGTCGCCGCATGCTGCCAATGTAGTTAATAGTGACTTATGGATTTCCTGAATCGTATTTTTCATATTCCATTTTAGAATTCCATGGAATTGAAAGGATTGTCTTGTTGTCAGTTTAATCGTCCCGCTTGCATTTTTATCGGCCAAACCGTCTAATACAAGCCATTGGTCCGGTGTCACGACTCCGCCTGGAGCACGAACACGAAGCATGAATTGATAAGCAGGTTCTAATTTTTGTTTTTGACGCTCGTTGCGAAGGTCACGGTCATCCTGCAAATAGCTGCCATGATGTTTCATTAGGCGGTTATCGTCATCGGGAATACCGGCGCTGATTCGATCGAGCATTACTTCTTTCAGCGTGCCGCGCAAATAGTCAGTTTCTTCTTTAATTCGCTCAACATCGCTTGGTTTACCGTCTGGCGCTTTTAAAACTTGATTTACCATTTTTGAAAAAACTCCTCTCAGTATACATCACGTTGATATCGTTTTTGTTGCTGCAATTCAGCCAGATATTCTTCCGCTTTTTCACGGCTTAAGCCGCCTTCTTTTGCGATGATTTCAATAAAAGTATTATGAACGTCATGCGCCATATGTTTTTCATCTCCGCAGATGTATACAACTGCACCCTGTTCTAACCATTCAAAAAGTTCTTTGCTTTGCTCAAGCATTCTGTGCTGTACATATACTTTTTCTTCTGTATCTCTAGAGAAAGCAACATCCAACTTCGTTAATGCACCATTTTTCAGCCATTTTTGCATTTCTGTCTGGTAAAGGAAATCGGTCACGAAATGCTGGTCCCCGAAGAACAGCCATGATTTTCCTTCGACACCGGTTTCTTCACGTTCTTGTATAAAGGAACGGAACGGTGCAACACCTGTACCAGGTCCAACCATGATGATTGGGGTCTCTGGGTTTTTAGGCAGCTTAAAGTTTTCATTTTGTTGAACAAAGACAGAAACATGATCGCCGGGCTCAAGACGTTCTGCTACAAATGTGGAGGCTACGCCTTTTCTTTCCCGGCCATGTGCTTCATAACGAACCGCGCCGATAGTTAAATGTACTTCATCAGGATTCGCGGCTAAGCTGCTCGCAATCGAATAAAGACGAACTGGAATTTTTCGAAGGACCGAGACAAATTCCTGTGCTGAATTCCCCCATGGGCCGAAATCCCGAACTAGGTCTAGTAAATCACGTCCAGTGATGTATTCTTTTACATTTCCTTGTGCAACTAGCTCTTTTAATTCCTCATGTGTGGATAGCTGAGCAATTTTTTCAAGAAGCGGTTTTGTTAATGTCGTAATCTCATAGAAAGATTGGAGTGCTTCTTGAAGGGTGCGAACATCCCCTTGTTTAACGGTTACCTGGTCTTCTTTTGACCATTTCAATTCACTTAGAAGCAGTTCAACAAGTACCGGGTCATTTTCAGGATACACGCCTAGGCTGTCTCCCGGTTCAAATGCAAGACCAGATCCTTCAAGTGATAATTCAAGGTGATGCGTTTCTTTATTCGAACCGCGCCCGTTCAAATTAATGTTATCAAGAACTTCTGCTTTAAACGGATTGGTTCTGGAAAATACGGATTCAGCTGTTTGCAGCGTGCTGGCAGCAGCGGCTACTTCAGCAGCTCCCGCTCCTTGAGCATCTTTTAGGCTGCTAAGAACCCCTTCAAGCCATTCTGCAGCTGGTTCCTCAAAATCGACATCACAGTCAAAACGTGGATAAAGCCTTGTTCCGCCAAGTTCCTCAAGACGGGAATCAAATTGCTTACCTGTCTGACAGAAAAATTCATAAGAGCTGTCACCCAAAGACAATACAGAAAATTGGAGGCCCTCAAGCTTTGGCGCTCTTTTGCTGTGAAGAAACTCATGGAAGGTCATCGCATTATCCGGAGGATCTCCCTCCCCATGTGTACTCACGACAATCAGCAGGTTTTGGACTTTCTTTAAATTGTTTGGTTTAAAATCACTCATAGAAGAAAGTGTGACTAGATAACCGTTTCCTTCCAATGTTTTGGCTGCTTTATTCGCAAGCCCTTTTGCATTTCCGGATTGTGAACCATAAAGAATGGTCACATCTTTGGATAGGGTCTGTCCGGTACTTTGAGAAGCAGCCGGTGCCGCCGAAAACTGGGAAGCAGCTAAATATCCGCTTAACCAAAGCTTTTGTTGGTCTGTCAATGTTGGCAGAATACGGTTTAGGAGCTCTGCCTGCTCCTGACTAAAAGGACTATTTAATACCTGAAGTTGCAACATATCCACCTCACTAAGGAATTAAAATTCAAAAACCCCATTTTCGAAATATCACGGGACACGAATTTTTTTACTATTCAGTCTCTCTAATAGATTAATAATATAATAATTTGACAATTCCTATAAGTCAAGTCGGTTTTAAAAATAAATTTAATTTACGGCAAAAAAAAACTACAACAGATATATTGGCATGGTCTATTTCGCACGATGAACGGTCAAATTTATTTTGCTTGTTTCATACATAAATGTAGAGAGGTAGACGGGTTCGTCGTTTGAGTCGAAGGCGATTTTTAGGATTCTGAAATAGGTTGGCTCCGATATCGCATTCTAGGTATTTGGCATATCTCTACTAATTATTGCAGAGATTCAACGTTTGCTTCTGTTACTAATTTTTGCTGTTGTTTCTCCCACATCTTATTTAAATCAGCTTCGGAAATACTTGCATTCTTCGATTTTTTTTCCTTATAGAAGTTTTGCTTTAACTTCCTATTTTTAGCGCCTTTTGATATGCAGGAATTTCATATTGGTTCCAATACTGATGTTCATTTCCATATTTATATAAAACAGACAAAATAAACGGGACTAAAGTCCTGCTTCCTGCAAAATTTACATAATATATAATAATTGTTAAAATTTAATATATTTTATTAATATTTGAGATGTATATGTTAAAATAATGATTAAACGGGGTGATGATATGGAAGATAAAAAGGAACCATTTAATGATGTAATAGACCATTTTAATAAGATTGAGGGTAATGTTGCAGACCCTACAAAAACCAAGCTTAGGAAACAGCCAAAGCCAATTAGGTTTATTGGTTATTTCAGTATGTTTTTCATTCTAATAACATTTTTACTAATTATCATTTTAAGCATAGTGAAGTGAGAATATCCCAAGATTTTCTTAATAATAACCTTAACATATGTTTTCTGCACTTTTGCCCGTAGGACCCCACCAATAAATTTACATAGTCCCATTCCTGATAAGGAAAATCCGTTAAGCCTGGTCCGTATATACCAGCTCTATCAAATCATAACAAATCGTAACATTTGCCTTAGATTCTCAAGTAAAGACACTTGTCCAACCCTCCGCTGGTTTTATAAGGTTTAATTTTACCTTGTTCTTCCTACCGTAAAATCGTGGCCCGAGTAATATTTAAGAATTCACGCGCTTGTTTCTGTGATAAAAAAATGTGTGCCGATACCGTCCTCTATATCCACCATTTTAGCAGCCTTGTTTAGCTATCTATAGGCCTGAATACGTGTTATAGACTTTATCCCCCCTGCGGCTAGGAAACAGCCATTCTGTACCTTCCAGCATCTTTATATAATTATTCAATCCTCATAGATATTCGTTAGATGAATCGTTCTTTTGGCTGGGGAATGCCGCAAGCCATTATCGTTTCCGAAAAGCCTATGTTGCCAAGGACATTCATTGGAAGATCTTCCTTATCGTTCAAAATGGTTTCCGTTCGGGCCAATCTTTGCTTTCACACTATGTCTGATCGTCCTATTGGCACAAAATTATCAAGCCTTTATGAGTGATCATATTGATTGGGGCAGTGTTCTCTCCGCCTACCTTGGGATTCTATTGTTCCTTGTGATGTGGCTCGGATATAAAATTTTCCAAGAAAACAAAAGTGGTTCCATTAAAAGAATGCAAATTTGATTTCGATGAACATCGAAAGGCATAAATGGTTTTGAGATGGCTTCTATTTGATTATAAATGACATAAAAAAATGACGTGTGAATGTGCACACATCATTTTTTTATTCATGTGAGATGTGTAGTATAGTATAAATTACTCCACTCATATCCTTTACGTTTGTTAAATCACTTAAAAAGTAGAATACATCGTACTCCCATTTATCGGGATTATAAATAACGATATATTCTGCATGATCAATCGTTGGAATCCCTTCCGCTATTTTTTCCTTTAAATTATTTAAACTTCCTTGTGGTGGGATTTCTCTTGTAATGTGAAAGAGATATTTATTTTCTTTGATTTTAGATGTTGTGGTATCAATTAGTGGAATTCCGACATTTACTCGCTGCCAACCGAAAGAATTGATGATATTATCATAAAAACCATTAAACAAAAACTTGTTCAGCCCGTTGCTGCCTTTCCACAGATATAGGGGGCAATAACTATTTTGCAGATTATGATTGATGCCTTTTTCGGATACTAAATACAGTTTAAATTTTAGATCATCAAATCCGTCTGTTTTATGACCATTATTTCTTACTCGCTCTTTGATGATATTCATATCGTAATCACTAGGTAATGTAATTTTGTATTGTGTTGCAATCATACTATTTTCTCCTCTTCTCACATTTTAAAAAAATATTAATTTATCAATTTTATTAAAACATAAATTGGAAATTTTCATAAGAGCGTACGTCTATCAAATTGATAGCATGCAAACGCGCCCACTTCTTTAAAGCCTTCTTTCCTATATAACTCCTTTGCCCTTTCATTATCTCCATTTACTGAAAGAATCGTTCTTTTGTAAAAATTGTCCCTGGCAAATTGAAGAGAGGCTCTTAGTAAGAGTCTTCCTAAGCTTTTTCCTTGATATTCGGGTAGGATCGCCAGCGGTCCGATATTCATAATTGGTTCATCATCATGCTCATCGTCGGCACCCCTAACAACTCCTATCGGCCTTTCCTTATGAAATAAGATTTTCATCCCAGCTTCAAGGTAATCGTCACTAGAAACCATTTTCTTAACGTTCTCAGGTGTTATGGGTGGTTCACTCCCCTTCAGGCTTACAAATCCCGCGTTTCTAACATCACACCAAATTTCTTCATCCCTTCCAGGTCTGAAGTTTTTTATAGTGTAATCGTTTGGAAAAATAACATCGGGAACGTCTAAATCCTCTCTTATCATCAGGAAGGAGTACCGTTCAACAGTAAAACCCAATTGTTCTATCGATTTAGACAGGGACTTATTTTTTAACGGAATGAAGAGAAAGATTTTATCCAACTTTTTTGTGTGAATTAATATGGAATCCAAAAGGAATTGGTAACACTCAGGGTTCTTTATTTTAGAATGAAAAATTCTAAAACGTGCACTTCGTCCTCTTTGATTGTAATCATCCATTATGAGAGAGACCGCCGCCATTACCTTCCCCTGGTTATTAGTGATAATATATGTTGGATTTTCTGCATTCGGCTCAAACTCATTTAAGTCTTCATCTTGAACCACTCCTCCTTAACACCCTTACTGGTTGTTTGAAGAAGGAGATTCCTAAGAACACCGGTGTATCCACCAGTTATTGATTAGGCTATCCCCGCAGTCCCTGCGGTTAGAAGTCTTATAGCTTCATTTTTAAGGTTGATTCCTGCGTTAATGTCTC
>NZ_JAVDUQ010000052.1:0-21602 GCF_031456445.1 Neobacillus niacini | reverse complement strand
GCTTTTGGGCAATGGAGGGAGTGTAAGACGCTACATAGTGTGGTGCAGTTCCCAATGAAGCAGGAATCTCGTGACTTCAGTCATGAGAGGTTCAAGGTTTTAGTACATGACAATTCCATTAAGTTAAGCTAATATTAATAATGCAAAAAAACTTTTAGCCTAGTATTAGAGAAGGTGACAACGTTGGCAACAAATTCTCAAGCAATGGCGAAAGCGAAAGCCAAGGAACCGCTATTTCGTCGGGCGGTTTTTACTTTTAGCGGTTCGCATTTTTTAAATGATCTGGTAACCACAGGGATGGTTCCGGCTTTAGTTGTACTATACAAACACGCTTTTCATCTGAACTATACCCAATCCACTTTAGTCGTATTAATGTCTTATTTAACTTCCTCTGTTTCACAGCCGCTTTTTGGTATGTTTGCAGATCGTAAGCCGCGAATTTGGCTTTATCCGGCAGGGGTATTTTGCTCCATTATGGGGCTTGCTTTAACAGGTCTTGCTCCATCTTTACCGTGGCTGCTCCTTTTTATTTCCATCTCCGGGCTTGGTTCTGGTGCCTTTCATCCAGAAGCCTCAAGGGGTACCCATCTTGCTTCAGGTTCGAAAAAAGCACTTGCCCAAGCCATTTTTCAAGTAGGTGGAAATTCGGGTCAGGCCTTTGGCCCCTTATTGGTTTCACTTTATATCACGCACTCAGGGATTCGTGGACTTCTCTGGTTAATTCCCGTTGCTTTTTTATCCCTAATCCTAACGGGACAGATTCTGCCATGGTTACGTCAAAATTTAGAGTCTGCTAAACTGAATCGTAAAAAGGTATTCAAAGGGACCAACAATATACTTGGTGCAAGTCTACTCTCCTGTGTCATCATCCTCAGGTCATGGTGCCAAATTGGAGTGGTGGTCTTTTTACCTTTTTATTTGCACAATCTGACTGTTCAACAATCAGAAATCCTTAGCTTTGTCTTTGTCGGCGCAGGTGCACTTGGAACCTTCTTCGGAGGGCTTTGGGCAGACAAAATTGGCATGAAACGGTTACTTGTGATTTCGATGCTGATTGCTACTCCGTTTGCCCTGCTTTTTCCTTATGTACACGGGGTTTGGGCGGTGATCGACCTACTTTGTTTTGGATTTAGCGTTTTGTCCTCATTCTCTGTCAGCGTCGTTTATATGCAGCTCATGCTTCCTGAAAATATTGGGATGGCTTCAGGGCTTTCAATCGGATTCGGTGTAGGTGCCGGAGGAATTGGCTCTGTCTTCATGGGAGGGATCTCAGACATCTTTGGAGTTGCGACTGTTTTTACGATTCTCTCGCTCCTTCCGCTAGCCGGCTCCATTATTGCTGCTTTGATGCCAAACGATCGGATGGAAGTGACGCAGAAGGTATAAGAATTAGCAGCTCATTTTGATTCATATTAGACAGTGGAGTAGCCAGGCTGCGGTAGCCTGATCGTAATGAAGAGCTTGGATTTCCCAAGCTCTTCATTTTTATTTACTTTTTTCACTGAGCTTATTGATCTTTTCTTTTAGTTTTTCCTGTAATAGACGGGTAACCGGTCCAATTTCAAATATTTGTTCGATATCGCCTTTAACCGAAATAACAGGAGTTACTTCCTGAGCAGTACTCGAAATAAATACTTCATCCGCTTCCTTAAGTTCACTTGTTGTAAAAGCTTCTTCCCGAACCGTGATGTTTTGTTCCTCCGCAATCTTTAATATAAACTGCCGGGTAATCCCGTTAAGAATGAAATTGTTGGCTGGATGGGTCCTGAGCACATTATTTTTCACGATAAACACGTTGGAAGAAGATCCTTCCGTGCACGTTCCGTTACGATGTAGGATCGCTTCGGCACACTCGCTATCAGCAGCTTTTCGTTTCGCCATCGTGTTACCAAGCAAATTCAGGCTTTTAATATCACAACGAAGCCAACGAATATCTTCGGTTAACAAGACAGCGATTCCATTTTTTTTATCCTCTGCCGGCGGCTGCATTTGTCGTGCAAAACCGGTTACAGCACAATCGACGTTTCGCTCATACAAATGATTTCGCGGCCCACTTCCCCTTGTCATTTGAATATATACAATTCCATGCTCCAGACTATTTTTCGTAATTAATTCATGTGTTAGCTCGTAAAAGCGCTCTACGCTATACGGCATCTTCATTTCAAGCTTAGCTGCACTTTGTTCAAAACGAGTAAAATGTTCTTTAAGCGCAAAAGGTTTTTGGTTATATACAAATACCACTTCATAAATTCCGTCACCAAATAAATAACCCCTGTCCTCCATATCGATTTTAACATTTGTGCGTTCTGTTACTGTCTCGTTATACAGTACATATTGTTCCATTTTTTAACCACCTCATTAGGAATGATATGTTCCTATTTTAAAATAAAAATCGGCAATCCGTACAAGGTTTTCTCGATAAATAGATAGAAAATCGATAAAATAAACCATGGTTTCCCACCCAAACTGTTGGTCGGAGAATCACCTCTCACTAAGACGGCTCCAAAGTAAAAGCGCTATGTATCGCGGATTGCACCCTTTTATCCATTCGGTGACAATGCCTTGACATAGCGCTTTTTCGTTTTCTGCAGGTCGTTATTTTTGACACTGTAAAAAATAACAATGTGAAAGTAGGACATTTACGGCTGAATTACAGGAAGAGTTACAACCGCGTTAAATTAGATTTATTGGTGAAAGGGAAGCATTATTATTTTGTTATATAATGCTTTATTCCAGTCTGTTCAACCACTTCTACCCAGCTTAGTTTTACCCTACGGCAAATTGTTGTACTCAAAACCTGGCCTTTCCTCTTCAACAAATCATAATCCCTTTGCTTCGTTGAACCGATCCGAAGCAATTCTTTTTTTAATTCTTCAAGGGTTTCTTCATTTGACTTCAATAAAACCACCCCCATATATTTTTAGACTAATTTATTCATAATCTTAAATTAAGGAAAAATATTTATTTTGTTATCTCATTTACTGCTTCAATGACCTGAGGGGTAGTTTGCATATTTAAAACTTCTTGTGCAAGCTTTTCCATATCCGATTTTTTCAAGGTACGTATTAGTGAACGTGCTTTTAAAATAGAAGTGGCACTCATTGAAAATTCATCAAGGCCAAGGCCAAGAAGTACAGGGATTGCCGTTTCATCTCCTGCCATTTCTCCGCACATACCCGCCCATTTGCCTTCAGCATGTGCTGCATCAATCACCATTTTTACTAATCGTAAAATTGATGGACTATATGGCTGATACAAATAGGAAACCCTTTGGTTCATACGATCTGCAGCCATTGTATATTGAATCAAATCATTCGTACCGATACTAAAGAAATCAACTTCTTTTGCGAATTGATCTGCTAAGATTGCAGTGGAAGGAATTTCGACCATAATACCAAGCTCAATCTGTTCAGCTACTTGTACTCCATCAGAAACAAGCTTTTGCTTTTCTTCTTCTAAAATAGCTTTGGCAGAACGGAATTCATCCAGTGTTGCAATCATCGGGAACATGATTTTTAAGTTTCCATAACCGCTTGCTCGCAGCAGGGCGCGAAGCTGCGTACGAAAAATATCTTGCTCTTCTAAGCAAAGACGAATGGCACGGAATCCTAGAAATGGATTCATTTCTTTCGGTAAATCTAAATAGGGAAGTTCTTTATCACCGCCGATATCAAGTGTCCGAACAACTACCGGCTTTCCATTCATTCCTTCTAAAACAGCCTTGTAAGCTTCAAACTGTTCTTCTTCTGTCGGAAGCTGATCTCTGCCCATATAAAGGAATTCTGTCCGATAAAGTCCGACACCTTCACTGCCATTTGCAATAACTCCTTTTAAATCATTCGGGGTACCAATGTTCGCAGCTAATTCAACGTGGTGGTCATCAGCGGAAACTGTTTTTTCATTAACAAGTTTTGCCCACTCTGCTTTTTGGCTTTCATATTCTTCAGCTACTTTACGGTATTGCTCAACAACCTCAGGTGTTGGATTAATGTGAACCTCACCCTTTAAGCCATCCACAACCACTATATCGCCATGGTTGATGTCCTCTGTTGCTGTTTTTGTACCAACAACAGCAGGGATTTCCATCGAACGGGCCATTATTGCTGAATGCGATGTACGTCCCCCGATGTTCGTAGTAAATCCTTTTACAAATTGTCGATTTAATTGTGCTGTATCAGACGGTGTTAAATCCTCTGCAACAATGATCACTTCCTCAGCAATCATAGAAGGATTAACCATTTGAACGCCTAATAAATGTGAAAGAACACGTTTTGTAACATCACGAATATCTGCAGCACGTTCTCTCATATATTCGTTATCCATCTGTTCAAACATCATAATGAACATATCTGCAGTTTCTCTAAGTGCAGACTCTGCATTCACTTTTTCCGTTTGTATCTTATCTTCAATTGGACCTGTTAATTCAGGATCATTCAAAACAAGAAGATGTGCTTCAAAAATTGCTGCTTTATCTGCACCGAGGTCAACGATCGCTTTGTCTCGTATGGCCTCAAGTTCTGAATTTGCTTTCTTCACTGCAGAACAGAAACGTTCTACTTCTGCATTCGTATCATCAATGGTTTTCTTTTCAAATGATAGATCTACGTCAAAGAGACGGTATGCTTTTGCGATGGCAATACCATTTGAGGCGGCAATTCCATGTAAAAAGTTCATTATTCAGCCAATCCTTCCCTTGTTAAGGTTTCTTCAAGGCTTCTTAATGCATCTTCCTCATCACTGCCTACTGCAAAAATACTAATTTCTTCCCCTTGACCTATACCTAAAGACATAACACCCATGATTGATTTTAAGTTTACTTTTTTCCCTCTACATTCCAAATTAATATTTGAATCAAATTTACTAGCAGTTTGAACTAATATTGTTGCAGGTCTTGCATGAATTCCTGATGCTTCGATTATTTTAAATTGTTTTTCTGCCATTGTTAAAACAAACTCCTTTTCAAAATATGTCTATATTCCTCTAAGATTACTCAGCAAGGTTTAAAACCGTTACCTTTTCCCTTGTCATCGATTCGATACTTTTGCGAATTCCTTGTACTCCCATACCAGAACCTTTTATACCGATAAACGGAAAATGGTCCGGGCCACGCTCTGTACGTCCATTTATTTGGACGGAACCTACTTCAAGCTTGCCTGAAATTCTAAATGCTCTGTTCACGTCTTTTGTAAAAATACTTGCCTGGAGGCCGTATTCAGAGGCATTTGCAATTTGTACGGCTTCGTCTTCTGACGAAACACGGATAATCGGCAATACAGGTCCGAACGGTTCCTCCCATGCTACACGCATATCCTCTGTAACATGATCAAGCAGTGTAGGATAGATCAAGTTATGCTCCCGTTTGTTTCCGATCACAACTTCAGCACCTTTTCCAAGTGCATCGGCAATCAAAATTTGAATAAAATCAGCTGATCTATTATCAATTAATGGAACAATCATACTGCCCTCTTCAGGAGAACCCACAGTCAATTTTTCCACTTCTTCCTTTACTAATCCTACGAGCTCATCTGCTACTTTTTCATGTACGAGTACACGCTTAATCGCTGTACAGCGCTGGCCGGAGTATGAGAATGCACCGCTGACGATTTGTTTTGCTGCTTCTTTTAAATCGGCATCCTCACAGACGATGCCAGGGTCTTTTCCACCAAGCTCAAGGACCAGAGGAATCATGGTTGCTTTTTTCGCTAGTTGAACACCAGTATTGGTACCGCCCGTAAAGGAGATCATATTCATTCCTTTATGCTCCACCAAGTAATCTCCAATCACAGAGCCTTTTCCCGTTACAAGGGCGACTAGACCTTTGGGCAGACCTGCTTCGTCAAGTGCTTCAATCATTTTCGTACCGCTGATAGCTCCTTGTGTGGCAGGTTTAAAAATCACTGCGTTTCCTGCCATTAATGCCGGTGCTATTTTTGCTGCTGCCAAGTTTACTGGGTAGTTGAATGGAGAAATCGCTAATACGACCCCTATTGGAATGCGCTCAACAATAGCAACCTTCGATTTCGATCCACCTGGAAAGCTGTCTCCCCTCATACTTTCGCCATGCATATGCAAGGCTTCCTCAATGGTGTAGCGAATGAAATCCGCTGTCCGTAAGACTTCATTATTTGCATCTTTATAACTTTTACCGACTTCTCGCATAATCGTGTCGGCTATTTCCTCTTGCCTGCTAACCAATTCATCTGCCCATTTATTTAAATAGCTTGCACGTTGTTGAAGAGAAGTTTTTGCCCATTCTTTCTGTGCATCATGTGCAGACCAAATTGCATCATCTACTTCTTCCTTCGTAATTGCCTGTACTTTTCCAATTGTTTCATAAAGGTAAGGTGACATAATGTCAATAGTCTGACCTGACTGGCTTTCTTTCCATTCCCCGTTCATGTAAAACTTATAAGTCGATAAGGTTACTTCATTTGTCGCCATAAAAAAGTCCTCCCCGAATTGTAATTATTTATAAACAGAATGAGGATTCTGCCTATTTTGCAAAGATCCACAAGGGACATTCTATGTCCCTGTGTGACAAAAAACGTCCCAGCAGTTGCAAAAAAAATTCACCTTTAATACTTTTTTATTCTAGCAAAGGTAAATCTGTTTCTCAACAGCAATTTTAAAATTTCTAAATATTTCTCATTTTCTGTTTGCTAGGTATTCATCCTGATCCAAAAGAAACTAGCTTTTTATCAAATCGAACCTCGTACAAGTGGTATTGCTTAGCCTGCCTATTCAACACTAAAATGGCTTCCGACAATTGGCATGATTTAAACGACAATTGGAATGGGTTAAACGACAATTGGCGCAAATTTAACGACAATTGGAATGGGTTAAACGACAATTGGCGCAAATTTAACGACAATTGGAACCACCAATGCGACAATTAGAATGATAAAGAAATGTGTCAGGCACCATCCCATTTTCTGGACGGTGCCTGGCTCTTTTTAAAAATCAAAATGTAATTGGGAAGCACTTTCTAATAAAAAATCTGATTGCTTTCTCCCGTATAAATATAACCGATGCATCGGTCTTGTCATCGAAACATACAGCAATTTGATATCTAGATCTACTTTTCCGTATGGTTCCTCTAAGCAGACAATCAACACTGCATCAAACTCCAAGCCTTTCGATAAATAAGAAGGTACAATCACCACATGACCCTTCTTCATATCTTGTTTTTCCTCTAATAATTGAATCGGAAGCTGACTTTTTTCAAGGATCTCATAGATTCTTTGACATTCTCTGTCGGTCCGTCCAATGATCGCAATGGAGTTTAGATCTTCCTCTTTAAGTGAGACAATATCTTGTTTTAGCTGCAGCCTAACCTGTTCCACATTAGGAGGATCAATCGTTTTAAACAATGGTTTTTGACCATGCCGAATGACGGGTTCAACCTTTGGCAATTCCTGGTCGATTAGCTTAAGGATATCATTGGCCAAATTCATAATTTCTACAGTGGTTCGATAGCTTTTTTGCAGGGCTTGATAATTCGCATTTGGAAAGACATTTTTCAAAACGGGTTCCCAGCTATTCAAGCCGCGATAGGAATGAATGCCTTGGGCCAAATCTCCGACTATGGTAAATAAGTCTGTTTCGAAACCTTCCTTTAAAGCTGCAAATTGAAAATAGCTGTAATCCTGCGCCTCATCAATAAAAATACTGCGCATTTTATATTTTTCATCGATACCTTCTAATTTAGCTTTCATATAAAATAACGGAGCTAAGTCCTCTAGTTCATATGCCCCTCGTTCAAAAATCCGCTGACAAAACTGACTTAGAACCTTACATTCTTGTTCGGTTAGAGTGGTTGAATGCTTTTTTATGATTTCAGGTGAAGACATGAGTTCTCTGTACACGGTAAAAATATCTTTCATCACAAAGTGTTCCATATATTTTTTTACGGCAGTCTTCGATTCCTTCTCCACTTGGGCGATTCTTTGTTTTTTCATATCCATGAGGTCAACCACTTTTTGCTTTCTTTTTTCTGTGTCAATCCTTCTGCTATAAAGAGCCCGATCTAAAGCATCATCATATTTTGTGTTTAGTTTTGATTTGATAATGGCTTTTTTCTTTTTTAAATCACTTTCTAAAAGGGATTTTATTTTCATAATCCTTTTATAGATTGGTAAGTACGTATATTCTTTTAAAAATAGTCGTTTGAGATTTGCTCCCTTCAGGAGAATTGATTTTTCGACAATAAAATCCTCTGTAGGCGCAAGACTTAATTCCAATTCTTTTAAATAACCATCGATTACTTCTTTAAATGCCAGTGAACCCTTATAACCGGACATCCATTGAATGGTCTTGGGATTTCCCTTCCCTTCAAGAAGCTTCATCAACTTTGTATAAGGGGACATCAGTTTTATTTTCTGTCCTAAAGAAGCTTTCATAAAATCGATAAAGGTAGTTTGGTTAATTTTGTTTACGCCGAGTTCCGGTAAGACAGCAGATATATAGTCAATAAACAATCGGTTTGGTGCAAGAATCATGAGTTTTTCTGGAGGAAATTTAAACCCGGCAGAATAGAGAAAGTAGGATATTCTATGGAGTGCGATGGTTGTCTTCCCGCTTCCCGCGGCTCCTTGAACGATAATGGGGTGTTTCAGTGATGCTCGAATCACTTCATTTTGCTCATTTTGAATGGTCGCAACGATTTCGGTTAAGCGATTGTCTGCTTTACCTGATAATGATTTCTGTAACAGTTCGTCGTGTGTGGTTAAATCGATGTCCCGGATTTCTTTTAAGTACCCTTCGGCAATTTCATACTGCCTTTTTAAGGATAAATAACCGGTTTGTGTCTCCCCATACGCTTCATAAGAGACATCTCCCAGCCGGCCATCATAGTACACATTGGCAATGGGCGACCGCCAATCCACGATAATCGGTTGTTGTGTCACACGGTCAAACAAGGATACCTTGCCGATGTACAAATTTTCTTCCTTTTTCGTACTATTGCTTGTAAAATCGATCCTTGAAAAATAGGGCTTGCCTACCACGCTTTCTAATCTTTTCAGTTCACTTTGAGCTAATTCAAGAAATCTTGCATTGGCAAGGAGGTCTGTGTAACTTGCACTGCTATCTTTATCGTCCCGTTCGGCAAACGCTTGTTTCATGTTTTCAACAAAAAACTCTTTATTCCCCTTCGAGATCTCTAAAACGGTTCGTATGTATTCCTTGGTAAACTCTAATCGCTCGACTTCTTCTTGGTAATCTTTGTGGTCTCGGACAGACATTTGATCTTTGGTACTCATCCTATAATTTCGTCACCTCGCTATGCAATGATGGAAACATGGGATATTAAGATTAACGAAAACATTTATCCTCGTCAAGTTATTCCTTCGAGATAAAGAAAGTGCCAGGCACTTTCCAACTTTTTGGACGGTACCTGGCGCTATCTATGTTCTTTTTTTTCTAGGACCAACAATTAATTTGATGGCTGTTTTATTTTCATTATTGATTAAAATATCTAAAAATGCAGGAACAAAAACTAGATTAACACCGCTAGGAGCTACGAATCCTCTTGCAATGGCAATGGCTTTAATTGCTTGATTTAAAGCACCTGCTCCAATCACTTGAATTTCTGTAACACCTTTTTCACTTATTACGCCTGCAATTGCACCTGCAACTGAATTTGGATTTGATTTTGATGATACCTTTATTACATCATCCATATAATTTTTTCCCCCTGTTATTTTATCGCTTGATATGATTACTACAAAAATGGGAACGTATCTTTAATCCTATTCAAATTGATATCAAACAGAACGAGTGAACTGATTCCTAGGATACTTTTTCTAAAATCCTTCATCTATACTCGAAAATTGAAAGCAATCCTTGTTTAAGGTATGCATCCGTTTTGCTGAATAAGAAAACTTAAAAAATAATTGGATTTCAAAGGGAAAAACCTCCTTTATGTCGAAATAATAGATAAAGGGGTTGACCCAATGAATAAAGTTGATTTATTAAAAAATCTACGCCATTCCAGTCGAGGGAATATGTTTGCAGCAGAGGTTCCTAAGGCTGCAAAAGAAGATCAAAAAAAGATTGAAGAATTAGTTGCTGAATTAGAAAGGGAAGGAAAAATCAAGCTAAGAGAATGTATACAGCGAGAATACTCTGTTTATTTACATGGGATCATTAAATATTCATCAGAATAACCTGGTATTCTTTATTTTTGGTAAAACAAAGCCATCCGTCATACCGAACGAATTCTTTAACTAATTAATTCCGTTCACGACTTAAAAACGAAGGCTGTCACAACAGCCTTTTATCCTCATGATCACTTTTATTTTATAACCATACATCCTGAATCTTCTTCGATGTGCTTCACATTTTCTTTTTTGCTCCCCTAAAACGATTACAAGACATAATTTATAGTTTTTCCATAACAAAATCGTGTTGTAAATTTCTCTCTAATTTTTCTAAGTTACCACCATCTTCTACAAAAGTTTTGAATGTATCCGCCATTAACTTTCCTGAAGTTTTCTTTATGTGGTTAACTTTAAGAAATGTTTTCAACTGTACAAAATCAGGGGTTACATCATCACGGTGTAATTTCCCCGGAATTTTTGTCCAAAATTTTTCCCACTCATCCAATAACCCAATTTCATTAAAATATTGTTTTTGTAAACCGCATAACCATGCCGTACAAGAGGTGTTCCGTTTTTGACAACCTTCCTTATCGTTTAAAAATTCACACCCCTGACAACAGGTATTTCCACTGCTAATACAGATCGTGCAAATTTCATTAGCCCCAATTTCTTCAAACACTCTTAAACCATACTGGATAAGATGCTCTTTTTTCATCTCAATACTCATTATTTACTCCTGACTTTACTTGGTTTATAAAAGGATTTACTATTTGAAACTTCCCCATTATTTGAAACTACTCTTGAGGAATGGGAAATGATGAAGAATACTTCAGAGTATGAAGCGAAGAATGTTGAGGTCAGCATTGAGGAGAAGATCAAGTACGCTATGATTAAGCTACACCTTGGGACATGGGGTATACCTAACAGGTCCCTTGTCCCAGGTAATTCATCCGATTTTATTTTAATAATTCTTCAACGATCCACTTAGTGTCCGTTATTATAGGGACAGTTCAACTGTTGCGTTTATTTACTTATTTTTTCCTTGTCTTTCTTGGGATTTTAAGGCTACTTTTTCTAGTCCATTGTTTGCAAATTCTACATCTGTCTTAGGCATTGCATGATTATTTTTTAATTCCTTGTTCTTTTTGGTAGACATTTTTACACCATCCTTTTCTATTGATTTTGCTATTTGATCAAGGATGCCACACCTTTTTCATATTCGAGCACCCACTATTTTAGTTTGCTTTCTTTTTTGTCTGCTATCCCTTGATTGTTTAGTTTGCTATGATCTAACTAACTGGTCTTAAAGTGTTCTCCTTAATTTTTAAGCATTCCGCATTGAATTTTTCGACTTCTTCATAATTTAAAAGATGTCCTGAATTTTCAAACCAGATGCATTCTTTATGTGGACATTCCAAAGTATGAAAGTATTTTTCTGCTAATATGGATGGGACTTGATAATCGTGTCTGCCTGCAAAAATATAAACGGGAACCTCCAGCTTTGGAGCCGTTTCGATGAAATTAATATTCATTAACTGTTCCCATAATGAATCCAAAGAAAACTTGCCCCCTTTGATAAAAATGAACCAATCTTTCATGGTATATTCAGGTGCAAATAGAATATTTGAATAAACAAGATTATACATAGTTACTCCGATGAAAGAACCTCCGAGTTTGGCAAGCCACTTTCTTTGAACCCCTAAATATTTCATATCATACGGATTATAATCGATCTCCTCTAATTTTTTTAGCGCCTTCTTATGATTGGAATCTTTCGCTTTATTGATTGTAAATTCATAAGAAATTTTTTCACCTTCCCGCATATTCACAACTTGACCAATCCCTATGTATCCATAGATGCATTCTGGTGCTTTTTGGGAGGCTAATACCCCTAGCACCGATCCCCATGAATGACCGACTAGAAAAAGTTTTGGCTGATTAAAGCGTTTTAACAGGTATTGAATTAATTCAACCGTATCCTTTACCATATTTTCAATCGTAAGTTCTTCTTTTTTTAACTCTTGGAGTAGGATAACCCAGCCCCCCGTTGGTCCCAATTTACTACCGTAAAGTGTTTTTCTAAATCACGTTGAAATTTAGGAGAAGATAGTTTTGCAAGTTTGGGATTACTTCTATTGCTTTTTTACTGGAGTAACTACGGCAAATAAATTTTCGCTTGGATCTGATAAATTGAATTCTATTACCTTATAGCCATTTTTTCCTTCTTTGCATTCGTTTTTCGTTGATATAATTAATTGAGTATTATTCATTGTTCACTCTTCCTTCTTAACATTTATCCACAGAAGCTACTATATGGGCGTTTGTTAGAATATGTGCATGTGTTTTTTTAAAAGATCAATATACCCTTTTGAAATCCAAACCTTCCGATGAAGGCCAAAACTCATCGGGAAGCAAAAAAAACATCCTTCATAAGCTCGATTAAGGTCAAAAGTCAGGGTTGCCCCTGTGAAAATGGTCTTCATAAGCTCGATGAAGGTCAAAACTCATTGGGAAGTGAAGAAAACGTCCTTCATAAAATCGATGAAGGTCAAAACTCATCGGGAAGTGTAGCAAACGTCCTTCATAAAATCGATGAAGGCCAAAACTCATCGGGAAGTGTAGCAAACGTCCTTCATAAAATCGATGAAGGCCAAAACTCATCGGGAAGCAAAAAAAACATCCTTCATAAGCTCGATGAAGGCCAAAACCCATTGGGGAAGCGTAGAAAACGTCCTTCATAAAATCGATGAAGGCCAAAACTCATCGGGAAGCAAAAAAAACATCCTTCATAAGCTCGATGAAGGCCAAAACTCATCGGGAAGCAAAAAAACATCCTTCATAAGCTCTATGAAGGACAAAAGTCAGGGATCCCCTTTGAAAATGGTCTTCATCATAAGTCATCCAAATAAAATAAAAAATTCATCATACCGGGCAGTGCTCATGTTATTAACAGCTTAACAGCACCTTGAAACCTTTCCGCCCTTCGCATTGTACCGTGCTTCCTGTACCTCACAGAAGAACTCTTTTCGTGATTTAACCGGCATGTCAGGATGATGCAATTCCATATGTTCCACGTAAGTCTCATAGCTTGGAACTCCGACCAGCAAACTGATGAATTGCTTTCTGTAGGCGTTGAATTCTCTTATTTTGTTAAGCATAATGTTTAAAATCTCCTCCTTCATCCCGTTGCACATACTGCGTTTCGTGCAATGGTAATTTCTGATTGGTAAGGACTAGAAACCAGATTCGGAGTGCCGAAATCAAAACAACAATGACCACAATCATGAAAATAGCTGTAAGGGTTGCATCCACATAATCGTTGATGATTACTTGTTTCATTTGTGCTGCCGTCGTTGCAGGAGCAAGGATTTTTCCCGTTGCATTTGCTTCACTAAAAATATCCGCATGGGCAATGAAGCCGATTTTCGGATTTTCATGGAATAATTTTTGCCAGCCTGCCGTTAATGTGACAATTAGCAGCCACGTTGTTGGCAACAGCGTTACCCATACATAAGCTTTTTTGCCCATTTTGTAAAGAATCGTTGTCCCAAGCAGCAAGGCAATTCCGGCCAACATTTGGTTGGCTATTCCAAAAAGTGGCCATAACGTATTGATTCCGCCTAATGGGTCAATAACTCCTTGATATAAGAAATAACCCCAGCAAGCTACGCACAAGGCTGTTGCAATGATATTGGGAAAGAAAGATTCTGTTTTTGCCAAAGGCTTATAAACAGTTCCAAGTAAGTCTTGAATCATAAAACGCCCTACACGGGTTCCAGCATCAACGGTCGTTAAAATGAACAAGGCTTCAAAAAGAATCGCAAAATGGTACCAAAAGGCCATTAAGGCTTTCCCTCCGATTATTTTTGAAAAGATAACCGCCATCCCAATCGCAAGGGTTGGTGCACCGCCGGTTCTAGATAGAATGGTTTGCTCCCCCACGTCCTTGGCAAGTGTTTGCAAAACATCCGGAGTGATGGTAAATCCCCAACTTGAGAAACCACATTGGTTCCGATTAGGGCTGGCGGACTGTTAATCGCAAAGTAAATCCCAGGTGTCAACACACATGCCGCAATCATAGCCATGATAGCCACAAATGATTCTATCAGCATCGCTCCATACCCAATTGGCCGTGCATGTGATTCGAGCTCAATCATTTTAGGGGTGGTACCCGAGGAGACCAGGGCATGGAATCCGGAAACCGACCCGCAGGCGATGGTTATAAATAAGAATGGGAACAGATTTCCTGTGAATACTGGACCCGTCCCATCAATGAATTTCGTCAGGCCAGGCATTTCTAGATTTGGTGCCACAATGATGATTCCTAAGGCTAGCGCAAGAATTGTTCCAACTTTTAAAAAGGTACTTAAATAATCACGAGGTGCTAACAGGAGCCAAACAGGTAAGACTGAAGCAATAAAACCATAGATGATCATCATAATAGCAATGGTTTCCCCATTAAAGGTAAACATGCTGGCTAACTCAGGAGTTTCAGCAACCGTTTGGCCATAATAGAGGGAGAAAAGCAATAAGACAATTCCGATGATTGATGCTTCTCCAACACGACCTGGACGAATATAGCGCATGTATATCCCCATAAAAATCGCAATCGGTATCGTGGCTGCAATGGTGAACATCCCCCACGGACTTCCTGTCAATGCCTTCACGACCACCAAGGCCAAAACGGCTAATAGAATGATCATAATTCCTAAGATGCCAATCATCGAGATCAGACCGGTGACGCGGCCCATTTCGTCCTTAATCATTTCACCAAGTGACTTTCCATTTCGATGCATTGAGCCAAATAGAATGATGAAGTCTTGAACTGCACCAGCTAGCACCACACCAACGACAATCCAGATGGTCCCTGGCAAGTAGCCCATTTGTGCTGCAAGGATGGGACCGACTAATGGTCCTGCTCCAGCAATGGCTGCAAAGTGGTGATCAAAGAGAACCCATTTGTTTGTTGGTACATAATCTTTCCCGTCGTTATTGATTTCTGAAGGTGTTTTGCGTCTGTCATCAAGCTGAAATACCTTGTTGGCAATAAATCTGCTGTAGAATCGATAAGAAATGGCATAGACACATACTGCAGCTGTTAAAAGCCACACGGCATTAATGCTTTCGCCGCTGTTTAAGGCCATCACAGCAAATCCTGCCGCACAGAGGGCTGCTATTAGCCCCCAAATTAGAATCGATCTAAGCGCTTTTAATTCACATCGCCACCTTTTCTAAAATATACCAATATCGTAATTTATTATTCAGAAAATTAAAATAACTGATTTGTCCTATTCTGTTGTTTCTATCGGTTTTTCAAATATAAATACAGAAAGAGCCATATCCTCTTCTACCCCTTTTTACCAATTTACTTTAACAACTAGTAGAAGTAAGTTTATTTATAGTTAACATAATATTATTACGAGAAACTATAATCATAAGAATATAACCCTTTAATACTGGATCTATATAAGAACCTTATAAGATAAAAGATGCTAGTTTATTGCAACTCAATGGGATAAGACGCCAGGTTTCCCGTGTTATTGAGATAGAGATCATATTGCACTTGAATAGTGTATTTTTAAAAAATTCAAAAACCTGAATTTTTTTTTGTAGTTTTTTTGTAGATTTTTGTTTATTTTTGTAGTCTGCAATTTATAGTAAAAACAGAATTTATAGTAAAGACAAAATTCTCATCCAGATGGAATGAAAGCGCTTTTTTCAAGTAGGGTAAACTCTTTTATTAAAAGAGCCTATATAAAACTACTAAATTTTAATATGAGGTGATGGAATGCAAGAATTAATGCAAAATCTGGTTGGTGTAACAAACGATTTCCTTTGGTCAAAATTACTCATTATTATGCTTGTTCTCTCCGGTCTTTATTTTACATTCAAATCGAAATTTGTACAGTTTCGAATGCTAAAGGAAATGGTCCGCGTTTTAATGGAAGGAAGAACCAGTTCTAAAGATCACGTTTCCCCCTTTCAAGCCTTCTGTATAGGCATGGCCGCCCGCGTTGGGACAGGCAATATCACCGGTATTGCGATTGCAATTGCATTAGGCGGTCCTGGAGCGGTATTCTGGATGTGGATTATATCTATTATTAGCTCAGCATCCAGCTTTATTGAAAGTACGTTAGCGCAGGTATATAAAGTAAAAGATAAAAATGGTTTCCGCGGCGGCCCATCCTATTATATGGAAAAAGGATTAAACAAACGTTGGATGGGCGTATTATTCTCCATTTTAATTACCCTTTCTTTCGGTCTTGTTTTCAATTCTGTACAATCCAATACGGTTTCCATTGCTTTTGAAAACTCATTTGGTACAAATCGTTTAACTTTAGGGATTATCATGACCATTGCTTTCGCTGCGATTATCTTTGGCGGTGTGAAGCGTATTGCAAAAATAGCTGAATACAAGGTTATGGTACTAGCCGTGTTATACATTGGTGTTGCATTATTTGTCGTAATTACGAACATCACAAAAATGCCAGAAGTTCTTTCTCTTATTGTAAAAAATGCGTTTGGCCTTCAACAAATCGCAGGCGGTTCCATCGGTGCCGCGCTGATGAATGGAGTTAAACGCGGTTTATTCTCCAATGAAGCCGGTATGGGGAGTGCACCAAACGTTGCCGCAACAGCCACAACCAGTCACCCGGTAAAACAAGGACTGATCCAAGCATTTGGCGTATTAACGGATACACTGATTGTTTGTACAAGCACAGCCTTTATTATTTTACTTTCTGATGCTTGGAAACAACCAGGGTTAGAGGGAATTGCCCTTACACAAGCCGCATTAAGTGAACATGTCGGTTCCTGGGCATCCGGCTGTCTTGCGATTTTTATTTTCCTATTTGGATTCGGTGCGTTAATTGGTAACTATTATTATGGGGAAACCAATATTCGATTTTTACACAAGAGTAAAGTATGGTTAATAATATATCGCATAAGTGTTTTAGCCATGATTATATTCGGTTCTATTGCAAAGATCCAGGTTGTATGGGATTTAGCGGATTTATTTATGGGCTTCATGGTTGTTGTGAACTTAATCGCCATTCTATTATTATCAAAAGTGGCCTTTGCAGCTTTGCAAGATTACGTGAAACAGAAAAAAGCCGGTAAGGACCCTGTTTTTTATAAAGATAGCATTGAAGGTATTGAAAACGTTGAATGCTGGGAGTATTCCGAAGAGGATTCAACTTCAAAAATAGCAAATTAGAAGAAATAAAAAGATGTTCAGACTGGGTTGGTCTGAACATCTTTTTATTTACTAAGAACATACAATAGACCTGCCGCCAATTGGTGAATAGACGCCTCAAATTGGTGTTTGTGCTGCTCCAACTAGCGATTGTGCTGCTCCAACTAGCGATTGAGCTGCTCCAACTAGCGATTGAGCTGTTCCAACTAGCGATTGAGCTGTTCCAACTAGCGATTGTGCTGCTCCAACTAGCGATTATGCTGCTCCAACTAGCGATTGTGCTGCTCCAACTAGCGATTGAGCTGCTCCAACTAGCGATTGTGCTGCTCCAACTAGCGATTGTGCTGCTCCAATTGGAGGAAAGACACCTCTAATGAAGAATAGCTGACCCCAACCTAGCAGATCAGCTATTCCCATTGCTAAAGACTTCCCAGCCATTATCATCTTATTAAAGAGACGATCCTCGTGGCAAGGGATCCATTTCATTCATCATTTTTTGCAGCGCTATAATTTTCTTATTCAATTGTTGGCTGATTTTTCTTACTTCCGGATCAGAGATCCCCTTATTCTGTACTGCATCATACATAATCCGGCGGTCTTCATTTATACTCTTGCTTAATTCCAGTGCATTCTTTAGAAGCATTATCCCTATTTCCTTTCTATACATCTTCATTATTTTTAAAGGATTCTAAGCAGTTGCTGAAGCGAAGCAAGGTCATTAAAGAATAAACCCTAAAACATTGTAATGTTTTCATTCGAATAGATCGTGATGATCTAAAAAACATCACCGATAAACTATAACTATTCCCTTTTTCCTAAAAAATTCCTCAAGTTAGAGTCCTTCATTTTAGCAAACTGACCTATAAATTATGAGTTTAGTTGATCCCAGGGATGATTCCGCTCTGGGGCGGTTTCATGCAACTTTTTCTCTTCTTCCGTTTCCGGAATGATTTGCGGGACACGTGCCGGGCGTTTATGCTCATCAAGTGCTACAAATGTTAGTAGTGCAGTCGCTGCGATTTTATGCTCACCGCTTTTTAAGTCTTCTGCAATAATTTTTACAAAAACCTCAATATACATCATCGGACGGTTTTCCATCCTCTCGGCATCAATCGCAACGGGTCTTATCTGAATTTTATGCATGCCGAGAATTCCCACCTGCGGGCTGTTTAAAATCGGCGTGGACATCAAGAACCAAAGATGCTGCCGTTTGTTGAACCTCTACCAAGCGTTTCGCAATCGTTTGATGGCGTCGGGACATTTTAACGCGCTCTACCGGTTTATCAAACTCTGATTCTGCCTTAGCTATTGCTTTTTTACTCGGTTCTTTACAAGTTCAGTTGGTATTTCCTCCTCGGTGACCATAAAAACCGGATTTTTTGCTATGTTGGTCACTGAGACCACTCCTCAGTGACCATGGAACCGAAGTTTTTGCTTGCCTGGCACTGAGACTGCGGAACATGAATTTTATATCCAGCCACGATATTGGGAAGCTTCTGCCATCTTTCTGATTCCGACCATATAGGCAGCCAAACGCATATTTATTTGGTAATTTTGTGCTGTAGAGAAAACTCTCTCAAAAGAATCGACTACTTTTTTGCGTAATTTTTCAGCTACCTCTTCTTCAGACCAATAATAACCTTGGTTATTTTGTACCCATTCAAAATAGGAAACGGTTACCCCACCAGAGCTAGCAAGTACATCCGGGACGAGGAGCACGTTCCGTTTTGCTAATATGTTTGTCGCTTCAAGGGTTGTTGGTCCATTTGCTGCTTCTACAATAATTTCAGCTTTTATATTATCAGCATTCTCACGTGTAATTTGATTGAAATGCCTCTTCGTTTTGCCGCCTCTTCAATACAGATCGTCACTCCTTGAGCAGTGGCTGTTTCACGTCCTTGTGAACCGCCGAGCACAAGAGGTTTTCCTGTTATAAATCCCGGTGAATCAAATTCCTGAATTCGGCTATATTCATCCATCATCCAGGCCATAATTATTGATAAATTGTCCTTAAGCGCTTTCACATTTGTTCTAATAAGAACGTACCTATAATCTATAATGGGACCTACATCATTAGACAAAAAAACACAAAATATCTTTTGAAAATTTTAATGTTAATGAGAAAGAGGAGTTAAAAATTCTCCAAAACGTAAAAAGGAGAACTAAAAAGTCCCCTTTCTTATAACAATTGAATACCGCCTTCTGCTTTTGATTCAAATTTATGATCGTTCAAGAGATCCATGTTTCGCCCAATATTATTGGATTCTCGAAGCCGAATCACCCATAGACCGGCTTTTAACATCCAAATCCCTGGGTACGCTACCTTTTTTCCGATTGCTTCAATCTCATGATTCCGCTCGATTATGAGCTGCTCCCAATCTGATTCTTTTGCAGCAGCGAGTCTCTGTGCAAAGTCCCATGCATAATTGCGTGCTTTCTCCATACTAAAGTTGATGATTGCTTTAGAAGCATTCGGATCAATCCGGTCCAAAAATCCAATCCATGGCGAAATCTGATCCAGGTCACTTCTTACTTCATCGAAGAGTGACGCCAATATCCTGTTTATTTTCATGAAATCATCTTTAAGCTTTAAAATATCAGCATTTTTTCCGGTCATGGCAGCCGCAACCCCTAAATCGAGATTGATATGTGCATTCATGCCGAGAAGCAAATGCTGGAGAACAATCGGTCTCCGTTTTCGCGTACAGCGAAAGGCGACTTGCCAGCTGAGGCTAGTCGCCTTACCGTTTAAATAGTCATTTAGCGCGTCCAGATAGTAATTGGCGAAGCATACATCCAATCGCTCCATTCTGGCTCCGTCCTCAAATTCATTATTCAGAATACCCATTTTCACTCGAACGGTTACCATTCGGTACAGAGAAGCAAAATAGCCAATTTTGCTTTTTGTTTGGATACTCATTGCAATAATTTGATCCAGTTGCCAAATTACTTCATCGATTGTCCTGGCATTTCCTAGCGTAATGGATGGTCGATTCATTTCTCATTCTCCTAACCTCATAAAATCACTTTGGTGAGATTCTAAATGAAATTCCAACATCAAAGGGACGGTTACTCCCCCCCCCTTATTTGTTCATTATTATGCTTAATCCATTGTTAAAATGAAGCTATTTTCTATGTACTAGTAAAATGAAAAAATTGGACAAGTCATAGAAATCCCTACTAAAATTGAAATAAGCACGAATCTTGATTGTTCAGTCTTCTTTTTGCTACCCTACAAAATTTATTTAATCCATACACTGAGTTTACAAGGCATTAATAATCAGATGATATGATTGGTTTATCAACGTATGAGGAGGCAGTATAAATGAATGTGCGTGCGATTTTTATTGATATGGATGGTACACTACTAACAGCCTCAAACAACATTTCCTGCCGAAATATGGAAGCCATTTATAGGCTCATGAATCAGGGAGTCAAGGTTTTTTTAGCTACTGGCCGACACTATGAAGTAACCGCTCCCTACCATAAAGAAATTGGTTTAAAAACTCCTATGATCTGTTTGAATGGTGCTGCTATTCACGATGCAGTGACAGGAAGAACTATGCAAATGAAAACCGTGCGACTGAACGAAGAACGATTTCACGATCTGACCGCTGAAAATCTTTTTAATGTTATGATCCATACAGCTAATGGGCTTTATTGTAAGGAAACAAATGAAGAAATTGATTATTGGACAAAAGTTGGGCAAATTCCGCCACGGTATATTGGAGATTTAAGACAGGCAAATTATCAAGAAGTTCTTAAATATAGTGTTCGAACAGGTGCACCAAGTCATGAATTATCCGCTGTGTTTAAAAACGAAGCAGAAGTCATCAATTGGAATGACGGGTTTGAACTGGTTGCTCCTAATGTTTCCAAATGGTCTGCTATAAGAAGCTTACTGCGCGAATTCCGAATTAGTCCAAGTGAAGTTGTAGCGATTGGAGACGGACCCAACGACATAGAGATGCTTCGTCATGTTGGTACTGGTGTGGCAATGGGGAACGCCAGCGAAGAGGTTAAAGCGGCAGCTGATTTTGTTACAGGACACCACGAAAATGATGGATTAGCTGAGTTTATAGAACGTTATCTTCATAAATCATATGAATCATATGTGATTTAGGGTTATTTTAATGAATTTTCAGGATATGACGGCGGTGTCTAGGATTACGAGGACTGCTGCTAAAAATAGTAAAAAAAAGCCGACCTTTGATTTGAACTGCACCCTGTCAAGTAGACAGTATAAAAAAATAAAATTAGGCAATGGCCTTAGCTCGATATTCTATCGGGCTAAGGCCATTAAATTT
>NZ_JAVDUQ010000051.1:0-23345 GCF_031456445.1 Neobacillus niacini | reverse complement strand
GCCTATCGGGCTTATTGGCGACACTTTCCACTTGTTTCGCCCTGATTCTGTCGCCTATCAAGCTTATTGGCGACACTTTTCACTCGTTTCGATCCAGCTTTGTCGCCTATCGGGCTTATTGGCGACGCTTTCCACTTGTTTCGCTCCGGCTTTGTTGCCTATCTGGCTTATTCCCATACGTCCGTTAATGTTCTTGGAGAATATACACCTGTGTTTTAGTACAAACTTTTTCTTTAGAAAGATAAGGTGCTAAACTGCTTTAGCGGTGGGAGTTGTCAGGTTTATAATGGCTAAAATAGCCGTATTCTCGTTGTAGTTCACCTTGATTGTTCCACTAATCCATTAAGATTTTCGAGACAATGATTTCAAGGGAATGATCCTCGGAGTCCTTGTCATAATCGCTAATGTACAAGTCAAATCATAGGTTGGTACCGCTTTATCATATTCAAGCTCACTCATATGCTTCCAGCTTACATGGCAATAATCAGCCAGTTCTTCTTGGATTAGTACTTCCTATTTCTTAATCTCTTAATTAATTCTCCAAAGGTCTCATTAGATCCCAAAAGAATTTCTCCTTTTTAAGACCATTAGATATTTTGGATGGAAATTACGCCACGCCTTGAAAGTTACAAAGTTTTCCCTCGAGAAACATTGTTGGATAGGTGTTGTTTTTCTTGCGGTTTCGTTCAAGTTTCGACAACTTTTTTGCAAGTTTTCGTTAAGAAACCTAGTTATTAAAAGGTATTGTTCGGTTTCTAATCAAACGTTTGTGTAGAAGCCCGTTTTGTCGAAACTGGTACAATTTTTAGAGATAAAGTCATTTTCGATAGTTTGGGAGATTGATCGAGAGAACAGAACAAATTTTACCGACAAAAAATTTCCTCGGAAACTGAACAATGTTCGTTTTCCAAAGGGCTTTGACCAGCTTTAATCAAACGTTTGATTGAAAAGGAAAGCGCAGGAAACTGTCGATTTTTCATGATTGCTGTCAAGATACTGCAGATTGGCAGGCGGGACCAGACCATGGGGACGGTTCTCCCGGCTTTTTTGGACCAAGAGAACCGTCCCCGTGGAATCACCCGTGGAATCACGTGGAATCTAAAAAGTAAATTTGTTTATTAATAATTTTAAATCCTCTGCCATGTTAGAAAGAGATATGACTGAAGCTGAAACTTCTTCAATTGCTGCTTGCTGTTCTTGAGTGGATGCGGCCACTTCTTCAGAGATCGAAGCATTGTCTCTTGCAATCCTTGCCAGTTGATTTGCAGTTACGGTCACTTCTTGTATGCCAGTAGATATTTGTTGTACAGTAGCTGATATTTCCTCCATTTGAGGAGTCATTTCTCTTGTACTTCTTACGATTTGATCAAACTTTTGAATGGTTTCAGTTGACACTTTAATCCCATCTTGGACCTCTTCTGTCACTTTAGCCATCATTTGAACAGATTGATTTGTATCACTTTGTATTCCCTTAATTAGTTTAGTTATTTGTTTTGCAGAGATTTGTGATTGCTCAGCCAATTTACGCACTTCGTCCGCCACTACAGCAAATCCCTCTCCATGTTCACCTGCTCTTGCAGCCTCAATCGCAGCATTTAAAGCTAATAAATTCGTTTGATCAGCAATCCCGCTGATAAGGTCTAAGATGGTGCCAATTTCGATAGAGCGGTCGTTTAAAGATTTGATCATATGATTTGATTTTGCAACGGAGTCATAAATAGTGTTCATCTTGTCCATTGTACGATGAACAGACTTCTCGCCTTCTTCAGCTTGTTCAGATGTTTTTACTGCCAGTTCTGTAACCATGCCAGAACTGTCCACTATTTGAATGATTCCTATTGAAGTTTCTTCTAGGAATTTTACATTTTTATCTAACCCGTTGGTCTGGGTCTCAGCACCGTTTGCTACTTCTTGAATCACTCTCGTTACCTCAACAGTAGCAATACTAGTTTGCTCTGCACTAGCTGCTAACTGTACGGTATGAGAGGCAACCTGTTCGGCGCTCACTTCAATATTTTCAATGAGATCACGCAAGCTTTTTTGCATGTCATTAAATGCTTTGCTTAATTCGCCAATTTCATCGTTAGATTGGACTTCAATCTGTTCTGTTAAATCCCCATTGCTCACTTTCAACACTTTATCTTTCAAGTTTCTGATTGGTTTGATTATCGCTCCTGCCAAAAGAAAAATGAATATCCCGCCAATAATTATGGAAATAACGACAACTAATAGTGTTTGATTGAAGATAGGTTTTGCTGCATTCGTTGCATCTGTTAAAAGCATGGTTCCTGCTAATTTCCAACCTGTTAATTTATTCGTTGTAAATGCCATTTCTTTTTTCTGGCCATTGAAATTGTATAGAAATTCACCGCTATTCCCTTGGTAGATTTTATCATAAAGTGAATCTTTTGCTTCTGTCCCAACTTTTTGAGTAGGGTGGACAATAAATTGCCGATCCTGGCTCAGAAGGAAGGCGTACCCACTTTCACTGATCTTTATACTGCTTGTCAATTTACTTATAGAATCAAGACCCAAATCAATTCCAATTACCCCTGAATGATCATCTACTGTTTTAGCAATGGTAACCGTCATTTTCCCCGTGGAAGCGGCAATATAAGGGGGAGTAATAATAACTTTTCCAGGACTTTGCAATGCTTGTTGGTACCAGCCTCTTCTTCTGGGATCGTAATCGCTCGGAAGCTGCTTTCTTGGAGATTCAATCATTAACCCTTTATTTGTTCCAACATATATATTTTCTACTTCTGGATGAATGGAGGCATATTTGTCAAAAAGCCTTCTTATTTCTGGACTGTCTTCCCCCTTATACGCTTTAGAATTGATAATACCAGCGTAAAAATCAGCATCATCAAATTTTGGACTTATAAAATTATCGATGGAAGAATTGAGTAAATCAATATTAGTAGAAGCCATATGCAATATTTGATTTTTCACTTCCGTCTCAGCACTTTTAAAGCCTAGAATTCCAATTATTACTGATGGAATAACAAGAATAACGAAAAAGGAAATAATAATTTTAATTTTTAAACTAAAGTTAAAGCTATGTAGTTTCAAAGATGACATCTCCCTAATGGAAATTTATTACAATACCATAATAATATTTATAAGTTATTTATCGGCATAATTCCTTTTTGGTATAGTGGGGACCATGGGGACGGTTCTACTGGCATTAAGTGAAAATGTTCAATAAGTAATCAGGTCTGAACACATACCATATAGTGGTAGTTTAATATAACCTTTGTTCGTAGTTTGTTCCTTTTCTTCTCCATGCTTATTGCCACATGACGAATCATTTCCATCAAGCACGTATTGATGCAGGACCAAGGCATATGTGGATTGAAGAAACAATTGCTGCAGAAATTGCTATTATGTCGAACTGTGGCAGCAGGATTTGGAGAATTGAAAAAGTAGTACGAATGGATAAGGAGAGGCTGCTGTGTTGGATTTTCAGGAGACGGGTAATGGATCGCTCCTTGATTACTGTCGGAAGAAAAACAAACAACGCTCAGATGATCTAAGTTAAAAGAAATTTATGATGTATTTTTATGTAATGAACAGGTGCGAAAATTGGGGCAGTATTGTTGAATGAAGGTATAAAAAGAATGCAATAATTTTACTTAAGGTACGCTTTAAAAACTAAGAATTCTTATTCTATAAATAATGACATCAATGAAGGCTTTTTTTCATACTATATTTTGGGGGTGGAAAAATGCCAAGAGTAAATTACCGAAGCTCAGACGTTGACGTAATGGCAAGGATGATGAGAGCAGAAGCCGAAGGTGAAGGAAAACAGGGAATGTTATATGTTGGAAATGTAATTGTGAATCGTCTTGCAGCAGATTGTTTAGATTTTAAAGGTTTAAGAACAGTTCCCCAAGTTATTTTTCAAGTACAAGGAGGAAATTTTTCCTTTGAAGCCGTTCAAAAAGGGAATGTATTTTATCAAAGATCAAGAACTGCTGAAAGAAGATTAGCAAAACAGAATTTGGATTATTGGAGAGACCACCCAGCGAAATATGCCCTTTGGTATTTTAATCCACATGCTCCATGCCCTCCAACATGGTACGATCAACCTCAATCCGGTCAATTTAAACAACATTGTTTTTATGAACCAAAAGCTGGAACATGTGATAGTGTTTATAGCGGTTAAGCTTACTCTTTGAGGGACCAGAGGGGTGACCATGGGGACGGTTCTTTCGGCTTTTTTACCCATGAAATGAATAAAATAGACCAAGAGAACCGTCCCTGTGGAGAGCCCGAATTACCGGGCTCTAATTTTCTTACCACATCTAATACATTTGCCGGTGTAATAGTCAACTTTATGATTCCTATAAAATAAACAAAATATGGACTTAATACTCAAACGATCCCTCTCCTTTGAATATCAATCCGGTAGTCCAGCCATCTTAGTGTTTACCTTAGATCTGAGACTTTGCGTCCTTATCTTTTAATAAGTTTGCCTTTTTCAGATTTTCAATGAAATTATATACTAAATTGTAACATTTTTACTATTAATGTTAAATCAAATTTTTATCCAAATTTAGTCTGGGGAACCATGGGGACGGTTCTCCCGGCTTTTTTGTTCCAAGAAATGAATAAAATAGACCAAGAGAACTGTCCCTGTGGAAAATGATTAAAAGCTGGTGTATGATAGGTTTGATAGAAATTGTTCGCTCCTTTTTTGCTTAGGATTTCCTCTTGTGATTACCCTCCAAACAGACTACTTGTCCTTTTTATCTTTTTCAACGCAATTCACCAATTCTATTCGTTTTTCCAATTCTAAAATTTGACTCTATGAAATAGAGAATATTTGACCATCGTAAGTGCTCATCGCTTTTTACCCCTAACATCTATCCATAACCTCCAAGGTCTCTACTGACAAAGGGGAATCGCCACTGATTTTTATAGGAGCTGCTAAACCGTAACAATCACCGCCCTTAGGGGCAATTACTGCAAAGATCTCCAAGGCAGGATTGAAAATTATTCGCTTGGCAAGAACGATTGCAAACTTAAAGGGAGAGAAATTCATTCGGATGAGGCTCTAATTTTAAGAAAAATAAAATGGTCAATAGAAAATGCATCTTAACAAACACAGGCAGGGGAGAGCAGTGAATGGAATGATTAGTGATCTGGCGGATGTATTCTAACATAAAAGAATCTATGGTTTCTGGTGGTGATGAAGATGCCTCGTAAAGCAAGAGTAAAGAGTGGTAGTGGAATCTACCATATTATGTTGAGAGGTGCCAATAGACAGGAAATCTTCCATGACGATGAAGATTGCCAGACCTTTCTTGATCTCTTACATAAAAATAAGCTAAAAACCAACATGATGATTTACGGATGGTGTTTGATGAGTAATCATCTTCACCTTCTAATCCGAGAAGGAGATGAGGATTTATCGATTACCATGAAACGAATCGGTGTCAGTTTTGTCTACTGTTATAACCAAAAGTACGGAACATGTGGACATCTTTTTCAGGATAGGTTCAAGAGTGAGAATGTAGAAAATGATCTTTACTTATTAACCGTGGTCAGATATATTCATCAAAATCCATTAAAAGCAGGAATGGTTAAACGAGTGGATGAATGGAGATGGAGCAGCTGCCAGTATTATTACAATGCAGACAAGGATGTAATGAAACTGCTGGATTCAGAATTCATTTTGGGGAAGGTTTCAGGGGATCATATACTGGCCAAAGCGAAATTTAGAGAATTTAATGAAACGGTTAATCAGGACCAGTGTCTTGAAGATCTGGGAAGTGAAAGAAAATTCACGGATGAGGAAGCAAGGAAAGTGATTAAGGAGCTCCTAAATGGAATAGAAATTGCCCAAGTAAAGAGTTTGCCTAGGAACGAAAGGAGTGAAATACTTAAGAAAACAAAAGGAGTCAAAGGCCTGTCGCAACGTCAAGTAGCAAGAATTTTAGGTGTTTCACGGACACTTATCTCGAAAGCATAAAGCTGACCAGGGGGACGGTTTTGTGAAGCCAGGAGAACCGTCCCCCTGGAACCCCCCTGGAACTTAAAATGAAGAAAGTCTCTGTATGGTTGCTTCGTTTTGGATAGATTCAGAAGGATATTGATAAACAGATGGATTTCGTTTGCAAAGCTGCTCCCATGCGTCGACACATTGGGGATCAAAATGAGTTCCTCTGTTTGCTATTATGTACTTCATGGCCTCCGAATGTGTCCACGCTTTTCGGTATGCTCGTTCCGAGGTCAGGGCATCATAAACATCTGCAACTGCGACGATTCTAGCAAAGAAAGGAATGTCCTCCCCTTGTAATTTATCTGGATATCCACTTCCATCCCATTTTTCATGGTGCGAACGGACAATGCTCAATTCATCCTTCAGGAACCCGAGTCCTCTGCACATTTTATAGCCTTCTACCGGATGCTTTTCGATTACTGCCCTTTCTTCAGGCATTAATTTCCCTGGCTTATTTAATACAGCATCAGGAACACGTATTTTTCCCACATCATGCACAAGTCCTCCTTGGACAATAGCGCGGAGTTGCTCGGGCTTTAGATGAAGTTCTTCTGCAAGCTTTAAAGCATACATGGTTACTCTAAAGGTATGCCCTGCTGTGTAGATATCCTTCTTTTCTGTAGCTGACACTAGCGCTTTAACGCTCGGTGCGATGCTATTCGTAATTCGTTCAAACGGGTCTGTGGTAAACAAGGATCGAATCGATTCTGTAAATGTCCCTTTTACGGCGTATTGTTTGACCAAACCTATCATCATAACAATCATGGAAGCTAGTAATAAGAAATGATAGATCCACCAACTGAAACTCCATAATAATCCTCTCATCATAATCAATTGTGAGACCATGATCCAACCTGTACTATAGACAATGGCTATTTGTAAAGGAAATCGTGTAAATCTGTAAGACTGATAATAACGATAAATCGTCATGCCATTAAACAATAGGATTAAGATTGTCAAAATAACGTTTAAAGGTTTTCCATTGAACAGAGTAAGATGTTCAATATGTGAATTCACCATTCCGATTGTGCAAAAGATAAGTAATGCAACGGCCCAAATAGGGACTAACAGACGCTGTTTCTTTGCAAGAAATACGACAAGTAAGTTGTCCGACGGCAAGGATGACAACCATAGCCAGACTGTTGCAAGCATCATGCTTAATTGGGCAGCGATACCAGGCAATTGGGTGTTTCCAAGGATGAAATGTGGAGTGGATAGCCCGTGAATTGAAAACACGAGTCCGAGTGACAGAAAAGATATTGATAGAAAACTAACTTTAATATTCCGGATTCGGTTTCCAGCGATCCCTACCGCAAAAGCAATGATACTAGAGAGTATGGAGATTAGACTCACAATATAAAAGTGCCCTCTCGGCATCATAAACATTGAATCCTTAAATAAGCCTGAGTGAAAAGCCTCAAACAAAAAATAAGGGAACGACACAGCGATTAATGGCGCCAGAAAGCTGTAATTTTTCATGATAATCCTCCATTAGACCTAATTCATTTGTAACAAATTCCATAAAACCATAGTAGCATAGTCTTATAGTTAGAAAAACCTATTCACTCACGGAGTTCTCTTCCTGGACGAATTAGGGGATTTACAAAGAAAACATGCGGGCATCTTTTTCAGCAAAGCCAGGAGAACCGTCCCCATGGAACTACGCGATTAATTTTTCAAATTCCTTTACATGGATCGGTTTACTGATGTAGTAGCCCTGAACCTCATGACACCCATTTTCCTTTAAAAAATGAGATTGATCTGCTGTTTCTACTCCCTCTGCTATGCATTTAAGTTTCAAGGTTTTCGCTAAAGCAATGATGGTTTTGACGATGTCAGAATCCGTTTGGTCAATTTGGATGTCATCCACAAAGGACTTATCAATTTTTAATGCATTGAGCGGCAGGCGTTTCAAGTAACTCAGAGAGGAATAGCCCGTTCCAAAATCGTCTATGGAAATATAGATTCCCATTTCTTTGAGCTTGTGGAGCACCTTTATGGTGTATTCACCACTTTGCATGACACTTTCTGTTATTTCCATTTCCAGGTTTTCAGGATTAAAACCGGTTTCATGTAAAGTCTCTTCGACATTATGTATAAAGTCGTCTTGCATTAATTGTTGTAACGAAACATTCACGGCAATCCGTAAGGGAGGAAATCCTTTTTCTACCCATTCCTGCCCTTGCTTGCAGGCAGTGTGTAACACCCATTTTCCAATCGCCTTGATTTGTCCTGTTTCTTCCGCAATGGAAATGAATTCACTAGGAGGAACCATCCCCATTTCAGGATGCATCCATCTTATTAATGCCTCCACACCGATAATCTTACCAGTGCCCAATTCCACTTTTGGCTGATAATAGAGGATAAATTCATTTTTTTCGATGGCTTTACGTAATCCCTTATCAATCATCATTTTTCGATTTATTTGTTGATTCATCTCTTTGTTAAAATAAAAGTAATTATTTTTTCCATTCATCTTCACATAATACATGGCCGTATCCGCATTTTTGATCATGGTGTCCACATCCGTTCCGTCTTCTGGAGCGGTGCTAATCCCAATACTCGGAGTAATGAATAATTCGTTTCCTTTCAACATATAGGATGCTGATAAGGATTGAATCACTCTTTTAGCGATTTGTTCCAACTCTTCTTTCGAAATATTTTCTAGGATGATGGTAAATTCATCGCCACCTAACCGGGTAACAATATCTTTTTCTCTAACACAGGCAACTAAACGAGATGACACTTCTTTAATTAATAAATCACCGATATCATGCCCCAGAGAATCGTTAATGAATTTAAAATGGTCTAAATCTATAAACAGTAGGGCCATAGGTTGAGAATTACGTTGAGAGTTAGCCATTGCAGTCGTTATTTTTTCATAAAATAAGCGACGGTTCGGAAGCTCTGTAAGGGTGTCGTGAAAAGCGTAATATCTTATTTGTTCTTCGTATTTTTTTATTTCAAATAGATCACGAAATACCATAACAGCTCCTATGATCTTTCCCTGATGATCAATAATCGGTGAAGCGCTATCATCGATTGGCAACTCTGTTCCCTTCTTGGTAATTAGCAGGGTATCCTTATCAAGGCCAACCACACGTTTTTGAGCTAATGCCTTTGTAATCGGGCTTTCTACCATTCCCCGTGAATATTCATTTATGATGTTTAAGATCTCTTGATGGTCTTTTCCTAATGATTCTTCTTGTAGCCATCCAGTCAAGGTTTCAGCAATTGGATTCATATACGTGATTTTTCCATTAATATCTGTAGTAATTACGCCATCTCCAATACTATCAAGCGTAACCGATAATTTTGCCTTACTTTCTATTAATTCATATTGTCTCTTGATTAAATCGATAGAATCGTTCGATGACTTAAAAATAAATATTAACAAATAGTTAGAAATCACACTGACAAGCAGGGAAAAGCCCCAGAAATAGGTTAACGTCTCCCATAACAAATCTGTATTTTTTAAAAGATAGGTTAGGAAGATACTGGAAACGAACAAGGAAATCAGTTGAAGGATCAGCCAATTTTTCCAATGGTTTTGTCTTAGGTATTTTGAAATCATCCCAAGTAAAAATCCAACAAGTAAAGCTGAAATCACTCCAGCAATGGACGAGGTGTTAATTCCAAAAAGTAAAATTCGCCCCAGGGCTATTACAATCGATGCTGAAAGGGAAGTAGCAAATCCCCCATGTAAGGCAGAAAGGACAATGACGACATACCTTAGATCGATTTTTGTTGTATCATTCACTTGTATGGAAAAATACATTAAAGCGATTCCTAATACGCCATACCCTAAGCCATAGAGCCATTTTGAAATAAATTTTGAGTGTAAATTGGAATAAGAAAAAAAATAAATTTGATGCCCTACAAAAAGAAATGTAATTAATATCATTGTGTTAATGAAGAATTCTCGGAACATTTCATCACCCATCACCTGTATCATTTGTTAATTTTCTATTCGGAATTTTAAAACTTCAGGAAATAATCCTTTCATCCTATATAATATCGGCACTTTTTATATTTAGATTAGGACTAATGGGGACGGTTTTGCTGGTAATTACTAGAAAAACATGAGAACCGTCTCTTGGACCATGAGTGGAGATTTTAAAAGCAGGCAATTGGTTTTATGTACTAAGTGACAAGAATTTCATATGGTGATAATATTTTAACGTGTAATCGTGCGAAAATAGTAGAAATGACTTAAATCATAGCGGAGGAATTTATGAGTAGAAGAAGTAAGAAAAAAAGAAGCAAATGGAAAGTTTTTGGCTATTCTCTTCTAGGGATCATCGTGGTTGCCATTGTAGCAGTTGGCTATGCGTACTATCAACTTCAACCAAAGAATCACTTTAAAAACATTCCCGTTGTGAACGCGGGGACAACAGAAAAACAAACACAACCAAGCAATTCAACCGGAACGAATTTTAATATTTTAATCATGGGTTCTGATGCAAGACCGGGTCAAAAAATTGGTCATACGGACAGCATGCTCCTTGCCCATGTCGATTTGGATAAAAATCAAATCAATGCAGTAAGCATTCCACGGGATACTCGTGTTCATTTAGATGGCTATGGGTATACGAAACTCACAAGTGTTCAGTATATTTTACAAGCCAATAAAGGTCCTAAGCAAGGGATGGAAGGGGCTGTAAAAGCCATCAGTGATTTTACCGGTGTCCCGATTAATTACTATGTTGAAACCAATTTTGAAGGTCTTCAATCAATGATTGATGCACTGGGCGGAATCGAAATGAATGTGCCAATGGATGTGAAAATGGGGAATCAAATGGTGACTGCCGGTTCTCATTTCTTGGACGGAAAAACGGTATTATCGCTTTCCCGCGAACGCCATTCCCTTGCCAATGGGGATTATGGGCGTCAGCAGCTTCAAATGGAAGCACTAAAAGGGATAGCCAAGCAAGCTTTACAACCTAGCAATATCTCAAAAATGCCTACACTGGTTCATTCTGTTTCTAAATATATGGTTGGTACGAATATGTCAACATCGGATATGGTCAGCTTAGGCCTTGCCATGAAAGACTTTGATCCTAACAAACAATTAAACTACAAACAACTAACGGGTGTAGGACAAACGATGTATGACGACATCCTAAAGGCAAACAATTCCGAGATCATTATTGATCCAAACCAATTAAAAAGTACGATTGCTAAATATTTTAATCGTTAAGAAGATGTTTTAAAAAAGCCTTATAACTTTAATTTAATGGTATTGTAATTGTTCTTAATTTAAATGTAATGGTTCGATAATGATGTTCCTTTATGATTAGCTGTATAAGTTTTAAAGCAGCTAAGGAGTAATCGAACATGAAAAAATTATTTAGGATTCTTTGTAAGTTCCGTAAATTTCATAAATACAACTATTATACAGATGAGTGTAAAACTTGTGGAAAGAAAAGAAGAATGGCCTAAAATTGCCCGGTTGTGTTAGCACAACCGGGTTTCTTCAGGTTGGATAAACAGTATTTTATTTTTTATTGAGTATAAATGCAGGACTACAAACAGAATAGTTTATCATGGTATTTTCTTGAAGGATTATCATCACTACATATAAAACATTGTTGGCAAAATAGAAAAAGACCGTAGGTGCAGAAACACCAAACAGTCTTAGGCAATTTACGGGGTCTTTTGGCGTGCAAATCTATTTTATACCCATTGAATGGAGCCAACTCACCATGAGGAAGGTATGGAAATAGAATAAAAACTTTTTGATATGGTTGCTTCGAATTTTGTCGAAGATTGATAGGATATAGTAGTTCTTGAAAGTGGTAGAATGGAGTTGCAACTGAATATTGTTAGGGTGGTGGGTTGTCACTCTTCTTTCCTCAGTAGGAAAGGAGGTGATAATCATGGAAACAATTCTTGAAATTCTGCGAGAAGTTCTGAAGGGAATGATACGTGAAGTAGTCGCTTATTTCCTTCGGAAAAACATTCTAGAAAACAAGAAAACCACCCGCCGTCGCAAGCAAAAGGGTGGTTCTCAAAAAAACAAATTACATTGACAACTACCACCCTTGCGATAGCAGTTGCATGGAGAAGTGTTAACGCACTTCTCTTTTTTATTATATATTCATTATAAACAAAAATATTCCGTTTTAGAAGGACTAATTAAATATTGTGGTCAGACCTTCACTGGCAAGAAACCAAGGGGACGGTTCTTGCGGCTTTTTGTTCGTTGGTATACGAAATGACTTAATAAATGAAACTTAATAGAAGTGATAAGGTTCACGAGTCAAGTGCAATTTTTCCAAGATCTCGACAATTTTCTTGCAAAGTTCTTTTTAAAGACCTATATATTAGAAGGATTTGCTCCGTTTCTAATCAAACGTTTGTGTAGATGACCAGTTTGTAGCAACTTATACTATTTTGTGACGTAATGTCATTTTTTGAGAGTTTGGGAGATAAATCGGGAAAAGCTAAACGAAATAATCGACAAAATATTTCCTCGGAAACAGGATAATGTTCGTTTTCCAAAAGGGTTTGTGGAGGTTTTAATCAAACGTTTGATTGGATCGGTTTTTAGGAGGTTGGGTCGAAGAAAAACCATGGGGACGGTTATACTGGCATTCTTCTAAAAAACCATGAAAACCGTCCTGTGGAATTTTATACCCATTGAATGGAGCCAAACTCACCATGCGGATGGCTTTGCAATTTATATCTCCTATATTCATCTTTTAATTTCGATAATGGCAACGCATAAAGCTGTTGATCTTCTTTGTTATATACGTTTAAAAAAATAAGTTTATTAATCATTTTTTGTCGCTTTTTCTCATCATTATTTCTCATCAGAACCACTCCTTTTGTTTTACAAAAATTTCCCTTTGACTAAAACACTTTTAATATTCGGCCTGACTAAAATTTTTTAATGGATTAATTGTATTGTAACCTCACAATTCCTATCTGTAAAGTATGAATTAAAAATTTTCTATAACAAAGACCTTGGGGACGGTTCTGTTGGCTTTTTTTGGTCTAGGAATTGAGAAAATAGACCAAGAGAACCGTCCCCGTGGAACCCGTGGAACTCCCGTGGAACTTCGTGGAACTTTAATAAAAAATTTCGCCTGCTATTACACCCAAAATAATTAGAACATCGAATGTGATAAGTATTTTTATCCATGCTTTCATAACGTGCTCTCCCTTCTAAATTGGTTTTTATCGATCCAAAACTAGTGTATTTTCACCTATTTTTTATATGATTTATTATATTAAAATCCGCGGATTCATTTATAAGTATGAGGGTACAAAAAAATCCAGCGCTATGGGCTGGATCTCCTCCTTCTCTAGGTATTGGTTCGTTTACCTGATATTTATGATACCGAGTAAATATGAACATTTTTTGAACAATAAATGAAAACTTTCCATCTCCTTAAGATGAATGATAACCATTGCGAAACAAAAAATGCTTAAAGAAAAATCAACAAAAGGAAAATTTTATGATATCGTTAATGGTGAAAAAAGGTATGAGGAGAATAATCATGATGGAAAATACAGCCTTATTAATTATTGACTTGCAAAAGGGTGTTCAGCCTGAAAATGTTCCACTTTATAACTTAGCGAATGTATTAAATGGGGTAAATCAAAGAATTCGTTTATTTAGAGAAAGAAACAACCCTATCATTTTTGTTCAACATCATGATGAGGATCTGGTTCTTCATTCTCCAGAATGGAAACTATTTCCGGGACTAGATGCGAAAGACACCGATATCTATATCAACAAAACACATGCAAACTCATTTTACAAGACGGATTTGAATGAACATCTAAGAAAATTAAATATAAATAAAATTGAAATTTGTGGCGCACAAACCGAATATTGTGTTGATACAACGATTCGAATGGCTCATGGATTGGGATATACATTATTTATGAAAAAAGGGTTAACTACTACGCTTAACAGTGACCTTCTAGGAGCTAAAACCATCATTGAGCATCATGAGAATCTTTGGAATAATAGATTTTTAACTTTTTTATAGAAAATAGCTTATTGATTTTCTTGAAAAATGGGACTGTAAAGCTAGTATTTACACATTTTTGCGCTATATCAAACATAAATTGGGAATATATCAACACTTATTTTGCGGATATCGATACAAATTTTAATGATATCAACACAATTTATTGACCATTTTGAAGTAGACTAGCCCGAATAAAAAATAGCAATAAAGCATTTCTTTGTCATGAAGAATGCTTTTTATTTTTGCGTATTTTTTTATAAAACAGTAAAAATAAAATTAAATTCAATAATTTTTTATTGAAAAACGATAAAATATATTTTAAAATCAAGTTGAAGATAATGAAGTGAGGTGCTTTTTATGAAACAAGGATCCACACTCTTTTTAAAGATAACGGTTATTCTTATCGGAATCCCCGTTCTTGCTTTGTGCATCTTTTTGGTGCCTGAGATCGGGAATATTGCAGCAAAATTGCTTCCAGCGATTGCTGCTATTAAATATTTCGTTTTCACCGTTTTTTATGCATCGGTGATCCCTTTTTACTTTGCTTTGTATCAGGCTTTCAAACTTCTACGCTATATTGACAAAAACCAAGCTTTCTCGCAACTTTCTGTAACAGCTTTAAAGAAAATCAAACACTGTGCCATCACAATCAGTGCCTTGCATGTGCTTGTCTTGCCACTCTTTTATCTCTTTGCGGAGAAAGATGACGCTCCAGGTGTCATCTTTGTCGGATTTGTGGTCCCTTTTGCTTCCATAGTTATCGCAGTCTTTGCTGCTGTTCTCCAAAGGCTTTTAAAAGAAGCGATTGATATAAAATCGGAAAATGATTTAACGGTCTGAGGTGGAGGATATGGCGATTATTATCAATATTGATGTGATGTTAGCGAAGCGAAAAATGAGCGTAACGGAGCTTTCGGAGAAAGTTGGGATTACGATGGCGAACCTTTCCATTCTGAAAAATGGGAAAGCAAAAGCGGTTCGGTTTTCAACATTAGAAGCGATATGTAAGGCTTTAGATTGCCAGCCTGGTGATATTTTAGAATACCGAAGTGATGAAGACGAATGAGAGGTGTGGATCCCTGTGTCCCCGAAAAATCAGATCACGAGAGCCTTTAAACAAATCGTTCGTTTTGGTTGGGAGCAGGCCTTATCCTGTTTGTTTCCTGTCGTTATTTTTGCCTCTTTGGCTCTTACAAAAATCATGCCGCTTCCCTTCTTGCCACGGTATGATTGGCTGCTGATCATCTGCCTTCTGATGCAGTGGTGGATGGTGCGTTCGAGGCTTGAAACACGGGATGAACTAAAGGTGATCACATTGTTTCACCTGATTGGGCTTGCTCTTGAACTTTTCAAGGTACATATGGGCTCCTGGTCTTATCCGGAGGAAGGATATTTCAAAATTTTTGGAGTGCCATTGTATAGCGGATTTATGTACGCAAGTGTAGCGAGTTATCTTTGCCAGGCATGGAGGAGGTTAAAGGTTGAATTGGTTAGGTGGCCGCCCTTTCTGGTCGTTGTCCCTCTTGCATCTGCGATTTATTTGAATTTTTTCACCCACCATTATTGGATGGACGTCCGCTTTTGGTTATCTGGACTGGTCATGATCGTCTTTTGGCCATCGTGGGTCACATACGAGGTGAATGGAACTCGTTACCGTATGCCACTCGCCCTATCATTTGTGCTCATCGGATTTTTTATATGGATAGCCGAAAATATCGCAACGTTCTTTGGAGCGTGGGAATATCCAAACCAAAGGGTTGCATGGAGTCTCGTCCATCTCGGAAAGGTGAGTTCATGGGTCTTACTAGTGATTGTCAGCTTTCTTATCGTAGCAACGTTAAAGCAGGTTAAGGGGAACCATTCCACTAAGGTAAGTACCCGTCCATTTTATAAATGGAATTTGACTTTTTTAAAAAAAAGGGATCCATCAGGAGTTGAAATGAGGAGTGATTCAAATTGATCAAAAACATTAGCCTTATAACGGATAAAATAAAAGATTTTTCAATAAAAAATATAGAGTTTATGGTTGGATTCGCGCTGAACTTTCAAAATAGGTCTTTTGATGTCAATTGTTTGCTCGACATTGATTTTATTATTAAGGATAAAGAAAAACAATATATTGCTTGCTTTCGGTTCCACAACCCTACTAATATCCATTTTGAAAGTGGGGGGATCTATCATCAAATGTCAATCGAGATGTATGATATAAGGGATAGAGGTTGGGAAAATAAGACATATGAAGTGATAGACTACGAAGAAGATACACTACACTTTTATTGTACAGACATTGAAATTCTATCTTTAAGAGAAACTCAATCTATCATTTAGTCCTATTTTGCTAAGGCTCTTTTCGTAAACTTTGTTGCTTTTGGAGCTTAATAAGGTTCATTTACTAAGTTTGTAGGCAATTTCCGCAAATATTCATACGAAAAGATGCCACGAAGCATATAGTTATACGGGTTGATGAACTTATACGAAAAACAACAATCTATGCGAAAATAGCCTTTGCTAATTAAAGGGTTCCATTTTGAGGTGCTTTTCTGAAATTTAAAGCCGAAATGATAAACGTTTAGACATAGTGATTGGTATATTATAACGCAAAAACTCGCCGCATATTGGCGAGTTTTCTTTCTAAGTTGTATGGAGACCAAATCCTGGGAAAACCAGAGAAAGTGGTCTTCAGATAGTTTGCGTCAATCTAAATTTATTGCATCAAAGCCTTTTATGGCGAACCTATCAGGAAGTAAAAATTGGATGGTTTCAGTAAAAATTATAAAAATGCTGAAAATAAGATTGTTCTAGAATCCTATACTAAAGATGGCGAAGAAAAAGTATTAAACAAAATAATGAATTAGTTTGATTTTTGGAAACCTTGCCTTAGGTCCGATAAAGCAAATAGAGTGTCACAACGATCGGAAAACCGACTTCACTAATGATCGAAATAATCTGCTCCCTTTTCAGCTACCTCCTTTCATGATAGTAAAGAGACCGGCTTCACGAAGAAGCCGGCCCACGCCATCTTATACAAGCTCATAATCTGTCACATTGCGCTCTACTACTCTTGCTCCCTTTGCCGAAACAAGATCGCCGCTTCCGGTATAGAAAGCACCGGAGCTTACGATTTGATCCATTGATTGTTTCACAATGGCTTCATCAATCGGTTCCTTCGGATTATCAATGGTAATGCGGGCAACTTTACCAGCAGCCGTCACAAATTGTAATTCCAATGTTTTAGCCAATTCTATCACCTCCCACCCTCAATATTGAGCCTTTTATTAGGCTAGTAAATCTGAACTGTCTGTTCTCTCGACCCGGTTAAGCGTATCATTACACAATACAAAGATGGCCTGTGCAGCTTGATAGAGTTGGTCCGCTGTAGCTTCTTTTTTGATATTATTGAAGCTCTTTGCTTTTAAAATCGGATTCCCTTCTCCATCCACGCCGGTTTCGAATATGATGCGAAGCTTAGTAGCTGCTAATCGCGCTTGTGCCATTGTTATCACCTCCTCCTTACGCCTTCTATATATAAAAAAATCGAAGAAAAGGACAGGGTGTGGAAAAATAAATTTCTGGTAGTATTTACTGAAGTTTGAAAGGAAAAACTGCGTGGACGAGCAGGTATCCACCACCAAAGATAGGTCACTATTTGAGAATGAGTAAATTCGTGCACAGAGGTTTCATTAGAGGGATGTTTTGTTATGGGAAAAATACACCTTTTCCATATTTTTCATTAAATGTCGAGATTTCTGGATTTTTATTTTGTAATATTTGAAATAAATGTAATAAAATTAACTTAGTAATTTTATACTTTTAATAGAAAAAGGCAAACCATTCGAAAGGGTGGGACGCAAAGCTCCAGGTCTAAGGTTTTTAACTATGATGGCTGAGTTGCCTAAAATAGTAGATATTTTAGGAGGCCTATATTGTGTTTTCTCTTGCTTGTGAAAAAGAGACAGAGATTGAATGGGGGAAACAAAGTGATGAAAAGATCGTAGAGGGGTATGTAATCGCAATACTAAATAAATGTGATCAAAATTTAAAGTTTTTAGAACAGGAATTGTTTAAAAGGAAGTTATTTTTAGTTGCTTTAGAACAGTATGATATAAAAAAACATTTTATAGAGGAAAATTGTGAAGGTTTTCACTTATAGTGAAGAGTGCCTTTGTGATACATATTTTTTAAGTCGATTCCGCTTGGAAATCGGCTTTTTTGATTGGCTAAAGGGAAATTTAGTTAGAGAAGGAATTAATATGGACAATCGAGAAATAGAAATGTAAAAGAATAAGGTTTGTTAATTCAGCGTGGCAAATTTTTAGTAATAGTGATCATTTTAAGGGGGAATATAATTGAAATTGGATTAAAGGGTGTCATAACTTATAGTTAAAAGTAAAGGAGCAAGAGCCTTTATAAAAATTTATATAGCTAAAGGAGAAAATAGATGGAAAAAAAGAAGATTCTCTTAGCCTTACAGGGCGGAGGGGCGCATGGAGCATTTACATGGGGAGTTCTCGATCGATTGCTTGAAGAAGAAAACTTGGAAATTGTGGCTGTATCAGGGACGAGTGCAGGGGCGGTTAACGCAACCGTATTAGCCTATGGATTGACGATCGGAAACAGGGAAACGGCGCGAGAGAAGCTTGACTTATTTTGGCGTAAAAATGCTGAATCGGGAATGTTTTCTCCTTTTCAACCGACATGGTTGGATAAAATGGTGAGTCCTGGAAATATGGACTTCAACCCACTCTATCAATCATGGGGAATCATTACTTCCTTTCTCTCTCCTTATCAGCTCAATCCTTTCGATTTTAACCCGCTTAAGAATACACTGAATGATACGATTGATTTTGAGAAGGTCCGTAACAATCAGAAAATAAAGCTTTTCTTATCTGCTACAAATGTAAGGACCTCACAAGTTAAAGTGTTTGATACCGATGAAATTACAGTTGATACCGTCTTAGCCTCAGCCTGTTTGCCACAAATCTTTAAAGCTGTTGAGATCAATGGAGAGCATTACTGGGATGGTGGCTATGTAGGGAATCCTTCTCTCTTCCCACTGCTATGGGAGCATGATTGTAATGATTTAATGGTGGTTCAAATTAACCCGACCAATTTCCCCAAGCTGCCGACAAATGCTCATAACATTGTTGATCGTGCCACCGACATCGGTTTTAACTCTAGTTTAATGCGTGAAATACGCGGCATCCATTCGTTAAATAGTCTTGTTGATCATGGATTTGATTACGATGGTCAATTAGAGAAAGTCAATATTCACTTTATTCATACAGGTGAAGGTTTGAACAATTTAAATGGTTCAAGCAAATTGAATGTTACATGGGATTATCTCCTTTACTTGCGTGACTTCGGCAGAAAAAATGCTGATTCATGGATCAAGGAAAATTACGATAAGATTGGTGTCGAGTCAACATTTGATGTTGAAAGGTTTTTTGGTTCGGACTCTCCTGAAGCCCTAACTTTTAAATTTCCCAGCAGGAAAAAGGTCCGCCCTTTTGATTGCTTTTTCCAATAAGTATTATTCACAATATCTTATGGTTTTGGAAAATGAATTATCAGATCCAAATGAGGATATGTTAGAGGTTGTAAAAGGAATTTATCTTGAAGCAAGAGATATGATATATTATAATCCGGAGGGGAAATTATGACCAAAACAGAGGAATTGAAACAGGAATTGCAGGTCTTGACCAGTCGGCGTGAACGGATGCAGAAAAACCTTTATGAAGTGGAAAAACGCATTAATGAGATTGTTAAAGAATTGAAAAAACAATAAGAAAGACCATGGGGACGGTTCTGCCGGCTTTTTTAGTCCAAGAAATGAATAAAATAGACCAAGAGAACCGTCCCTGTGGATTCCTGTGGATTCATTACTTTAGTGGTAACCTAACGATAACAGATGTACCCTGACTTTCTATACTTTCGAATGTGATCGTTCCTTTATGCTGTCTGATAATCCTCATACATAACATTAAACCTAATCCCGTTCCTTTTTCCTTGTTACTAAAAAAGGGTTCTCCAAGTCTCTTGATCCGTTCTTCGCTAATTCCCACACCGTTATCACGAACCTGAATAAGAATATTTTTTAGATCTTCGATTCGAACCGTGATGTTGATGATCCCTTTTCTGTTTATATCCAAAGCTTCAATACTATTTTTACATAAATTAATTAAGACTTGTTTGATTTGATTCGCGTCACACATGATGGAAGGAAGCTCCGGTTCCATTTCGGTGGAAAATTCGATCCCTTTCAGATGAGCCTCGGATTCTAGTAAGGTTTCTACCTCTTTTATCAAGGTAGAGATATTGACTTGTTTCAGTTGAATTTCTTGTGGTTTTGCAAGGGAAAGAAATTCCTTGATAATATCCTCAATCCGATCAAATTCCGTCAAAATCACGTTATAGTATTCTTCTTTTATTGGTCCCTGTTGGAATAGTTGGATAAACCCTTTAATAGAGGTGAGCGGATTTCTGATCTCATGCGCGACTCCTGCAGCTAACTCCCCAACTAATGATAGTTTCTCTGACTTCCATAAAAGTTCCTCTGCTTGTCTTTTCTCTGTAATATCTTTTCCGACTACCATGATATGCTCTACTACCCCATTTTCGCCCATCACTGGTGTCCCTGTTAAATCGAATAATTTCCAGTCGCCATTAGCATGTAATAAGCGAGCCTCCGCCTTGGAAACAGCTTCGGTCTTGATAATTTCTTCAAATTGGCTTTGGATCAGGAGAACATCTTCGGGATGAACCAGGTGAAGGGTATTGTTCCCTTCAAAAAACTCTGGAGAATAACCTAATACGGTTGCATGAGACGGTGATGCATAGATCCCTTTTCCGTTAAGATCAAATAAAATAAGTAAATCCGACATGTTTTCGGCAATCAACCGGTAGTTCTTTTCACTTTCCATCAGTGCTCTTTCCGCATTCTTTCGATCGGTAATATCAATACAGGAACCAATGACCTCCACTACTTCCCCGCCGCGTTTAATCGGGCTTAATGCAGCGAGATAGGAAATTCCATTCACTTCTGCTTCATAGGTAACACATTCTTCTCCATTCCAGGCCCGCTCGTAGCACAACTCTATTTCTTTGGCGATTCTTTCAGGGAAAAATTCAATTAATTGTTTCCCTACTACAAGGCTAGGAATAAGGCCTAAACGATACAATAATTCTCCATCACATAAGGTGCGAATAAAATGACCGTTTATTTTTTTAAATTTAAAAATCATTCCTTGCTGTAAACGGATTGTTTCATTTAATTCCTTTTTAGCCATACGCACTAATTCTTCGGCCCACTTACGTTCATTGGTATCTTGAGAGATTCCGCAATCCTTCACTACCTTTTGAATTTCTAAAAGGGAATTCTCTAATTCATTTGCAGATAGTGGTTGAGTAAAGAGGAACCCTTGCCCCTCATCACATAGATGCTGCTGTAAGAAGATCAGTTGTTCTTTTGTTTCGATTCCTTCCGCCACCACACTCAAATTTAAATTATGCGCCATGGAAATGATGGTTTTTACAATTGTTTCGTCATTGGGATTATTTTGCAGTTGTCGAACAAATGACTGGTCAATCTTTAAGGTATTCACCGGAAACTTTTGTAAATAATTTAAAGAACTAAATCCAGTTCCAAAATCATCAATGCTAATATGGACCCCAAGCTTCTTTAGTTTTTGTAAAGTGGCTATCGTCCGTTCGATATTCGCTGTCATGCTCTCCGTAATTTCTAATTCTAAATATTTTGGTTCCAACTTCGTATCTAGTAGAATTTTTGCAATGGTTTCCTCCAAATTAGATTGAGTAAACTGCTTTGCTGATAAGTTGACAGATACGGTTGTTAAGAATCCTTTCTGTTGCCATTCTTTATTCTGTTTACAGGCGGTATAGAGTGCCCACTCGCCAATCGGAATAATTAACCCCGTTTCTTCGGCAACGGGAATAAAGGTTCCAGGTGGAACCATGCCTAGTTCAGGATGATTCCAACGGATTAAAGCTTCAACTCCTACTACTTTCCCCGTTTTTAAACTCACCTTCGGCTGATAGTGAAGGGATAGCTCCTCCTGTTGGATGGCTGTATGAAGGTACATTTCTAATTTCAACGGATTGAGATCTGTTTCGTGGTTATTCATGGAATAAAATTTAAAATTATTTTTTCCATCCTTTTTTGCTTGATACATCGCAAAATCAGCATGGTTGATTAAGCTTTCCACTGTCTCTCCATCTTCCGGGAATAAACTGATTCCGATGCTTGGGCTAGTAAAAATATCGTAATTATGAATTTTAAAGGGAGAAGCAAGAGCGTCTAGTATTCTTCTACTAACCGTTGCAGCCACATTTCGATCAGCGTTATTTAAAAGGACAATAAATTCATCGCCACCTTGTCTAAAAACGATGTCTTTATCATCTAATGTTGACTTTACACGTGAGGCTACTGCTTTTAATAATTGGTCCCCTGTATGATGACCAAGGGTATCGTTGATTACTTTGAAGCGGTCAAGGTCCATAAATAATACGGCAATATTTTGTTTCTTTTCTGCCGCCCTAATCAATTCATTAGGGATGCATGAATTTAATTTATTTCGGTTTGGTAGGCCTGTTAAGTAGTCATGATAGGCCATATGTTCATAGTTTTTTTCTATTTTTACTTGATTGGTAATATCCTGTGAAATTCCGAAAACACCATTGATTTGGCCCTTTACGACAATGGGAACGATTGTAACATGTAAATGAATCACTGAACTATTTTTATGAAAGATAGAAGTTCGAAAGTATTGTGGTTCTCCCATTTTACATTGCTCAAAATGATGGATTGCTTCTTCTCGTTTTTCAGGGACCATAATGGTGTTAAAATTCATCGACATGATTAGTTCTTCCTTACTATAACCGGTAACCTTTTTACAAGCAGGGTTACAGTTGGAGATGTTGCCATCTAAATCAAAGGAGAAGACCATGTTGGCATTATGTTTAAAAAGTGATTGGTAACATTGATTGTTTATTTCTAATTGTTCGAGCATGTCTTTGGCCATCACATAAACTCCTAAACGTAATATTTAAATTTCTAAGTTTAGTAGGTTGAGATTCTATTAATAGATTAAGGTTTTATTTAACAATTATAAACGTTTTTGGAAGATAAAAAAGTGCAAAAGTGGAAGGTAAAGTGGAAAAACTGGTGGGTAAAATTAAAATACGTCGGTCCCATGGATCATGTGGAGTGGGATTTTACTGAAAATGGTAATTGTCTTTTGGGAATAGACCTGTTTTGAGAGAAATACATGGGTGTTTAGCAGTTTTAATAGGAAGTGGAAGGTAAAAAGAGGGAAGTGGAAGGTAAAAGTGCAAAA
>NZ_JAVDUQ010000050.1:0-27401 GCF_031456445.1 Neobacillus niacini | reverse complement strand
GCTCCCAAAGATTCGCTCGACTTGCATGTATTAGGCACGCCGCCAGCGTTCGTCCTGAGCCAGGATCAAACTCTCCAAGAAAGTTGATGTAGCTCATTTGTTACGTTGGCTCATGTTCTCTATATAATAGAAGAAACATGATTATTATTGTTTGTTGACGTTTTTGTTTGTTTAGTTTTCAAAGAACAACATCACTCATAAAAAGCGACAGGAATATTATTTTATCATATTTCTTATATTCTATCAATCATTATTTTTTTCCAATTACGATTGACTTCCGCGCTCTTTTTTAAAAGCAACTCTTATATATTATCACATTTTGCATGATAAAACAAGAGAAAGTTTTTTCTAATTATTTGCTTATCCACTCTTTTAAAGAGCAGCTTTGTTATTGTAACACCGTCGGTGTTCACTTGCAACAGAAATTTTTTCAATTCTCCCCAATCAACTGCACATCGTTTTCCGATTTAAATTTAAGGAGATAGTCCACCAATAAATTCAGCTAAAAAAATTTTTTTGACTACAACTTGCCGTTTTAAGGCAGACAGAGACTAGGAATAACCATTTCGTTCATTTTTTTCTATATTTAGGGGTGGTTTACAAGCTTTGCAATTGTGTCTAAACTGAATGTAAAAGCGAAATGAGTTGGTTACTCCATTGTAAAGTGGGGTGATAAAATGAGCGTTTACGAAGCCTTAACACTAGTTGTTTCGTTCTGTACTTTGACTGCAACGATAATTTCAGTAAGCCAAAAAAAATAACCCTCCTCATCTGCAAATGAAGACGGTTATCCCTTAATAAAACTGAAGACAGGACCAACTCATTTTCGCCTAAACCAGAGTGCTGCAACACTTTGGTTTTTTTGTTGGTTAAAGTGTCTAATTTACTTTGTAATAGCACTGTATTACTATATATATCTCATTATAGCATATCCAATCAAAATTAATTCAATATAATTAGACATTAAACAATTGTCTTAACCTTCTAGTGCCTTCGTATACCATTGCAGCATCCCAAAAACGCATCTTTCCTTCATAGCCGTGCGGATAATAAGAGTACTCAATAAACTCCTCATTAACTCGAACAGGATCTCCTACTTTTATTCTTAATTCCTTCATTTTTGCTTTTAAATCAACTAATTGCCTTCGTAATTCCTTTAATTTGGACTCAATTAAATGCTGATATGCTTCAGGAATTTTAAATTTCAATGTTAAAGCTGTTTGATGGTCGTTTTCAAGAATTTGAATGAGATAGGTTGTGTAAATGTAATCAACTATAAGATTCTCTTCAGCTTCTGGAATGGGTGCTTTCATTTTGCTCATTCCTGTTCTTTTTTTCAGTTTCTTTTTTCAATACCTTAATATCATGCCGGATTATTTTTTGTAACTGCTTAAATATTATTGTCAAAATCGGCATCAGTCAAAATTTTACCTTCCTTTTGCCGATCCAAATAAATTAACTTTTTATAATCCCAATTATATTTATATATATCCTTTAGCTTTTTATTAAATAATATAAGGTTAAAGTCTAAAGCATGATTTGATCATACGTGAACGTATGATAATATTTAAAATCAGGATGACTAACTAACCTAAACGCACACCTTACACATAAGATTGTTTTGTTATTAATCTTCAAATATTCACCTGGATAGTCTTCATTTTGAAAAACAGCAATTTTACATAAATCGCACTGTTTGTCTGATCGTGCTTTTGATCTTTTCAAACTTTTTATTAACCATACTGAAGATGGATATAAATAAGAATTTTTAGCCATGAATATTTCTCCATCACTATTTTTCCTTAATTCTCCACAAAAATTATTTATCGCTTAATTAAAAATTCTGATAGACTCAAGTAAAAGAGGCTTCTCCCGAACTTTGGGAAGAAGCCTTCTAATGTTGTTATTTCGGGTATTCTGGGGGATTACATCATGCCGCCCGTAGGGTGAGAGTGTGTAATATCTTTAATGTTGTGTGAAAAAAGCGCGATATATCAAGGTTTTGCTGAATATGAGGTGTAACATCTTTAACGGGAATTTACCGTTTTTCACTGGATTGCGTTAGCAAAATGTTAGCAATTCTGTCCTTGCAATTTAAGTTCAAAGTTTAGTAAAGAGAAAGCTCTAAAAAACAATCTACCGTATAACAATTGTTGATTCAATTTCACACATTGACAGTAAACTAATGCATACCTTAGAAGAAATGCAGCCAATACTCATAAAACACTATAATTTCTTAGGAGAATTAAAAAGAACTCTCAGTGAGAAGAATACACATTCCCTCGCTATGGATTCTTCTTTCTTGTTACCCATTTAACAATCTCAATGGCTACAACCTTACAAACTAATGAAAATGAAAGTTAATATTTTCTTTTAGAGCGATTTGATTAAATGCTAAGCCTTCTTCTTTAGTACAGAAATTAATTACTAATTCATAATGGTTTTCTTCTTGAAAATCATAGGTATTACTATCCCTCACATCAATTCCTACGTCTTAAGCGGATTTATTAATTCCTGAATAGGTAGTTGTTCAGGAGAAATAATTAATATTGAGATCTGCATCCTCCTTCTTCTTATATTTTGTTAATCTTTCTATGATCCATCCACCAAACACTCTTGAATACTATCATTATTAGTTTTTGGTTGATAATTCCATTCACTTTTTTCTTCAAACCTATTAGCTAATGAATAAGCTAATTCTGTGACAGAAAACGGGTAATCCATTTGCTCAAGCAACTTAATTGCATTTTTTGTTGTGGAAGGGCCTGGATGAATTTTATAGTCGAAATATATATTATTTTCATAAACTGTTTCATGAAAATGATAGTTATTAAATCCACCTATCATAGTTGTTAATTCAATATCGTGTGAAGCAATCATTGTCATACCATGATGTTTTGTAAGCCACACCATAATTGAAGCTGATGCAGCAATACGTTCTACGGTATTTGTTCCACGAAGAATTTCATCAATAAACGACAAACATGGAATTCCAGACTCGATTGTTTGAATAATTCGTTTTAAAGATTTAATTTCAGCTCTAAAGTAACTATCTCCTTCAATGACATTATCCTGAATTGCCATTGATGAAAGTACAACGCTAGGCTTCATACTCCAACCACTTGCAAGTACCGTGTTAATCGTTTGGGCTAAAATCGCGTTAATTGCTACAGCTTTCATATAAGTAGATTTACCAGAGGCATTTGAACCGGTAATCAGTGTCAATTTAAGGAGATGTGAAGAGTTTTTCACAGGATCCTTAATTAATGGATGAAACATTTCTTTAAAATTTATTTCTTCCCTATCAATAAAAGTTGGTGTGCAATAGTCAACGATAGAGTGACGATAAAATGCAACAGCAATGCCTACATCAATTTCACCAATTATTTTCCAAAGTTTTTCGTATTTATCTTTATGTTTATGTATCATGCGAATCATAAAGTAATATGAAATATAATCAAGTAAAAAAATGATACGTATATATTCAAATAGTCCCTCAAAATCACCTGTGCCTTTTCCAAGTGAAAGAATTCTTTCTAAAAGTAATATTTTACGAATCGGTTGGACTGAGTCACAAATTTCTTTTGCATACGGTTGAAACTCATCATCTTTAATTTTTGCAAGTCGTTTTCCAGTCCAAATAATTCTCGCTATATAAGAAATTTCATATATATTAATATCAACTCTTGTGCTACTTTTATAATAAATAATAATATTTAGAATGATCGATGTGATAAATATAGCAATTCCAATTTTCATAAAAAAAATGGTTAGGAAAATGCTTACAACCGGTAAGATACCACATGAAATATAGAACCAAATGTTTTTAATATTTGTATAGTTTTCTTGAAAATATGATGAAGAATTTGAATAATTACGTTTGCCTAGTCTTTTAAGTTCAAATATTAAACGAGTACGTAATTCCTTATTCTTTTGCATCAGTTCATAAAAAGATTCATTGTGATCTTGATTTGTAAGATTAATCTTGTGTAATTGATCATATAAGTATTCAGAGCCAATGGATGTTTGGGTATAGTTAATCTTATGATATACATCATCCATTGACAAATCACGCCAAGTAATCGAATCAACACCAATATAGTTTGATTCTTTACTATTAAATTTCCAGCATGACTCAACGGACTCTATATCTTCCTTTAGTGAAAGTATCCTTTTCTCTCGCCACTCAGCTTCAACAATTCTTTTAATTCTTCTTTTTTTCAAATAATCTATGTAAAAAACTAGCAAAATAAATGCGACTATTCCGATTATATATAACATTTTTGTGCCCCTTTTTCTAGAACAAAATGTTCATAGTAGATTAGTTTCCTTATTTAATACAACCGCCGTGCTCAACACCTCCTTATTAGATTTAGTAATTAGAATGCTTAACCACTCTAATTGATTCTATTATACTATCTAACTTACATATTTTGTGTATATAGTAATAAAAACCCTTATTTTAATCCTTACTATTTTTTAGGAAAATGGCCGCTTTTTTCTTACAAAGGATAATATATATCCGTTTTGAGATATCTAATAGAGAAAACAAATAAAAATGTAAAAGATTTAACAAACAAGAAAAGAATTTAAAAATACTTATTATTACTACTTCCACCAAAAATAAGAAAATCACGAATAATAATAATGGCGGATGAAGAGGCGTTTAATACTTTGAAAAAGCATAACGAAGTTAAAAAATTAGGTGATTGAACGGATAAAAGGGGGACTTACTATAATAAAGCCCTCATCTTTGCTAAAACAGAGCACTAACATGGCTATCCCCTCGTATTAAGAATGTTCAAAACAGGATGGGAAGGTTACTTGCCCATTGCCAAGACTCAAAAAGGAATTAACGCGACATTCATTGCATCATACACACACCTCGCCTCTTGCAGAAACTGGTGTCTCACACGAACAAATCATGGACAGGCTTGTTTACACTGATGATCAAATTACAAAAAATGTGTATCTCCACGTAACGCAAGAAATGAAAAAAGAAGCTTCCCAAAAGTTTGCTCAACTTTTGAGAAGCCTCCGTTAAAACCCTCTTGCTAGCATTTCACTCTCATCTTACTCAAAAACCCAGTTATATCAAGGGTTGAGGGGCGTTATTACATCATGCCGCCCGTAAGCTGAGAGTGTGTAATATCTTTAACGTCGTGTAAAAAAAGTACGGTATATCGAAGTTTTGTTGATTCTGAAGTCTAACATCTTTAAAGAGAATTGACGATTTTTACTTCATTGCGTTAGCAAAATGTTAGCATTTTGCTAACGCAATTCCTTTATATTAATTTCTAATCCATAAAATATCCGCTTAAATGATCAATAATCCAATGGTTAAGATGATAATTCCTACAGCACCAACAAGGGCTTCCGTTATGGCAACAGATTTTTTTGATAACTTGACTGAGTATATATTAAAAAAACTATGAAATGGAATTAATAGAATAACAGCCCAAGGTGCAGCAGCTAGAATGAGAGTTGCTCCAATATGATAAGAACTGGCAAAAAGCCGCTCTATAATTCCCCAGACAGGGCTTGAGGTTAAATTCCCTTGCATTTTAAGCATTTCTTTTGCTTGCATAGCTTCTTCATCTGTCCGGTTTGCCAATGTAATTAATACAATCCCATTGATGATAGTAAACAATACTTCAATAGCAGCCCAGCCTTGCCCTATTGATAGTGACCAAGGTAGAGAACTTGCTGTTAGAGCTAATAGGACAAAACGTACACCTTCTTCTAATGGACCGGAGGCACTAACTACAATATTATTTGCTTTTTCCTTCGTTGTTTTTTTAATTGCTATTGCACCTATTGGACCTCTTAAAACCAGTGCGACAAACCAGCCCAATGCACCTAATCCAAAAGCTTTCCAATTCATTGTTTGACCAAAAGCATTAAATAAAACAACAAATAGAACTGGTACAAAGATATAAAAAGGTAAGACATATTTTCCTTTTGAAACTGCTCTTTTATACATTTCATTTGTGGACATTTCTACGTCATGAGAGTTTCTTAAAGTCATTTCGTTACTCCCTTTATAAACAATTTTATTTTGACTTTCCTGCATCAGGCATTGTAATGGTTGAAATAATCCTTCTTCGTCTATCTTGGGACGGCTCATTTTGTAAATACTCGCTATAAACATTTCTTACTTTCCCAAGCATCTCATTGAACTCTGAATCACTCAGTTGAAGATGGAGTTGTCGAAATGATATCCCATCTTCTACTAAATCATAATAATCTTGATTAATATATCTTTGGAAATCACCCAATAAAGAAGATATGAATTTAATAAATAACTCCATATGTTGTTCTGGTGTCATCTTTTTCAAATCGTTGATAGTAATATTAGCGCCTTCCTCTTTCATACCATATACTTTCTCAACTGTTCCACGAATTTTATGTTCCTCAACTACTTCAATAACATGTGCATTCTCTAGTTTTCGAAGATGCCGATATAAAGTTGCTTGGGGTACATCTGTTAATAGTTCTTGAATCTGTTGTGTTGTTAATCTTTGGTCATTAATTAAACATTGTATAATACGCATTCGAATGGGATGTAATATGATATCTGCTTTAGCACTTGCCATGTCGGTCACTCCTTCTAATGATGTGTTAGTACCATTTTCTCTCTAATTTTACTTATAAACACAATTGCTGCAACTACAGTAATAACAAGTAACAGTTCTACAACCCAAATAGATATGACTTGCTTTTGAACAAGGGCTGCTGAAAAATCAATGATTGCATGTAATAAAATAGCTAGTAGGAAGATGATATTTTTCTTTTTTCTTATACCTTGAAGCACAAGTAATGATAAAGCAATCTGTATAATAAATGCACCAATTCTTTCAATCCCTCCTAAATAGTACATGTGCCATGAAGTATCAGTTAGTTGGCTTTTAAGTTGATCAGCCATCCCACCTGGCAGTGATGCCGCTATTTGTGTATCAAAGTTGCCTGAGTTGATAAGCACTGAGATTAAAATAAATTGTACAGAGGCAAACATACCGACAAAAATTGCTTCAATCCCGCCATGCCCTAAACCATAAGCAAGACCATCTTTATAATCTCGATTTAGCTTAAGAAAAAATTTAAAGCCGATTATTCGACCAATCTCTTCAAAAATTCCGGCCATAAGTGCACCATAAGTGGCATATAACCATGGATTTTCAAACCAGTCCATCGTTGTTGGATTCACCTGAAGAACGTAGACATGAATTAGTTTCTCTAAAATTTGAGTAAAAACAAAAAATATGATTGCTCCTATAAGAACTGGCTTTAATGAAATGTGATGTTTTTTTCGAAGGTAAATAAAAACAACTAAAGGCAACATGAATGAAAGAATCCCCTGAAACACCATGCCACTTATAGCAATATTTGAAACCATTTTAATCCCCCTTAACTTTGTTACTATATTTTATATTATTATCATTATCGATTATGGTAATAATATAAAATAATTATAAGTAAAATGCAATACTTAATTTTATAATTCCGTGCTTTACTTTTTGAAAATTTCCCTTAAATAAAAAATAGACGCATTCCTTGTTAGAGAAACGCGCCCTTTAATTGAAGAAGTCTGACCTCGTATGATATTTGCAACTGAGTAAGCCTCCTGTCCATTCGCGATCAGAAGGCTTTGTTTGTTCGTAGAGTGGAAGTCTTTTTGCTAATACTGCGGTTGCTCTGCTGGGACGTTCACTTGGAAAATAACGCCGAACTTGTCCTTTACTTGCCCATACAAGGGGCTCCAATCCGTCTTCTGAAGGGGCATAATGACTTGTCCTCCGTCTTCCAAAGCGGCGAAGATTTCTCTAGCTCTAGCCTCTTCTTTAGGATGGATGGCCATCTCAATCGTATTGCCTGGCTGATAAGGCATGCCTTCGTAAGTATCGCTGAACATGAGATCTGCATCTCCGACTTTCAAGTGTGCATGCATAACGCGAACCTTCATGTCATCCGTCAATGAATGATTCGGGTCCGCCGGCATATCTCCGAACGTCATGATACCCATCACTTTCCCGCCAAGCGCTTTCTCGTAAAAATGGACCGCTTCTCTCGCATTACCGTCAAAAATTAAATAAGGGTTCAAACTAATTGACATCATTCAACAGCTCCTTAGTTCTAATTTTTTTACAATGCTTAAGTAATTTCCAAGTGGTAGTAACCACCAACTATTATTACCATAATCATACTTTATAACATAGAACGTACGTTCGTCAACAAAAACATAATTGAAACTAATAATTTTTTTCGTTATACGTACATTCTTTTTGACGATAACGCACGATTATAGAAAGATCCAATCTTATGAAAGAAAAGCGCCCGATTGCGGAAGACTTATCTTATTGAAAACCAATCAAATTTTTATAACAAACATACGTCTCTTCTTGCAGAGGCTGGTGTCTCACTTGAACAAATCATGTACAGGCTTGGTCTCACCAATGATCAAATTACGATAAATGTGTATCTCCACGTAACGCAAGAATTAAAAAAAGAAACTTCCCAAAAGTTCAGTGAACTTATGAGAAGCCTCGATTAATATCCTCAATGTTAGCAATTTGTTAGCAAATCTCTTAAAATCCTTATATACCAAGGGGGTGAGCAGCTATCACATCATGCCGCCCGTAGGCTGAGAGTGTGTAATTTCTTTAACGTCGCGTACGAAAAGTGCGGTATATCAAGGTTTTTGAAAATCGCCGTTGTAACATCTTTAACGGGAATTTACTGTTTTTTAGAAATAATTTTTATTTCTTCTTCTGGGTATTTATCAATTTCTTCATTATACTCTAAAGTTAATAATTAACCATAATAAGGATCCCATAAACGAAAACAGCTATAGGGAAAATAATAAAAATCCAGTTAAATAGTTGTAAAACTCTTAACAAAAGAATTTTCTTTTTTCCTGCTAATTTTCTAATGTATATAAAAGAAATCAAACCAATTATAGGTGTAAAGAAACCAGTTACTCCGTAATTCGGATCAGAGGCATCGATTAATTCTTCAATAAGGAAAGCTGAGAATATAAGATTGATAACTAATAAAAACAATAGAATCAATAAATTTACTTTTTTAATTGTAATATCAGCCAATTAAAAACCCCCCATCTTATAACTTTAATTAATTGTCCTCTTAAAATTATTTTTATTACGCACAAAGAGCAAAGTAAACAGCTGCCTTGAGATGATGTACGCAAAAGCACCAATTGGAACGGCATACAAGTCCAGCCACAAGCTGTCCTGATACTGTTCCGGATGCTTAAACAGCAACGGCGTCTGGATTCCGCCAAATAACAATGATGGCACCAAAAAGAACAGCCAAGGATTTAACAGCCATTTCGACTTAATTTGACTGGCAAGGACTTCATACAAAACCTCGGCAGTCCCGGCGATGAGGGTTACTATGAGCATCCCCATCAACACACTGTAAAGCGGCAAACTATTATCAAATTCTGGATGATAGTATTCCATAGCAGAATAGGAAACAAGGCATAAAAACCCGGTAACAAAAATAACGCACCACACGAACCGAATTGGTTTATAAAATGGGAAAACAGCCCTCTTTAACTCCCGATTCAATTTACCTTGATTACCAAAAGATTCAATAGCCAGACGGACCGCCTTTTCTTCAGAATATCCTTTAATTAAAAGTTCTTTAACATGGTCCTGAAGGTGTATAAAAATTTCTTCCCTTAATTCCTTCTGTTCATCGTCGGGCAAATCCAAGGTGACTTCCTTTACATACTGTTCGATCTCCTTCAAGTTAATCCCTCCACTGTATTTTCTATCAACGTATTGATTTGTTTCCAGTTCTGCAGCTTCTCTGCCAAAACAGTACGCCCAGTTTTGGTAATAGAGTAATACTTTCTACGGCCGCCATCCGATTCCTGACTCCAATACGACGTCACACATTCCTTGTTCTCCAGCCTCTTTAATGCGGGATACAGTGTTCCTTCATTCATATGGTAGGCATCATGGCTTAATATCCGTAATTTTCTTGTCATTTCATAACCATAGCAATCCGCTTCCGCTAATAATGAAAGCAATAAGATTTCAATACTGCCCTTCAGCAGCTCCCTGTCCATAATATTCCCTCCAATTTTTTACATTAACATTGTATAACAATCTACATCGTATAACAATGTAACATTTAAAATAAAATCCAATTTTACCATTAAATGCATTAAATTCATTGCTGTTCACTTTGTTTATCACATAAAGAATGATTCACTCACTAAATCGGGCATAATGAACATTTGACAAACACCGTACTCAAATAAATAGTATTTTTTCATATAATTGCACTTATACGGAAACGAACATCTAGCAATAGTCGTTATCTTTAATTAACTGGTAGTTGTTAATAAGGTAAATAATACATATTATTCTAAAATGTGGTATTGTGGTAATGGTTTATTTTATCTGGAGGAGGAAACACAATATTAGGAACTGATGTAGAAAAGGTTGGTAATGCATTACTGCGGAAATATACCTATTCTCCCCCAAAAATTAAGGATTCAACTAAATTAATTGATGTGGTTGATGAACATGGTAATGTGGTATGTAAATTTAAAAGAACTTACAAAAATTTTATAGTAAGAATGGTAACTTATTTGAGAAGTTTTGATTGGTATGCCCAAATTGACGTTTACTCCATTGATGGAGAACTTGTATATAAGTGTAAAAAGACAACTAAGTGGGTTGGGCATCCATATTATCAAGTTTTCAACTGTAAAACCAATGAGGTGTTTCAAATAACCTATAAAACTTGGCAAAAAATTGCACCTGAATTCCTCATTACAAGTCAATCAAATGAATTTAAAATGAAAAAAGAAGTAATGGATTGGGTAAGGTTCTATTATAAAGGTAAAGAAGTGGCAATATGGAAAATGAAAACTACAGAATGGTTTAAGACTTATTTAGAAATTGAAGAAGACTGTCCTATCCAAAGTCCAGAATTTTTTATTTGTCTTTTTCAATGTATTTTTTATGTTGGAGACTAAATAATTATTTTATGTTGAGTTATTTGGTCGAAAAGGTATCTAAAAATAATAGCAAATAAGTTTAGTAACTTAATGAAGGACCTCTCATTACACCTCATTGACTAATTTATTATTTTTTTAGGATAAATATACAAAAAAGGAGTCTTTGGACACATCTTATTCCCTTAAAGCAAAGATACTGATTACTTAATTTCAGCAAAAAGCTATTCGAATAATTCTATTACTTTTATTTATTATACAAAAAACTGTCGACAAATCCGAAGTTTTTCGGATTTGTCGACAGTCTAGGACCACCCAAACTTGAGTAGCTCTTTTGTTACACACAGTCTATTACTAAAAAATCATCAATTTCTCCTTGAGCGTATAAGATATTTCCTTTGAGGATTCAAAATTAATTGGACAGCTTGAAAATATTTTATTATTAATCTTTAGTGTAGGATAATAATGATTAAAAATAAATTTTAAAAAAGTATTAAAACAGATTGGCCTAACGGTATTCATTCTCGATTTATAATGTTGAGTGTGGATATGAGCTTTAGGATGATCTTCAGTATCATTATCTTTATCAAAATCAATACGTACTGGTGACCTCATCCTAAAGTTTTCCGTATCCTCTAAAAACAAACTAACTATTTCAGCAGGTGAATCTTCTCCGTTATCTCCAAAATCAACTTTAACAGGACATGGCCACCACAACAAATTTTGTGTGATCAACTTATTATGCTTAAAGGTAAACGATGCTCTTATTATAGAATAATCATTCATTAATACGTGATATGCTCCACTTTCTAAAATAGCTAGGTATTGCTTAATAGTTAAAAAGGCATTACTACTTACCTCTCTACCACCTATATGGTTAAACCAGGAAATCTTAGAAATATCATCGGCCTCATTATATTCGACGTTAACAGGATTATAGAATTGGATGAGATTTAGACTTAATAATAATTCCAAAGAATTATCAATTTGTTCTTTTAAAGCTAATACATTCTTATTTAACGTCTTATTCTTCAAACTCATCTTCATCTTCTTTTGCTCTTAGTGTATTTAACAATGCTTGGAGTTGTGGCATAGTACTTGGATCTACTAACCCCTTTTCAACAAGCTCAATCAACTCATTAATACTAGAATTAGCTCTATTGATCTTTTTCTTATCCTCTTCGGTTTTATCCCCATGTATCAATCTCATTCTGTCTAATTCTTGAATAGTTGGTATCTTAAACTCCAATTTGTAATCACGTCTAATACATTCTTCTATTTCACTCTTTATTATATTCATCTCTTGTCCTACTCCACAGATCTTCACCCATGCTCTAGATCGTGTAATAGCAGTAAATAACGTATTCCTTAACCTTATCATTTCAGAGCCTCTAGCACAGTGTTCAGAATTTACTACATATACCTTAGGAGCTTCATTCCCTTTAGCGCGGTAAATATGAGCACAAGTTACTGTATCATCTACTCTGAAAGTATCTCTATCGGTTGTTATACCTGCTAAATTAGATTTAATATTTTTGGACAAAAGAAATCTTCTAAACTCCATATATTCACTCTTTGAATAATATGCATCTGGGAATATTACTAATATATCATCATAGTCCAATTCTTCCTCCACTATATCATTTTCGATTTGATCAGCTACCCATCTATATTGCTCATTAACATCCCTAAAACCTCTTACTTCTATAGCATCATCAGCACCTATTAATTCATCAAAATAAGTTGGGGATGAATCTTCTTTCCTTTTTAAAGAAACGTCTTTTCCATACTCTAGAATACCTGTAACTTTCCTATAACCGATGTCATCCCATAAATCAAGATCTTTAAAGAGTTGTACCAACCCACCCTCTCTATAGATACCAAATCCTAGTGCATGGGCAAGGGTTAAGGTCCATCGAGAGTTTCTATAACAAATTGGTAAAACTATATCTTGTTGAGCTTTGTTTTTAGCCCCATCAAGAGTCACTAGAGGATTACCATGTTCATCATCCCCAAATAACTCTCTAACATCTGGCATACCCGCGTTTGTCAAATTTTGTAATTCATCATATGCAAAGACAATTCTTTTCGGGTCTTTTGTTATTTTATAACAGATTTTAAAGAAGCTTATAGGTAAGTCTTGTGCTTCGTCAATTAAAATCGCATCATAAACCGGAGGATGATTATCACTCATGAGCAGTAATAATTCTTTACAAATACCTTCGAAAGCATTATCTCTTCCGTATTTGGCTTTTGCATTATTAAAGGTTATTGGAGTAATGTTTAAATCTCTAGCTGTAATTGAATATATTCCGATTTCATTTCCAGTACCCCATGAATGTAAGATATGTAACTTTTTAAAGTTGGGTTCATGTCCTAGATATTCAAATGAGAAGTTCGTTATCATTTCTCTAAACTGTTGTCCAAGAGCCCTTGAATAAAAAGTTACTGCAATATCCCATTCAGGATGTTGTGCATGTAAATATGCAGCTTTTAATGCCAATACAACTGTCTTTCCTGATCCAGCTAACCCCCTTACTCTTTGTGGGCCTTCTGGTACTTCAAAAGCAGCCTTTTTTTGCCACTGATCTAAATTCGCAATCTCTTTTTCAATTATTTTCATTTTATTCCCAAGAGAACTTGCTTTTTTCACATTTCCTCTATCTTTCTTGGGCTTCATTGTAGAAACCTTTTGTAGCGCCTCTTGAAGCCTATTAAATAATCCTTGATCAAATTCCTCTAGTTCATTTAACTTGGAATCTAAATTACTAGGATTAGCAAATAAATATTCATTTCCATTATGCTCGTTAGGTAATAACCCCATTTCTTGAGATGGGAAAAAAGTAATTACATTAGGTTCAAAAGCTAACTTTCTCCCCTTTCTTAGAGAGTTATACTGTGTTAAAGTATTCTCTAATTGATAAAACATTTTGTCATATTGGTCATATACTTCCTCTTGGCTTCCTGAAGAAAATATAAATGCCACTAAACCAAATTTCTCAGACACTAATAAAGCATCAACAGTTATTACATTCTGGTCAGCGGCTTTTAATAAGTAACCTAGGAATAAAGTTCCATCTAAATCCTTATCAACATTTTCCTGTAAAGTTTTAATTAAAATATCCGATGCTTGTATATTTTTTATAATACCTCTAACGATATCTAACTTCATAAATTCACCTTCCATACTTTTTAACTTAATGGGGAATTTTTTCTTTAATAGCATTATTTAAATTAATAGCGTTTAGTACATGGTTTGCACTCTCTATGCACCAAAGTTTAATTATATTTTAACTCCTATTAATAGCTATGTACATTATAGTTCTATTATCTACAATGTTTATTTTATTAAAGATATATAATGAAAAGTCTAATTTTTAAATGAGTTCATTACTTTTATGAGGAGGACAATGTAAGGTATTTTTATAGAAGAACATTGGGGAAATTAATTATAAATAATAAGCTTCCACTAAGTTCAGTGAACTTAGTGGAAGCCCTAAAAGACACCGTCTAAAAATATCGGTCACTTTTTCGGATACTACAAATCATATATCAGTTTGTAAATCCTCATAAATCAAGGGTTTGATAGGTGGATTACATCATGCCGCCCATTCCACCCATGCCGCCCATATCAGGCATTCCAGCCGCACCAGCTGGTTCTGGCTTGTCAGCAACAACTGCTTCAGTTGTTAAGAACATAGCCGCAACAGATGCTGCATTTTGAAGTGCAGAACGAGTTACTTTAGTAGGATCAACGATACCAGCATCAATCATGTTTACCCACTCGCCAGTAGCAGCGTTGAAGCCTGTGCCAACTGCTTCACGCTTTAAGCGATCAACAATGACAGATCCTTCAAGACCAGCATTTTGAGCGATTGTGCGAACTGGCTCTTCCATCGCACGAAGTACGATGTTGATACCTGTAGCGATATCGCCTTCTGCTTGGATTTCAGCTACTTTGCTGTATACGTTTAGAAGGGCAACACCACCACCGGATACAATACCTTCTTCAACAGCTGCACGAGTCGCGTTCAATGCATCTTCAATACGAAGCTTACGCTCTTTTAATTCTGTTTCAGTTGCAGCACCAACTTTGATAACTGCTACACCGCCAGCTAATTTAGCTAAGCGCTCTTGTAATTTTTCACGGTCAAATTCAGAAGTAGTTTCTTCTAATTGAACACGGATTTGGTTCACACGAGCTTGGATTTCCTCAGTAGCACCGGCACCTTCAACGATTGTTGTGTTTTCTTTCGTTACAACAACCTTAGAAGCGCGTCCTAAAGATGTGATTGTTGCAGTTTTAAGATCACGGCCAAGTTCCTCAGTGATCACTTCACCGCCAGTTAATGCAGCGATATCTTCAAGCATCGCTTTACGGCGATCTCCAAAACCAGGAGCTTTAACAGCTACAGCATTGAATGTTCCGCGGAGCTTGTTCACTACTATAGTAGATAATGCTTCACCTTCGATATCTTCCGCAATCAATAATAATGGCTTACCTTGCTGAACAACTTGCTCAAGAACTGGTAAGATTTCTTGGATGCTGGAGATTTTTTTGTCAGTGATTAAGATATATGGATTTTCTAAGACAGCTTCCATTTTATCAGTATTGGTTACCATGTAAGCTGAAACATATCCACGGTCAAATTGCATACCTTCTACAACATCAAGCTCAGTTGTGAATCCTTTTGATTCTTCAATTGTGATAACACCGTCGTTGCCAACGCGCTCCATAGCTTCAGCGATTAATTGGCCAACCTCGTTATCATCAGAAGAAATAGCAGCTACTTGTGCAATAGATTCTTTGCCTTCAATTTGTTTTGAAATAGTTTTTAATTCACCAACGGCAGTTGCAACTGCTTTTTCAATCCCTTTGCGGATTCCCATTGGGTTTGCACCAGCAGTTACGTTCTTTAAGCCTTCGCGAATCATCGCTTGAGCAAGAACCGTTGCAGTTGTTGTACCGTCACCAGCCACATCATTTGTTTTGCTAGCTACTTCGGCAACAAGCTTTGCACCCATGTTTTCGAATGCATCTTCTAATTCGATTTCTTTTGCGATCGTTACACCGTCATTAGTGATTAAAGGGGAACCAAATTTTTTCTCAAGAACCACGTTGCGTCCTTTAGGTCCAAGAGTTACTTTTACTGCATTTGCAAGTGTATCTACACCTTTAAGCATTGAGCGGCGTGCATCTTCACTAAATTTAATCTCTTTAGCCATTGTTCAAAAAACCTCCTCTTATTTTTTAAAACTGTATTTTTTACTCGCCGATTACAGCAAGGACATCGTTTTCACGTAGTAGTAAATATTCTGTACCCTGGTATTTCACTTCAGTACCAGCATACTTTGAGAAGATAATACGATCGCCTACAGAAACTTCAAGTGCTACACGTTCGCCATTTTCAAGCACACGGCCTGTTCCAACAGCAACAACTTTTCCTTCCTGAGGCTTTTCTTTCGCTGAGTCCGGTAAAACGATACCGCTTGCAGTTTTTTCTTCTGATTCGACAAGCTCAATGACAATGCGATCACCTAATGGTTTTAACAAATCAAACAACCTCCTCAAAAATATATGTAATTCTGTCATTATTAGCACTCCTTACACCCGAGTGCTAACACAATTATTATAATAATGAATTTGCCAATCTTTTGCAAGTTGGATGCATAAATTTTTTTATAAAAAATTACAGAATAGTCTCACTTAACCCAAAAATGCCCACAACCTTAAAAGTATATGATTCCGATGAAATTCTATACCATCCATTTGAAAAAATCCTTCTAAATTGAAACAAGACCGGTTTTAAGAGTAGAATGAAGCATACGCAGAAAATTTTTAGTGGATTCTAAAAGGAGAGAAACGTTTGAAACGGGAATATTGGATAATCTTAATTGTTTATATTGCCATGCAGTTTTCAAGTCTTGCTGGAGTTCCTTTACTGATGTACGGCTTTAGCGTAACCGGAATCAGCGGGAGGCTTGCAGTCCCTATTTGGCTGGTGATCAGTTTTTCCTTAGCACTTATTATTACCCTGATTATTTTACGGAAAGAAATGCGGAATAAGAGGAACGAAAGAGGAACCTCCTTGGGTCTCTCGATTATTTGGGCGTTTTTTGGTGTCTTCTTAGCACTCTTTGCGCAAGCGATCGCCGCCAATATCGAAAGGCTGATTGGCGTGGAAATGGGCTCAGAGAATACAAAGGATATCATCCATATTATCGAGACGTTCCCGCTTGCTATCCTGGTCAGTTCGATTTTCGGTCCGATTTTAGAAGAAATCGTCTTCCGGAAAATTCTTTTCGGCACGCTATATAAACGTTTTAACTTTTTTATATCAGCTTTCATTAGCTCGGTCATTTTTGCTTTGGCGCATATGGAACCGGAACATGTTCTTCTTTATTCAGCAATGGGCTTTACCTTCGCGTTTCTTTATGTAAAAACAAAACATATTTTAGTACCGATTTTTGCTCATGTGACGATGAATACAATGGTTGTCATTGTTCAATCCGCTTACAAAGACGATATTGAAAAATTAATCCGGGATGCAGAATCGATGCAAAACTTTATCGGAGGATTTTTATGAGACGTTCACCCCTGATTTCCAGCCTGATTTACTTCCTGCTCGGAAGTTTATTTACATACTTTGCGATTCATGATGTAAACCAAAATGGCTGGGGGTTTTTCAGCTACCTGCTTGTCCTATTAGCGACATTTGATTTCGGCTCCAGCCTTAAATTATTTTTCTTTTACATGAAGTATAAGGATCAATTGAAAAAATAAAAAAAGTTGCCTCAAATGATGTTTGGGGCAACTTTTTTTAATAGAAAATAGACTTTTACGTGTTATAAACTAGTAATTTCGATGACTTTTTTCCGGCAAAAAATTTTTATCTGCGATAAAATGAACTTTATCTGCGATAGTCAACGATTTATCTGCGATAAGCATCATCTTATCTGCGGTTCTCCCCCATTTATCTGCGTATCGGCCATCAAAATTCCGAGCAGCAGACCGGCAACAACAAATCCTAATTTACTTTCCTTCGCAACCATTCCATTCTCTTTTAAATCTTATTTGACATTTTCACTGTTGCATTTGAATCTTGGATAAAATCATCCTTATACTCTACCAATCGGATTATACAGCCGGGACCAATCCTTACCTTATTGCCCCTTACGATATCAGCTTTCGTATTTTCCAAATAAAGATCGTCGCCTTCAATCACCTTTGCTAAAAGAGTACCTTCTTCCCCTACAAAAGGTAAAAGAGAGTTTCTTTTTCTTTTAATCGTTATTTTTCCGCCGCCGATTTCCTCCACACGGCTTTCCCCGAACCGCAAAGAAACTTTAATCGTATCGGCAGTTAACAACCCTTTAATTTCAAATCCTCCACTTGAGTCAAACGTTTCATATTCGACATCACCTGCAACTGCGATACTGCCTTTAATATTGGCTGTATCACCATTAAGGCTTTCACCTGCATCCAGCGTTCCAAGGATTTTTATTTTTTTCAATAAGGCTTTGCCGCCAATTTCCATCGTACCCATTACCAGCAATTCTTCTAACTCGACATTTCCTTTTACTTCTGCTTCACCCATCACTTTCATTGAGCCTGTTTTAAGATTTTCCGCAACCTCTGTAGTACCATAAACTTTAAACACAGAAGCTTCGACATCATCAACGATCGTGCCCTCGCCGCGGACACTTATTTTATCGTATCGGCCGCCCGGATAACTTCCTGACCCGTTAATGATCAGATTTTCTTTACCCTTCATTTCTATCTCCCCCCTCATTACCTTTTCTTGTTTTCGCCTACAACCGCACTCGGATCGATTGCGAGCTCATCCGTATATTCAATAAACCCAATTTCACAATTTTGGCCAATCGTGACATGGTTCCCCCGCACAACTGCAGCCTTCGTATTTTCAAGATAAATGGTATCACCCTCAATTACTTCCACTTTTAATTGAGTTTGAAAAAGGGATTTAAAGATCCCAAACCAAGACGGCTTATATTTCACAACAATCGATTGCCCGCCAATTTCCTTCGCCTGACAATCTCCAAAAATCTTAATGTCCACTTCGTCGGCATTTAACAGACCGCCAATCGTAAACATGGATTCAGCCTTAAAAAGTTCCGCCTCGCAATCCTCTTCCACTGTCAGCTTACCTTTTATTTTTATTTCTTCTGCTTTGACTCTGCCGCCAACAGTAGCTTTTCCAGCCACCTTTACTTTCTCAACTATTAGGTTTTTTTCAATTTTTGCTGTGCCATCAACGGAAAGGTCTTTAGCCTCAACGGTTCCACTTATTTTTGCCATCCCATTAATTTTGGCAGTTTCTACGATGATGTTTCCTTTTACTGCCCCTGTGCCATTGCATTCAAATTCCTTACATTCGATATCACTGTTTACCGTTCCTTTTCCGTTCAGAGTTACCTTCTGGAACTGTCCGCCATTCGATGCCCCAAAGCCATTTATGACCAGGTCTCCCCTTTTTTTCGTCTCCATTCCCATTCTCCTTTATAATAATTTCAATTTCATTTCTTCCATACAGGCCAATAGCGACAGCTGGCTCACGATTTTCGTTCCTCGTTCAAAATGGAAGGATTCTGTATTGATGAACAAAAGACAGGAGGATACCCCCAGCTTTCTGGTAATCACCAGTTCAGCACTCTTTTGCTTTATCAACGGCGCTTGATCCTTTAATACCTGAAGTACCATTTTCCCTTCCTCGAGGTTAATTTCACCTGATTGCAGCAGCTTTTCTAACACAAACACTTCAAGCATTCTCGAAAAATTAAATTGTAACCCACCTTTTTCATTCTCTAAGTAAAAATTTATAACTGACTCTGAAACAATGTTTCGTTTTATTAATTCATCTTTTGTTAGATTTAAGTCAGATACATTGGGAGAAAACATATCAGCAAGTTCATCCAGTGATAGGTTTTCTTTCATTGTTTGAATTTTATTGATTCTGTCTAGGATTTTTTCTTTTGGAAAAAAGGTTTCCTGTCCAGTAAACGTAGATTTCCGGATAAACCAATCCTCCGGAATCAGATCCTTCCGTTTCCATCTGTACAGCTGTCCATAGGAGATTCCTGCTAATTCCAATAAATCTTTTTTCGATATTAACTCCTCATTCATCATAAAGACCCCTTTCACATCACTAATGTAACATAACACTGTTACGTTGTAAAGGGAGCTTTGTTTTATCTAAATAAAAAACCTTTCCATTGTCATGGAAAGGTTTATCCTCAAGCTTATTCTGCTATTTCCGCTGTCGGGTAATGCTTTAAAAAGTAAACAAGTGATTGCAGTTCTACGGCAAGATCAATGTGGTGAACCCTTATGGAAGATGGGATATTTAATCGGGCTGGTGTGAAATTTAGGATTCCTTTCACTTCTGCACTTACGAGCCTATCGGTTATCGGTTGGGCTACTGGAGCTGGAACAGTTAATATCGCCACTTGAATATTTTCCTCCATAATATACTTCTCTAAATCGTCCATATGATAGACCGGTACCTCACCGATTGTCGTGCCCATTTTATTTGGATCCACATCAAAGGCGCACGTAATCTTTGTATTATTATTTTTTAAAAAATTATAGTTTAAAAAGGCTGTACCAAGATTACCAACCCCGATTAACGCAACCTTTGTTAATTCATCCTGGTCCAATGTCTTTCGGAAAAAGGTTAATAAATAATTAACATTGTAGCCATAACCTTTTTTCCCAAGGGCGCCAAAATAGGAAAAATCTCTGCGGATTGTTGCTGAGTCCACTTTTACCGCTTCACTTAATTCGGCTGAGGAAACCCTTTGTTTCCCTGAAGAATACAGATTTTGAATAAATCGATAATATAAGGGTAGTCGCTTTGCTGTTGCCTGTGGAATTTTCATTGTTTCGTTTGTCATATTCCTCCTGCACCCCCGCATAAATAGTTTCGTTCATGTTTTTTAAAAAACATCAGTTCTTTTAAAATCACCGTTTTTACCGCCGGTTTTTTCAACTAAATAGGTCGGTCCAATCACCATGCCCTTATCGACTGCTTTACACATATCATAGACGGTCAGCGCACATGCAGCTGCGGCTGTTAGCGCTTCCATTTCAACACCTGTATTCCCTTTTGTTTTAACGGATACGGCAATACTTAATTTATACATCTCTTGCTGATCAGGTTCCCAGGAAAAAGAAATATTAACCCCTGTTAATGGAATAGGATGACACATCGGAATAATATCCCATGTCTTTTTTGCTGCCATAATACCAGCAACCTGTGCTACAGCAAGGACATCTCCTTTTTTCATCTCATTGTGGGTAATTTTCTTAAATATTTCTTGACTGACGGTAATACTGGAATGAGCTAATGCGGTGCGGGCAGTCTCCGGTTTATCACTTACATCCACCATTTTTGCTCTGCCCTCTTCATTAAAGTGAGTAAATTCTGCCATTAATAAATTCCTCCTTTCAAATCATACACTATTTTTCGGTCTATGTGTGTGAAACTTTGAGCGAATCATTCTTATAATTTTAACATTTTACCAACATTTTTTTGCTGATGCAGCCTGTGCGGTCCGCCCTTTATTGCCGACACTCTAGGAATACGGTACACTATCTCTATGTAATAGAGGTGAAAAAACAATGATTTTATTGCAAGTGAATCAATTAGCAAAATATTATGGTGCTGACCTTATTTTATCGAATATAAAACTGGAATTACAAACGCGGGACCGGGTCGCTTTAGTCGGACGAAACGGAGCGGGAAAGTCGACGTTGTTAAAAATTATCGCCGGGCAGCTGTCACATGATGGTGGGGAGATCATCAAGCCCAAAGAAGTAACCATTGGGTATTTAGCACAAAATACGGGCTTAGAGTCGAATTTGTCCATTTGGGAAGAAATGCTGACCGTGTTTGAACCACTACGCGCGATGGAAAAAAGTTTGAGGCTGCTTGAAGAACAAATGGCAGACCCTGATGCAATCGCCGACACAAACAAATATGAGCGGATTCTAAAAGAGTATGACCTGCTTCAAGTGAAGTTTAAGGAACAGGGAGGATATCAGTATGAGGCGGATATTCGCTCTGTATTGCATGGGTTAAATTTCCCTGATTATTCCTTAATGATTGCGTCTTTAAGCGGAGGTCAAAAAACCCGTTTGGCCTTAGGGAAATTGCTGTTGACCAAGCCGGATATTTTAATTTTGGACGAACCGACCAACCATTTAGATATCGATACCCTTTCCTGGCTGGAGCAATATCTGCAAAGTTACGATGGGGCGATTTTGATTGTATCCCATGACCGTTATTTTTTGGACAAGGTCGTAACACAGGTCTACGAGGTTTCTCGGAAGCAAATCCAAAGATATGCCGGTAATTATAGTTCTTACCTTGACCAAAAAGCGGCCAATTATGAACGTGACCTGAAGCTTTATGAAAAACAGCAGCAGGAAATTGCGAATTTACAGGATTTTATCCAGAAGAATTTAGCTCGGGCCTCAACGACGAAACGCGCCCAGAGTCGCCGAAAAAAGCTCGAAAAAATAGATGTTATGGACCGTCCATTAGGGGACGAAAAATCAGCTTCCTTCTCGTTTGAAATTGAAAAGCAAAGTGGAAATGATGTTTTAACAGTCGATTCACTGGCTGTCGGATATGATGGAGAAAAAATTTCAGAGGGAATTTCCTTTCGGGTATTCCGCGGAGAAAGCATCGCCCTAGTGGGTCCCAACGGAATCGGAAAATCAACGCTATTAAAAACAATCATTAAAAAACTACCCGTTTTGTCCGGAAAGATTCTTTATGGGACAAGCCTTGCGATTGGGTATTATGATCAAGAGCAAGCCGAATTGACCTCTAATAAGCGTGTTTTAAATGAATTGTGGGATGATTATCCACTCAAAAGTGAAAAGGAAATTCGCACAGTTTTGGGCAATTTCTTATTTTCCGGGGATGATGTATTAAAAATTGTTTCTACCTTGAGCGGCGGCGAGAAAGCACGGCTTGCGCTTGCGAAATTAATGTTAGAAAGGGCCAATCTATTAATTTTAGACGAGCCTACCAACCACCTGGATTTGGATAGCAAGGAAGTTCTTGAGAATGCCTTAATCGATTATCCAGGAACCATTTTGTTTGTTTCCCATGACAGATATTTTATTAACCGTATTGCTACAAAGGTTGTCGAATTAAATCAGGATGGCAGTAAAGAATATCTTGGTGATTATGATTATTTTTTAGAAAAAAAACTGGAACAGGAAGAGATTGCAGCACTCGAGGCGGCTACTTCAGCTGCGGCTAAAAAGACCGGGCAGGAGGAGTCTTCTGAGAAGAGCACTTATCAACAGGATAAAGAAAGTAAAAAGCTCGAGCGGCAGCGAAAACGAAAGCTAGAAGAGATTGAGATGAAAATTGAAAGCCTTGAGGAACAAATTCAAGGTTTTGAGGAGCAATTATGTGACCCGGAGATCTTTCAGGACCACGAAAAGGTTTTAGAAATTACCGAGTTGAACGGAAAAGCAAAAGCGGAGCTTGAACACTTGATGGAAGAGTGGGCAGAGCTGGCGGAATAAAATATGAGTTCGTCCTTCATCGGTGTGGTGAAGGACATTTTTTTGGGTGTTTGGGGTGATTTGGGGTGTTTGAGAGCTTGATGAAGACCTTTTTCTTGGCCTTTGAGATGGGTTTTGGGCTTCATCGGCTTTATGAAGACCATTTTCCTACTCCGATTAAGCGATTTTGTCCTTAATAGTTCTCTTTAAACATCTCCCGTGTTCCCCCTAGGCATTTTTTCCACAGAGTTAAAAAGATCTCTAATCCAAATATCAACATTTATCAACAAATTATTCGATAAGATCAATAGAAATTCAAAATTAATCGACATTTTCCGGCAAAATCATAAGACTTTGCGGTAGGTTTTTGCTCTTCAATTAAAAAAATGTTAACATGTCCACTATATCCACAAACTTATTCACATACTAAAGAGTAACAATTGCAATGTTTTTTAAACTTTTCCACATTATCCACAGCAAACACTATACTTATCCACATTATTAACACTATGCACAGCTTTATCCACTAAATTTGAATTGCTAGAAATGTCGAATAATATTTTATCCACAAAAAAAGCTCTTCTTATAAACAGAAGAGCTAATCATTATATAATTCAATCTCCAATCCTGGGATCGCATTGAGCGAAAGTTCTGCACGAACACCTTTTTCGAACATAATACTTCCTGCCGCCGCAATCATCGCTGCATTATCTGTGCATAAAGATATGGGAGGTACAACTAATTCTATCTCGGGATAATGGGAGAATATCTCTTCCAAAGCGCTGCGAAGCCCCTTATTCGCTGCAACACCTCCAGCTAACAATACCTGTTTCACATTATATTCAATAGCAGCTCTCTCCGTCTTTTTCACAAGCACATCAATCACGCTTTCTTGAAAACTCGCAGCAAGGTCTGCCGGTGCGATGATCTCGCCGCGCTGCTCAGCATTGTGAACAGTGTTAATAACAGCTGATTTTAACCCGCTAAAACTAAAATCATAAGATCCTTCCTCCAACCAGGCACGCGGTAAATCAATTGTCGGGCTTCCTTCATGGGCTAGACGGTCGATATGCGGTCCCCCGGGATATGGAAGGTTAAGTGTTCTTGCCACCTTGTCATAGGCTTCCCCTGCAGCGTCATCCCTTGTCTCGCCGATGACCTCAAAATGACCATGTTCTTTCATGTAAACAAGCTCTGTGTGCCCGCCTGATACAACAAGGGCAAGTAGCGGAAACTTCATTTCTGTTACCAAGCGGTTCGCATATATATGCCCGGCAATATGATGAACCGGTACAAGCGGAAGATTATGGGCAAAGGCAAGAGCCTTTGCTGCATTGACCCCGATTAATAAGGCTCCTACCAATCCAGGTCCTTCTGTTACAGCAATCGCATCTAAATCCGAAAAGGAGAGTTTTGCCTGATTTAATGCTTCTTCAATTACAATCGTTATTTGCTCCACATGATGTCTGGAAGCAATCTCGGGTACGACCCCACCAAATCTTTTATGACTTTCAATTTGTGAGGCAACGATATTAGCGGCGATCTCCCGTCCGTTTTTAATAATCGCCACTGCTGTCTCATCACAGCTAGTTTCAATTCCTAAAATCCACTGGTTTTTTTTCATAATTTCACCCACATTACTAAAGCATCTTCCTGATTATCGGAATAATAATTTTTCCGGATTCCGCCGTTTTGAAAGCCGAACTTCCGGTAAAGGGATTGGGCAATCTGGTTGGTCACTCTCACTTCCAGGGTCATACTTTTTGCCCCCATCTCTCTAGCTACAGACATCATTTTTTGCATTAAGGCTTCTCCCAGCTTCTTACCTCGATATTCCGGAAGTATGGCAATATTGGTTATATGGGCCTCATCGATAACAATCCAAGCACCACAATATCCAATAATTTTATCGTATTCTTCAAGAACAATATAGACTGCAAATTTATTATTATTAAGTTCATTATAAAAGGCTTCACGGCTCCATGGGGTCGAAAAGGATGCATGCTCCACTTCTAAAATCTGATCAATATCCTCTTCCCTCATATAACGAAAAACAAAAGAATCTACCATAATTCCCTATTCCTGTCCTTTAGAAATTTTCCTATTTGCTTCTAACCACTTAGCTTCTGCTTCAGCTAAACGAATATAATTCGGTACAAAAGAATGGATATCATCTTCACGTTGATTTTGACCTAATAAGGCTAGCTCCGATGGTCGGGGATTATGTTCCGTCATAGCTGCAAATATAGCCTTAGATCCTAAAATTTCTGCTATTTTCTCTTGGTGAATAAGCAGGTCATTTCCGACAAAGAGAACAGGCTTATCCATTTTTATTAAGCTTTGTGCCCAATCATCTAACATGATTAATTGATCCTGTTCAATAGTTTTGAGCTCATTATTTTTATATAGGTATAACCCCGTATAAACTTGTCCTCTTCTTGCATCAAATAACGGGGAAACATATCCATCAAAGTAACGTCCGGTTCCAGAAGCCAAAATTTCTAGACTTGAAACACCCACAAGTGGAATTTTCAATGTCCAAGCCAGTGTTTTTGCAATCGTTACTCCAATCCTTACACCCGTATAGGAACCAGGTCCTTTTGCCACAACCACTTTTGTTAGATCGGCAGGCACACGGTCACAATCCCGCATTAACGTCTCTATTGCAGGCATAATTCGAATAGAATGGTTTTTTTTCAAATTCGTCATATATTCGCCAAGTACTTGATTTTCTTCTAATAGTGCGACACCGAGTGCATAATTAGAAGTATCAATTGCTAAAATCGTCATGAAAAAATCTCCTTACATAATTGCTCATAACGTTCCCCTTTTGGAACGAAAACCATTTTTCTATTTTCTTGACCCTCATGGTACAAGTAAACTGTCAACCGTTCCGATGGCAGCTGCTCTTCAATTAAATGAGCCCATTCCACTACTGTAACTCCATTCCCTTCAAAGTATTCATCGAAGCCTAGGTCTTCAAAGGAATCTGCTACCCGATACACATCCATATGATAGAGCGGCATTCTGCCGGCATATTCTTTTATGATTGTAAAGGTTGGACTGTTTACTGTCCGCTTAACTCCTAAGCCTTGAGCCAATCCTTTTGTAAAGGTTGTTTTTCCTGCACCCAAATCCCCTTCAAGAGTTATAACATCTCCAGGCAGCAAATGCTCTGCCAATTTTGCGGCAAAGTTTGATGTTTGACTGGAATCCGTTGTATTTAGTTCGTATTGATTCATTCCATCACCTTTTTACTTTAACATGACATTATCTACATTTTACCTTATTTACGTGCAAAAAAACCTTAGGATGTCTCCTAAGGATAAAAAATATATAAGCTGTTAAATGCTTTTAAATAAAAAAAGACGAAACCAGGTTTCGTTTTTTAAAAAGACAATTATGTAACGGTCTGGACGGGACTCGAACCCGCGACCTCCTGCGTGACAGGCAGGCATTCTAACCAACTGAACTACCAAACCAAATTGCGGAGGCAGGATTTGAACCTGCGACCTTCGGGTTATGAGCCCGACGAGCTACCAGACTGCTCCACCCCGCGATAGTAAAAAGTATTAAGTTTGAATCATGCTCCAAGCTTAACGACCGCCCCGATTTCAGAAAGCTTATTCAAGATGCGGCTCAATCGGTGCGCTGTGGATAATTCGAAGAAGCTTATTCGAACGTGCTCCACCCCGCGATAGTAAAAATATTACATGTCCATACTATTATATGTAAAAAACTATAAAGTATGTATGTTATTTAAAATAACAGCCTGGCAATGTCCTACTCTCACAGGGGGACAGCCCCCAACTACCATCGGCGCTGAGAAGCTTAACTTCCGTGTTCGGTATGGGAACGGGTGTG
>NZ_JAVDUQ010000049.1:0-29427 GCF_031456445.1 Neobacillus niacini | reverse complement strand
TCGACTTGCATGTATTAGGCACGCCGCCAGCGTTCGTCCTGAGCCAGGATCAAACTCTCCAAGAAAGTTGATGTAGCTCGAATTTTACGTTGGCTTCACTTCATTAAATGAAGTGAATAATTATTGTTTGTTGACGTTTTTGTTTGTTTAGTTTTCAAAGAACAATCTACAACACTAATATAAAATTTCTATTTATTTTAGCTTGTATTTTTCACCGCCGCTCAAAAGCGACTTCTTTAATTTATCACATCCACTTTCGTATTGTCAACAACTTTTCAAAATTTATTTTTTCGTTGTTTGACTCTCTCGAAGAGGACGAGATTAAATATACCACGATAACAAAATGATTGCAATATAATTTTAAAAGTTTTTTAAAGATGCCATATCTAATTAATCAGTCATGAACCGTTTCCATTTGTTAAAGAAATTATTTTCAAAATAATTCTTTTATTAATTACATTTAATAAAAGAGTGACTTACAATCCTTTTCTTTTTAGTCATTTATAATTTAACAAAATAATTCCCTTCCCTCATTCATACGATATAATAATTAATAACTTTTAGGTTTTCATTTTTATATTCGATTTAAAATTGGACGTGAATTCACATGAATACTATTAATACAGAAATACTGATAAAACTTGGGATCTCAGCTGTACTCGGACTCATCATTGGTCTTGAGCGGGAGTTGAAAAGAAAACCTGTAGGTTTAAAGACAAGTCTCGTTATGTCTATTGTGAGTTGTCTTCTGACGATTGTTTCCATTCAATCAGCTTATATGTTCCCTAATTCAGACCACGTGAAGATTACGATGGACCCTCTCCGACTTGCTGCACAGATTGTCTCTGGAATTGGTTTCCTTGGTGCTGGGGTAATTTTAAGGAGAGGGAATGACAGTATTTCCGGCCTGACCACAGCCGCAATGATTTGGGGTGCTGCCGGTATCGGGATTGCTGTCGGAGCTGGATTTTATTGGGAAGCATTTGCTGGAGTATTACTTCTTATTATAAGCGTAGAATTTATTCCATTCCTCATGAAATTGATTGGTCCAAAGCAATTAAGGGAAAAAGAAATCAGTCTTCAATTATTTATGAGGGATAAAGAACAAATTGAAAAAGTTATATCATTTATAATGGAAAAACATTATATTATTCGTAGACTTCGAATAAAAGATTTAGATAATGGCGATCATTCAGTACAAATATTGGTGGCTGTTGATTATCGCGAAAAAACAACGGATGTATACTACTCCATTTCCCAATTCGAAGGGGTTAAAAAGGTAGAAGTTGAAAGTATTAGTTAAGAGCCAATTTCTTGGCTCTTTTTTCATTATTTCCTATTGCAAGAATTCGTCAAAGCGTATATAATTTTTCTTGTACATGATATTCGGGGGATTAGCTCAGCTGGGAGAGCGCTTGCATGGCATGCAAGAGGTCAGGGGTTCGAGCCCCCTATTCTCCATAAAAAGAAAACCTTTGCTAAAGCAAGGGTTTTCTTTTTATGCAATTAAATTGGTTTATTTTCCCTCTCTTTGAAATTTTATCTTGCAAGATTTAGTAGATAAAAACTATAATTAGATTTAGATTAGAATCTTCTAAATTTTTAAAAATATAATACAAGGAGGGGGAGCTGAAATTATCCGGATTTCCAATTAGACTTTTCTTCATTTCTTACCCTTAAGTCAGCATTGTCTACTAGTTTTTGTTTTCCTCATATAAAAAAAATCAAGGTTTTAATTTGATAGGGGGAGCTTCAATTGGAGGCTAAAAAAGCGAAACACAATATTGAGAGCGATTACAGCAAAATTGTTCAATCTTCTTCATTTCAAACATTACTCTCCGAGAAGAAAAAGTTTATCATCCCAGTAACGATCTTCTTTTTTTGTTTTTATTTTGCTTTACCAATCCTAACATCCTACTCCACAGTACTTAATCATAAATTTATTGGCAGTATTACATGGGCATGGGTATTTGCTTTCCTTCAATTTGTTATGACATGGGGTTTATGCATCCTTTACTCTAAAAAGGCAGCTAAATTTGATGACATGGCAAATCAAGTAATCCGAGAAGGGAGCAATAGCTGATGAATAAAACTGCCTTTATTATGTTCCTTGCCATTGTTTTCGTCACACTTATCGTTACCTATTTAGCCTCTAAGCGGACGAAAAACGCAAGTGAATTTTACACTGCCGGAGGGGGCTTGACAGGCTGGCAAAATGGTCTAGCCATTGCTGGTGATTATATGTCAGCTGCATCCTTCCTTGGAATTGCAGGGGCTGTAGCGTTAACCGGATTTGATGGGTTCTTCTATAGTATTGGTTTCCTCGTAGCCTATCTTGTTGTTCTTTACTTAGTTGCAGAGCCATTACGGAACCTTGGTAAGTATACATTTGCGGATATGATTGCCGCACGTTTTGATACAAAAAAAATCCGAGGCTTTGCTGCAATGAACACTGTTACGATCTCTATTTTTTATATGATTGCCCAACTCGTTGGAGCAGGTGCACTTATAAAATTATTATTGGGCTTGGATTATACGACATCTGTATTAATTGTTGGTGTGTTAATGACCGTGTACGTTATTTTTGGCGGAATGCATGCAACAAGCTGGGTGCAAATCATTAAAGCGATTCTATTAATGGGAGGCACTTTCGTCATCACGATTATTGTTCTAGCTAAATTTCATTTCAGCATTACCGATATGTTTGCCCAAATGAAAACCGCAACTCCTTTAAAAGAAGCCTTCTTAAATCCAGGGGTAAAATATAAAATTGGCTTGGATACGATCTCGCTAAATTTGTGTCTCGTTTTAGGGACTGCAGGTCTTCCCCATATCCTGGTCCGTTTCTTTACAGTAAAAGACGCAAAAACAGCCCGTTCCTCCGTTGTTTATGCAACATGGGTGATTGGAATCTTCTATGTTATGACGATTTTCCTTGGCTTTGGTGCAGCTGCATTCGTTGGCAATGAAGCCATTGTAACAGCAAATCCAGCCGGGAATATGGCTGCACCACTATTGGCCAAGGCGATTGGCGGCAACATGCTATTTGCGTTCATTTCTGCTGTTGCCTTTGCAACCATCCTTGCTGTTGTGGCGGGTCTTGTTTTAACTGCAGCTTCTGCATTTGCTCATGATTTCTATAATGAAATCCTTCGTAAAGGAAAGGCATCTGAAAAGCATCAAGTGGCGATGGCACGTTATGCAGCAATAGGAGTATCCATTATTTCCATTATTCTTGCATTAGGGGCTCAAACTTTAAACGTCGCCTTCTTAGTATCACTTGCTTTCGCGGTAGCAGCCAGTGCAAACCTGCCTGTAATCCTCTACACTATTTACTGGAAACGTTTTAACACCTCTGGTGCAGTATGGGCAATGGCTATTGGACTTATTTCGGCAATCGGGTTAGTTTTAATTAGTCCAAGTGTAATGAGTCCTGAGGCAGGAAAGGCCATTTTTGTCGGAAACCCTATCTTCCCATATACGACACCGGGAATTGTATCCATCCCACTTGGATTTCTTGCGGGTTACCTAGGAACCATTTTCTCGAGCCAAAAGGCGGATGTGAAGAAGTATGAGGAAGTGCTAGTTAAATCTAATACAGGAATTGGGATGAGGCAATAAATATATGAAAGGGACTGAATACTTCAGTCCCTTTGCTTAATTCTATCCTTTACTTCTTTTCTTCGTGTAAAACGGAGGATTCTTTTTGCTGTTTTTCCGTTTTTCTTTTATCGAAAATGACTTAGAATTCATCGGTTTTTCCGTTTGTTGTTTTCCCTTCCGTTCACTTGTTTTGGTAGATTTCATCTCCCCGTCTGAATGATTGGTTCGATCTTTCTTTTCCCCACTCTCCAGCACTTGTTTTTGAATCCGAATATTCAATTCCTTTTCAATCATATCAAGTGTCGGCCGGTCAGCTGAGGAATAAAACGTGATGGCTAAGCCCTTCATTCCCGCTCTACCCGTTCTTCCAATGCGGTGGACATAGCTTTCTGCATCCTGGGGAATATCATAGTTAAATACATGGGTTACTCCCTCAACATCCAACCCCCTCGCAGCCACATCCGTCGCGATTAACAATTGGGTTTCTGCGTCCCGAAATCTCTTCATGACTTGCTCTCTTTTGGATTGCGACAAATCCCCATGCAATTCATCACAGGAAAACCCGTGCGATTTAAGAACATCATAGAGTTTGCTGACTCTTCGTTTTGTTCTGCAAAAAATAACCGCTAGAAATGGACGGTGGGTTTCCACTAATTGAATGAGGGTCGCTTGTTTCGCTCGGTCAATGGTATGGATGGCAATTTGTTTTACATTGGCAGCAGGTCCTTGCCTTCTTTCTACCTGAATATATTCCGGTTCTCTCATATGTTTATTCGCTAATTTTCGAACCTCGTCTGGAATTGTCGCTGAAAAAAGCATCGTCTGCCTATTCTTTGGAGTTTCTTTAATGATATCCTCTACTTCGCCCAGAAACCCAATGTGAAGCATTTGGTCCGCTTCATCTAAAACAAGGAAGTTTACTTTAGATAAATCAAGCGTTCCCCTTCGAATATGATCTAAAAGCCTTCCGGGGGTTCCGACAACAATCTGGACATTTTTCTTTAGCTTTTTTAACTGTTTATCAACATCCTGACCCCCATAAACCGCTAAAACATTAACTTCCTCTCGATCTTGAATCAACTTTTTAATTTCTTCGGTAATTTGTAACGCTAACTCTCTTGTTGGAGTTACGATTAAGGCTTGAACATGAAGAGCATTCGCGTCTATTTTTTCAAGAATCGGCAAGATAAATGCAAATGTCTTACCTGTTCCAGTCTGGGCTTGTGCAATCACATCTTTCCCCTTCATCACAAATGGAATAGCCTTAGACTGAATGGGTGTGGGTGTGGCGATACCGAAGCTTCGTAAATTTTCCGTTAATTCTTTTGAAATACCTAGTTCTATAAATTCAGGCAATGAAATCCCTACTTTCAATTCAAATAACTATCTATTCATAATGAGTGTTTATTATAAATAAAGCAATTAAACTTTTTATTCCAAATTATTTTGAGTTTGATGAATAGGAATTCGTGGTAAAGAAAAAACCTGGCGAAATTTTCTTCGTAAAAAAATAAAAAAACGGTAAAAACTATATTCATTCAAAATTAATGAGGTGGAGATACAATGAAAGAAAAATGTTTTTATTGTACAACCGATATTGAAAAAAATCAGCATTACAATGTAACCTTTGTGGTTTCCAATGTTGAACGGGATGAAACACTTTGTAATGAATGCTACCAAGAATGGCTACATGGATTAAAAGATTGATGGTTCAGCAGCAATCGCTGCTGAATTCACTTTATCTAAGCCTCTCCTCCCAATTTTCCCCAGAATCGTTTCTCCAGTTTTTACTCGTTTTCTTTGTGATTTGATTATGATATTCTTTAATCAAAATATAAACATGTTACCACAGTAAAAAGGTTTATGTAATTGGAGTGTTGTTTCATTGTCGATAAAAAAGAAACTTCCATTAATTTTTTGTTTAATCGTTTTTTTCATCTTAGTCGCGAATAACGCCCTTCATTATATTCGTTCAAAAAATCAATTGCTTGATTATAATGAAAAGGAAATCGCCATGATCACAAAAGAAGTTTCTGTTCAGGTAGAAAATACAAAACAGGGCTCCGAATATGTAGAAGACATCCTTGCAAGAGAGCTGCGAATTGCCTCAATCGCGATAAGAAAAGCACTTCCCCCGCGATACCAAGATGTAACAAATGAACAGCTAAAATCACTTTCAAAGGAATTAAGAGTTTCCCACATTACACTTTTAGCAAAAACTAAAGATGATGTTATCGGTGTTAGATCCTCGGATCCAAAAGAAATTAATATGGGGACAAAAGGCTGGGGCTATTGGTATGATGCCTACCTACAGCTTTTTGCATTAAAACCTGTAACTGTAAAAAAAGGCTTAGCCTTGCCCTACTATTGGTCCGGTCCAATGGAGAAAGCCTCCTCTAGTCCCGATCATATTGATAAATGGGGTTATTACTATGATGGCACAACCAATTATATCATCGACCCTTATTTCCGGGACAATACCGTTCTTGGTTACGAGGATCGATTTGGACCAGTGAAAGTGATTAAGAACTTTACCCAGGAACCCGGAGTTCTGGAAATGTCAGTTTTGAATCCAAAAAGCTTCGGAAAAAAAGAGGAAGTTGTCCATTTAAACGGTAATTATTATACCCGGATTTCCGCAGAGCCTGTATGGTACGGTTCCTATAAAAAATATCCAAATTTTGAAGTGGACTCCAAATTAGTAAAAAAAGCAATACAAACCAATAAAGTCCAGTCCTATAAAGACACTCTAAAAGACAAATACATTATGAAAACATTCGTACCAGTGAATACGAAAAATGATCAACCCTATGTGATATGCCTTGTCTATAATTATGGCCTTATCCAAAATGAGTTGTTGCACGAGTTAAAGGTTCACATTCTGCTTTCCATCGTGATTATGATTCTTGTATTAATTATCAGTTTTATTTTTTCCCGCTCTATTACAAAACCAATCGGTTATATTGTCGAGCAAGTAAATGAAATTGCCCAAGGCAACTACGGGAAAAAATTACACTTAAATCGCAAAGATGAGCTTGGACTGCTGACAGAAAATGTGAATGCATTATCTACCCATTTACTTCATTATGTAGATGATTTAAATCAGAGTAAAAAATTAATCGAATATCAAGCCTATCATGACCCGCTTACAGGTTTGACCAATCGAAGATACTTTCAAGAAAAGCTAAAACCTGTTATTGAACAAGCAAATGACAAAGGCGAAACAGTTTCGGTTTTATTTATTGATTTGGATCGTTTCAAACATGTTAATGACTCCTTTGGACATAACAAAGGGGATGAATTACTGAAAATCGTAGCAAATCGAATCCAAAAATGCCTGCCGGAGGATAATGACATCATTACAAGACAAGGCGGCGATGAATTTATCATTTTGATGAATAATCTGGATGTGAATGCTACAAAAGCAGTTGCAGAAAAAATTATTAATACCTTAAAAAAACCATACTCAATTGCTGGAATTGAATTATACCTAAGTGCCAGCTGCGGAATCAGTATGTACCCAGAGCATACCAATAATATGGATACATTAATCATCTATGCAGATATGGCAATGTACTCTGCAAAAAATATGGGCGGCAATCGAGTCGTTATCTTTAATGAGCGAATCAACAAATTAAGCCAAGAACGTCCTAAATTGGAATCACATCTGCGAAAGGCCATCGAAGACGAAAAAATCGAGGTCTACTATCAACCAAAAATAAATGTCGACACCAAAACCGTTTACGGGGCAGAAGCATTATTAAGATGGACTGATGAAGAATTGGGCTTTGTTTCACCGGAGATTTTTATTCCGATTGCTGAAGATACTGGGTTAATCCTACCCTTATGGGAATTCGTCATGAAGAAAGCATGTCACCAAGTAAGTGAATGGAATTCAAGGTACCATCAACCATTAAATATTTCTGTCAATTTCTCAGCAAGGCAATTTCAAGAGCCTTGTAATATGGTTAAACAGGTAAAGGAGATCTTGGAGGAAAGCAAATTAGATCCAAAGAATTTCGAAGTTGAAATTACCGAAAGTATCCTCCTGAATAATTCAAAGGAAATTGTCCAATCGCTTCAAACGCTCCAAAGTATGGGGATTTCCATTTCCATTGATGATTTTGGTACAGGATACTCTTCTTTAAGTTATTTAAAAAATCTGCCAATCAACACGTTAAAAATTGATAAATCTTTTGTCCAAAATATTAGTGAGAATCTTGCTAATACCGAAATACCTGAAGCGATTATTAATCTGGCACGCAGTCTCCACCTGGATGTTATTGCAGAGGGTGTGGAAACTGAATACCAAAAGGAGTTCTTACAATCAAAAAATTGCATACAGATGCAGGGATATTTGTTTAGTAAACCTTTAAGTACAGAAGCTTTTGAGACCTATTTATTTAAATAGAAAAAGGGCAGCCGCGGCTGCCCTTTTTTATGAAGATAAGATAAATTTTGACTTTGAGAATTGTCCAGCTCCAGCGCCCTGGTCAGCGGCTAGTGTCCTTCGCTCTCCGCCCTACGATAAGTCAACATCGAATCGCCTCCGGCTCTTCGTGTTTCCTTTATCTCAGTTGGAGCGCTCCAGGCCATACGCCGCTGACCAGGGCGCTTGCGCTTTTCTTATTTTGCACATTCTAATTTATAAACACTACTGCCGGTATCATCAATGTTTAATAGTTTCACGGACATGGCTGAAAAGGTTTGTTGTAATGATTCAGCAAGCTTACTGCCCTTCCCTTTTTCCGCAAAACATAGCATGGTTGGACCTGCGCCGCTTAAAGCGACTCCAAACGCACCATTTGCTTTAGCTGCTGCCTCAACATCAGAATAAAAAGGAATAAGTGGTTTCCGGTACGGCTGATGGAATAAATCGGACTCCATCATTTTTCCTGCCAACTCCCAATTCTGACTGAGAAGGGCTCCAACTAATAAATTTGCAGTGGCAGAGGCTTGAATTGCTTCCGAATAGGGAAGTACTTCGGGTAAGACTCCACGTGAGTCCTTTGTTAATAATGTTTCTTTCGGAATTACTGCTACCATTTCAAACCCTAGATTTGGCAGTGACACAAGGTCCACTTCGTTTTGTTGGTAACATCCCACGACCAATCCCCCATAAAGCGATGCTCCAACATTATCAGGATGCCCCTCCAAATCAGTTGCGAGAAGAAGTTTTTCACGTGCTTCCAAACCAAGATTACCAATAAAATCAGCTAGTTCAATCGCTGCAACGATCGCCGATGCACTTGAACCAAGTCCACGTGCTAATGGAATCTCACTGTTAATTTTCACTTTACATGGTGCTAGCGTCTTCCCATATTTAGCGGCAACTTGAAAAGCCACCTGACAAATATAATTCTGCTCATCGCTTGGAAATTGGCTTAATTCCGTTGTTTGCGCAATAAATTCCCATTGTTTACTTTGTTCTACTTCCAATGTTAAATATAAATCGACAGCTATTCCTATTGAATCAAACCCTGGACCAAGATTTGCAGAACTAGCCGGAACCTTAATTAGTATACGATTATCTAAAGTCATCCATAGACAACTCCCTTTATATGCTCTGTTACAGCCTTTTCATCATTTGGTAACCCAATCAATTTTACTTGGCTGTTTTGGATGGCTGTATCCGGATCCTTCAAGCCATTTCCCGTAAGAACAGCAGCAATCCGAGCCCCTTTTTCAATTCTTCCTTTTTGAAGACTCTTATAGATACCGGCAATCGAAGCACAGGAGGCCGGTTCTGCAAAAACACCCTCAGTGGATGCTAATTTTTTATAAGCGATTAGAATTTCTTCGTCGGTTACCTCATCAAATAAACCATTGGATTCTTCTACTGCGGCAACCGCTAAATTCCAACTGGCAGGATTCCCAATACGGATAGCTGTTGCAATCGTTTCAGGGTTTTCAAACACTCGATTATGAACGAGTGCCGCAGCGCCAGCAGCTTCAAATCCATACATTTTCGGCAGGCTGGTGCCTTTGGCCTTGGCATATTCTTTAAACCCCTTCCAATAAGCACTGATATTTCCGGCATTTCCAACCGGGATGGCTAAAATATCCGGAGCGAATCCTAATTGATCGACTACTTCAAAAGCGGCTGTTTTTTGCCCTTCTAATCGGAATGGGTTAACAGAGTTAACAAGTGTTATGGGTTCCTCTTCACTAATATTTCGAACCATTTGTAATGCCTGATCAAAATTCCCTTGAATGGAGATAATCTCCGCCCCATACATCATCGCCTGTGCAAGTTTCCCCATTGCAATCTTTCCTTCAGGGATCACAATAATGCAGCGAAGACCTGCACGGGCTGCATAAGCAGCAGCCGCAGCGGATGTATTGCCGGTGGAAGCACATATGACAGTTTTACTTCCTTCCTCCACAGCTTTGGCAACGGCCATTACCATTCCACGGTCTTTAAATGACCCGGTTGGATTTGCCCCTTCCATTTTTACATATAGCTCTACGCCCCATTCTTTAGACAAGCGTTCAAGCTTGATTAACGGGGTATTACCTTCATTTAGCGTTAGCTCCGGGGTTTCATTGTTGATGGGTAAAAAATCTTTATATGCTGCTAATAATCCCGGCCATCTATCCATTATTTTCTCACCACTCTATATGAACTTTTAACTTCCTTAACTGCAGACAAATCCTTTAATTCTACTAAAATATCCTCAATATTGGTTAAAGAAGCCTGATGCGTAACTAAAACAATTTCAGCCGTTTCATTTTTTGTTACCGGCATCTGAAGGATTTTTTCAAAGCTGACACCATATTTTGCAAAAATCGATGTAATCTCAGCAAATACACCGACCTCGTCTTGTACATGAATACGCAGGAAGTACTTCGAATATTTTTCCGAATCATCCTTTAGAAGTTTCGGATATTGCGGTGCCACCGCACTTCTTCCATTAACACCCAGTCTTAAGTTTTTAATCACACCGACCAAATCGGAAACCACTGCAGTCGCTGTTGGCAAACTACCGGCCCCTGGACCATAGAACATCGTCTCACCGACAGCCTCTCCATAAACATAAACCGCATTGTATTCATTTTGTACTGAAGCAAGGGGATGATTATTGGATAAAAAGGTCGGCTGAACGCTTACCTCTACTTTTTCACCCTCGCGATGAGCATTCCCAATCAACTTCATTGTATACCCCATTTGCTTACCATAGCTTAAATCCTCTTCCGTAATTTGGGTAATCCCGCTGACTTTTACATCCTCTAAATCAATATGCATAGAGAAGCCTAATGTAGCTAAGATTGTCATTTTACGCGCAGCATCTAAACCTTCCACATCTGATGTTGGATCTGCTTCTGCAAATCCTAGCTCTTGAGCTTCTTTTAAGACGTCTTCATAAGCAAGTCCTTCAGAACTCATTTTAGTTAAAATGAAATTCGTTGTACCATTTACAATCCCCATTAATTGAGTAATTCGATCGGATGCAAGCCCGTCAACCAAACCTCTTAAAATGGGGATCCCCCCGGCAACACTTGCTTCATAAAACAAATCGCAACCATTTTCCGAGGCCAATTTTAATAGTTCAGACCCATGAAGAGCCATCAAATCCTTATTTGCAGTGACCACATGCTTGCCACTTTGAAGTGCACTTTGCAAATATTTTTTCGTTCCCTCTACTCCACCCATTACCTCAATCACTACATCGATTTCAGGATCTTGAAGGATATCGTCAGGGTTATTGGTTAAAACTTGCGTATTTATTTCAGTAGACCTCGTTTTATGTAAGTCGTTTACGAGTATTTTTTTTATTTCAACTGGACATCCGACTTGATGCATCAATTTATCTTGATGGTTCTTGATGATTTTTACAACACCAGATCCCACTGTTCCTAAACCTAATAAACCAATTGAGATAGCTTTCATTATTTCTCCTCCTAAAAGTCCACCCTAAATGTACAAATGTATTTCTATAGTAGACATTATATAATTCTCTAAATCTTTTTACAATAGATCTGTTTTGCCTGAATATTATTGTAATCGCTTACTTCCTTATCGCACAAGGCATATAATATTTTGAGAAAAATTTTTAAAAAATTATTCAGAAAATATTTTTTTATCTCTTTACAATTCTAAACGTATGGATGTAGAATATTCAATAAATTCACACAAAAAAATATAACATTAAATTAAAATAGTGATGACGAAGACGGTATTAAGAAGGGACTTCAGAGAGCCGGTGGTGGCTGTGAACCGGTGTCCTTTCTTAGCATACCCAGCACTTCTGAACTGGCACGCTGAACCTTCAGTTTTGTAGGCCTGCCCGGTAAAAACCGTTAAAATGTTGAGGCTGCTAGATGTTAATGCAGCAAAAGAGGGTGGCACCACGGTAGATTGATTACGTCCCTCATAACACGACACAACTGTTGTCTGTTATGAGGGATTTTTTATTTTAACAATAACTATTATCGAAATTTAGGAGGAATGAATGGAAATGTATAAGGTATTGGTTACAGACGGAATTAGCGACACAGGCTTAAAGGCATTATTTGATCACCCCCATTTTATCGTGGATCGACAGCCCACGTTGCCAACAGAAGAATTAAAGAAAATTATCGGTGCTTACGATGCCCTGATTGTTCGCAGTCAAACAAAAGTTACCGAAGAACTGCTTCAAGAGGCCAGCAAGCTTCGGGTTATTGCAAGGGCCGGTGTCGGAGTAGATAATATCGATGTGAATGCCGCCACCAAGAAAGGAATTATTGTTATTAACGCACCAGGTGCAAATACAATTGCAGCTACAGAACATACTTTGGCGATGATGCTTTCTTTAGCAAGAAAAATTCCACAGGCGCACCAGAAAACAGCTTCCGGCGAATGGGATCGCAACTCTTTTAAAGGGGTCGAATTATATAAAAAAACGCTTGGTGTAATCGGAATGGGTAAAATTGGAGCTGAAGTAGCAAAACGGGCAAAAGGCTTCGGAATGAACATTTTGGGTTTTGATCCCTATTTAACAGAAGACCGAGCGAAAAAAATAGGGATTACGAAGGCAAGCCTTGACCTCATTGCCGGGGAATCAGATTTTATTACCATCCATACTCCACTGACAAACGATACAAAAGGGCTTATCAATGAGGAATATATACAAAAAACAAAAAAAGGTGTCCGCTTGATTAACTGTGCCCGTGGTGGAATTATCGATGAAAAAGCGCTGGTTCGTGCGGTTCAATCCGGCCATGTAGCGGGAGCGGCACTGGATGTTTTTGAAAAGGAACCGGTGGCAGATCCGGAATTACTGCAAAATCCAAATATTATCGTGACGCCGCATTTAGGAGCTTCAACGGTAGAAGCACAGGAAAAGGTTGCTCAGGAGGTCAGCGCTGAAATCATTGAGATTTTTGAATCGCAGTCCATCCATCATGCCGTCAACATGCCGCAAATGTCAGGGGAAACCCAGGCAAAAATGCAGCCGTATTTAGTGCTTGGGGATCAAATCGGCCAGCTTGTCGTACAATTATTAAAGAAAGCCCCCGCTAAAATTGAAATCAATTATTACGGGGACCTAATTGAAGAGGACACAGAATTATTAAATCGTATGATGATAAAAGGAATTCTATCCTATCATTTAAGTGATTCTGTCAATCTAATCAATGCCCTGCACCTTTTAAAGGAACAAGGCGTTTCCTATAATGTGCAAAAAAATGCTACCAATAAAGGCTTCGCTAATTATATGGAGCTGACCATTTCACAAGGTGATGAGTCTGCTAAAATTGGTGCAACGGTCCTAAACGGCTACGGTGCAAGAATTGTGAAGATTAACCAATACATGATTGATGTGAAGCCGGAGGAACATCTACTCTATATTAAACATAAAGACGTTCCGGGTATGATTGGTAAGGTTGGATCCCTTCTTGGCGACTATGAAATCAATATCGGTACCATGCAGGTAGGCAGAACTGCTGTCGGAGGCGAAGCCATCATGGTCCTGACCCTTGATAAAACCTTGAACTCAAATGTTCTACAAGCACTGAATCTAACTGTCGGTATTGAAGAAGTGCAATTGCTAGAATTAGAGAATTTCGTTCCATCTGAGCCGGGACAGGTAGAACTGCAGAAGGTAGAAAGCCTTTTATAAAATAAGAACAGGGATGGCATGGATGCCATCCCTGTTTGTTACAATATTCTCTTTACATCCAGCACCGAATCCAAGATATAATCCGCTTCATGTTTTTCAAATTCACTTCTAGCATCTTTTCCGGATAAACCGGTTAAAACGGCAGCGAATTTGCAGCCGATGGTTCTTGCTGCTAAAAGATCAGCTAATGAATCTCCTACAACTAAAATCTCTTCACCATTATCAAGTGGCAGCGGGGTTTTCAAATAATCCACTAAAGGAGCCCCTTTTCCTTGATCAGCCAATATGTAGGTGTATGGATGCGGCTTGGATAAAGACCCTTCCTGAGGGAACTCCTTCTCCGCGATTAACACTTCATCGGCGGTAACAATATGCTTTTCATTAAAAGATTTGAGCCAATCTAAATGCTGAAAAGGCAATACAGTTTCCAGCGCAGGCCGGCCTGTTCCGATTCCAATCTTATATCCAGAATTCTTAAGGAAGCTGAAAAGCTCGGCAATATCCTCTTTCGGTGCTAACGTTGTTTCATTGGCTAAGAATCCTTCTTTACCTAGCTGAACGGATGGTCTGCCCGTTGATTCTAATACATTTTCATCGCCAACATACCATTCCTGGGATACATGTTCACAAACAGACCAAAGCGTCCGATCCTTATCAAAAATAGAGGTTTCGACGCCTAGCTTTTCTTCTGCCAATACATTTAGGTAACCTAAAAGCTCTTGTTTAACGGCAGTTGAGCGCTCAAACTCTTCAATAAATAATGAAAAATTCATTTGAACCTTGTATTGACATAATACCTGTCCCATTTCCACTAAAGCATCCCTCGTAATTGGGGACTTGAGCCACTGGTCAATTTTTTCACGCTCATTATCCTTAATTTGTTCAAATAAATGAATAAGCTGGCAGCAAAAGGTCAAATAAATCATATCCCAGTTTGCATTCAGACCTCGTGATTTTTGAAGCTTTAATACTTGATCATTCTCAAACACTTGTGCCCGGATCTGTTTAATCTCAGATTCTGTATAGCTTGTTTTAAATAACTCAGGTGCTAAAGCCAAATAATTTTTACTGATTAACAATTCCCAAACCGTAAGTGCTGAGGCATCAAAATAATGCTCCTCACTTAATAGAACCCCGTCGACATCAAAAAGAATCGTTTTTACCATTTACCGTCCCTCTTTCCCCTCCGCTTTTATCCTTTATCGTACCACAGTAGTCCACATTTTTTAAAGTAAAAAAAGCCATGTGCTTAATAATGAATAAGCAGTATGGCCTTTTCCCATTTAAATAGGTAATGAGTTCTCATGACTAATATATTGGTTATACAGATCTTTTGTAGCTGCAATTAATGCGTTTGCGGCTTTTCCGCGATAATCATTCTTAAAAGTCTCAACTATAACCTCAATTCCATCCTGAAGGCTATGCCCTTTTAATATTTGTTGGACATAATGCCTGCCATGTTCTGTTGCAAGCGTACAGGAGGATTCGATGATCACTCCGTATTTTTTATCGATTTCCACCGTTATCGTTAAAGATTCAAACACATTTTGTGCAGCCATTCCTTGCGGCAAACGGGAGTGCCCTGCTAAAAAATAAGTATTTAAGCCCGCCATAATTTCACATCCCTTTATCTTTTCTTATTATATTAAACAGAGCTTCGTCATTTTCCTCCTAAATTCGATAATAAAAGCCAACAAAACAATCAATGACAAAAACATCACTGAAGGTTTTACTGGCTTTTATTTGGAGTCCTTTGAAAAGGAGGTTTAAATGAATTAGACAGTTGCCATAAAATATTTTCTTATAATAAGCTTAATCTATACCAATTGAAATATATTTAACTTCTAAATACTCATCAATCCCATAATGACCGCCTTCTCTGCCAAGGCCGCTTTCTTTAAATCCGCCAAATGGCGCTTGGACTGTCGATGGTAAGGCATCATTTAAACCAATAATTCCATATTCAAGCTGTTCCGTTATTCTAAAGGATCGGCTTAAATTTTGTGTATAAACATACGCAGCAAGACCATAGTTCGAGTCATTTGCACGTGCAATTACTTCTTCTTCCGTTTTAAAAGTCGCGATCGGGGCAAGCGGTCCGAAGATTTCATCCCGCATGCATTCCATTTCATCATTAATGTTCGTGATGATAGTAGGAGCGTAGAAATATCCGTTCTCCTCTGCTGGTTTTACACCACTAAAAGTGATCTTGCCACCCTTTTTCAATGCGTCCTCAACAAGTGTTTCTACCTTTGATAATGCGGCTTGGTCAATTAATGGGCCAACATCAATCCCCTCATCTAAACCATTGCCGACCTTTAACTTTTCTAATTCATTTTGGAACAAATCAACAAATTGATTCGCAACTGATTCCTGAACATAGACCCGGTTTGTACATATACAAGTTTGTCCGGCATTGCGGAACTTGGATTGAACAAGACCTGCAGCCGCCTTTCTTAAATCAGCATCATCCATGACGATAAATGGAGCATTCCCGCCAAGTTCAAGTGATACTTTTTTAACGGTATCAGCAGCCCCTCTCATCAATGTTTTCCCAACTTCTGTTGAACCGGTAAAGGTAATTTTTGTAACACGTGAATCCTTTAACCAAACATCACCAATCTCTGACGATCTTCCAGTTACGACATTTAAGACTCCCTTAGGCACCCCGGCTTCATGGGCGAGTTCAGCCAGTTTTAATGCTGTTAGCGGCGTTTGATTCGCCGGTTTCACAACGGCAGTACATCCTGCAGCCAGTGCCGGACCGACTTTTCTCGTTATCATCGCGGCTGGGAAATTCCAAGGTGTAATCGCCGCTATAACCCCGACAGGTTCTTTTCGAACAAGTAGTCGTTTATTAGGGTGTGAGGCAGGAATTGTTTCCCCGTAAATTCTTTTTCCCTCTTCAGCATACCAAGAGATAAACCCATTGGCGTAAACGACTTCCCCCAATGCTTCTTTTAACGGTTTTCCTTGCTCAATCGTCATGATTCTAGCAATTTCATGTTTATTTTCTTCTATTAAATAATGCCATTTCATTAATATTTGATAGCGCTCATCCGCTGTCTTTTTTGACCAGGTTTGAAATGCGGTATGGGCCGCATCAACTGCCTGCACCGCTTCATAGGCACCACCGGTAGGCACAGCACCGATTACCTCATTTGTTGCAGGGTTAATAATTTCGGTAAAAACCTCATAATCATTACCGACCCATTTTCCGTCTATATACATTGGATAAATTTGATACTTTTGCTCCACTTTTTCCATTTGATTTACCTCCGATTTGACAGGGCAGGATCAATGGTCAATACCGCTTCCATGGATTCCTCGAGAATTTGCAGTCCCTCTTCAAGCTGTTCATCCGTGATTGTTAATGGCATAAGAATGCGAATGACATTAGAGAAGATTCCCGCGCTTAATAATAGGAGCCCCCGTTCCCCTGCAGCTTTGACGATTTTACCAACCGTTTCTTTATCTGGGGTCTTTTGCAGCTTATCCTTCACAATCTCCATTGCACACATGGCACCAAGTCCGCGGACATCGCCAATGCAGTCAAAGCGCTCAGCAAGGAGCTGCATTTTTTCTAACACTCTATCTCCTAACTTCTCAGCACGCTCATTAAGATTTTCACTTTCAATTATATCTAAAACGGTTAAGGCAGCACGGCATCCAAGCGGACTGCCTGAATAGGTACCGCCAATTTCTCCAACTTCAGCAGCATCCATAATTTCAGCACGACCAATTACACCACTGATTGGCACCCCTGCCCCCATCGATTTAGAAATGGTGATTAGGTCCGGTTCGACTCCAAAATGTTCGATGGCAAAATATTTACCTGTTCGAGCAAATCCAGTTTGAATTTCGTCAGCCACGAACAGAATTCCATATTGGCTGCAGATTTCTCTGACACGCCCGACAAAGGCAATGTCTGGAACAATAAATCCGCCTTCGCCCTGAACCGGCTCCATTACAACTGCAGCAATCGATTCAGGTGCCACATCAGAAATTAAACACTGTTCAAATTGCTCAATCATCATCTTGCTGTATTGTTCTTCTGTCATTTCTTCAGGACGACGATAAACATATGGATATGGCGCCTTATAAACCTCTGGCGCAAACGGACCAAATCCAAATTTATAAGGCTTGACTTTGCTTGTCATGGTCATTGTCATTAATGTTCTGCCATGGAATCCCCTGGTAAAAGAAATAATTCCTTGGCGCTTCGTGTATTTCCTTGCAATTTTAACGGCATTTTCAACGGCTTCCGCACCGCTGTTAAAAAACGCTGCCTGCTTCGCAAAATTGCCAGGGGCAAGCTTGCAGAGTCTCTCTGCAAGCTTGATATAGGATTCGTACATCATGACATTAAAGCCTGTATGAATAAATTGACTTGCCTGTTCCTGAAGGGCTCTTACCACCCTGGGATGCGAATGGCCGACATTTAATGTTCCAATAGCCCCGGCAAAATCAATATAGGTATTTCCATCAACATCTTCCACAATTGCACCCTGTGCCTTTTTTACAAAGGATTGAATATTGTTGCTGATCGCTTTAGGAACATATTGGTTTCTTCGCTCTAATAGTTCCTGCGATATTGGGCCTGGAATAGATGTTTGGAGCTTTACATATTTCTTTTCCACGTCTTCTGCTCCCCCCTTAATTGTATATACCTTTATCTAATAGGTGTTAGTTTTTCACCTGAGCCAATACTTGCTTAAAGGTACTGACCACTTTATCGATTTCTTCATAGCTGATTGTTAATGCTGGCTCGATACGGATCGTTTTTGAGTTAATTAGTGTTCCTGCAACAAGGATACCGTTATCGAACATTCCTTTGGACACCTCATAACCGATTTCATCCTTATGGAATTCGATTCCAATCATTAAACCTTGGCCGCGGATTTCTTGGACTTTATCTTCGTGCCCTTCTGCTGCTTTTTTCAACTCTGCAAGGAAGTACTCCCCGGCTTCAGCTGCACGCTGCGGTAAATTCTCTTCAATTAACACACCGATTGTTGCAATAGCTGCGGCACAAGCAAGTGGGTTTCCTCCAAAAGTTGTTGTATGCATAAATGGATTAGGGAACCAGCTTTTGAACACTTCTTCTTTTGCCACGATCGCACCAGCAGGCATTACACCGCCACCAAACGCTTTTGCAAGACAGATGATATCCGGTACTACATCATATAATTCAGCAGCAAACATTTTACCTGTACGTCCCATACCTGTTTGTACTTCGTCAAAAATTAATAATGAGCCATATTGATCACAAAGCTCTCTTACTTGTTTTAAATAGCCTTCTGGAGGAAGGATAATTCCGCCTTCACCTTGGATTGGCTCAAGAATAACGGCTGCCACATCTTCACCGACAGAAGCACAAACTTCAAATGTTTTTCTCATCATGTCGATATCACCAAATGGAACATGACGGAAACCTGGAATTAATGGAAGGAATGGTTTACGGAACATTCCTTTTGCAGTTCCAGATAATGAACCAAGACTCTTTCCGTGGAAAGCACGAGTAGTAGAGATAAAGGTCGTTCTTTCACTGTACATTTTTGCAAGTTTAAGAGCTGCTTCGACACTTTCAGTACCACTATTTGTAAAGAAGGCATATTTCAAATCACCAGGTGTGATTTCTCCTAAAATTTTTGCCAGCATAGCACGAAGTGGATCAAGAAGGTCCTGGCTGTGAAGCGCTTGGCGTTTTAATTGGTCGGTAACAGCCTTTACAACCTTTGGATTACGGTGACCAACATTGTAAATCCCAAAGCCGCCAAGACAGTCAATATATTCTTTACCATTTACATCTTTAAAACCTGCACCATTATCAGACCATTCAACTGCAGCGAATTGACCGCCCTCGGTTACAGTTTTACGGTATTCAAGGAACCCAGGATTGACGTTTTCACGGAAACCATCAAGTGTTTCTTTTGTAATCCAAGCAGCATCTTCTTGCGTAATATCCTCTTTTTCTATTAAATTTAAGACCTTGTTAATATATTCGGTCACATTTTGATTCTTTTCACTTTTTACTTCACTTTTAAAATCGATACTCATATTTATCTCTCCTCGTTAATTATGAATGTTTAAATTTTTTATTTTTTGGTTTATTAAACTCAATACAGACTAATTAATTTGAAAACCAGCCGATTGGTTCTACTTGCAGGTTAATATTTATTTGTTTAATCTCCTGGAATTCTTCAAGTCCGAATGTTCCAAGACTTCTACCGATACCGCTTTGTTTATAACCGCCCCACGGTGCTTCGTTGTATGTTGGGTGGTAAGCATTTATCCAGGTAATTCCGGAGCGAACCTTCTTAATTACTCGTAAAGCCTTTGCTCCATCTGTTGAAAATACTGCACCAGCAAGGCCGTAAACTGTACTGTTGGCAAGCTTGACTGCTTCAGCTTCATCCTTGAATTTTTGAATAACACAGACAGGACCGAAGATTTCCTCTTGAACAATTTTCATATCATTGTTCACATCAATAAAAGCGGTTGGTTCAACAAAATAGCCTTTTTCTAAACCATCCTGAACAATACGGTTTCCGCCGCAGGCAACCTTAGCACCTTCTTGTTTACCCAACTCAATATAATGAAGAACTTTTTCCAAATGTTGCTGGCTCACAAGTGGTCCCATTTCTGTTTCTGGTTTATTCCCTGGGCCAACTTTAATTTGCTTTGCTCTTTCAACAAATCGACCAACAAACTGATCATAAATGCTTTCTTCAACAAGAATTCTTGATCCAGCCGAACAAACCTGGCCGGAACCGGCATAGATTCCAAACAATGCATAATCGACAGCGGTTTCAAAGTCAGCATCAGCAAATATAATATTTGGTGATTTACCGCCAAGCTCCAAAGAAACTTTTTTCATTGTATCTGCTGCAGTCTTCATGATATGTTTTCCTGTTTTTGTACCGCCAGTAAATGAAACCATGTCTACTTCAGGATGAGAAGCTATTTCATTTCCTACAACCGCACCGGCACCCATGACCATATTAGCAGCACCTTTTGGTAATCCGATCTCTTCAAAAATTTCAAATAATTTTTTTGGTGTTACCGGAGTTACTTCAGATGGTTTAAAGACGATTGTATTTCCTGCAGCTAATGCTGGGGCAATCTTCCAAACACTCATCAATAATGGATAATTCCACGGAACAATTAATCCACAAACTCCTACAGGCTCACGGACAACCATTGCCTGCATTGGATCTGCTACATGGTAGGTATAGCCATCCGGCTTTGTAATCAATCCAGCATAGTAACGGAAACAAGCAGCCGCATCACCAACATCAAATCCGGCTTCTCTTAAGGTTTTACCATTGTCCATTGTTTCAAGCTGGGTTAATTCGTCCGCATATTCATCAATTTTGTCAGCAATTTTAAATAGATAGGAGGCTCTTTCCTGCGCTGATAAACCGGACCATGTTCCCTCTTCAAAAGCTCTGCGGGCAGCAAAGATTGCAGCGCGTGCATCGGCCACTGTTCCCTCAGGTGCATAGGTAATCACTTCACCATTGGCTGGATTAATGACTGGACGTGTTTCTTGATTTTCAGAATCTTTCCATTCACCATCAATAAACATTTTTAGATTTGCAACTCGGTTTTTTATTTCGACCATGTGAAAATTCCTCCTTAATTAATCCTCATTATCTATTAATGCAAGAAGCGTGCCAAAACTAGAAACCTATTAATATAAGGTTTTCATACGTCACTTTTCAAAAAGGTATTCATTTTTGCATAAACCTATTATTCGGTGCATAATTCAAAAAATACAAAAAAAGCTGCACCAGATGTTGAGTCTGATGCAGCTTTTGACGTTTATGTTGAAAAGTGTTCAGTATTAAGATTTTTTTCACTTACGATTTTTTGATATTTCCTACTTACGGATGACTGGCTGATTCCCAATGCCTTCGCCGCTTTGGTAGTTGTTTTGTATTGCTTCATGGCAAGGATGATTAACTGTTCCTCCACCTGATCGATTGCCTCCTGTAAGGGAACGACCCTCGTAATCACAGGCTTCATTTTTTTATATTCATATCCTAATGATAAAAATTGACTGACAAATTCAGCATCAATGGCCGGTTCATCCGCAGAAACAACTAATCTCTCAATAATATTTTGCAATTCCCTTACATTCCCGGGCCATGGATAAAACTCCATCACATTAATCGCGTCTGGTGTTAAATGATAGTTCCGCTCGTATTTTTCATTTAACTGCTGGAGGAAATGAAACGCAAGCAATGAAATATCTTCAACCCGTTCTCTTAAAGGTGGAATATGAATCGGAATGACATTTAGGCGGTAAAATAAATCCTCGCGGAAGGTTCCTTCCTCAACCATTTTTTCTAATTTCTTATTTGTAGCCGCAATAATTTGAACATTGATCTTAAATGGAGTGGTACTGCCGACAGGGATAACCTCCTGCTCCTGAAGGACTCGCAGCAGTTTTACCTGTAAATGCATTGGCATCTCACCGATTTCATCTAGAAACAAGATTCCCCCATCTGCTTGTTTAAAGTATCCGTCTTTTCCATTCTTATCGGCACCAGTAAAAGCACCTTTCACATATCCAAATAATTCACTTTCCAATAAATTTTCCGGAATGGCTCCGCAATTCAATTTAAGAAATGGATACTCTGCCCGTTTTCCAAGCTGGTGAATCGCCTGGGCAATGACTTCCTTTCCGACACCGGACTCCCCATTGAGCAGAACAGTGGAGGAAAAGTCAGCAATTTTCTTGACCTGATTCATAATTTTTTCCATTTTCGGGCTACAATAGATAAGCTTCTTTAAGAAGCGATCTTTACTTTTAAATGTATCCAATTCCTTCTTATACTGCTCTGAGATCTTTTTCATTTCTTTTAATTCACTTTTCAGCTTAGTTGTTTCAGTGATATCCCGTGAAGCAATAATAATTCGATCTAGCTCGTTTTTATCATTAAAAATAGGATTTCCAACAGCAAGTATTCTTCTTCCATTTTTTGTTTCCTGAACGACCGAAACCTTCTTCTTTTTTTCCATAACCAGCCTTGTCACAGAAGGTGTGAACAGACCCTGGTCCTCAAGCTGGAACATATTTTTCCCAATCAGCTCTTTTAAATCAACCTTCCAAAAATCCTGAATGATATTTTCGCTGTACCTGATTAATTCCCCTTTTGCGTTTACCACAAGAATTTCATCATAAATACTCGAAAGAATGGCATTTAAGTCTTTATTTAAATCCTTGATATGCTCAATTTCCATAGCCATTTCTTCAACCATTGGTAAATCTTGTACGACGATTATGATACCGTCTACTTCATGGTCATAGTTTAATATAGGACTATAATCGACGAGGACCCCTATGCCGTTGGTAATTTCGAGATGGTTTAGAAGCGTTTTTCCGGTTTCAAAAACATTCTGAATGTGCTCGCCGCTGAAAATATTTTCTGCCGGAAGATTTAACACTTTATCGGAGGTTGATTTAATCATTTTTAGGCCTGCATCATTACAATTGATGATTCGTTTTTCTTTATCTAAAACGAACATCCCCATTGGAATGGAGGTAAGCATAATTTTTAACAAATCAACACTTTTATTTTCTTGTTTAAAAAGCTCTGCCAGGATATCTTCTCTCAGAATGTAACCACAAGGATTACCATCCTCTCCCCTGACAATTGCAAAAGGTTCTCCAACGATTTGGAATAATACCGGGAAGGAAATGTGTTCTCCTAAATGACAGACACTGTCAATTGATTTTGTATGCTCAAGTAATGACGCTAACTCGAAATTTTGCCTTCCCAGCTTTTCAAGCAATGGATTATTCATTACCGCATAAGCAAATAATTTTTCGTTCTTTTTTAGAAATAAAAAGGGTTCCTTGATGTTTTTTATGGTAGATTTAACTAATTCTTGATTCCCGCTGATTTCAACTGCTACTATTGGCTTAATTTTTTCCTTTGCCACGGAAAACATCTTTTACATCCCCCTTAAAGCCTTGTCAATCTTATACTACACTTAATACTGAAAATTTCAAATAGAAAAAAATGCTTAAAAGGAAGATGTAATATCCATCTTCCTTTTACAAGGTTAATCACTTCCGGTTACGAATAAGTCTTCTTTTACAAAGGCAAGAACCATTCCGGGAATAACTTGATCCCCTTCTTGAACCTCTAAGGATTGAATTTCACCACTTACTCCCGTTTGAATGGTTTTTACCATTCCGTCTGCGGTTTTGATTGTAAACAATGGTTCCCACTCATATATTCTGGAATCACCTTTAATGGAGACTTTCTCAACTTCTCCATAACAGGGGCAAAGAACCACATCAAAATACATCCCTTCTACCTCCTAATTAATGTTCATATTGCTCTTGAAATGATGATGAGTATAAGACAAGATCAAAAAATTCATGGAAATCGGGAATGTCCTCAGATTCAATTCCTAATTTATATGCCCAAAATTCATCATTAGGAGTATCTTCCTGACAAAGTAATACCATGTTTCCAGTCTGCAAGGAAGTAACCATCGCCTTCCCGAAAAAATGCTCTGAATAACCAATCGTCAAATCATAGCGATGGTTATTGGAAATAATACAAAAATAATGAAGTAGCTGACGTTCCTTCTGCTCAGATAAAAATTCCAATTTCATACGTTACATCTCCCTTCTATATGATTAATATTTCAACCAGCCTCTTAACCTTGACGCCTCAGCCAATCTTTGAATTCCCTCAATATAGGCGGCAATTTTCATATTCACGTTGTACCGTTTAGAGGTGTTATACACATTAACAAAACTATCCGTAATTTTTTCTTTAAGACGGCTATCAACTTCTTCCTCTTTCCAGTAATAGCCTTGATTGTTTTGACACCATTCAAAATAGGAAACAATGACTCCACCGGAATTCGCAAGGATATCAGGGACAACAAGAATATCCCGGTCATCAAGAATGGAAAGCGCTTCTTTCGTTGTCGGTCCGTTCGCTGCTTCAATGACAATACTACACTTAAGATTGTGGGCATTTTGTTTATTAATGACACCGGATATCGCTGCCGGAATTAAAACATCGCACTCTTTTTCTAATAATTCTTGGTTTGTAATCGCTTGATTAAATCGGTTGCTGACGATTCCAAATGAATCCCGGCTATCAATTAAGTGAGGGATATCTAAGCCATTTTCGTCATATACTCCGCCAAGCAGGTCTCCAATTCCAATTACCTTTGCCCCTAATTCATATAAATAGTTAGCTAGATAGCTTCCGACATTGCCAAAACCTTGGATAATTACCCTCATATCTTTTAACGGCCTATTTTTCAATTCACTTACCATTTGCAAAGTATATAAAACCCCTTTAGATGTTGCCGTTTCCCGGCCCTTGGATCCCCCTAAAGCAATCGGTTTACCGGTAATAAATCCTGGTGAATCAAATTCACGGATATGGTCGTACTCATCCAACATCCAGGCCATAATCTGAGAATTTGTATACATATCAGGTGCCGGAATATCTTTTGTCGGTCCGACAAGTTGGCTTACCGCTCTTACATAGCCGCGGCTCAATTTTTCCAGTTCATTTAAACTCATTTCACGAGGATCACAAATAATTCCGCCTTTTGCCCCGCCATAGGGAAGGTCAGTGATTCCACATTTTAAACTCATCCATCCCGCCAATGCCTTAACTTCTTCAGGAGTAACATCAGGATGGAAACGAATTCCGCCTTTTGTCGGTCCCGGTGCATCATTATGCTGGGCCCGGTATCCTTGAAAAATCTTTGTTTGCCCATTATCCATGGTTATGGGAATACTTACCTCTAAAAATCTCATTGGTTTACTTAAAAATTCAAATACTTGCGAAGGATAGTTTAGAATGTTAGCTGCTTCCCTTAATGTTTCTTGAAACTCAATAAGTGAATTATCTTGTTCTTTAAAATTAGTATCATTTTTCTTTGTACTGACAGTCATTTTAACACCTCATTTATTATTCTTATTAAAGGTATAAGCAAGTTTTGTGCCAACTTTGCAAACCCGCTATTTTATTGGCTTTTTTATAAAGAGAAAGCTAAGACCTTCGAGAAATTATGAAGAAATGATTGAGATTATGCAAAAACGCATAGTTTTTTCAAAAAAATAAAAAACGCACTCTAATTTGCTAGAATGCGTTTTCATCTATTTAAAAAATTAGGCTTCCTCAGCCTTAAATTGTGACGGCGCAGTTCGGAATGCTTTTGTTAAATACATTTTGGCGCAATCGAGCACCTATTTTGCAAATCGATGTTTACCGATTGTAACAGTTACTGGTCGTGAGTAAATCCACTTACTTACAGATGTTTTTGGATTGTAGAAAAATAGTGAACCATTGCCTTTACCTTTAACAGCGATAGCTTCATTCACAGCCCGCTTTGATGCTGTATCCGCAGGTTGATTAATTCGCCCATTTTGGACAGGAGTGAATGCATAGTGTCCATTCGAAATTTGATAAATGACTTTCCTAATTGTATTTGGGAAATCAGGGCTCGAAACTCTGTTCAGGATTACAGTTGCAACTGCTACTTTTCCTGCATATGGTTCCCCAACTGCTTCTGCATGAACAAGTCGTGCCATTAGATCTTTATCTGCGGCTGAGATTGTAGAATATGGTAGTTTTATAGTTTGACCTGCATAAAGTGGTGCATTATGATTTGCTGCCATTAGGCTATTTACAGGGATACCAAACCCTTTTGCAATTTTCCAGTAGGACTCACCGTATTGTACCTTGTGTGGTGTTCCTGTCGCTGCTTCTGATTGTGTCGTTAAAGTAAAAGCCGATAAAGATACCATCATTCCGGCAGCAATTACTAGTTTCTTAAGTTTATTAAATTTCATATCTTAAAACCTCCAAATCATTTCCCTCGTTTGTCTACCTATAAGGCTATCAGTTGTAACATACTTATTCAGTATCCAAAAGATGGAAGGTTAAAACAGACTCCTTTAGCCACTGTTATAGAAGGTTTTAAGCGGCAAATGGAATTATCAACCAAAGTTTACTTTTTCCCATTTATCTACTGCATTGGATAGTTTAGGATTGATTTTTACAAAGTGTTTCGTTCCTGTAACATAATCCGCTAATTTTCACCAAATTGACACCATTTAACTAAAAATCAAATAGGAATCTTTCCCTACTTTTTAGAAATAATATAGAAGAAATTTAAAAATGAGGAGGTTTTAAGGGTGAAGGATCAACTAGTAAATGTATTAAATAAGCAAATTGCCAATTGGTCAGTTTTGTATATGAAGCTTCATCATTACCATTGGTATGTAAAGGGCAACCAATTTTTCACGTTACATGCTAAATTCGAGGAATTTTATAATGAAGCGGGGGTTCATGTAGACGAACTTGCCGAACGGCTCTTATCAATCGGGGGAAACCCTGTCGCAACCATGAAAGAATGTTTGGAGCTTTCATCGATCCAGGAAGCCAGCGGCAGCGAATTGGCAGAAGTAATGGTTCAATCTATTATTAATGATTTTTCGATTATCATTGGAGAATTAAAAGAAGGAATGAATTTAGCAGGAGAAATCCATGATGAAACGACCGGTGATATGCTCTTAGCCATCCACTCCGGCTTAGAGAAGCATGTTTGGATGCTGCAAGCCTTTCTTGGAAACACCATTTGATCCTGCAACAGAGTCCAAAGGGAGGATTGGACTCTGTTTTTTGCCTTCATCTAAATTATAATAATTATTAAAAAGTATTGACTTTTAATTAGTATTTATATTATTATGATGATAATAATAAAAGAGGATGAATTTAGGAGGTTACACTGATGGCGGAAAAATTAGAAGTAATTGTTTACAGCAGTACCGGCTGTCCTTATTGCGAAAAAGTAAAAGCAGCATTAAAGGCTTGGGGAATTGAATACGAAGAACGGAATGCTTCCATACATAAAGAGTATTTCGATCAATTAAAGGAACGGAAAATATACGGAACACCTGCAACTTTTATCAATGACAAGCTTGTATTGGGCTTTCAAGAGAAAAAGTTTAGGAAGCTCCTTGATATTCCTGAAGGCATTGATGTTACAGCAAATAAAGAAAAAAGTTCTGATCATGTAAAAGTTGAAGATGAAACGGCTATCTTTCAACCTGTTACCACTCAAGTTCTCAAAGAAGTTTATGATTTTGTTACAATCGGGGGAGGTCCTGCCGGGGCATCTGCAGCTGTTTATGCAGCACGCGGTAAATTAAAGACCCTTGTCATTGATAAGGCACCTAAGGCTGGAACCTTGGCCATCACCCATAAGATTGCTAATTACCCAGGAGTACGTGAGGAATTGACAGGCCTTGAACTTCTAACAAGAATGCAGGATCAAGCGAAGGATTTTGGTGCAGAATTTGTTCGCTCCACTGTACTATCAGTAGATTTTACAGACGAAATTAAAAAAATTGAACTTGCAGAGGGAACCGTTAAAGCGAAAAGTGTCTTTATTGCTGTTGGCGCCAAAGCCCCATCAAGTAAGATTAAAGGCGAAGAAGAATTAACCGGACGTGGTGTAAGCTATTGTTCAACTTGTGATGCCGCATTTTATCAAGATCAGGTTGTTGCTGTTGTTGGGGATAACGAAGAGGCTATTCACGAGGCTGAAACGCTTGCGAAATATTGTAAAATGGTCAAACTGTTGATTCCAATTGAGAATTTAAAAGGGGATGCTGACCTTTCAGAGCTTGAAAACAATCCAAAGGTCGAAATCTATCGCCGTCATCGTTTAAGAGAAATTATTGGATCCGACAGTGTCGAGAAAATTGTGATTCTGAATGATAAAAAAGAAGAACAAGTTTGGGATGTCGATGGTGTCTTCTTATATCTTGGCGGGATGAGGCCGGGAACTGATTTCTTAAAAGGCGCCGTAATTAGAGATGAGGAAGGGTATGTAAGTGTTGACGATCTTCTTCAGACAAGTGCGGAGGGTGTTTTTGCCGGCGGGGATGCGAGACGAACTCCGATCAAACAAGCTGTCATTTCCGCGGCGGATGGTGCGATTGCAGCATTAGGCGCAGAGCAGCACATAAATAAACGGACAAAACTCCGCCCGCAATACAGTTAAATCAATTCACAAACTGGCTCAGAAAAACTGAGTCAGTTTTTTTATTTTAAAGAACAAAAAAAGATATTTTTCAATATTTTTCAAGGAAATCAACCTTTGTCCATTACGCAGAAAAAAAACAAGCATAAATTATAATAAATAATTGTGGAGGTGATTCTACTATGTCTGACGGACACCACAGCAACTTTGCGCTTATTGTTGTTCTATTCATCCTCTTAATCATTGTTGGGGCATCTTTTATGATGTACTAATATGATTAGAGTAAATTCACGGTAAAAAGGAAGGAGTGGTGAACAATTGTTTCACCGCTCCTTTTTTGTGGAGACACTTTTACTCCCATTTCTCTTCATTTTGTCGCCTATGGCCTTTATTGGCGACATTTTTAAGCAGATGCCTCTCTTTTTTGTCGCCTATGGCCTTTATTGGCGACACTTTTAAGACGTAGCCTCTCTTTTTTATCGCTTATGGCCTTTATTGGCGACACTTTTAAGCAGATACCTCTCTTTTTTGTCGCCTATGGCCTTTATTGGCGACACTTTTAAGACGTAGCCTCTTCATTCTGTCGCCTATGGCCTTTATTGGCGACACTTTTAAGCAGATGCCTCTCTTTTTTGTCGCCTATGGCCTTTATTGGCGACACTTTTAAGACGTAGCC
>NZ_JAVDUQ010000048.1:0-30630 GCF_031456445.1 Neobacillus niacini | reverse complement strand
AGACCTGTTTTGAGAGAAATACATGGGTGTTTAGCAGTTTTAATAGGAAGTGGAAGGTAAAAAGAGGGAAGTGGAAGGTAAAAGTGCAAAAGTGGAAGGTAAAGTGATAAAAGTGATGGGTAAAGTGGAAAAACTGGTGGGTAAATTTAAAATACGTCGGTCCCATGGATCATGTGGAGTGGAATTTTACTTAAAATGGTAATTTTCTTTTGGTAATAGACCTGTTTTGAGAGAAATACATGGGTGTTTAGCAGTATTAATAGGAAGTGGAAGGTAAAAGTGCAAAAGTGGAAGGTAAAGTGGAAAAACTGGTGGGGAAAATTAAAATACGTTGGTCCCATGGATCATGTGGAGTGGGAATTTACGTTTTTTTTTAAAGAGAAAAATTATGAAAGGGATTTGGTTGAAGGAACCGGTCAATTTTTGTACCATTGTGCTAATTTTTTATAGCTTGGGAGATAAATAGAGAAAATAAAACCATTTTATCGACAAAAACTTTTCTTGAAAACGGGAAGATGTTCGTTTTTCAAAAGGCTTTGAGGTGGTTTTAATCAAACGTTTGATTGAAAAAATATGTGTCAGAACTTGTCGATACCTTGTTTTCAAACTAATTATAGTTCATTATTGCAAAATAGTAATAAAGGATTTCCTAAAAAAACGCTGCGTCCCCGCCTCCTTATTAAGTAAGAGCACACCAAAATATTGAAGACATTTAAGAACGTGGATGCGACTGGTACCTATTTTTCCAAAAAATAACCCTTTCCCACACATCTTGCATACCTGTTGCATTAAATGTTATTGGCACCCAAGAAACATGCCAAAAATCGTATCAACTCAAAGTGTTAAGAAAAATAAAAAAGGGGATAAGGACAGTGGGTAGTAGGGATAAACATAATCGTATTCCCAGTAGTAAAGAAAAAGAAAAAAGTAAAGATCAACACCAAGAAGGCGTTGAGTATGCCTATCCTAGCAGTAAAGAAAAATATAAAGCTAAACACCAAGAAATGATTGAGCGTGCCTATCGCATTCCTATATTTTTGAGTACGACCACACATTTAAATGACAATCAAAACATGTTTCTAAACCGTCTTATTTTAGAGATTGAGAATGCTTTGCTTTTTCCACGTACATTACCTTTAAGTGAAAGTTATCCTGAAGCCATTTTAACGGATATTCGCCGGTTGGTTTCATCAAGTTATGGAATGTTGGCAATGAACTTTCGTCGTTTTCTCGTTGAGGTCGTTGAAACCAATGAAGGACAATCCCCATCGACCACTCCGTTCTGGGAAGGATCAGTATATTCACAAGTAGAACCTTCCATGGCTTTTCAATTTGGTCTACCTATATTATTAGTGAGGGAAGATAATACGGACGCAAATAATGGAATTTGGTCAGGAGGAATTGCCCCGCTCAACACATTTATCGTTTGGGATTCTGAAAATCAAACGGTTGATGAATTCTTTAGTACCATTGAATGGAGAGAAGCCTTTGCAAATTGGAGCGCGGAGGTAAGAAATGCTTATTATATTCAGACAGAGCCTAAGTTTAAGTACAGATGCGATCGGTAAACTGGTATTTTATATCAAATTAAATATTTTATTAAGCTGAAAATATATAAGATTTTAAAATGCAAAATAAGCATCGATTTCGATGCTTATTTTATTGTTTTAGGATTTTCTTTCCCAAATAGTTGACATTTCATTAATAGTAAAGGAATTATTTTAATCATGTAGAAGATTACAAGGGAGGGGTGAAAACAGATGGGAAGACATTATGATGTAATCATTGTTGGGGCAGGATCCATGGGAATGGCTGCGGGTTATTATTTATCCAAACGGGGAATAAAAACTTTGCTGCTTGATCAGAACAATCCGCCTCATGATAAGGGCAGCCACCATGGGGAAACAAGAATTATTCGCCATGCGTATGGTGAAGGGAATCAGTATGTTCCGCTTGTATTAAGAGCACAGGAATTATGGGAACAGCTGCAGGAGGAATCGAATCAATCATTATTTCATCAAACAGGGGTGCTGGGTGTTGGAGCACCAGGATCTTCCTTCATAAAAGGCGCGATCAATAGTGGCAGGGAATATTCTTTGCCTTTTGAGGTTTTATCAAGTGAGGAAATGGCGTATCGATGGCCGGGTGTTGCCTTCCCAGAAGGGTTTACAGGATGTTTTGAAACGAGGTCGGGAGTTCTGTTCAGTGAAAAATGCATACAGGCTTTTCGGGACCAAGGAGTGGCAAATGGTATGACATTACTTCCCTATACAAAGGCTGAAAAGATTGACGTTCATTCGACTGGAGCAACGATTACAACAGCGAATGACACCTACCATTCAGATTTTGTGGTGGTCAGTGCAGGTGCATGGTCGGGCAAGCTGTTAAAAGAATTAGGACTGGATCTTTCGCTTCAGCCGGTTAGGAAAACTGTTTCGTGGTTTCAGTGTGACCGGGATTTATATGATTCTAGTGTATTTCCCGCCTTTACGGTGGATTTACGGAATGCGCATTATTACGGGTTCCCGAATATTGGTGGCAGTAGATTTAAAATCGGACGCCATGATGGAGGAGTTCCGGTTGACCCCGATGAAACCGTAAGTCCTTATGGAGCGGATGATGAAAAGGAGATGCGCGCGTTTTTAGAGAAATATATGCCGGGAGCAAACGGGCCTTTGGTAAAAGGTAGTACCTGTTTCTATACGTTAACTCCGGATGAGGATTTTATTTTGGACAAGCATCCCGAGTACCCGCATCTGTTTATTTCCGCAGGGTTTTCCGGTCATGGATTTAAATTTTCAAGTGTGGTTGGGGAAGTTATCAGCCAGGTCATTACAAAGGGAAAATCTGATTTTGACTTAACTGGATTTTCAATACGGGATTATTGAGACCATGGGTGAGACCATGGGGACGGTTCTGCTGGCTTCAACTAGAAAACCATGAGAACCGTCCCCGTGGAAACTCTGTGGAAACTATTTTATTGCTATGTGAATCTCAATTTATCCCATGGGATAATATTTCTCAAAATCATATGAGTAAGCCCTCTCTAATGTGCTTTCATTTTCACGCCCCCATATCTTTTTCCAAGTGTTTACAATCCCTTGTTCTTCTGTTATATCCACATGGAAGATTTCATATTTTGCGTTATTCGGTATTTCCAGTGCTGGCTCATTATTGTTGTCTTCAATGGGAGGGATCATGGGGACGGTTCTCCCGGCTTTTTGGACCATGAGAATCTTGTTTGAGATTTTATTGCCTGATTTTAAATTCATTTTCAGCACCACCTTTTAACCATTTTGATAAAGAGTTAAGAGGGAAAAGGACATGGTGTGGTGGGGGTTCGATTCGACAAAATTCGGGTGGTGACAGGCACCACCCGAATTTAGGTTAACTATTGATTGATTTATTTTACTTGGCTAAAATCTCTTTGAGCTCCCATATAGCTTCCCATTAAATTTTGATAACCAGGAAGTTGGCTAGAGAGTAAAGCGCCAAACCCTTCGACGTCGTTGCGCCAATCGCGTTGTAATTCGCATGCTACGCTAAACCAGTTCATAAGTTGCACACCGCCATGGGCCATGCGCATTAATGCCGCGTTCGCAACTTGTTTGCTAAACGTTCCGGAAGCATCAGTGACAACAAATACTTCGTAACCAGCGTTTATAGCCGATAGTGCAGGGAACGCGACACAAACATCCGTAACAACGCCTGCTATAATTAGCTGCTTTTTACCTGTTGCTTCAATGGCTTTAACAAATTCTTCATTATCCCATGCGTTAATTTGTCCAGGGCGAGCTATTTTTGGCGCATCAGGAAAGAGCTCAACCAATTCTTGCATTAGTGGACCATTAGGCCCTTTTTCAAAGCTTGTTGTTAAAATAACTGGTAGTTCAAAAAACTTGGCAGTTTTAGCAAGAGCCAAAACATTGTTTTTGAATTCATCCACACCATAGTCACGCACTAGGCCGGAAATAAGGCCAGTTTGATGATCTACTAAAAGAACAGCAGCATCATCCGTAGAAAGACGAGAATAGAGATCAGACATTTTATAATCCTCCCTTAATGAATGGAATCGAAGAAATTTCGTATAGCGGCCAATTCACCTTATAATTCCTTCGTTTGTTACAATCAGTTATGAGTAAATTGATTGTTGTCATTGGTTATCTATTAACCTATTTCAACCATATTATGAAAGATAGAAAATTATCACAAAAAATTACTTGAGGATATTCAGTAGTCTTTGGTTAATCTAAAACAGGGGTGTGATCGATCCAATGAATAAATTGTTGTAAATAACGCTCAAGATATCGTTTTGTTTTCTCGTCAGTAAGCACTTTCAGATCGGAGTCAATCTTTTCATGTACTTGCGAAATCAGTACTTTTTGAAATGGAAGAACATAAGCTTGCATGGCCTCTAATATTTGTCTGGTTTGCATTTGAGCAAAGGCAGTCCCTAATCCCCCAGGAGTTGCTCCAATTAAGCCAACTGGTTTTCTTTTAAGAACGGAGGACTTCGAAGGTCTTGATGCCCAGTCCAATGCATTTTTTAGCACGCCCGGGATTCCAGAATTGTACTCTGGACTTACGATCATGATCCCGTCAACGCCCTGGATAGCGGATTTAAATGATGTTACGGTTTCTGGATCGCCTTCCATTTCTAAATCCTCGTTAAACAAAGGAAGATCGTTTATTTCGATCCAGGAAAATTGTGCGGCATCACTCATATCTGTCAACGATCGAGCAATGATTCGGTTGTAGGAATTTTCTCGTAAACTACCACAAATAAGGCCAATGGTTTTGGGCATATAGATTTCCTCCTTGTTTGAAATCACCTTTAATGATACCATGTTTTATAATTTATGGAAAGGGTTGGTAAATATAGAAGAGAAAAAAGTGACGTGGTTAGAGCTTTTTTATGATTTGCTATTTGTGGCAGCCGTTGCCACTACTACTCAGGTTTTACTTCATGTTGAAAAAGGATATATTCATCCAGACTATTTATTAAAGTTTGTTCTCATGTTTATCCCGATCTGGTGGTCGTGGACTGGACACACCATGTTTATTAATCGGTTTGGACAAGATTATTTGCATCAACGTATCTTTATCATTCTTCAAATGGTATTTGTCCTTGTTATGACATCCAGTTTATCGGTGGATTTTGATCCATATTATCTCCCTTTTCTAATCGGGTATATTGGAGTAAGGGCACTAACGGCCTTTCAATATTTTGTTGTTCAATATTTTGAAGAAGGGGATCGGAAAACGGCTGCTCTGTTTTTAGGAACATGTTTTGCGATTGGCGTCCTCATCTCCTTTCTCTCTATCTTTTTTGATTCATGGATTCGATACGCTGTGTTATATGCAGGCATTATGGTCGATATTATTTTGCCGGTTTTCGGACGCAAGTATTTGGTAAAAGCTCTGACCAATACAGCTCATTTATTAGAACGTTTTGCTTTATTGACACTCATCCTTTTTGGAGAATCGGTCGTCAGCACCCTTTTTGTCCTACAGCCTCAAAAAGGGGATTGGAATTCCATCTCCTTTTCGATTATTTCATTTATCCTTATTATTTCGATGTGGTGGCAATATTTTGAAAATGTAGATAAGAAGGTAAACAAGTCGATTCAGGGGGCAGGACAATCTATTATTTACGGACATCTGTTTATTTTAATGTCGTTGAGCATGATTGCAGCATCTATCAAACTAATGTTTTTATATGAGGTCCATTATTCATTTATCTTATATTTTGTATTTAGTTCTGTATTACTCTATTTCATTTCAACTACCATTGTTTTTCATCAATACAGGTATGAACAACACCGACTGAAAATTTATCATTTAGGGTTGTTTTTAGGGATTTTAGCAGCCTTTTTTATAATTAATTTGATCATGCTAGTTCCAAACATTGTCATAATGGGAGAACTAGCTTTATTTTTTATCATCTATGCTAGATTTACAACCACTTAATAAAAGGAGACCATGGGGACGGTTCTGCTGGCTTCAACTAGAAAACCATGAGAACCGTCCCCGTGGCAACTCCCTGTGGCAACTTGGCAACTATTTTATTGCTATGTGAATCTCAATTTCTCCATTGGGATAATATTTCTCAAAATCATATGAGTAAGCCCTCTCTAATGTGCCTTCTTTTTCCGCTCCCATATCTTTTTCCAAGTGTTTACAATCCCTTGTTCTTCTGATGTATCCACATGGAAGATTTCATATTTTGCGTTATTCGGTATTTCCAGCGATGGCTCATTATGGTTTTCTTCAATGGCAATGCTTAATGAATAATCACCTTTATAGTCACTCTCATATTTATGATACACTCCATAGGTAATCATCTCAGAATTAGTCAGACGCTTAAAAGCCTCCTGCCACAATCCTGTAATCTTTTGAATCAAAAGTTCATCATTAAAATTGTTGGTTCGTACACTATTAATAATGGCTAATTTCAAATGGATTCTTCCTTTCAAACCTATTTATCTTATGTTAATTCTATAAAACGTTATATATTCCTCTTTTTTCCATTGATCTACCTAACATATTGTTATTTCATATGGAAGGATTTCCAATTTATAAAACAGCAATATTGTGCTAATATTTCGAAATATCCTCTAGAGTCAAATGATTGAAAAATCGATATAATCACTTTATTGCACTAATTGATTAATTAATTACTAATCAATTGAAAACGCTTTAATACCCAACTATGAGGGGAGGAATGGAGTAGTTACATTTATTTTTTTGAGTTACGATGTCTGAAAAATCAAAAATCAGAGAGGGGAATTTCCAGTGAACGAACAAACCTATAGGATGGATGACGCTCCGCTAAATAAGTTTCATATCAGGATTACAGCACTAACCTTTGGTTCCAATTTTTCGGATGGATATGCACTTGGGATCATTGGGATGGCTCTTAGTCTCCTTAGTCCGCAAATGCATCTTGGCCCATTGTGGAATGGATTAATTGGAAGCTCAGCCTTAATCGGATTATTCTTTGGAAGCCTTTTGCTTGGCGGGCTTTCTGATAAAATTGGCAGACAGAAAATCTTCTTATCCAATTTTGTCATTATTACAATAGCATCTGCTTTGCAATTTTTTGTAAATGATCCAGTCACGCTTTTCATACTAAGGATTTTAATCGGTGTTGCTCTAGGCGGGGATTATGCAGTAGGTTCTACTCTACTTGCGGAATTTGCGCCGAGAAAGTACAGAGGTCTTTTATTATCCTCCTTAAATGTTTTATGGACAGTTGGTTATGTCCTTTCCAATGTTGTCGGCTATTATCTTGGGAAGATGGGACCTGATTCTTGGCGCTGGATGCTTGTGAGTGCAGTGGTTCCTGCTGTCATTGTTTTAGTGATGCGGATTGGAACTCCTGAATCGCCAAGATGGCTTGTGAAAATGGGTCGAAAAGAAGAGGCAAGAGAAATCGTGAGAAAATATATTGGTCCTCATGCCGTAATGGATGAAACGATTTCGCAAGGTGCTGCCACCAATTATGGAATGAAGGATCTTTTCAACAAACATCTTTGGAAACGCACTGCTTTTGGCGGTCTATTCTATGTATGTCAGGTCGTTCCGTACTTTGCTATTTATACTTTCCTTCCAACCATTTTAGAAAAAATGGGCTTTGAAGAAACCTTTACGGTTGATATGCTATTAAATCTATTTCTTCTTGTGGGTGCAATCGCTGGTCTATGGTGTACAGAAAAGCTCTCACGCCGTGGTTTTACCATTTATACCTTTATTATCCTGACTATTTCCTTATTTGTTTTAAGTATACTGCCAGCAGGATCGCATGGTTTTGCAATTATGGTTTTTGCTATCTTCACCTTTGTTATGTCTGCAGCTTCGAATCTTACCCTTGTCTATCCAGCAGAATTATTCCCAACGGAAATTCGCGGTACAGGCGTTGGGGTGGTTACAGCGATAAGCCGAATCGGTTCAGCCATTGGAACCTTCCTTTTACCGATTAGCGTAAGCTCCTTTGGAATGACCACATCGATGATCGTCATGTCCGTTATCTTATTCATTGGTACGGTTGTCTCGATTGCATGGGCACCAGAAACCAAATCACTTGGCTTGAATGAAGCGAGCGATCCCAATCTAGACGTAGCGATTAGTCTAAATGGAGAGGGAAAGAGTGTTGAAGCAGTCAAATAACATTCATTTCTTGGTCATGAAAGGGGGAAATAAGGGATGATTACTACGGAATCAAACACCCGCCCAAAGGAAATAAAAAAAGTTACGTTGGGTGATGGAGATGTTTCCATAAATGAAATCATTGCTGTTGCTAGATATGATGCAGAGGTTTTATTTTCACAAGATTACTGCGACCGGGTCAATCTTTCGCGATCAGTCATTGAAAAGTTTTTGGAAGAAGATCGGGTCATTTACGGGGTCACAACGGGATTTGGCAGTAATGTAACCAAAAATATCTCCGTCGAAGATGCCGAGACCCTTCAAAAAAATATCATTCGTTCTCATGCGGTTTCGGTTGGTGCTCCGTTGGAAAAAGAAGTGGTAAGAGCTATCCAATTCATGATTCTAATGAACTTAGGGAATGGTTTTTCTGGTGTAAAGTTAGCGACTTTAGAACTTTTAAGGTCGCTGCTCAATCACCAAATTACTCCTTTTGCCCCTGGGGAAGGATCGGTCGGGTATTTATCTCCGGAAGCCCATATGGCCTTAGTGTTAATGGGGGAAGGAAAAGCCTGGTATAATGGTGAGCTGATTCCCGGGAGTGAAGCTTTAGAAAAAGCTGGTTTACAGCCAGTATCATTAGGCTGTAAGGAAGGTTTAGCCCTTATAAGTGGAACGACTTCGGTCACTGCTTTCGCATCATTAGCTCTCTATAACAGTATTCAGGTGACAAAAACAGCGGATATTGCTGGTGCGTTGTCTCTAGAAGCGTTAAAGGGAACCATTAAAGCCTTTGATCCACGAACCCATTCGGTTAAGAGACATGAAGAGCAAGCTAGCACAGCACGGAACATTGTAAAGATGCTGAAAGGCAGTGAGATTGCTGAAAAATATCAGGATTACCGATTACAGGATGCTCTTAGCCTGAGATGTATTCCTCAAGCCCATGGAGCCGTAAAAAAGGTGTTAAAAGATGCGGAATTTACTATCTGTAATGAAATGAACTCATCAAGTGACAATCCACTGATTACTACAGAGGATCAGGGAGATGCCCTTATGGGAGGGAATTTTGATGGAACATTCGTCGGTATCTATGCAGATACGATGGCGATTGCGATGGCCAATCTCGCAAAGGTTTCAGAGAGAAGGCTAGACCGGCTCGTCAACTATCATGTAAGTGAACTTCCGAATTTTCTCGTAGCAAAACCAGGCTTAAATAGTGGTTACATGATTCCACAGTATACGGCAGCAGGACTGCTGAATGAAATAAGGGTTCTTGCTCATCCCGCAACCGTTGATAATACACCAACCTGTGCAAATCAAGAGGATGTTGTCAGTTTTGCCTATTTTGCAGCAAAAAAAGCCTATCAAATCGCTAAAAAGCTGGAGTATATTTTAGGACTGGAACTGATGGCAGCTGTTCAAGCCTTGGATTTTCATCGACCCCTAAAACCTTCACCCGTCAGCCAAAAGGTTTATGAGCTAATTAGGAGTGTCGTACCAACTGTAGAAGAAGATCGATATTTCTATCCGGATATTCAATTTATTACCAACCTTATTGGTGAAGGAGAAATCCTAAACGCTGTCGAATTGATAATTGGAAAACTAGATTGGTAGGATTGTCTAGAATAATGGAAGCTTTTTTACTCATCTTCATTCGAGTAGAATAGCTTCCATTCTATTTGGGGGGCTTAGAATATGGTCGAAGAATTGACACAAATATCTTTTTCCCAGCTATTGCTTTCAGGAACCTTTGTACACGTGGCACCTTATGAAGTTTTGCAAGAAAAGTATGGCGTGAATATTCAGCCCAATGTTGTTGTTTTAGTTTCGTTGGATCGCTATCCAGATTTAGCTGAGGGAAAACCGATTGAATGGAAAATGAATATTGGACGAAAACTTGTAGAAAAAATATTAGACACCATCTTACCTATTCCATTTTTATGGACATGGACGGAAGAGGGGGTTCTTGCGCTCTTACTGGATTTTATTGAGATCAATCCACAAGATAGAAAGAGGGAAGTCCTTTTCCTTGCAGAAGAGATTCAAATGGCCTCTGATCAAATTGGGATACATGTTTCGATTGGTATAGGGAATTTTTATGATGACCCTGCTTCTCTCATTTGTTCATTTGAAGAGGCAAAAAAATCAATGTCCGGAAGGTTTTTTCAAGGGAATAAATTAATTTTTCACACGGATATGAGGAAAGACATAGTTGAATCCTTAAAGATTCCTTTAACAAAAGAAAAGTCAGAACTATTTTCAATCGTTCGAATCGGGCACACAGAAGGTGTTGTGACCCAAATGAAAGGAATCATGGATAGGGTCGCTGAGATTTATAACTATAATGAAGATGTCTTTAAATCTGAGGTTATTGATCTGCTCATGATGATGTCGAGAATTGTTTTAGAAGCCGGAGTAAGTCCTGTCTCGATTTTGACCAATACGGCAAATGTGATTCAAGATCTCTATCATACGATCCGATATGACAAATTTGTTATGAAGGTTTGTAATTATGCAGAATGGCTAACCGAACAGGTAGAAAATATCTATATTCGTGATGTTTCACCCAATATTAAGCAGGCGATTCGCTATATGAAAGAGAATCTTCAAAAGGGAGTTTCGTTAGAAGAGATCGCCCATTTTTGCCACTTAAGCAGATATCATTTCAGCCATCTTTTTAAAAAAGAAGTGGGAACCAGTGTCATGGATTTTTTTAATAAGCTTAGAATTGATAAGTCGTTATTTTATTTAGAAAAAACCGACTCCTCCGTACAGGAAATTGCAAATCTAGTGGGTTTCGATGATTCCAATTACTTTAGCCGATTATTTAAAAAATATATCAACTCCAGCCCAACCGAATATCGGCGTGGGGCCTGGCGAATTACAGGAAAAGGTGAAAAAGAAAATAAAGAGATGAATGAATTATTTTGAAAAAAGAGAAGGACCATGGGGACGGTTCTTTCGGCTTTTTTGCCCATGAAATGAATAAAATAGACCAAGAGAACCGTCCCTGTGGAACCCGTAATTATTGCTGGTACCTCTTTACTGGTTGTTTCATAATATATCTTATTTTGTGTTGACTTATTTTTAACGAATGCTATATTTGGAATAATAAGTGTTATGGGTGTTTCTAAACAAAAAGTGCCATTTCACCCGCATTTTTGAAACAATCCATGTTGAAAGAATACTCGTCATGGACGAGCTATCCCTAAAGAAGGAACCTGATAGTAAATAGGGGCCTACTCCAACATTTTTGTGTAATCCCACGTAAAGAAGTGAACTCACTCGTCCATTATAAGAAGTATTATTTATAAATACCAACATGCCGGTCCCTGCCTAATAACCAAAGAGGAACATTTTTATCCAGAATACACAGAACATACTGAATGTTACAACCGGATGATATAAAAAGAATATACAACTATCATTATTTATTTGGGGGAATAGCCATGGGAATGAATAACCTAATAGTTCTAGACCAGTATACTTGCCCGAAAGTAGAAAAGCTAAAGCTTGAAAATGAATGGGAAAGGTTTATTTCTGATCATAACACAACCCCGACGATCCGTCCTATCGTGTATGATTCATGGCAGCGTTGTTTAGAACTGGGTGTCAGTCCACTTCAAAGTAAGACTTCCATCAACCTCAGTGAAGAACAAATTAAGGAATATATTTCAACAGATCCTTTGTTTCGTATGTTAAAACCGGTACTTGCGAATTTAAAGGATATGTGTATGGATACCGGCCAATTGATAGCGTTTTCTAACCCTTCCGGCGATATCATTTATTTAGACGGAGATTTATCTTTAATGCTAAAGGCCGAAGATATGAATCTTGCCGTTGGCGCATCTTGGGCAGAAAATAACGCTGGTACAAATGCCATTGGAACAGCCATTGCCACCGGTTCTCCGATTCAAGTATTTGCCGGAGAACACTTTTGTCAAGAGGCGCAAAAGTGGACATGTTCGGCTGCTCCTATCCGTGATCAAGCCACAAAAGAAATTGGGGGAGTCATTAACTTGGCAGGGTTATGGTCTGTTAACCATCCTCATTTTTTGTCAGTTGTAACTTCAGTTGCACAAGATGTTACTGGGATACTGCGCAAGCAGTTAAAGTGGGAACGGTTTAAGCTGCTCGAATATTACCAAAGCCAAACTATTTCTTGGCAGTCAAAGTCCTGTTTAGCCGTTTTAGATCGAGGGGGGAAGGTGCTAAAAGCATCTCCTTTATTATATGAACAAGGGTTGATTGATTCGAACCATTTCTTGATCAGCACTCCTTCTCTATCTTTATCTTTAACGTCAAGGACACATTGGGAATATGAATATCTAAATGGAATGTGGCGTTTTGAGCTAACCCCGTATATCTATGGAGGAATGCCTATCGGTTCCGTTGTTTACGTTATTCCTCCGATTTTAACAAGTTTTCATGACATCTCCTCAGCTTCAAAATCCTCGATCACTAGTGTAATAGATGGAACACTTTCTTCTTTATCGAATAGAAATAGCCTAAAAAGAAGGGGGATAATCCACACTCTTCATGAAAAGAAACAAGATGTGAAGAAAAGATCGATCAAATTACCCGATATTTATAAATCACTATTTGATCATAATCCTGACGGGATCTATTCTTGTGATTTGCAAGGGAAATTATTGGATGCAAATCCGGCTTTGGAGAGAATGGTTGGATATACGGTCGAAGAGCTTCGAAAGATGGAGCTTAGATCACTAGTTCTCCCAGAATATCAAGAAAGTGAATTGAAATATTTGGAAAAAACAATTGAAGGAAAGCCACAAGAAACTAATGTAGTGATTAAGCATAAAAGTGGATACCGAGTGGATATAAAAATAAAAACTTTCCCGATTTTTATAGACAATGAGATTGTTGGGGTTTATGGAATTGTAAAAGATATTACTAAAAATAAGCAAATGGAAGAAGATCTGCAGGCGACCAAACAACAATTGGAGTTATTTCTTAAAAATACCGTGGATTCTATTATTATTTTTGACTTAAAACAGAATGTCATAAAAGTGAATAAAGCGTTTGAAGAAGTATTTGGCTGGACGGAACAAGAAGTAATAGGAAGAAAGAAACCTTTTATTCCTAACTTTTTAGTTGAGAAGTATACTGAAATCCTTCAGAAAATATTGAATAACGGGCATGTGATGTCGTTTGAAACGATTAGGCAACGAAAAGATGGAAGTCTTATTGATGTTAGCAGCTTCGTTTCCCCCATTGTAAATGCGAAGGGAAATGTGACCGCTTTCGTTTCCATCTTAAGGGATATTACGGAGCATAAACGAATGGAAAAAGCATTGAAAGAAAGCGAAATGAAATACCGTGTTCTATTTGAACAGACACCTGATGCGGTATTCTTGGTAGAAATGAATGAGGATCGAACTCCATCCCGATTAATTGAAATAAACCCGGTTGCGTGTGAAAGACATGGGTATAGCAGGGAAGAACTTCTCTCGATGCCTATTAACGATATCATTTTACAAGATTCCGAATATTATATGAGATTTATAGAAAAGATGAGGGAAGGAAAAAGCTCTTTCACTTTACAAGACGAATATGTCTTTAAATCAGGCAAAAAAATAAATGTTGAGCGTAATATCCAAGTTTTTAACTTAGGAGGGAAGGAAGTTTTCCTGTCTACCTCTAGAGATATCACGGAACGGTTAAAAACAGAAGAATTATTACGGAAATCGGAGAAGCTTGCTGTTGTCGGGCATTTAGCCACCGCCATCGCCCATGAAGTAAACAATCCTTTAACCGCAATGAAAGGGTTTATTCAATTACTAAAATCAACGGAAAATGAGAGCCATCAGCGTTATATAGATTTAGTATTATCAGAGATTAATCGAATAGAAGGCATTACGAATGAATTTATGGCGATAGCCAAGCCGCAGGCAGTGAAGGTCCAACCAAATGATATGTATAGGATAATTGAACAGGTTACTCTCTTGTTCCAATCTCAAGTAAATACGAATAACGTCCAAATTAAAACTGAGTTTGAATCAGGCATCCCTTTCATCCCATTTGAACGGAACCAATTAAAACAAGTATTTATCAATATCTTGAAAAATGCTACTGAATCGATGCCGCTGGGAGGAGATGTTTTCATTCAAGTAAAAAAATCTGGTGAGCATCAAGTATGCGTCAGCATAATCGATCAAGGAGGCGGGATCCCAAAAGAACGCATGCCTTATCTTGGAGAACCTTTTTATAGTATTAAAGAACAAGGAATCGGCTTAGGATTAATGATTTGTTACAAAATTATTGAAGCGCATGGAGGAGAAATATGTATTGAAAGTGAAGTGGGGAAAGGAACGAAAGTGGATGTTCTTTTACCTATCCTTCCATTATTAGAAGAAGTGATCTCTAAATAAATTTCTAACGAAAGTAAATAACCATGTCCGTTCTGATAGAATGAAAGGGTCACTTACACTAAATCACATTTAAAATAAAAAAATCGACAAAAACAAATAAAATTCACAAAATATATTGACAAGAATATTCAGAAAATTATAAAATATGAATAAGAATTAAGAAAGTTGTATAGAACCTAACATCTAAAAATGTCGATTCATGTAAAAAACTAGTTTTAGTTCGCTTTTCTTGTAGATTATTACATGGTCTGCTAAAAAGGAGGGTAGAGGATCATTATAGGAGATAATGATTGGTTCTTCGACATTCATTAATTCTTGGAGATTCTGTCTTATCTTATGTTGATCGTTTATTTATTTTGAAAAACTTGTATCGTCTATGTCGCTTATTCCCTTTGTGTTAAATTAATTGAGTTCGTAACTAATAGATGTCCCCACATCTATTATCAGTAGGGCGAAATAATAGTTAATCTAATTTTTATCATAACACGTTTACAAGAGAAAATCAAGGGTAAATCTTGGGAACATCCTTTTCTTTCCTTGTGTTTTGGGCAGACTTCATTCATTCGTGAATCTGCCCATTTTAGTATTCGAACGTCTACAGCAACTATTTCATCGTTGCCCAATTTAAGTAAAAAAGGAGAAGCCAAAGAATTTTCCACAGTGTAAAATGTTGACATTCATTTAGACCTTTCAATGTTATCGATTTTTTCCTCCCTTCTTTATCGATTTTGTTAATCGCTTCAAAAATCCCTAAAAATGTTATGGAACCTATTAATTATTCTGTTTATTGTGGACGGTTCCTCCGCAAAACCAATACCAAAACAGATAGTAAATCTATTTAATGAAAAATATATAAAAATGAAGGAGGAAATCAGAATGAACTTTATTAAAATTCGTGGGAAAAACATTAGTATTACAAATGCCTTAAGAGAATATGCAGAAAAAAAGATTTTAAAGTTAGAAAAGTATTTTGAAGACGATTTTACCTCCGATGTATTTGTTAGTTTAAAGACTTATAGGAATGAAAATAAGGTTGAAGTAACAATACCATACACACCTTTGGTATTTAGAGCAGAAGAGTCACATCAAGATATGTATGCAGCGATCGATCTAGTAATTGATAAATTAATAAGACAAATTCGAAAATATAAAACAAAGGCTAATCGGTCCAGACGCAATAAGGACTATCAAGTTAATGATTCTACAAATAAATTAGGAAGTACAGAAGATCAATTTAGTGTCGAAAGAGAAAAACATTTTATCTTAAAACCTATGGATATTGAAGAGGCTGTTCTGCAAATGGATATGCTAGGTCACAACTTTTTCGTTTTTTTGGATAATAGGGGAGGCAGCACAAATGTAGTATATAAACGAAGAGATGGAAAATACGGTCTAATTATGTCGGAATAGGTAAACAAGGGAATTTGTTCGTTTTGCGTTGAATTGACTGGATATTCTATCATCCTTTAAGTCTTTCTGATAATGGAAAATTTATCAAAAGATAAGGACGTCAAGCTACAGGTCAAAGGCTAAAAAGGGTAAGAAAGTAGTTATGATCGTTAGGTTTTGGAAGAAGGAGCATACAAAAGTAGTTCCTTCTTTCACAATTATTTACTGTTTAACTAGATTGAATGTTAATGGTAAGGGAGGGATTGGAGTGAAGGAAAAAAATATAAAAAAAGATTTTATATTCATGGAGGCTAACTCAATCATAATTGAAGATGTACTCTGGTTTTCAGCAGATGATCTTTGTACGACTTTGGAGATTAAAACAAACCAGATGTTGCCTGTTATAGAAATGTCCGATCTATTAATTATTCGGAGGTATGTAAAAATGGGTAATGGAAATCGACTTTGTGAAACAGTATTTATTAGAGAGACTGCCTTAGATGCTTTAATAGCTGTAAGTTACAATAAAAAACAATTTGCCGATATTCATTATCAATCAAATATAATTCCTTTTAATAAGCCAACCTATTAAATCAACATCATCATTTTGCTGGAGGGATAAAATAAGGAGGTAAGTATAATGATAGGGAAAAATAAAGATTTAGATTTTTTGCAAGAGGTATCTAAAAAAGTTTCCGGTAGAACAATGGAGGGATCTCCAATCACACCTGATGAAGTTTTTGATATATTTAATGATACATTAAAAAAAATGACTGATGTTCGAACGATTGAGGTACCTATTTTTATGCCTATTATGATTGAAAAGGAAGATGATACTTATATAGCACGAAGTCATGTATATCGTGTTTGTAGAGGAATAGGGTTTTCCGAAGAAAAGGCCATTCAAAGATTAAAAGAAGAAATTGAATTTTATAATAGAACCATTATAGAATCAGAAAAGAAAATACGAATGGAAGAAGTAGTTAAGAATTCATTTCCTAAAGATTGTTTTTAAATGAGAAAAAAAATTTTTTAGAACCTTCTGTTTATTGTATTTTTATCGTTTTTCAGTAAATTGTCAATTTTACTCTAATTTTGTGGCCTGAAGTCATTTTTTTGCTAGCTTGGGAGATTGATCGGGAAAAGTTAAACGATATTATCGACAAAATATTTCCTCGGAAACAGGACCATGTTCGTTTTCCAAAAGGCTTTGTTTCGGTTTTAACCAAACGTTTGATGGAAAAGATAAGCGTCGGAACTTGTCGGTTTGTTATAGATCTGATGCTATTTACTATGGGTTTTTTTTGAAATCACTCATATGTTTCAGGTGGATTCATGTAATGACTGAAAATGCGATTTTGTTCAAAAAAAGAACCTTTTTGTAGGATAAGAGAGTCCTGAAGCTGGCCAGCGAAAAGGATATAATCCATAAATCAGGAGGTCTTAAAAAGTTATTCTTACTATTCAGTCTGGTCAACTGTCTTATTTTTGTGCAACCATACGGACTTTATTTAAAGAGTATTGGTGGAAGTTTTGAACTCTTTAGCGTTTTTTAGTTCCTTTAAATTTTCCTTGATGAACTCAATTTGTTCCTCGGTAATAATAAAATCATTAAGACGATTCTCAAAATGAGCAATTCGTCTATCTAGCTCCTCTATTGTAATGTTATCTGGATTCTTCATAAACCTAACCCCTCCTTTTATTATATTTAAAAATTTACATACTGGCATTACCTATAAATATGGTCATATTTTTAGTTGATGAATTTTCGTGAATTGCTTGAATCCATGATTTTCAATAGCATGTGAACTATATAAATCATACTATAAATTTTCTGTATAATGGATTTATAAAATTCCCAAAAATTCGACATTGTGGATCCCTCCCAGCAATGTTGGGAGGGTTTCTTATTTATTGATAATTTCAAATCCCTGCAAAACTTTAAAATTCAATTTTTAAATAAATTAACTGTTTTAATCGGGACAAATTCTGTTGGAAAAAGTACAGTTTTACAAACTAGAGATTTATTATTATATTTTGGAGTTGGGGAGTTAAAGGACTATTTAAAAAAACATAACTGGAAGGCCACGGAATTAAAATTTAAATAGTTTGTAGATATTAGTATAATTTTGAAATTGGAAGTCATTTTTTGCTAGTTTGGGAGATAAATTGAGTAAGCGGAACGATTTTATCGACAAAATATTTCCGTGGAAACTAGACAATGTTCGTTTTTCAAAAGGCTTTATTGCGGTTTTAATCAAACATTTGATTGAAAAAATAAACGTCAGAATTTGTCGGTTTGAAGGGGAGGAAGGACATACAAGAAACCCACCCTATGTAAGAAACAAAGGGGGGGCTAGCTGTTGATGCAGTATTTGAAACGATCTCGAATGCTTTAAAAAATGGCGATAAAGTATAATTGATTGGCTTTGGTAATTTCGAAGTTCGAGAAAGAGCAGGAAGAAAAGGAAGAAACCCACAAACGGGTGAAGAAATTGAAATTGCTGTTTCAAAGATTCCTGCGTTTTCAGCTGGAAAAGCATTAAAAGATGCCGTTAAAAATTCTTAAAATATTTTCAAAAGTTTAAAAGGAGCTTTTAAGTTCCTTTAGAATCCCCTAACAGCCTTAAGGCTGTTTTTTCTTTAGACTACAAAAATAGCATTACCTATAAATTAAGCCCCTTGGTTGCGTCCTCCAGTACTTCACCAAGGTGTAAGCAGTCACCAGAACCCTTTGATATCTAGGACTTTTTTGTGTTTTTGTCGGTTTGGGGGTGGGGCCATGGGGACGGTTCTTTCGGCTTTTTTGCCCATGAAATGAATAAAATAGACCAAGAGAACCGTCCCTGTGGAACATTCCAAGCGAAAAAACAAATCTGTATTAAAAGGATGCCTATTTTAAAACAGGTTTGTTTTTTGGGGGAAATGTGTTTTAAAAAATAAAATTAGCAGCTGTAAAATCAGTGAAAGCGCTTAATACTCCTTTTTGGCACGGAACTTGCATTATTACAAAGTGTAGGCATTAAAAGAGAGGAGCAAACACGAATGATTTCAGTAATTATTAGTGGCCATGGAGATTTTGCCACAGCATTAAAAGGGGCTTCAAGAATGATATTCGGGGACCAAGATAACCTGATTGCAGTGCCATTTTTAAAAGGGGAAGGGACTCAAACACTTCAAGAAAAATACAAACAGGTGCTAGAAGGCATTCCCGAAGAAAATGAAGTTCTTTTTTTGGTTGATATTTTTGGGGGAACTCCTTATAACGCAGCTACTCCATATATCGTTCACAATCAAAGGATAGATATGGCTTCAGGAGTGAATCTGCCAATTCTATTAGAAGTATTAAGCATGAGAGAATATGTACCACTAAAAGAAATGTTGAACAATTTAAAAAAGGTAAATGAACAAGGCTTCCAAGTATGCAGTGAACATTTGGAAAAAATAAAAGAAAATAATCAAGTGCGGGAGGGAGATTTACTATGAAAATTGTTTTATCAAGAATTGATGATCGCTTCATACATGGTCAAGTATTAACAAGGTGGATCAAGGTTAACGAGGCAGATAGAATTATCATCGTTTCAGATGAAGTTGCCGCAGATGAGATGAGAAAAACACTCATTCTTTCAGTTGCACCTTCAAATGTTAAGGCAAGCGCAGTCTCTATTTCCAAGATGGAAAAAGCGTTTCACAGTCCGCGCTATCAAGACACAACAGCGATGCTGCTTTTTGAAAATCCATCTGATATCGTTTCACTTATTGAAGCAGGGGTACCCATTAAAACCGTTAATGTAGGAGGTATGCGTTTTGCGAATGATCGGAAACAAATCACAAAATCTGTAAGTGTAACGGAAGAAGACATTAGTGCTTTTGAAAAATTAAATGAATTAGGTGTGAAACTTGAGTTGCGGCAACTGCCTTCAGATACCAGTGAAGATTTTATTCAGCTATTAAGAAATGAAATCAAATAATACAGGGGGGGAAATTCATGTCTTCAATTCAAATTATTCTATTATTAATTATTGCTGCCATTACAGGGATCGGAAGTGTATTGGATGAGGGACAAACCCATCGTCCGCTTATTGCCTGTACAATGGTTGGGGCGGTCCTGGGAGATTTGAAAACTGGAATTATTTTAGGTGGTACCCTTGAAATGATGGCATTGGGCTGGATGAATGTAGGGCTTGCAATGGCACCGGATACGGCCATCGCTTCCGTTATTTCAACGATTTTGGTTATCACGGCTCATCAAGGAGTTGGTGAAGGGATCGCTGTGGCTATTGCGCTAGCTGCAGCAGGGCAGGCATTAACTATTTTTGTTCGTACCCTAACTGTATTTTTAATTCACCGTGCTGACAAATATGCTCAAGAGGGCAATTTTAAAGGTATTGAAATCATGCATATTACTGCCATGGCTTTTCAGGCACTAAGGGTTATGATCCCAACATTAATTGTTGCATTAATTAGCGTTAGTGCCGTTCAAACATTCTTGGGTCATATTCCAGAAGTCATTACAAAAGGGTTGCAATTAGGTGGTGGGATCATCGTTGTTGTAGGTTATGCAATGGTTATTAATATGATGAACATTCCTCACTTGAAGCCTTTCTTCTACATTGGGTTTTTGTTGGCGGCGTTTACAAATTTCAATTTAGTAGGCTTTGGTGCTCTTGGACTCTGCCTTGCTATATTGTATCAACAGGTCATGCAAAAGAATAATCTGCAGCCTGCAGCAGCTCAAACAGCTGTAGGGCGTACAACCGTCTACGATGATGATGATCTCGATGCCTAAAGTAAAACCTTAAGGAGGGAACTTATAAATGGAAACAGAAAAAAAATTAACGAAAAAAGAAATTTTTAGCATGTTTATTCGCTCAAACTTTTTACTTGGCTCTTTTAATTTCGAACGTGTACAGGCGATGGGATATTGTTTTGTTATGATACCGGCAATTAAAAAATTGTATGGCCCTGGAGCGGAAAGAAACGAAGCATTGAAACGCCACTTGGAATGGTTCAATACACATCCTTGGCTTACAGCACCAATTTTTGGTGTAACAGCTGCAATGGAAGAACAAATGGCGAATAATAAAGGCATTAATGCAAAGGCAATAAGTGGAATGAAAATCGGGTTAATGGGCCCATTAGCAGGTGTAGGCGATCCTATATTCTGGGGTACATTACGTCCAGTTTTAGCAGCTTTGGGAGCATCACTGGCATTAGGTGGGAACCTTGCTGGACCGCTGTTATTCTTTTTATTGATCAATGCGATAAGATTAAGTACCAAATATTATGGATTAAAGTATGGCTATGTCAAAGGAATGGAAATTTTAAAAGATCTAGTAGGTAATCGCATTTTAAAGCTTACAGAAGGCGCTTCTATTCTCGGGTTGTTTGTTATGGGGGCACTTGTATCCAAGTGGACACATATTAATATCCCAATTGTTGTTTCGAGAATTAAAGATGATGCTGGAAAAGTGAATGTTCAAACTGTACAAAATGTATTAGATAGCATTTTACCTGGTTTATTACCCTTAGGGTTAACATTATTGGTTGCATGGATGCTACGTAAAGGTGCAAATCCTCTTCTTATCATATTAGGAATTTTTGTAATAGGTATCCTAGGCTATTGGACTGGTCTTTTAGGATAGTAAGCAACTAATCTATTATATGTACGAACGCTCGCTGTAATTAGCCATTAGTGGAGCACGTTTACCAATCCTATGAAAGGGTGTTCATTATTTGAAAAGATTTCCTGCTCGCTTATCAGATAAGAGGCGTCGATTTCCATTCGTGAAGTCAGTACTTTCGACTGCTGCTGCGATTACATTATCCATTGGGTACACTTTTATAAGCCCTGCTCACGCAGAGAATGATAACTATAAGGAGATGTACCGGCCACAATATCACTTTACTCCAGCTATAAATTGGATGAATGATCCAAACGGGCTCGTTTACTACCATGGGGAGTACCATCTATTTTACCAGTATAATCCATCAGGAAATACTTGGGGAAATATGTCCTGGGGGCATGCAGTAAGCCGTGACTTGGTTCATTGGACCCAACTTCCCGTTGCGATCCCTCAGGATACGCAAGAGATGATCTTCTCCGGCAGTGCCGTTGTTGATACCAATAACACCACCGGATTTGGCAAACCTGGTAACCCTGCCTTAGTAGCAATCTATACAAGTGTTGACAAGGTAACGGGTAAGCAGTCACAAGCACTGGCTTATAGCACTGACGGAGGCCGAACATTCACCAAGTACGCTGGTAACCCAGTACTTGATATTGGCTCATCCAACTTCCGTGATCCCAAAGTGTTTTGGTACGAACCTGGTCATGAATGGTTGATGACTGTAGCCCTGTCAGATCAGCACAAAGTTAGCTTTTACAGCTCACCGGACCTTAAACATTGGAAGCATTTAAGCGACTTTGGACCTGCTGGAGCGGCCGGTGGCGTATGGGAATGCCCAGACTTGTTCCAACTACCCGACCCTAGTAACCCGGGAAAGCAGAAGTGGGTTCTTATAGTTAATCTAAATCCAGGCGGGGTCGCTGGCGGCTCAGGTGCTCAGTATTTTATAGGTGATTTCAACGGAACAACTTTTACTTCGGATGACAAACCATATACAGTGCCGTCTGGAGAAAATCTTGGCAACTTTGATAGTGGTACATTTGATAATTGGAAATCTTCTGGAACTGCATTCGGTGACGATCCAGCCACGGGGAGCTTACCGGGACAGATGCCCGTGGCTGGTTGGGGCGGATCAGGATTCGTTAATAGCTTCCATAATTATGACGGATCAACCGGAACTTTGTCTTCACCTAATTTCACTGTAGATAAGGATTACATCAACTTTCTGATTGGCGGGGGCAATCACCCCTACGTTCAAGGATCAGTAGTGAACGGCACGATTCCCACCGGGAGTACCTTTGCTGATTTCGAGGGTAGCACGAATGGGGACGGTTGGAAGACCACAGGAGACTTCATCGGAACGGGGCCGGTTGCTGGTTCTCTTCCTGGTCAGCAGACAGTTGGAGGTTATCTGGGAAACAAACTTGTGAACACATTCTTTAACGGGGATTCATCAACCGGAACGATTACTTCCCCTTCATTTACAATTACTGAACCTTATATCAACCTGGATGTTGGCGGCGGCAATCACCTATGGGGTGAAGCAAACCCATCCTGTGTTAATCTGATTGTGGACGGCAAAGTTGTCGAGACTGCCACTGGCCAGAATAGCGAATCTTTGAACTGGACTGCATGGGACGTTAGCGCCTATAAAGGGAAGACAGCTTACATCCAGATTGTAGATCAGAATTCAGGAGGATGGGGCCATATTCTTGCTGACCAAATCATGTTCTCAAGTCAACCGGCATCACCATGGGCGCAGGATACTTCAGTAAAACTGATAGTCGATGGGCAGGTTGTGCGAAGTAGTACGGGCCAAGACAGTGAAAGCTTGGATTGGACCCACTGGAATGTCCACGATTTATTAGGTAAGACTGCACACATCGAGATATCCGATCAAAATACGAGCGGTTGGGGCCACATCCTTGCGGATCAGTTTACCTTGGCTGATGAGCCAGCCCTTTCTACTATAGAGAGAGCTCACTGGGTAGACTTTGGCAAGGATAACTATGCTGCGGTTACTTATAACAATGTGCCCGGTGACAAGCGCATCATGATAGGTTGGATGAATAATTGGCAGTATGGGGGTTCCATTCCAACTTCACCATGGCGTAGTGCTATGACCGTGCCGCGTGAACTGAAACTCCAAGTGGTAAATGAAAAATTACAATTGATTCAAAAGCCTGTTGATCAACTAAATGAACTTCGCGAAGGACCAACTGTCCACCTTGAGAATATGAAAGTTCCAGAGGGAACAACCCCATTGTCAGTGCGAAGTAAAGCTGCCGAGATCCATGCAACTTTCGAGGCGAGTTCTGCCAAAACTTATGGCCTGAAATTGCGGACTGGAAACGGTCAAGAGACAGTGGTAGGCTACGATAGCACCACTGAAGAGGTCTACATTGACCGAACTCGATCTGGTGATGTGAACTTTAGTTCTGACTTTCCAGGAATTCAACGGGCCCCACTCGCAATAAAACATGGTAAGCTAAATCTTAAGATACTTGTCGATTGGTCTTCCATTGAGGTGTTCGTAGAGGATGGTAAGGTCGTATTGACCGACCAGATCTTCCCGGATCCGAGTAGCGACGGAATGGCCGTGTTTGCAACAGAGGGAACCGCTCATCTCCAATCGTTTACAGTGAACCAGTTGCGGTCAGCCTGGAATGATTAGACCGCATAATTTGGAAGATGAAATAGTAAAAATTGGTGAGAGCTTAATACATTATGGGACAATTTTTGGTGTAATGATAGAGTGAATTTAAGGGTTTTCAGGATAGGCAATTTTTCTGAAGATGCTGAAAGTGGGATTTTAAAGACATTTTTTATACTAGGGGCTGTAGGGAGTAGAGCCTACAGCCCTTTTAATATACTAATAACATTTGATCTAAGGATATTTTTTTAGTAGTTTCCAATGTTTGTGGAAGACATGAACAATTCTGTAAATTGGTTAAATCCACAACTTGAGTAGGTAGAGAATTCATGTTGATAATGATAATGGAAAATGAGTAAAGTTCAAAAATAATCGTAGGAATGGAGAAATAAGAAAAATGGCAAATATTAAAGTTGTATTTAGCGATATTGATGGAACCTTATTAAACTCCAATCATCAAATTACAAGCTGTACAAAACAAACAATTCAAAAAGTTGTTCAAAAAGAAATAGAATTTATCTTAATTTCTGCAAGAATGCCAAGTGGAATGAAAGCAATTTATCATGACCTTGACATAAAGTCTCCTTTAATATGTTATAATGGTGCATTAATTTTGGAAAACCCGAAAGTTAACGAAAACAACAAGATTCTTTATAGTGCAACTATTTCCAATATGGATGCAAATAAAATATATGATATTATCAAAAGAAACTTTTCCAATGTGAGCTTTAACTTGTTTATTTATGATCAATGGTTAGTGGAAAATAAAGCAGACAAATGGACAAAACAAGAAAGTGACATTATTCAAGTACAACCCATGGCAGTCGATGTTAAAAAGCATATCGCTCAAAATGAGGCGGTCCATAAAATACTATGTATGGGGGATCCTCACCTTATTTCAGAGTTAGAAGCTGAATTAAATGATACTTTATTAAATGTTTGCTGTTACCGATCTAAGAACACCTATTTAGAAATTACATCCAATGATGCCTCGAAAGTGTTGGCTATAAAAGCACTTGAGTCGTATTTTGCTGTGAAACGTGAAGAGGTGATGGCGATTGGCGATAATTTTAATGACATGGCTATGATCGAATATGCAGGCATAGGAATAGCAATGGGAAATGCACCCCAACAAGTAAAAGATGCCTCAGATTTTGTAACAAAAAGTAATGATCAAGATGGAATGAAATGGGCGCTGGAAACATTTATTCAATCTTGATTTATTAATTTGTATAATAAAGGTAGAACTCTAATTCATAACAAGGGGGAACCTATGAGAAGAATTGATAGAATATACAAACAGTTACTGCATAATTTTTATGAGGTTACATTAGATGAACTTTTAAGCAAACAAGGAAACTCCGCACAAGAAATTGCCGAGCAATTGGAATTGGAAAGATCAAATGTCAGCTTTGAATTGAACAATCTCGTTCGGCTTCAAAAGGTAATTAAAATCAAGACATTCCCTGTGAGATATGTGCCAGTGGAGGTTGTGGAGAGAATCTTTCATAAAAAATGGGATATCAGCCAGATGGAAGTGGAACATCTTAAACAGACAATTAATCAAATAAATCAAACCATACATACCAATCCCTTTGAACTAATGATAGGTGCAAATGGGAGCTTGAAAAAGGCAATTTCTCAGGCAAAAGCAGCGGTTCTTTATCCGCCAAATGGTTTGCATATGCTGCTGTTAGGGCCTACAGGATCAGGCAAATCACTTTTTGCAAACCGTATCTATCAGTTTGCATTATTTTCAGAAAGGTTGAAACAAGAAGCCCCCTTTATTACATTTAACTGTGCCGATTATTATAACAATCCCCAGCTATTGCTTTCTCAATTATTTGGTCATAAACAAGGGTCCTTTACTGGGGCGAACGGCGATAAAGTGGGTCTAGTTGAACAAGCAAACGAAGGTATTCTTTTTATGGATGAAATACATCGCCTCCCTCCTGAAGGACAGGAAATGCTTTTTTATTTTATTGATCATGGCACTTATAATCGCTTGGGAGAAACTGACCATAAACGAACGTCAAAGGTATTAATGATTTGTGCAACAACGGAAAATCCCGGTTCATCCTTATTGAAAACTTTTTTACGAAGAATTCCGATGACCATTAACATTCCGTCATTCGAAGAACGGTCACTTAAAGAAAAGATACGTTTAACGACTTTTTTATTAGGAAAAGAGGCAGAACGAATTAATAAAAATCTAAGTGTGCACGTTGATGTAATCAATGCACTTATACATTCCGCAAAATTCGGAAATGTCGGCCAATTGAGATCCAATGTGCAATTAGTCTGTGCCCATGGATTTTTAAATAATTTAGAAAGTGAAAATGTAATCGACCTGACTGTTAGGGACCTGCCAGATGAATTAAAACGTGATTGGATTTTTAACAGCAAAAATTTTGAAAGAAGTAAAGAGATTTCTGAATATGTAAATATCAAAACCATCATTTCCCCTATAGTAGAAGATGAAATGACAAAAATAGATGATGAACTTTCTTTTAATTTATATAAATTAATAGAAGAAAAAATCGAGGTATTAAAAAATGAGGGTTTTTCCGAAACAGAGATAAACCAGTATATTTTAACGGATATTCACCTCAATATAAGAAGCTTTTTTAATCAAAAGGCGTTTGCAAATTCTAATTTACTAAAATTTGTCGGTGATCATGTTATTCAAATTACAAAAGAATTAAAACTGGTTGCCGAAAAAGAATTAAATTGCAAATTTGATCGAAGGTTCATCCATTTCTTAAGTATGCATATTGAAGCCTTTTTGAAACGCGGGAAACAGAATGATGTATTAAATGCGCAGGAAACAAACGAAATCCGTGATACATATTTGAAAGAGTACCATGTTGCTTTGATATTTAAAGAGAAGATTCAAGAGTTTTTTAATGTAATGGTTCCAGAAATTGAAGTCATTTATTTAACGATGCTCATTCAATCAATCAAGTCATTAGAAGAGAATAAAAGGGTAGGGATTGTGGTAGCTGCCCACGGAAATAGTACGGCAAGTTCGATGGTTGAAGTGGCAACGGAACTTTTGGGGAGTACGCCAATTGTGGCCATTGATATGCCGCTTACTGTGTCCCCATCGGAAATTGTGGATAGCCTGACAGAAGGAATTAAGCAGGTTGACGAAGGGGAAGGTGTATTAATGCTGGTAGACATGGGGTCACTAGCTATGTTGGAAAACCAGTTAGAAGAACAAACAGGCATAAAAATAAAAACTATCAGCAATGTCACCACTTCTATGGTCCTGGATACTGTTAGAAAGGTGAACTATTTAGATTTGAATTTATTTGCCATTTATGATTCAGTCAAAAAGGACTTTATGGAGTTGTTCGATAAGCAAACAAATCCTTCGAGCAAACAGAAGGCATTGGTTTCTATTTGTACGACAGGCAGTGGAACCGCCAAAAAGCTGGAGGAAATCTTAAGAGCAATTGTAAGCAAAGTTTCTGAGGAGCCTATAAAAATACTTACTGTTTCTTCTATCAAGTTAGCTAATAACATTAAAGAAATTCAAAAAGAATATGAAATTATCGCAACGGTGGGAACGAAAAACCCTAAGATCAATGCCCCGCATGTATCATTAGAAGTTCTCATTGAAGGAAATGGAGAGAAAATCATTCAACAAGCGGTTTCAAATGGAAAAATACAATATGGCAACGAACAAATTGGAGCAAATATTGTTGTGCAGGAACTTTGTGAGGACAGCTTAAGAAAGCATCTTGTGTTGTTGAATCCTTATCAAATTACGATATTATTACTGGAATGGGTACAAAATATGCAAGATGAATTAGGCATTACATTTAGTAACACATTTATCATTAGAATCATTATGCATACGGCTTTTACCATTGAAAGAATGATTCAAAATAATCCAATCCCTTTTCCAGAGGATGAAGAGATCGACGATAAACTGGAAATGCTTTATGAAAAAACGGAGAAAACATTAAAACCTATTGAAAAAAAACTTGGGTTTAAAGTAATTAGAGATGAAAAGCTATTTATCGCAACTATTTTTGCTGAAGAAGTGTAATTGCATTAAAGGTCTGAAGATTTTAAATTATTAATGCTTGAATGAATTTCATAATTCTAATCCCTTGTCTCCCAAGCGTTCCAAGGCATGAAAAAGTGCCTGTCTATCCTTTTTTAATATGAATGTTAAAGAAACTCTGGATGATTCAATTCTCTTAAACAATTTGTTTTGTTCCATTATTTTTTAGCTTGCAACCGGGAGGTTTGGAGGAAAATTTGTCTAATAGGGCAAGTATTTGAGCAGAGAAGTCGGCCGATTTTTGTGATATCAACATATTTTAGCGGGATATCAACACAAAATTTGATTATATCAACACATTTTTAGGGGATATCGACATAGATTCCAATTATATCAACACAAATTGGTGAGATATCAACACAGTTTTCGGTTTTATCGACAATGATAATGGAAATCTACACTATTAAAATAATTGATTTCTTGTTAGTCGGTTGATGCCCTAATCCGAAAAGGATGAAAAAAAGCTGTTGAAAACGAAACATTTTCCAACAGCCTTTTTACGTTTAATGGGTTTTCTAACAAGTCTTTTGGCAATTTATAATACTCTATTCTTGAAATTCTACGAGAAGTTCTGAAAGGGATGCTGTGTGAAATGATCGCTTATTTCTTTCGGAAAACATTCTAGAAAACAAGAAAACCACCCCGCGCCGTCGCAAGCAAAAGGGTGGTTCGCCTAAAATATAATACAGACAACTACTTTTTTATTATATTTCCATTATAAACAAAAACATTCCGTTTTAGAAGAATAAATTAAATATTGGGGTCCAGACACTTACTTACTTCATTTGCTCCTTCATCCGGTCCGGCAGGCTTTGAATGGACTGGACCACCATATCAAGCTTTGCCTCAATCCGATAAAGTAAATAGAGTGTCACTACTATCGGAAAGCCCACTTCACTAATGATCGGAATAATCTGCTCCATTTTCGGCTATCTCCTTCCATTATAGTAAAGGAGACCGGCTTCAAGAAGAATCCGGCCTCTCTCCTTTAAACAAGCTCATAATCTGTCACATTGCGTTCTACTACTCTTGCTCCTTTTGCCGAAACAAGGTCGCCGCTTCCTGTATAGAAAGCCCCAGAGCTTACGATCTGCTCCATTGATTGCTTCACAACTGCTTCATCAATCGGTTCTTTCGGATTGTCAACGGTAATGCGGGCAACTTTACCAGCAGCCGTTACAAATTGTAATTCCAATGTTTTAGCCAATTTCATCACCTCCCATCCTCAAAAATGAATACCTCATTAGGCTAGTAAATCTGAACTGTCTGTTCTCTCGACTCGGTTAAGCGTGTCATTACACAATACAAAGATGGCTTGTGCTGCTTGATAGAGTTGGTCAGCTGTAGCTTCTTTTTTGATATTGTTGAAGCTTTTTGCTTTTAAAATCGGATTCCCTTCTCCATCCACGCCGGTTTCGAATACGATGCGAAGCTTAGTGGTTGCTAATCGCGCTTGTGCCATTGTTGATCACCTCCTCACATCTTCTATATAAAGAAAAATTGGGAGAAAGGGCATGGTCTGAAAAATAAATTTTGGGTCCTGCAGGTCAACTCAATGTAGCAAACCGAAGGGGTTTTTTTAACAATCATTTTAATGAAAGGAAGAGGGAATTCCCATTTAACAATGTATTCTTGACTTTTAATCAAACGTTTGTTTAGCAGTTCAATTTGTAAGTACTAGTCAAATTTTGAATAGCCTGGAAGATAAATGGGGAAATCGGAACGACATTTAATCGACAAAAAATTTCCCTGGAAACCGGACAATGTTCGTTTTCCAAAAGGCATGAAGGCAGTTTTAATCAAACACTTAGTTAATAAGGATGTTGTCGAAGAATGTGATTTCATAAACGCAGAGAAAGTAAACTAAACCGGGTGCAGGCACCATCCCAGAACAGACGTCCAATTGGAATGTCTATTTAAAACTTAAACCTTCTAAACAAATACCAAAAAATGCCGATACTTTTCTGGGAATAGGATAAAAATGGGGTATTAGTAAATAAAAACCTATTCTAAATTTCTATAAGAGGCGTAGGTGGTAGAAGTCGTGTCTTTTTTTGGTTCAATTGGTCATGCATATCATTCAGCAGAAAGGAGTATAAAACACACAGCCAAGCATGTTGCTCATGAAGTAGCTCACGCTGAAAAATCGGTTGCCAAAACTGTTCATCATGTTGAAAAACGAGTGGAACACGCTGCCAAAGCGGTAGCTCATGACACAGTTCATATCAGTAAAAAAGCTAAGCAAGCATATCATTCAGCAGAAAGGAGTATAAAACACACAGCCAAGCATGTTGCTCATGAAGTAGCTCACGCTGAAAAATCGGTTGCCAAAACTGTTCA
>NZ_JAVDUQ010000047.1:0-30829 GCF_031456445.1 Neobacillus niacini | reverse complement strand
AGCAGAATATTTACTTCTCTTTGACATAAAAAATCCCCCTAAAGTAACGACAGATTTTTGTTTTTTCATCTGTCCACTTTAGAGGGAGCATATCATAATAGTTCGGCCTTTTTCAAAGTTATATTTGACAAAAATCAATTTCACCTGTAAGATAATGTCTTGTGCTTTACAAATTATGTAACTTGGAATTTAGAAAAGAACGCAATGTAAGAATTTTTTCTGGCATTCTGCTTATGTTTTAATAAAAAACTATTCACACTGGATCGGCTTCGGAGCCGTAAGGATGTAAGAGAGGTAGGGCTTACGTCGTTTAGGTAAAACCATCAGTGGAAAAGTAACCGCGGCAATTGGTATATAAAAACAATCATATCTAAATAAATTTTTACCTTGCGATGGCTGAAATCAGGCAACCATTCACAAGTTACGATAACAACCTAATTTTAGGTTAAAGCAAAAAAGGCAGAGGGCAATGTCCTCTGCCTTTGCCAATTTTATGAAAAGTCGTCATCCTCACAGCTTTATCCTTTGATGTTTAATTTTTCGAATCACTTGGTTCAGTACCTCTGAAAAAATTAAACCAAAAGCAATTGCTCCTGAAAGCATTAATACATTGGCTGCATTTCCTAAAGCTTGGTTATAATCATTTTCCACAAAATTGCGCATCGCATCATAGGCAAGTCCTCCAGGTACGAGAGGAATAATTCCGGCAACACTGAAAATAATTACGGGAGTCTTGTAAAATTTCGCCAGCACATGACTAACCACGGCAATAAAAATGGTTGCAATCCAAGTCGCTAAAATTACATCTCCGAAATAATCTTCTATGACATAGTAAATGAGCCAGCCTCCCATGCCAATTAGACCACATTTTATTAATGTATTCTTGGGAGCATTAAAAATGATTCCAAAAGCACCCGTTGCAATAAAACTAGTGATTAATTGGGCTACAATGTTCATGCTGTGCCCTCCTTGTTTTTATAAAAATGATAGGACGATTGCGATTCCTGATCCGATGGCAAAGGCAGTTAGAAATGCTTCTGCCCCTTTTGATAGTCCTGACACTAAATGACCGACCATCAAATCCCTTATCGCATTGGTAATTAATAGTCCGGGAACCAAGGGCATAACAGAGCCAATGATTATTTTATCCAACTCATGACCGATTCCTAATTTTACAAATATAAAAGAAAGCAGACCAATTACAAAGGAAGCCAGGAACTCTGAAAAGAACTTTATGGGCACAAAACGGTGAAAGTAAATATTGCTGAGATATCCAAGCCCACCGGTAATCATTGCCGGAATAAAGTCATTCCAGCCGCCGTTAAACATAATCATAAAACAGCCGCTCGCCATTGATGCCGCCGCCACCTGAACCATGAACGGAAACGTCATGGTTAACGAGTCAAGCTCCTTTAGCAATTTCAACGCTTCTTTTGGGCTTACTTCCCCGCTGCTGATTCTGCGTGAAATACTGTTTACCATCGCGACTTTTTTTAAATCAGTGGAGCGTTCAGAGATCCGAATGAGTTTCGTCTTCGTAGGTTCTGATCCTTCTGCTGAAAAAATGATCCCTGTTGGCGTTACATAACTATGTGAATTTTCAATGCCAAAAGCAGCAGCAATCCGCATCATTGTATCTTCGACCCGATACGTCTCTCCGCCGCTCTGGAGCATGATTTTCCCTGCAAGAAGACATACTTCCATAATTTCATAGGTTTGTTCTGCAAGATTTTCCATTTTCATCGCTCCATTGATCCTTTAACATTCAGATAAATTACAGTTTAAAACAAAACCAATCGAATACGCAATGATCAATTCTTATGAAGACCATTTTCATGGATAGTCGCAGGTTTTTGGGCTTCATCAGCCTTATGAAGACCATTTCCACAGGTTCACCAACGTGTTTTGTCCTTCATCTCCCTTATGAAGACCTTTTTCACAGGCTCACCAACGAGTTTTCAAAAAAAATCACCGAGACGGGGACTATCAGGGGGCTATAGTTCCCGTGTCTTCAAAAAATTCACCAAGAAGGGCACTATCAGGGAGCCAAAGTTCCCGTAGCCGGGTTCTATGCGACCGAATACTAGGAAGAATCCCTTCCACGGTAGCATAGCCGGGTTCTATGCGACCGTATCTAGAGAAGATTCCCTTCCACGGTAGCATAGCATGGTTCTATGCGACCGTATCCAGGGCAGATTCCCTTTCACGGTAGCGTAGCCGGGTTCTATACAACCGTATCCAGGGCAGATTCCCTTTCACGGTAGCATAGCCGGGTTCTATGCGACCGTATCTAGAGAAGATTCCCTTCCACGGTAGCATAGCATGGTTCTATGCGAACGAATCCAGGGCAGATTCCCTTTCACGGTAGCATAGCCGGGTTCTATGCGACCGTATCTAGAGAAGATTTCCTTCCACGGTAGCATAGCATGGTTCTATACAACCGAATCCAGGGCAGAATCCCTTTCACGGTAGCGTAGCCGGGTTATATACGACCGAATCTAAGGAAGATTCCCTTCCACCTTAGAGTTTTGTCCTCCATCTCCCCAAAAATCACTCGCCAATATTGTTTTCAAACCATTCCTGCAGCTCTATTAATGAATTGAAACTAAAAATCTCTTCCCCGTTCTGCCCATTGTCGTGGCCAGTATTCCCTCTTAGGGTAACTTGACCTTCATCACCGGAAATTAAAATGGCATAGGGATGGGCTACATTGATGTACCTTGCATCTAAATCATTGTCGATCCAGTTTTTACTCCGCAAAAACGCCGCATAATTTTCCACAACAATCCCTCCTATCCCCTTATTGTACCTATTTATGAAAAAATAAGACCTCTCCGCCAAAAAACGAAAAGGGAGTATTGGGGACACTTCAGACAGGCAGTATTACCGGTTCCTTATTAGGTCCCATTCTTGGGGGCGTTTTAGCGGATTCACTCGGATATGCGACCAGTTTTAAATGGACATCTATTTCCATTTTCATTTCTGACTTGTTAGTTATTTTTACAAAGGAATTCCGCATCGAAGCAAACAAAAACACGAAATCTCAATACACTAGTAAAGTACAAGCGCCTTACTTATTATAAGCGGTTTGATTTTATTTGCTGCTGTCCACTATCAGCCAAAGTTTTTGAAGCATACAGAATAGACCGCATGTTAAACATACGGCCTTTTCTTTAGGATTTTTACAACTTCAACATGGCTATTTGGCAATTTTCGCTTCTAAAGTAGTAAAATCCAGCTCTTTATAATAACTATTTTTCACTAAAATATTCGGACCTAGGCAAGAAACAGCCGGACAGTGACAATTTAATTCGTTTGCAATACTTGAAGATTGCCAAACTTGATAGGCATCCTCCAGTTTTGTCGTTTTAATATTTCCTAGCGCCGGGGTATCGCCAAAATCGGTGACAATAATATCGCCGTTGAAAATATTCACGTTCAAGCGTGAACGGCCATCGGGGTCGTTTCGGACAGTGACGTTCTTGCTTCCGTATAGGCGTTTCAAAAGATCCAAATCTTCTTGGCTATTGCTGCAAGGGTAAAACGGCAGCGTCCCAAACAGCATCCACACGTTTTCATCTCTAATGTCCAACAAATGATGAATGGCCCCTCTAATTTCATCTAGTGTTAATGTCTCAAGATTGCTGGCAAAATCACTCGGGTACATTGGGTGAACCTCATGGCGCTGGCAGAGCATTTCCTCAACAATTTGCCTGTGAATTTTTTCCAGGTGTGGTAATGTCCGCTTATTCAACATCGTTTCCGCCGATACCATTACACCCGCCTTTACCAACTCACGACTGTTATCTATCATTCTTTCAAAATATTTTTCCCTTTGACTGTATTCCGGCTGTTTCTCCATTCTAGCAAAACCGCCCTCAACAAAATCATCTACCGTTCCCCAGTTATGTGATATATGTAAAACATCCAAATACGGAATGATTAATTCATACCGGTCTAAATCCAGCGTTAAATTGGAATTAATCTGTGTCCGAACCCCGCGTTCATGGGCATATTTTAAAATCGGAACCACATAATTTTTCACCGAAGAAAGGGAAAGCATCGGCTCGCCGCCAGTAATACTAAGTGACCTTAACGTCGGAATTTCTTCTAAACGTTGCAGCAGTAAATCAAGTGGAAGTGCGGCAGGGTCCTTCGTTTGGAGTGTATATCCTACTGCACAATGCTCGCAGCGCATATTACAAAGTGTTGTCGTCGTAAATTCGATATTACTTAACTGAAGTTTTCCATATTGCTCCATGTCTAAATAGGCTTCCCACGGATCATACGATGGGGTAATTTTTTTCATAAATGTCATCTTAATCTCCTTAACAATCAGTCTTTCAAAACCCTACCCATTCTATCATAAGATATTCTCTTAGCAAAAAGACCATTACTAAAAGACCGCAAACTCTTTTATTGCGGTCCCTCAAATCCACATTATTTTCAAATTCCCGGGAAATATCGACAAAAAATCATTCTTTGCTCATGAAGTAAAGATACCCTTTAATCATGAAATAGCTGACTTCTTCAGGCAATAGTTCCTTAATCGGCTTTAAGCGTTCTCGTCCGGCTTCCGCTACTGCTTTTTCCAATAATGGAATGTATTCAGAAGGAATAATTGTCGAAAAATCAACTCCTAATCCCTGCTGAGCACATTGAATCAAATGATTTTCAACGGTACTTAAAGATAAGTCGCGCTGTTTGGCAATTTCCTTTATGGAAAGATTGTTTTGATAAAGGTTAAGGGTTTCCAAATGGGAATCCCCTACCGGTTTTTTCGCAGGCTTTTTGGCTGGCTGTGCTTCTGTTGTGAGCTCACTTTGGTATTCGGGATTTGCCTCGCAAAATTCGCGAATTGCCTGAATAAAATCGAGACCATACTTCTGTAACTTCATTTCTCCCACGCCGCTAACCTGTAAAAACGCATCACTAGATTTCGGCAGTTTAGCACACATATCCTTTAGAGCAGCATCTGAAAAAATCACAAACGGAGGTACTTTTTCCGATTCAGCCATTCTTTTTCTGACCTCACGCAACACTTCAAATAATGGGTCGTTCTTGGATACTTGTTTGACCGTAACCATTTCCCTGCGATGAACTTGTGATTTTCCCAAAAGAACTTCTTTTCCCTTTGGTGAAACAAAAAGTGTTGGAAAGGTTCCTTGTTCAATGGCAATTAATTCTTGTGAAATTAAAAACTCAATAAAATCACCGATATCTTTTGCACCTTGGTCCTTCATGATTCCATAAGTGGAAAGCGTGTTAAATCCCATTTCGGTTACTTTTTTATTTTTAGAACCTGTTAACACTTGGGCGGTAAGTGTTTTTCCGAATCTCTGTCCCATCCGAATAATACAAGACAGCACCATTTGCGCTTCTTTTGTAACATCCACACTCAATCGGGAATCCAAGCAATTGCCGCATCTACCGCAGGCATTAGTTTCTGTTTCACCAAAATAATGTAGAATAAATTCCTGTAAGCAGTCTTCCGTGTGACAATAATCGACCATTTGCTGAAGTTTTTCCAGTTCCTGCGTCATCCGGCTTCGGTCGCTTGATTGATCAATTAAGAAGCGTTGAATTTGCACATCCTGTGAAGAGTGAAGCAGAATACATTCGCTATCAAGTCCGTCCCGGCCGGCACGGCCCGCTTCTTGATAATAGCTTTCCATATTTTTCGGAAGCTGAAAATGAAGGACATATCTTATATTGCTCTTATCGATTCCCATTCCAAAAGCTGAAGTGGCCACCATTACGGATGCTTTATCCTCTAAAAATCGTTCCTGCTCTCGTGCACGCTCTGCATCACCCATCCCTGCATGGTAACGTGCCACATTAATGTTTTCTTTCTTTAACCTTTCGTAGAGCTGGTCAACATTTTTCCTCGTTGCCGCATAAATAATCCCAGCTTCCTTTTCATTCTTTTTTATATAATCAATAAGAAATTTAAGACGGTCCTGTCCTTTAATAACAGAAAAAGAAAGATTCTCCCTTTCAAATCCTGTCATCACCGTGTTCTCTTCTTCAATTTTAAGCAGCGTGCAAATATCTTCACGAACTCTTGGAGTTGCCGTTGCCGTTAAGGCAAGTACAATCGGTTTCTGCGGAAGGCTATTTACCATTTGTTGTATATGGCGGTAACTTGGGCGGAAATCATGCCCCCATTGTGAAATACAGTGGGCTTCATCCACTGCAACTAAAGGAATTTCCATGTTATTAAGGTCTTCGATAAATTCTCGTGATTCCAATCTTTCTGGTGCTATGTATAAAAGCTTGTACTTCCCTTGTTTAGTGTCCTGGATTCGCTCGTTTGCTTCACTGAAGGTTAACGAGCTATTGATAAATGTCGCAGGAATACCTGCCTGGATAAGAGCATCCACCTGGTCTTTCATTAAGGATATCAGCGGAGAAATGACTATGGTTGTTCCCGGAAGGACCATTGCCGGGATTTGATAGCAAATCGATTTACCGCCTCCTGTAGGCATTACACAAATCGTATTGTTTCCCGCTAATACAGATTGAATTGCCTGCTCTTGTCCTTTACGAAAGGATTTGTATCCGAAATACGTTTCTAATATGGGCAGGGCTTGTTCAAACATACCTTGTCACTCCTTTCTATTCTTATTGATTTATTTGGTTACAAGATTAATTGAAAATATCTCCATTAAAGCCTGCTTTCCACTATTGGTAATTTGGAGAGCCCTTGATTTAGGTAAACGTTCAACCCAATGGTTATCTAATAGTAATTCAAGGATAGCGTAACCTAATGCACCTGCTAGGTGATATCTTTTTTCGCTCCAATCCAAACATTTATGACAGAAGGAACGCCGTTTTTTTCTAACCTCTTGAATATTAATTCCTAATGAAGATAGAAAAGCAGCCCCACTATCTGTCAGAATAAAGTCATCTGTTAAAAATCCCTTTTTTATAAGTGCCTCTGTTAGTTGCACACCAAGATATCCAGCAGGATGATCGTAGCATGTCCGAGCAAAGCGGACTTGTTTATCTTCAGTGGATTGTTTCAAAGACCTTATTTTGGGTGGCGGAGACAAAGTTAACAATGTTTCCATTATCTGTGCCACTTCTGGATTTTGTATTTTAAAGTATCGATGTCTTCCTTGATTTTCAACCATAATGAGGTTTGCTTCTATCAATTTAGCAAGATGGTAACTAGTGGTTTGTGGCTTTATCCTTGCCATAAAGGCAAGTTCCCCGGCAGTATGAAATCGGTTATCCATTAATACCGTTAGAATGGCTGCTCTTGAAGGATCACTCACAATGCTGGCAACATTGGAAAGGTTTGGATTAATCATCATATTCTCCTCCCAAAATGTAATCCATATTTCGATGAATATGGAATTATCTCTCCTTTATTATAAAGTTGAAGCCTAAATAAAGGAGTGATTTTCTTGAAAAACTTTATAGAATCTACGGTTATTTCACCAAGAATTCTTTACTATGGGACACCCGTTATTTTATTAACTACCTTAAATCAAGACGGCACCACAAACATTAGTCCAATATCTTCATCTTGGGCGTTAGGGGATTTTATCATATTGGGAATTTCCACTAGTGGAAAAGCATTTGAAAATCTTCAAACACATCCAGAATGTGTAATTAATTTACCCGATCCTTCACTATGGAGGAATGTGGAGAACCTTGCCCCTTTCACGGGCAAAAATCCGGTTCCCGATTTTAAAAAGGAGCTTGGCTTTTCCTATAAAAAGGAGAAATACCCTGCCAGCGGGCTGACTGAGCTTGATTCAAAGATTGCAGCTCCCTCAAGGATTATGGAATGTCCGATTCAAATAGAAGCTAGAGTCTTAAATATTCGGATCCTTGATTACTCCCCAATGTTTGCAATTATTGAATCGAAGGCACTAGTCGTTCATGCCCATACGGAAATTTTAAAAGATACGAACCATATTGATCCGGCAAAATGGAGTCCGTTAATATATAATTTTCGTCATTATTTTGGACTTGGAGAAGAATTGGGGAAAACCTTTCGTTCGGAAACTTAATTAAAACATAAAAAAACTCGTATTTTAATTATACGAGTTCTTGAGCATCGAATTCTATGATTTCACCATTTTCAGGTACAGATATTTTCTCCTCTATATGATACTTAAGACTAAACTCTCTCACCTCGTCACGTTTTAAAAGGCAATGGTTCCACGATTCCATATGGGAAATGACTAAATGGGTTTCCGGTGATGTCTGTATAATATTCTCAATATCGGCCAACCCCATCGTAATAGGGGAACCTTCCAAAAAACGTGCTTCGCCAGCAAACACAATTGCAACATTAGGTGAATAATTTTTAAAATTAGATTCAATTTCAGAATACCAGACACTGTCACCAATTATATATAAACAAGGCTCGGCGATTGCTTTAAGAATAAATCCAGAAACAGGACCCATTTTTTCAGCCAGTTCTCCTTGACCATGTCTACCGCCAGTTCGAATCAATTGGATACCGTTCCAATTGATTTCACTTTGGATAACTATTACATTTTCAAATCCTTTTTCTTTAATCAGCTGTTCATCATCCGGCTGGCAAAACAATGGCAGATGTTTAGGCAGTTTTGACATTGCTGCATCATCAAAGTGATCCCTATGGGTATGAGTAACGATAATAGCATCAATATCTAGTAATTGCTCCAGCCCAACAGATAGAGGAGTTAACGGATTGTTTAAATGTTGATTAGGCGCGTTAGGAACTGGTGCAAGTGTTCCTTTTTCACTAAACATTGGGTCAAGTAAAAATGTTTTTCCCGCGTAAGTTATTAGATGGGTAGCATGACGAATCAATTGAATTTGCATGATATTCTCTCCCTTTATTATTGATAACTTCTTTTTTGATGTAAATAGCATATACTTTTATTCCCTTTTGCTCTAATTCAAAAAAATAATGACGGTATTCCATTAAGTTATAGGCATATAAAGAACTAATATTACAAAGATTCCACTCCGACCAATATAATGAATAATAAAGGAGGAATGTATGTAATGGATTTAAGGTATCCGGTTGGCAAATTTCATTTTGAAGGAGAAATAACAAGTGAGCTTATTGAAGGTTGGATAAAAGAGATCGATGAAACTCCAGCACTTTTAAGAGCAGCTGTAGCGGACTTACAAGAAGAACAATTAGACACTCCCTATCGACAAGGCGGCTGGACTGTTCGTCAAGTTATTCATCATCTTGCTGATAGCCATATCAATAGCTATGTGCGGTTTAAATTGGCACTTACCGAACAAAACCCTGTCATCAAACCTTATCATGAGGACCAATGGGCAAAACTGCCTGATTACGAATTACCAGTTGATGTTTCCCTAAAGCTTCTTGATTCGCTGCATCTTCGCTGGGTAGAGCTATTAAAATCGCTAAGCAAAGCTGATCATGAAAAGACCTTTTTCCATCCGGAATCTGGTGAAGTGTCGCTTGGTGTAAATATTGGGCTTTACGCATGGCATTGCCGGCATCATCTTGCCCATATTACCTCATTACGTAGTCGTTTAGGCTGGTAGACCTAAATTATGAAAATTAACAAATCCTATTTCAGACAATGAAATGACGTGTGGCCAATCACACGTCATTTCTCCCCCTTCAAAAGTATCCTAAAATCCCCAATAAAAGTTACAATTTATTGGTACTATAAAGGATAAGTAATCCTTTATAATGTAGGTATGGACACAACCAACCAATGATTAAAGAGGTAAACGAATGAGACGTTTTAAAGTAAAGGAAAAACACAAGAATACAAAAATTGGGCATTATGTTGCTGAACAAATTTTAGAATGTCTTTTGGAATGGGTTTTAGGACTTTTATGGAGATTGATTGTTGTTTCTTTTAGATTTCTGGGCAGATCCATTGGAGCTATTTTTCATCATTTCTTCTAAAATGTTCTTTTTAAAAAATGAATAAAGCAGCTTGCCCAAAGATTTAGAATGACTTCTTATTGTTTTGGCGCCCCCTGCGAAGCTCCCTTTGCAAACAGCTCCTCTAATTGTTTCCGTAAAATGAACTTCTGTATTTTACCGCTTGCATTCCGCGGAAGTACCTCACAAAATACATACTTTCTTGGCCGTTTATAGTTTGCCAGCTGATTGCTGTTCTTGCAGTATTCATCCAACTCTTGTTCGTTAACAGTTGGGTCTTTTTTCACGACAAAAGCCGTAACTGTTTCCCCCCAGCGGTCATCCGGCTGCCCGACCACTGCGACATCCAGTACTCCGAGATGTGCATGCAAAACATCCTCGACTTCGCGCGGGTAAATATTTTCCCCGCCGCTGATAATCATATCATCCACACGGTCGTTTACAAAAAGGTAACCCTCTTCGTCCATGTAGCCGATATCCCTTGAGTGGTACCAGCCCTTATACATCGCTATTTCAGTCGCATCCTTACGACCGAAATAGCCGAGCATCATGCACGATCCCTGAACAATAATTTCACCTGGTTCACCTGGAGGCAGGATGTCATCCGGTTCGGATGGACGATCTTCTCTGGTACGGACAATCCGAACATCATGATTTAAACAGGCCTGGCCGGCAGAGCCCACTTTTCGCAATTGGTCGCCTTCCGACAAAAAGGTAATTGCCGGTCCCATCTCGGTCATCCCATATGCCTGGACCAAGGATATTCCCAAGCGGTCATGACAGGCCTGGACAAGAGAAGGTGCCATGGGAGCAGCCCCATATAACACAAGTTTCAAGCTTTCAAGATTGTATTGGCTTAAATCCTCCTGAAGGAGCATATTCAACATCGTTGGGGCAGCAAAAAATTTCGTTATTTTTTCCTGACTGATTAATTCAAGGACTTTCTTCGGATTAAATTGATGAAGAATCACATTACGGCAGCCCGAATGAACCCTCGGCAGGAAGGCACAGTGAAGCTCTGCACAATGGAACATCGGTGCCGTAACAAGTCCCACATCCGCTGGTTCAAGCTTCTCGGCGGCAATCACTAGCAAGCTATGCTCGATCATATTACGATGACTGTGCATGACTCCTTTCGGTCTGCCGGTTGTCCCGCTCGTATACATAATCGCATAAAGGTCATTTTCATCAACGTTTACCTGTGCCAGCTCTAACGAAGCCGCTTCAAGCTGTTCATGAAAGTTTTTAGCATAGGCAGGCGTATCTTCATCAATATACCAGAAGGAAATAGACGGGAAACGGTTCTCGATGTTGGCGATGACAGGTTCTAATGTTTTTTCAAAAAGAACAACCTTAGGGGCCGCATCCGATAAAATATAAGCTACTTCCTCGGGCATTAGACGAAAATTAATCGGATTAAAGACAGCACCAATTTTCGCACAGGCAAAAAAGGCGGTCCCTAATTCTTCGGTATTAAATAAAAAAGTGGAGACTCGGTCGCCTTTTTTAACCCCTTCCTTTATGAGTGCATTCGCAAGTCGGTTCACCTGCATGTTCCACTCTTTATAAGTGAAACGAACATTTTTTCTTACATCATAAATCGCTTCCTTATTCGGAAGCCTTTTAACTGTCAAATCGAAAACTTTGCCAATCGTCGTCCCCATTTCATCTCCCCCTGAATTAATCTAATCTTTCAATAATGGTAGCGTTTGCCATCCCATGGCCTTCACACATCGTCTGCAGCCCAAAGCGGCCACCAGTACGTTCAAGCTCATGCATCATTGTCACCATTAAACGTGCCCCGCTTCCGCCTAATGGGTGTCCTAGGGCAATCGCCCCGCCATTTGGGTTGAGCTTGGCCGGGTCTGCACCTGTTTCCTTTAACCATGCCATTGGAACCGGTGCAAACGCCTCGTTCACTTCAAAAATATCAATATCATCAATGGAGAGGCCTGATTTTTCCAAAGCCTTTTGTGTGGCCGGTATTGGGCCTGTCAGCATCAATATCGGATCTGAACCTACGACAACACGGGTATGAACACGGAAACGCGGCTTCAGCCCCAATTCCTCTGCCTTTTCACGAGACATCAGTAAAATGGCCGCTGCTCCATCACTAATTTGACTGGAATTTCCCGCATGAATGACACCATCTTCTAAAAAGGAAGGTTTTAAACCGGCAAGTGCCTCTAAAGAAGTTCCTTTTCTTGGCCCTTGGTCCTCCTTGATAACCGAGGATGCGTCATCAGAAAGTTTGACCTCAATCGGAAAAATTTCTCTGTTGAAATAACCCTGGGCTTGTGCCCTTAAAGCTTTTTCATGGCTCTCCAATGAAAATTGATCGAGTTCCTTTCGAGAAAAACCGTATTTTGCCGCGATTCGCTCAGCAGACAAACCTTGATGAATCATTTCAAATCGTTCTCTTAGTTTCGGACTGTAAGGATTCTTTACTCCTTGATAGCTTGAACCCATTGGCACACGTGACATACTTTCCACACCACCGGCAATGACCACATCCATATCACCAGCCAGGATCGCCTGTGCTGCAAAATGAACAGCCTGCTGGCTAGAGCCGCATTGACGGTCAATCGTGGTTCCAGGGACTTCAATCGGGAATCCGGCAATTAATGCCCCAACTCTTGCAATATCTCCCGCTTGTTCACTCACTTGTGTGACACATCCGAGAATGACATCATCAACATTGGCGGGATCTAAGCCGGCCCGATTCACTAATTCCGTTAGTGTTAATGCTGCCAAGTCATCCGGTCGAATATCCTTTAATATGCCATTTCTTTTTCCAACCGGTGTTCGAACCCCCTCAACAATAACGACTTCCCGCATTTTTTAAAACGTCCTTTCCATATTAGATAGATTCTATAAATCTGGGTTTCATATCCTCTTTTTATTATATATATGTCTGAATATTTAAAATTTAAAACTATAATAATAGGACTATATTTTTATAATGGCGGAATAGGCAAGATCACATCAACGATTGTTCCCTTATTGAGTTCACTTTCAATCGTGATTTTTCCTTGATGCTCTTCAATAATTTTATAGCTCATCATTAGCCCCAAGCCGGTTCCTTTTTCTTTAAGACTATAAAAGGGTTCTCCAAGATGAGGAATACGTTCCTGTGGAATCCCGCATCCTTTGTCAATGCAGCGAATTAAGACTCGGTTTTGGTCGAGTTTCTTGATTTGAACCAAGATACCCCCTCCACTTCGCATCGCTTCAATAGAATTTTTTAAGATATTGATAAATACTTGTTTTAATTGATTCACTTCACATTGAATCAATGGAATGTCATCTTCCGCTTCAATGAAGATTTGAATATTGTTCATGGTTGCTTCAGGATAAACAACTACTAAAACCTGTTGAATTAATTCTTTTAAATTTTGGAGTTGAATCGTGACTGCCTGCGGCTTGGCTACTGCCATAAATTGATTCGTTATGGAGTCGATTCGATTAATCTCAGATACCATCACATCCAAATACCAATCATCTTTCTTGGCTATAGAGGATTGCATTAAACTCAAAAATCCTTTAAGAGATGTCAATGGATTTCGAATCTCATGGGCAATTCCTGCTGATAATTGGCCTACTACAGCAAGCTTCTCCGATTTTCTTAGCAATTCTTCTGTTTGCTTCAGTTCCGTAATATCGCGTCCTATGATCAAAAGTCCTTTGCGTCTGCCATCAGGATAAAAAATGGGAACCTTAATCACATCGAAAATAACTGATTTGCCATCATGCTGCATCATTACTTCTTCTGTTCGGGTTTCACGGCCATTTTTCCATGCTTCTTGATCCGATTTTTCACAAAAAGTAAGTGTATCACGATAGGATTCCTTATAGACTGCCAGCTCACTGTCTTTTTTGCCCCTGTAAGGAACATTCTCAAACTGAAAGATCTTTAGAGCATGATCGTTCGCTTCCAGCCATCTTCCCTCGCCATCTTTAAAGATAACGATATCAGGCATCGCATTAATTAAGGTTCGTAATCTTTTCTCACTTTCTTTCAATGCTTCCTCCATACGTTTATGTTCCGTAATATCTCTAATGATGGATACAAAAGCCGTCACATTTCCATTTGCATTTACAATTGGGGAAACAAAACTTCTCACATCAATAAGACTTCCATCTTTCCGCTGCCGAATCGTTTCAAACGTCATAATATACCTGTTATTCATCATGTTTCTTAAATTTTCAGTATACTGTTCAACCAAAAAATCAGGAATAATAGGCACTCTTCTTCCAATTACTTCTTGTTCAGTCCAGCCAAATACTTTTTCAAAAGCTTCATTCACTTTTATGACATTAAGTTGTAAGTCAAAAATAGTAATTGTATCTACAGTATTTTTAAGAAATAAGTCCAATTGCTGTTTGGTTAATTGCAGATCTGCTTCCATTTGCTTGTCTTTGGTAATATCTTTTACAATCCCGTAAACCCCAACAATCTCATTGTCTATAATCGTCGGGAAACTTTTAACTTTAATATCTGCCCGATATCCATTTTTGTGCTTAATCGCCACTTCATATTCCTGGGGATTTCCTTTGATTGTTTTTTCCAGGTATTCTAATCCACTTTCCAGATATTCAGGAAGATATAATGATTCAACCGGTAACTGTTGAAGTTCTTTAACCGAATACCCCAGCATTCTTTCCAGAGCCGGATTTGCTTCCAATACATTTGCCTGCAGATCACATGAAAAGATACCGTCAGGATTATGATCAAAAAAAGCTTTATAAAATCCTTCATTGTTAAAGGTTTTTTTTACTTCAACTCGATCCTTATGATTAAAATCAGGGATTAATCGCCCGTTATTTATATTTGATAATAATGGTGGGGTCCCATCCATCACTCTAGGATTGGAATTGTTACCAGCAAGGGAGATATTCTTGCCATTTGTTATGATTGGAGGAATAGCCTGAACAACGGCACCAATCGGCACTCCTCCATAGATATACGGGGTGAGCTCAAAACGCCAAATTCCCTTTGAATGTTCTAACTCCCAATGCGTTTTTAATGTTAACGATAACGATAGAGAAGGAACACCAACTAAGAAATGATTTGAATCAATCAAACCTTGTTCATATAAAAAAGGAGATGCTTTTATTACCTTCCACCCCCGATCTAAAACAACTAAATGGGAAAAGGTGCGGCGGGAAATTGTTTGGCTTTGATAATATTCTAATAGATTAAAGCGTTCCATCTTTAATTGATTAAACAGTATCCTATTGATATCTGCTGCTGCTGAAGTGACTACAGACAAAAAATAGGGATCGTTAACTGCCCAAAGTCCTGTTAAATCAATAACGCCCATAACTTTTTGGGTAGCGGGGTCACGGATTGGTGCAGCCGAACATGTCCACTTTTGTACCTCTTGGCAAAAATGTTCCCCGGCAAACACTTGAATCGGAAAACCTGTGGCAATTGCTGTTCCAATCGCATTTGTGCCGGCAAGGTTTTCTGCCCAAGATGAACCAGGGACAAAATTCATATCTTCGGCTTTGAGCATTAAAGATAAATCTCCGTCTAAATAAACGATATCCCCGGAAGGATTACAAAACGTTATCAAATGGCCGGAATCCATATACAGATCTTTTAATCTGGTAAGCACCGGTTTAAAAATACGAAATACAGGATCCGTTATTTTATATTCCTTAATTTGTTCTTCGCTAAGGTTAATTGAAGTCTTACTTTGAAGCGGACTGATTCCATGGTTCAAACAGCGCTGCCATGAATCAAACATTAATGGGCGGATTATTGGGGTGTTATGATTGCCAAAAATAAACTTTTCCCATTCACTCTCAAGCTTTAGCTTTTCAGATTTCAGGCAACTATTCTTGTCTAGAGCTATTAGGTTATTTATGACCATGACGATTCCCCCAAATAAATAATTGTAATTATAGAATATTATTACATAGAAATTTCTTGGACAACAATATAATTCTGAATATTTTTTATATTCAAATTATAAATAATTCCAATTGACTATTTTTAAAAGGCTGGGTCGAACTTACGAATAAAAAGTATAGAATAGTACCCAAAAAGCTTGAGGAAAATTTCCTCAAGCTTTTTGGGATATGTCACGATAAGAACGCTAAAGCGCCACCACTTCTAGTGTAATATTGTGTTTTTAGAATAGTGATTTCCTTTTCCTCCCAACAAATTATTTTTGGATTCGAAGTCCAATTCAGTGCATGGATGCTAGGTAACACCTCCGTTAGAAATAAACCTTTCTACTATTTTGTAAAGTGATTATTCATATTATTAATGCAAGATTATGAATCCACAGAAATCCTCATTTCCTCACAGCCCACTATCATCGGCTCATAATTCACATCATCAAAATGCAGTTTTCGAAGCCGCTGACGGAAGCATTTTGTCAAGATTAACAGGTAGACAAATCCGACTGCCACCCAGCTGATTCCCAAAATAAGCGCATGGATATCCAAATAGGACCACAGCCACATAATGAATCCCGCACCAATCAACGGAAAAATAAGATACTGAATCGTTTCCTTGAAAGAACGCATATGATTTTTCACATAATAGTGGGCGATGACGGAAAGATTCACGAAGGTGAACGCAATCAACGCTCCAAAGTTAATGAATGTAATGGCTGTATCAAGACTTATCACAATCCCTAAAAACGAAACCAAACTTACCACAAGGATACTATTGGAGGGCGTTCGAAACCGCGGATGAATATAACCGAATATTTTTTTTGGTATTACCGCATCACGCCCCATTACATACAACACACGGGAGACACTCGTAACGGACGAAACACCCGAAGTAAAGTTCCCAATAATCATGACCGTAATAAATAATGAGCTAAATAAATTCCCACCAATCATTTTGACGAGTTCGAGAGCAGCAGAATCAGTGTTTTTGAATGAAAATCCTGGGAAGACAATCTGAGCCAAATACGATGATCCAATGTAAATCAATCCCATTATGAGCATCATCAAAAAGATTGCCTTTGGAATCGTCTTTTCCGGATTAATCGTCTCTTCCGACAATGTTGTAACGGAGTCGAAACCCAGGAAGCTAAAGCAAAGCAGCGAAGCACCGGCAAAGAGTACGGAGGCTGAAACATTTGGGTTAAAGAAGGGTTGCGCTGATATAAGCGTTCCAGTTCCCATGCCGCCTAAAACGCTTTTAATCGTTAAGATAACAAAAAGGGCAACAAACATAATTTGGGCAATAACAAAAATTCGACTTGTATTGGCCGAGAAGTTTATTCCGATTAAACTAACGATGGTAATGCCAATATTCAGGGTAATGATCCAAAATGAAAACGGTATTTCCGGAAACTCTGCGCTTAAAAAAACAGCGGACATCAAGCAGGTAATCATCGGAGTCAGCAAATAATCCAACAAGATGGTCCAACCAACGATGAAACCGGTTTCAGAATTCATCGACCTTTGCGTGTACGTATATGCCGATCCCGCAATTGGGTGTGCTCTTGCCATTTTTCCATAACTGGCTGCAGTAAAGAGAATTGCCATAAATGCAATAATATACGCGCCCGTAAGCAAACCCTTTGAACTTTCCGCCGCAATTCCATATGTGTTGAAAAACACCATTGGATTATTCCATGCCAACCCCAAAAAAACAACTTGAAACAATGTAAGAGACCTTCTAAGTGTTGCTTTTTCCTTCACACACCATACCCCCTCACAGTACTGATAAAAATCTGCTTTACTTTAACCCGAAATCATCGTCCTTTCTTCTTCCTCTAGCTTAATGCGCAATCAATTGTTAAGAACAACGTGTACTGGGGTTCGAAATCTTATCAGACTGCTAACTTGCAAATTTTATCAGCCTCCTTCAAATTCACTATTCAGATTAATCTGAATCTTGCGTATCATTATATTAAAGCTTTTTGTAGCACAAAGGTCAATCATTTTATTTTAATAGTTTTATCCATTTTGTACTTCAAAAGGTAGGGTTTTATTTGAAAGAAAGGTTAACGATTAGTGAAATGGCCAAGTTAAGGGGGCTTACCACGGAGACATTGCGGCATTACGACCGGATTGGCTTATTTAGACCGAAATATGTTGATCCGCATTCAGGATACCGATACTATTCCATTTTTCAGTATGAGATCCTAGGGACCATTAAAGAGCTTCGTCAGATTGGGATGAGCACGGAAGAAATCAAACAATATTTCAATCAACGAAATTTTAAGAAATCGAGGGATATTCTTAAAGCCAAACATGCAGAACTAGTTTTGAAGCTAAAGGAATTAGCTGAGCTTGAGGTTAACATTCAAGAAAAACTTGACTATTTAGAGGCTGTTTCCAGGGAAGAACCATTTCAAATGATTAATCTTCGTGAAATAAAAAGCAGAAAGTTAATTACATTAAATGAAAAAATCAATAGTAATTTAGAACTTTGTTACAGTATAGTAAGACTTGAGACGATGCTGACGGAGAAGGCGCCCATTTTGGCAAGTAATCGACTGGGCATCATCATCGAACATGCAGACATTATGGGAAAAAGGTTTGAAGAACCTTCAGTTATTTTTGTCGTCGCCAAAGAAGATGCAAAAATAGACAAGCAGTATTTGAAAGTGATCCCAGGAGGCTTATTTGCCTGTATCCGTTATAACGGGGAATTGTTAAGGAATCGAAGCAAAAGTTTAAATAAATTATTTGAATACCATGATAAAAACGGCTATCAAATGATTGGCGACGGGCTGCAAATCATGCAAGTGGATATTACAGTTACGGATAATCCGAATGAAGTAATGTTTGAAATTCAAGTACCGGTAAGAAAAGCGCAAGCGCCTGTTTTGCGGCGTATGGCCTGGAGCTCATCTACTGAGATAAAGGAAACACGATGAGCAGAGCGAATCGATGTTGACTTATCGTAGGGAGATGAGCGAAGGACACTAGACGCAGGGCGCTGGAGCTGGACAATTCTCAAAGTCCAATGATTAAATTCTGATATTGTAAGAAAAGCGCAAGCGCCCGTTTAGCCCCAACAAGGCTTTTGGTCTAGACGGAAAAAAATAGAACGGAGCGATGGTATGCAAAAGCGAAAAATGGTCATCACCCATAAGTTAACTCAGCCACAAGTAGATCAAATCCATGAACTCATCCCTGATTGGGACTTAATTGTTGGCAAAGAAAAGGAAATCTGGCAAGACCACCTGCATGATGCAGAAATTATTGCCGGCTGGAAAAAAGGGTTGGAAGAATATTGTCTAGCACCCCACTCCAAACTAAAATGGCTGCAAACATGGAGTGCAGGCGTCAATTCCCTTCCTCTAGAAAAACTTGAATCAAGACACGTTTTGTTAACGAGCGCCAATGGCGTACATGCTTATCCTATCTCTGAAACGATCTTCGCCTTAATGCTTGGGTTAACAAGAAAAATTCACAGCTATGTCAGAAACCAACAGTCCAAAACATGGCATCATGCACACATGGGGTTGGAATTACATGAGAAGACCGTAGGAATTTTAGGTGTTGGGGCAATCGGGAAGGAAACAGGAAAAATAGCAAAGACATTCGGTATGCATGTAATCGGTATACGCCATTCCGGAAAGCCAGAGGAATTTGTTGATGAAATGTATACAACAAACGAGCTCCATACCCTCCTACCAAAATGTGATTATGTTGTCATTACATTACCGTTAACAAAAGAAACAAACCAATTAATCGGAAAAGAACAATTTGACCAAATGAAATCTTCTGCCTTTTTCATCAATATTGGCCGTGGTGAAATCGTCGTAGAAAAAGATTTGGTCCAAGCGTTAAAGGACGGAAAAATTGCTGGAGCCGGGCTTGATGTTTTTGAAAAAGAACCATTGAGTGAAGACAGTCCACTATGGGAAATGGAGAACGTGATTATTACCCCGCACACATCAGGATCGACTGAACATTATAATCAGCGGGTAATTGAAAATATCCTCATTCCTAATTTGAAAAGCTATCTTTCCGGACAAACCCCATCGGAAAATCTGGTTGATTTTTCAAAAGGTTACTAGAGATTTTACACACAAATAACAATTAAAAATCACCCGGACACTTTTCTAGCACAATTGACATAAAAAAACTGACGTGTGCAACATTCACACGTCAGTTTTTCACCGTTAACCGGTCTCCTTTTAATAAACCGTCTGCGCCCCTTTACCCGCAACTGTCATCCATTCAAACTGTCGCAGTCTGACTTCAAATAAGGTCAAGGGGTCGCGGAACATTTCAGGATTGGTGTTCATTTTTCCAAGCAAATCTTGATTCGTTTCAGTTTCCGATTGTGCCTCTTTAATCGCTTGCGCAACCACGCTTGCCGGATCTCTGAAAAATAGGCTAATGTCCCTCTCCAATGCTTTTTCAAACAATTCAAATTGCTGGAAAAAACGGTCATTCACCAGTGCAACTGCTTCGGAGTAATCTTCATTTTCAATAAAAGCTTTGTACTTGTTAAACAGCATGGTTTTGTTTTGTGACAACGCCCCTAACAGTTTCCCTGCACTTTTTAGCAAGAACTGTGATGGGGTCCGGCGCAGGAGGATATTAACAGGTTCTAATATAAATCGGCTTGTCATTCGGTCTGTATCTCTCCGCCAATCATCAAGCACTTTAAAATCACATTCGAGCTTAAACCGTTCTTCCCCATACATGAAGTTGAAGCCTTCTGACATTTCGTCTAAAAATTGTTGGCTATGGACGAATTCCTCTTTCGTTTGCCCAATCCACTCCTGCAAAGAAGTATAATATTTCGGTAGAATCGTAAGCTCTAAATATTCCTGAATTCTTTTGTTCATTTCGGTGTTTAGCTCTAAATGAATATTGCTAAAATCGCTGTTTTCTTTGATTAATACGGAGCATTCCTTCAACATTTTCGGTATTGTATCAGAAATTTCCTTTTGGAGTTCCTTCTTAATGAGAACATAATTCCTTGTAATAGTCTCCGCTTTTTGTGATTCCGTGTCTTTCAGTTGGTTTAGCGCCCCGGTTAATTTCAAATGCATTTCTTCATTCCAACGCACCGATTCAATTAATTGGTTCTCCACATCAATCCGTTTTTGCAGTAGCTCCGTAATGGTAGAGCGGATAAAAAATAATAATTTTGCCAGCCTTTTATCCTCAATATTTCTAGTATTTTTAATAGACCGAATAAACTCTCTCAATTCCCGCAACTGCTGACCGCGATCATTTTGCGATGAAAACGCCAAAATCTTCGAATCTGGTAAATAGGAATTGATTTCTGCTTTTGTTTCATTAAAAATTCGTACAGTATCTTGTTCATTTGCAATGGTATCCATTTTATTCAAAAGAAAATGGATAGGAATATTAGGGGCCTGGTCATGGATTTGTGATAGAATTCCCCGTTCCTTAGCAGTAAATGGTGCATTGGCATCTAGAACAAATAAGACCGTATCCGCTGCATGTATTTGTTTCATTACTTCATTCTGATTCCCATTTAACCCTGGAGTATCAATCATTGCAAGTTGGTTCTCCTGCAAAAATGGATTGGGACGCTTAAATTCAATCAGCGACTCTAATGCATTCCTGCGACGGTCCATTCTTTCTTGGAAGTCACTCAAGTCGGTCAATTGAATCGTTTCTTTATTGTTTATTTCATCTATTTCAAGATTCGGATGGTCCTTAAACACAACAACAGATGAAGTAGGACTATCCTGTAAATCTTCTCCGGAGATGGTATTGATAAACGTAGATTTCCCACTGCCACTTAATCCGGTCAGTAATAGATGATGCGTTTCAAAATCAATCAGCTGCTGAACCATCCATTTTAGGCGGTGATTCTCTCCCATATCGTGTGCCTCTGCCCAATGTAAAATTGACTCAAACAGATTCAGGCATTCTCCCAGTTCGTCGATTTCATGATCCATTTTACTGATAAGCTTTTCAGCCTCACTCACAATCGACATATTAATGCTTACTGGAAATAACTCGTTCCAGGAAAGGACGGCAGCAGAGGCCATAACAAGGTGAGAAGCATTCGATACTCGAAGCCAATTGGAAAGTAAATCAGGAATGATATCGGTTAATTCCTTAATCAAATAACTTCCATCAATCAAGCTAAAATAGGTTTCTTTAAATAGGTCAGAAATCTCTTCAAAGTGATCGTTTTGACCCATTTCCAAATTGAATAAAAGATGATTGATTTCTTTAATCCAAGTAAAATAACAATCTTCCATTTCATAACTTTCCCATAAAGCAACCGTTAACTGTTCAAACAGATTCCTGTCCAAGGTATAAACCGCGTTCAAAGCATTTGAAAAATAACCTGGCGGCAAATGTTTCGTTACACCAGTTTTAACATAGAAAATAACAACTTCAAACCATTCCGGTGAAACTGTTCGACTCGCTTCATTTACAGCAAGTTCAATGGCATTCTCCCAGTCCTGCCGATCCTCAAAAAACTTCCTGGCAATTTCTGTGACTTGTGGATAATCCGGGTTAGCAAGAACGGTTTTCTTGATTACCTCGACAGCGGAATCCACCTTTCCGCGCTCGTTATAAAGGGTAAATAATTTTAATGCTACTTCTGTCTTTAATATAAGGCTGTCGGTTTCAATGGCTGTATACAAATCCTCAGCATTGGACAACAGCCCCATTTCATAATAGGCATCCGCAGTATTTTTTTGCGCCCATGGTTCAAGTTCACTGATAATGTTTCCCCATTTAAAAATGGCCGTTTCAAAGTCTTTATTGTGGAAATACACTTCACCTTGTGCAAATCGTATATGAGATAAATCCGGAATATCCTTTTGCATTTCCTCTTGGTAGGCATCCCCAAGAATCCGAATCGGATGTACCTCTTCATGTTCATTAATGAACATGGTATAATACCGTTTCTCTGTCAGCTGCTTTTCTAACGACATTTTTTTCCCTCCAATTGCAAGCACTTCTATGTCATTCATATGGAAAAGAGGCATATTTATTCCTCATACTATTCGAACAGTGGGACCAATATTAGTCCATAACAGAATAATTTTACCAAATGAATTTAATAATACGATTTCAGTTATGTTTCATTTCGAAGACAAAAGCGGTTAAAATCACCTTTTTTTCTCCCTTTTCACACCGTATAATGTTGTCAAAGATAAAGAAGGAGCCATCATGATGGATAAGGAACAGGCAGTCTCACTCAATAATTGTATAGCAAAGTGGAATGGTACAGGCTATGAAATCACTCCGTTAAAAACGGTTGATGATATCTTACCAAAGTTCCATCAATGGACAAATAGAAAATCAGTTGTAGCTGGATACGAAGTTACCCGGCTAGACCATGATACAAGCTACTACTTTTTATTTATTGACTGGCATCGTAACGGCGAGATTTATTTAGTCATTTATACTCATAATAAATCAACAACCGTTGCCGAAATTCGCAAAGTGGAAGAAATCGATGGGGCTCTTCAGCTGGTATGGACCTATAATCCCTTAAAAAGGGACGGAAAAAACCTAGAGCGGAAAGCCTATTTCAAACAAACGTTTGGTTCTGTAACCGTTCAGATTAAGCTACCTTCATCCCCCATTGAATTAGCCGAATTCTTTGACCAGCTATTTCTTCTTTGTCAAAGAAGGATCAAAGCAGACCGAATCGTCGAAGTATTTGATTTTGCCCCTCCCTCTAAACTTGAACGATAGAATAATTAAAGGGAGGCCATTATTAGCGGACCTCCCTTTTACAAGAATTATAAAATCTTGCTTAAAAATGACTTTGTTCTCTCTTCTTGCGGGTTATCAAATAGCTCACTTGGAACATTTTCTTCGACAATCAGACCGCCGTCCATAAAAATAACCCGGTCTCCGACTTCCTTGGCAAAGCCCATTTCATGGGTTACGACCACCATCGTCATTCCTTCTTTTGCGAGCTGCTTCATAACCTCTAACACCTCGCCGACCATTTCCGGGTCAAGTGCTGAGGTTGGCTCATCGAAAAGCATGATTTTCGGCTCCATCGCAAGTGCCCTTGCAATCGCAACCCGTTGCTTTTGTCCCCCGGAAAGGGAATCGGGATAGGCATCCGCCTTTTCTGCTAATCCTACTTTTTTCAATAACTCCAGACCTTTTGCTTTCGCTTTTTCTGCCGGTACATTCCGAACCTTCATGGGTGCTAACATAATATTTTCAATCACGGTTTTATGCGGAAATAGGTTAAATTGCTGAAACACCATTCCTACTTCTGTCCGTACTTTATTAATATCTGTTTTTTTATCTGTAATATCGATTCCTTCAATTAGAACATGTCCACCCGTGATGGTTTCTAGTAAATTAATACAGCGAAGGAAGGTGGATTTCCCTGATCCGGAAGGCCCGATGACAACAACTACTTCCTGGGGTTTTACCGTAACGTTAATATCTTTTAAAACTTCATGATTACCAAAGCTTTTTTTCAAATTCGTTACTTTAATCATTCTGTGGCCAACCTTCTTTCAAGTAGAGATAACAGGAAGCTTAAGGAAAGAGTTAACACTAAATAAATCGCGGCTGCAGTAAGATATGGCTCCCATACGCGGTAATACTGACCTTGCATGGCTTGTCCCCAGTACATTAACTCCGGTGCCGCAATGAGCGCTGCGAGGGAGGAATCTTTGATTAATACAATAAATTCATTCCCAAGAGGTGGAATCATGCGTTTAAAGGCTTGTGGAAGGATGACAAATCGCATCGATTGTACGTGGTTCATACCTAACGAACGGGCTGCTTCCATTTGTCCTTTATCAATCGATTGGATTCCAGCACGAAAGATTTCAGCAATGTAGGCAGCTGAGTTTAATGAAAGTGCTACAATTGCAGCCACAATCGCATTCGTCTCACCAAGGAATACTGGGATCACAGCAAAATGGATGAGCAATATTTGAACCATAAATGGCGTCCCGCGGAAAAAGGCAATATACCACTTAAACGGCAGTGCTAACCACCCGTTTTTCATCATTTTTCCTAATCCAATCAATAGCCCCAGTACTGTTCCAATGATGATACTGGCAATGGAAAGCCCAATGGTTAATAGGGTTCCCTTCAAGAAAAAAGGACCGTACTCAGCTAATAAATCCCAACGAAAGTCCATTCATTGACCTCCTCAATTTTTTAAAAAATTCACCTTTTATTCTTTAGTTGTTTATCAGGCAAAAATTGCGTAACTGCTAGTATTTTAGAGTTACGCAATTTTTCTGCTTCTATTGTTGCTTTAACGAATTCAAATCCGGGTCAAACTTAAACCATTTTTGATAAATTTTTGTGTATTCGCCTGTTTCAATCATTTTCTTAATTGCTTGATCAAATTCTGCCTTTACCTTGCTTCCCTTTGGATACAATACACCGTAAAACTCCTTATCAAATGCAGAATCGTCTGCAATGACAACAAAGTTTTCATTTGGATTATTTTTTACATACTGCTCAACGACTGTGTTATCGGCAACAACCGCATCGGCACCGCCGCTCTTAAGCTCCATAATCGCTAGATTATTATCTTTGAACTTTTTAAGTTTTGAGTTATTCTTTCCAAACAAGGCTTCTACCGCCGATTGACCGGTTGTGCCATTTTGAACGGCAACTACTTTTCCTTTCAAATCGGCAGCACTTTTAATCGCACTGTCTTTCGGAACTAAAATTTCATTTTTTGATAAAAAGTATGGAGTAGAGAAATCATAGGTTTGTTTACGTTCATCATTAATCGTGATTGCTCCAACTCCGATATCGGCATTTTTGCCTTTAATCTCAACAAATAATGGCTCCCAACCCACATGTTCAACCTTTACGTTATAGCCTGCTTCTTTTGCAGCAGCCTGAATAAAATCGATATCAAAGCCAACAATTTTCCCTTTATCCATATATTCAAATGGTGCGTAAGCCGCATTCGTTACAACTCTTAAAGTCTTCTTTTGATCTCCTTTTGCGCTGCCATTCGTCTTTTCACTCGTCCCACACGCAGATAGAACAAACATCAATACAAAGACTAAAATGGTAGAAAAAATTTTAACCTTCTTCATTTTGTACCCCCCAATACTTTTCTGTAAAAATATTAATAATATTTCGAATATACAATATTATAAACTATTTTTAAAGTGTTTTCTAGTAATATCGGGAATATTTCGAATTTACATGATTATAATAAACTCCGTATTATTATTCAGTATTTAATAAATTACTATTTTAATACGTTAATTAGCTAATACTATTTTCCTATTTTTAATAGAATAAAAAAATGCGTAACTGCTAAGAGTTACGCATTTTTATTTGTTTCTATTGCTGTTTTAAAGCATTTAAATCCGGGTCAACCTTAAACCATTGTTGATATACTTTTGTATATTCACCATTCTCGATCACTTTTTGAATCGCTTTATCAAATTCTGCCTTTAACTTGCTTCCCTTTGGAAACATTAAACCGTAGAATTCCTTCTGAAACGCTGAATCGTCTGGAATGACAACAAAATGGTCGTTTGGATTATTTTTTACATATTGCTCAACAACTGTGTTATCTGCTACAACGGCATCGGCACCGCCGCTTTTAAGCTCCATAATCGCTAGATTGTTATTTTTGAATTTTTTAAGCTTCGAATTATTTTTTCCAATAAGCGCTTCAACGGCTTCCTGACCGGTTGTACCGTTTTGCACTGCAATCACTTTATCTTTTAGATCTGCAGCACTCTTTATTGGGCTATCTTTTGGAACTAAAATCTCGTTTTTGGAAAGGAAATATGGAGTAGAGAAGTCGTACGTTTGTTTACGCTCATCATTGATGGTAATCGCAGAAATTGCGAAATCGGCCGTCTTTCCTTTAATTTCTACGAACAATGGATCCCAGCCAACATGTTCAATTTTTACGTTATAGCCTGCTTCTTTTCCAACAGCATTAAGAAAGTCTACATCAAAACCAACTACTTTACCTTTATCCATGTATTCAAATGGTGCATAAGCCGCATCGGTTACGACTCGTAAAGTCTTCTTTTCCTGCTCTTTCGGACTGCCGTTTGTTTTCTCACTCGTTCCACAAGCAGATAAAACAAACATCAAGGAAAAGACTAGTAGCGTTGAAAAGATTTTAAACTTCTTCATTTTCTACCTCCAATGTTTTTTTATAAAAATAATAGTAATAATATTTAGAATATACAATATCTTCGGATATTTTTAAAGTGTTTTCTGGGAAAACTGGCAATATTTCAAATTGAAATGATTATAAGTAAATTTGTTCTTTTTCGCAGTTTAGTTTAATACTATTTTAATAAGGTAAATCGATACATTGCTAATAATATTTTAAGATAAAATAGGCGTTCGTAACTATCATACATCACTGATTTCCTATCATTATTTAGATTGTTTTTTATGGTCAAAGCAATGTTAAAATTTTTCATCCAAATTTATGTTCATTTGGGATTATTTCCTAACAAACGGGAATGATAAGGTTGGAAATTCAGAAAAATTTCCCCTTAAGAAACGGCAGGAAATTAAATGGAGGTGTATTTATGCGGTATACAAGGCTGTGGGTTAGCCTGGCAATTGTATTTTTTGTTTCCTTCGCGATATTAGGATACTATGGCGGACGTTTATATAACACGATGCCACCTATACCAGATCGGGTTGTATCATCTGACGGAACGGTATTATTTACAAAGAAAAATATTCAAGATGGGCAAAATGTATGGCAGTCCATCGGAGGACAGGAATTGGGGAGTATTTGGGGACATGGTGCCTATGTTGCCCCGGATTGGAACGCTGATTGGCTTCATCGTGAGTCCATCTGGCTGTTAAATCAATGGGCAAAAAAAGATTATGGTAAAAAGTATTCAGCGATTAACGATGAAGCGAAAGCAGCTCTTCGCGAAAGACTAAAAAAAGAGCTTCGCCCTAACACTTATAATAAAGATACAAAAGAGATTACCTTATCACCGATTAGAGTCGATGGCATTAAAAGTGTAAGCAAGCATTATGCAGGGTTATTTACGGATGACCCCCAATATAATCAGCTGCGAAATGATTATGCGATGCCAAAGAATGTAATTAAAGATAACGGCCGTCTAAGTGATTTTATTAGTTATCTGTGGTGGACCACCTGGGCAACTGAAACGAATCGGCCGGGAGACAATGTTACCTATACAAATAACTGGCCGAGCGAAAATTTAATCGATAATAAACCGACGGGAGAAATGATTGTTTGGTCCGTTGTCAGCTTCGTAATCTTGCTTGCAGGAGTGGGTGGCTTAGCTTGGTACTACGCAATGCAAAAAAATCATGAAGAAAATGAAACTTTTCCGGAGAAGGATCCACTACTGGCCTTATCCCCTACTCCATCCATGAAAGCAACTCAGAAATATTTCTGGGTGGTCGCAGCCCTTTGGCTCGTTCAGGTTTTACTAGGGGCGATAACCGGCCACTATCAAGTGGAAGGCAGTGGTTTTTATGGAATTCCAATTGATAAATGGATTCCTTACTCCTTAACAAGGTCATGGCACACCCAGTTAGGGATTTTATGGATCGCAACTGCCTGGCTTGCTACCGGTTTATTTATTGGACCTGCTGTCTCGGGGTATGAGCCAAAATTCCAACGTTTCGGTGTAAACTTCCTTTTTGTTTGTTTACTCATTATTGTAGTTGGTTCAATGGTCGGGCAATGGTTTGCCGTTCAGCAAAAGCTTGGTCATACAACAAACTTTTGGTTTGGGCACCAAGGATATGAATACACGGATACAGGTAGATTTTGGCAATTATTTTTAACAGTCGGATTATTCCTATGGTTATTCTTGATGGTTCGGGCAATTTGGCCTGCCTTTAAAAATGTAAAGGAAAACCGCCATCTGCTGGCCTTGTTCCTAATCGCTTCAACTGCCATTCCTGTTTTCTATATCCCCGCATTACTATGGGGACAACATAGTAATTTGGCCATTGCAGAATATTGGCGCTGGTGGGTGGTCCATCTTTGGGTCGAGGGCTTCTTTGAAGTATTCGCCACAGTGGTCATGGCCTTCTTATTTACAAGGATGGGATTATTAGGACTGAGAACAGCCACTACCTCTGTGCTATTCTCAACGATTATATTCTTATTCGGCGGGATCATCGGAACCTTCCATCATTTATATTTTAGTGGAACTGCGACTGGTGTTATCGCCTATGGAGCAGCATTTAGCGCACTTGAAGTCGTGCCCCTTGTGTTGATTGGCTTTGAAGCATACGAAAATGTGACAAGGAGCCGTGCACGTCCATGGGTAAAGGCCTACAAATGGCCAATTAACTTCTTTATTGGTGTTGCCTTTTGGAATTTAGTTGGAGCGGGGCTATTTGGTTTCTTCATCAATCCGCCAATTTCCCTTTATTATATGCAAGGGTTGAATACTACAGCCGTTCATGGACACTCAGCATTATTTGGTGTTTATGGATTGCTTGGAATCGGATTAATGCTATTTTGCTTACGAGGTTTGACAGTGAAACGCGAGTGGAAAACCGGTTCATTAACGTTTGCTTTTTGGGCAATTAATATTGGACTTGCCTTAATGGTGCTTATCAGTCTGTTGCCAATAGGCTTGATGCAAACCTGGGCAAGCGTCCAGCACGGCATGTGGTATGCGCGCTCCGCCCACTTTATGTCCCAAAATATTGTCCATACCTTTGTCTGGCTGCGAATAATTGGGGATACGATTTTCGCTCTGGGTGCTTTAGCACTTGTATGGTTTATCATCGGTCTAAAAACCGGCTGGTCCCTGACAAATGAACGATTAGACTACGCTGAAACGAACAAAAATAATAAAGCATAGTAAAGTGCCCCTTCTCTTCCTAAAAAAGAGAATGGGGCTTTTTTTCTGTCCTTCCCGCACATACATAACATATGTCCACGAAAGCTGGCAGGCATTACGTTGAGGTTCATGTTGGATCATTTCGACTTGAGATAAAACCTTGCATATCGTTTTTAAATTGTGTGTTACTTTTTCTAACAGCTTCACTGACAAAAAAGAAAAAAATAGCTATCTTAACGTTACAAACCATTGAGAGGAAGATTTATATGTACCGAAAAAATGATATCCAACTGGCGGCGAAAATAGTGAAATTGGATTTATTACGTGACGAACTGTATGAGGAATTAATGAAACAGCTAGGTTCCAAAGCACCCGAACTTCTAAGAAAAGTGCAAAATCAATAAAGGAGTGAAAAGTATGTCTACCCATATACGAAAAGGGATCGAGACTCTTAAAAATTATTACATTCATAAATTAATGGACTCAGGTCACTACAAAGGTTCCGTGGATGAATTATATTCCCTTACTTTAAGTGAATTAGCGTTAATCCTGAAAAAAAATTCTCCTCCGAGTAATGATCCCTCAAGTAATTCCCATTGATTTTATCAAAATTATAGAAAAATTCATTCAAATGTGAGAATATTTAACATAAAATGTTATAAAGTTAAAAATCGAATAGAGTGTGGTGAGATAAAATATGGGAAAAGATTTGTCTTATAAAGATAAGAAGGTGATTACCATCGGAGTGGTCAGAGATCTAACCGGTCTATCCGAAAGACAAATCCGCTATTACGAGGAGAGAAAGCTTATTTTCCCAGAAAGATCAGGCGGTGGAAGTCGTAAATATTCCTTTAACGATGTTGAATTATTGATGGAGATAGCAAATAAGATTGAAGATGGGATCCAAACTCATGAGATTAGAAGAGAAATGCTACGCGAACAAAAGAAACAAAACCAGGAAGAAATACGCAGGAAAATGATTCAAGGGCAGTTAAATGCCCAATTTGGTTTAAGGAAAGGGCAATAAGAAAAGCGCAAGCGCCTTGGTCAGCCCCGACAAGTGCTGGAGGTACATGGGCATTATCACAGGCTCTCATAGTGTCCATTCTTGTATGAAAACAATGGATACAGGCATTATCGCGGGCTCATAGTGCCCGTTCTCCTATAAAATCAATAAAAACGGGCATTATCGCGGGCTCATAGTGCCCGTTCTCCTATAAAATCA
>NZ_JAVDUQ010000046.1:0-34919 GCF_031456445.1 Neobacillus niacini | reverse complement strand
TTTCGACTCGATTTTGTCGCCTATCGGGCTTATTGGCGACACTCTATACTCGTTTCGACTCGATTTTGTCGCCTATCGGGCTTATTGGCGACACTCTGTACTCGTTTCGACTCGATTTTGTCGCCTATCGGGCTTATTGGCGACACTCTATACTCGTTTCGACTCGATTTTGTCGCCTATCGGGCTTATTGGCGACACTTTGAACTTGTTTCAACCCAATTTTGTCGCCTATCGGGCTTATTAAGATGCTCTTCCTAGATTTTCGCCTGATTACAATTTTAAAATTAAATCTCGCAATTCCACCTGGTAGTGCCTCATTGATTTGGGAATCCCTTTTAACTCCAATGTCCCATTATAAATTAAATTCCTAATTCAATACTCCAAAAAAGCATCACTCACTAACTCATCGAGCTTGCCTAAGACCTCTCCAATCACTTCACCGGTACTAATAAAATCTTTCTTTTCTTGCTGATGATGTAGCTGTTCAATAGTTCAGGGACGCTTATAATTCTTCCATTATCCCATAAACGAAGGACTTCTTTAGATTGTACGAGCAGTTCCCACAATCCCCTCCATATGTTATTGTTCGTGCTCCTATTGCCTTAATCCTTCAAATACCATAGTGGAGAGCAACTGGTAATGACCGCCATTTACCTTTTCATTATGATATACTTTAGAAAGTGTATTTTTCGAAAAGGAGTAAATAAATGGAATTAACAGAATCAAGAATCCAGACGAAATCGTCTTATCTTTTTTTCCTCGTTACCGGGATTATCCTTGTTGCCTTTAATTTGCGTCCGGCGATTACCTCTGTTGGACCATTAATTGCAATGATTCAAAAAGATGTCGGACTCGCCCATTGGAGTGCCGGCCTGTTAATGAGTTTGCCGTTAGTCGTTTTTGCCGTCATGTCACCGATTGTTCCGAAATTAGCCAATCGGATTTCAAACGAAAAGACTCTGCTCATTGGTTTGATTTCCCTTTTAATCGGGATTTGTATTCGAGTAATTCCTATGACGTTTTTTCTCTTTGCTGGAACCCTTTTGGCCGGGATGGGAATAGCGATTGGAAATGTGCTTTTGCCAGCTGTTGCAAAGGATAAATTCCCGGAAAAATTCGGTCTGATGACAAGTGTATACTCCACCTCGATGGGGTTCGTTGCATCGTTAGCATCCGGAGTAAGTGTTCCATTAGCAACAGGGCTAAACCTCGGATGGCAGGGAGCCTTAATTGTATGGGGGATTCCGGCCGTTGTTGCCATCTTGGTTTGGAGCTTTCTTGTCCGATTTAATCAAGGAAGTCAGAATGCCGTAAAAAAAGTAACTCCAAGTTCAAATCAAATCTGGCGTTCAAAACTGGCCTGGCAAATCGCCATCTTTATGGGATTCCAATCCTTCTTATTCTATGTAACGATTTCCTGGCTTCCAGAAATCCTGCAAAGTCATGGCATAAGTGTGGCAACCGCAGGCTGGCTGTTGTCTTTTACCCAAATCGTTGGATTACCTGCCAGTTTTTTTATCCCAGTTATGGCAGGACGGTTTCGGTCACAAATTGGGATTTCCTTCGGTTTAAGCTTTTGTGCTTTAATCGGCTTCAGCGGATTACTATTAGGCTCATCCTATCCGATTTTAATCATCAGTATTATTTTAATTGGAATTGCCTTGGGAGGAAGCTTCCCATTAGCCCTCAGCTATATCGGTCTTCGTGCCCGGAGTGCCGCCCAAGCAGCTGATTTATCGGGGATGGCACAATCAACTGGTTATATTTTGGCTGCAATCGGTCCATTATTTATTGGGTTTTTATATGACCAGACCCATATGTGGACCATTCCATTAATCACTCTTATTATTGTTTCTATCATTCAAATGATTTTTGGAATGTTGTCAGGACGCAATCGGTATGTATAAATTAAGGTAAATGTTTATGGAAAAAATACAGAAGGTATCTCCATGTGTTTTTATGGGGATACCTTTTTATTTTTATAAGTTGATACCGTCCCTTACCTCATTCTTCCTTATAAAATCGCTCGCCGGTTTCTGGGTTAAAGTAAACAACTAATCTTCTATTTGTGGTTGGATCAATCGAGACTTCATTTGTCCGGACGAATCCTTTAGGTACTTTTTGTCCATGCTTCGTTTTAAAGCGGCGGTCCCAGATAAACCAGGAGCCGATGATTAAAATTATAAGAATGACGAGTTCGATACCGTAAAAGCCCAAAATCCATTTCATCGTCTATTCCTTTTCCGCAATAACTGCTGTTCCATACGCAACGATTTCACTCATATTCTGACCAATTTCTCCAGAATCAAAGCGCATCATAATAATAGCGTTTCCCCCCATCGCCTGCGCATTTTTCACCATGCGGTCGATTGCTTGTTTTCTGGCATCTTCCAACATCTCCGTATACTGATTAATTTCTCCACCCACGAGCCCTTTAAGAGAAGCGACGATATCCTTACCAATTCCTCTCGCTCTTACCGTTAATCCAAATACCGGACCAACCACTTCTGTAATTTTATGATTCGCAATATTCTCGGTTGTTACGATAATCATATGAATCAGCCCCCTTATTAAAAATTAGTCCTACAAGTTTATTTTACTTTGTTAAGAATAGAAAATGCCATTACTTTTACAATATCTTGGTAATTTTATCCTAGGAATTGGCGGTTCCGACTAACATTTTCTCCATTCCCTTTGATTGGTATATTTTAAAAGCCTCCATAACGACTTGTTTACCCATCCCGTTTCCTCGGAATTCTTCAACGATTGCAATATTCTTAAGTTCGACTATTTGATTTGCTAGGAAAATAAATAATGCAACACCAATACAAATCCCTTCCTGGCAAATTGTGAACATCTCACCATGATATATGTATTCCTTCACTACCTCCTCACTCTCATCAGCTAAAAGAAGATAATCAAGATATAAAATTCTTTTTTCTTTTACAACTGGCTCTAGTACAACAGTAACCATAACTTCCTCCTCAATAAACTCCTACACCAATCATAATCGGTATACTTCCCCCTTCACACTCTAAATAAAGAAAAATGCTAAGAATGGGCAGGGTCAAAAAAGATTTTTTTGAAAAAGCTCTTTCATCAAAGCTTTGCTGTTGTTTGCATTAACATCTTAAAAATTTTTGAGAACAGCAGTGTATTTTTCTCTGTAGTAATCTATGAGGTAATCTCTGGTATTGCTAGTATCAAACTGAACTCCTCTATTGCTCATTTACAAACGATGGACAGTTCATATTGAGCTTAGGATAGATTCATTTTTTACCTTAAAAGACAGAATGGTCCATCCATCTACTCAAATTGGCTTGTTGCAGTTGCTCATTAGCCTTTCGCTCTTCCTATTTAAGAATGGTATCATAATAACTGAAAAATGATTTGGGAGGGCTAGTATGAAAAAACTAGTTAAAGTAGTTGCAGCCATAATCGAAAATGAACAGGGTGAGTTCTTATGTGCTCTCCGATCTCCCAAAATGTCCAACCCCAATATGTGGGAGTTTCCAGGCGGGAAAGTGGAGAATAACGAAGATATTTATTCCGCATTAAAAAGGGAAATTGACGAGGAATTGGATTGCAGGATTGAAACAGCAACAGAAGTTTTTAATGACACCACCCATGAATATGAAACATTTATCATAAATTTACTATCGATTAAATGTAAAGTCGTGGAGGGCTCCCCTCGACCAAGAGAACACTCTAAACTCATTTGGCTAAATAAGGAAAATTTAGACTCACTGAAATGGGCACCTGCTGATATTCCCGCCGTTCAGCAATTGATCCATGAAAAATAGTCTTCTTATCATCGAAGACTATTTTTCATGTCAGATGAGCTTTAACTAAACGTTTAATTAGTATATGCTACTTCGGGCAAAAGCTTTATCCTATTGGACTAGCCGCTTTTAACCAAACGATTGATTAGTATACCCTAATCCTTTCTAATCTTTTTTAACTAACTTCTCCTTTAGAGCTTTAAATCCTTAACCCACTTTATAAAATATTTCTTGTTCTTCTCGTACCATTGACTACAAATACAAAAAAGAAACCCCCAACAAAATGGGGTTCAAACTTGTTATAAAATATTTTTATTCGCTCTAGGTACTAGATATGAAGGCATTTCTTCCTTCAAACGCCAAACAAAATTCATTGGCTTACTGCCTGAATGGCTGACATGATCAGCAGTCCCAAGGAACACGAATGGTGCTGTATAGCCATTTTCCTTCTTATACTCTCTGACAAACAGTGCTATTTTATGATTATTCTTTTTATGGTTAATATAGCGTTCGGCTATTTTACTTCCTTCCGCAACTCGACTTTGCGTTTGCCAATGAAAAAGATGCTCATTAATCGCATAATCGTCATACAAAGTGGATGGTGAAAAATCTTTCTCTGACTTATTTAACGTAATGAAAAAGATATCAAGCTTCTTACTTTCAAAGTGTTTTACTCCTTCACGAAAAGCTGGGCTACTACTTTCATTGTAATACCCAAGGGCGGCCAGAATCTGCGAGGTGTTGTAACTACAATGAACACCTAATGGACAATAAAAATCAAAGTCATTCTCAAATTCCATTGTTTCTAAAGACTGATAAAGGAACTCTAAGATTTTCTTTATCTCATCACGAAACTCTGGCTGTGCCAATATCCTTGTTACCCCTTCCTCAAGGGTAGCAAGGCCCTCATTGGCCGGATGAGAATTATAAAATGAATAATAGAAGATGGCCAACATCAATTGCTCTTCCTCATTATGAACGGTTCGTTCATCAATATAGTTCACCAAAAATTGCAGTAACTTTCTTGAGTTTATATGAAACAAATTCGGCAACCGTTTCGTTAACACTTTTTCATCTGCAAACTCAAAATTTAATGCGACACCCGCTTCTACCGTCATCCGACTAAAACTACGGTCGCCAATTTTTCCATAAAAATCGTAAATCGAAAGATGATAATGCTTTAAAAAGCTCGCCAGTGTTAGCGGCATACCCGTGTCTTCCTCAAAATATTTCATCTTGGCAACCAAATTCCCACGAGTATTGGCACTAGATTTAATGTTTCTTAAAATATAATCCTTCGCCTGCTTTTCTAATTGAACAAAACAGCCTTTTGGCAAATGAAAGAACCCATTTTCGACGTAGTGTTGGACCGAATGCTTCGTCTTTCCAATCAAAGCCCGAAACTTTTCTTCAAAATTATAGTTTTTATGAGCTTGCCCAACATAATCCAGCACTGTCAAGCATTCTTTTCCTTCAGCTAAGCGCAGTCCCCTTCCCAACTGTTGCAGGAACACTGTCAAACTTTCTGTTGGACGTAGAAATAAAATTGTATTTGCCTCTGGGATGTCGATCCCTTCATTATAAAGATCGACCACAAAAATAAATTTAATTTCATCGTGAACAAGCTTGTGCTGGGCTTCTCTTCTCGTCTTTCCATCGACATTCCCATAAAGTGCCACAGAAGGAATACCTGCCTTATTAAAGAAATCCGCCATATACTTTGCATGTTCAATAGAGACGCAAAACCCTAGCCCCTTGACCTGGTCAATATCGGTAACATACTTATATAAACTTTTTACAATTTGAGCGCTTCGGTGATCATTTGAAGTATAGACATTCTCCAATTCTCTAATTTCATACCCTTTGCGGCCCCACTTCAATTTGGACAAATCAACTGTATCACTGACACAAAAATACTGAAACGGACTCAGTAGCTTTCTATTAATGGCTTCCGTTAAACGCATTTCAGCAGAAATTGTATCATCAAAATAAGTTAATATATCCTTTCCGTCCATCCGCTCAGGTGTTGCAGTCAGTCCAAGGAGAATACTCGGTTGATAATGGCTTAACAGCCTCTGATAGGAATCAGCTGCAGCGTGATGAAATTCATCCACGATGATAAAATCATAATAATCACTGGTTGTGACATCATATAGTTTTTTACTATTAAAGCTTTGGATACTTACGAATAAATGATCCAGTGACTCTGGTTGATGGGTGCCGACCAACATATCGCCAAAGTTTGGATCCTTCAATATCACTCGGAAGGTTTCAAGACTCTGTTTTAAGATTTCCTCACGATGCGCCACAAACAACAATTTGGCAGACCTATTTTTGTTCTTAAATCGTTTATAGTCAAACGCAGAAATAACAGTCTTACCCACACCCGTTGCAGCAACAAGAAGATTCTTCATTCGACCAAACACTTCACGTTCTACTTGTATCTTTTCAAGTATTTCTTTTTGATAGAAATAAGGTTGGATATCGAATATGAAACGATGCTCATTCTCATTATGGTTTTTACTTTTTGATAATGCATTCTTTAAAAGCTCCTGATCATTCTCACTTTCTGGTCTGAACATTCTAAACTCATTGTCATTCCAATAGCTTTCAAATGTAGCTTCAAATTTTTTTACAATATCAAATGAATCCTTTTCAGTAACCTTAATATTCCACTCTAAACCAGAGGTTAAAGCTGGATTTGAGAGATTCGAGGAACCGATATAAGCAGTACTAAAACCTGTTTCTCTTTTAAAAAGATAGGCTTTTGCATGAAGTCGGGTCCGCTCCACATCGTAGGAAATCTTGATTTCTGTATTAGGCAGTTGGCTAAGTTCCTTTATCGCCTTATAATCCGTCGCCTCCATATAAGAGGTTGTAATCACCCTAAGCTTGTTGTTTGGATTTTCGGTAAAAGTTCGTAGGTCCTCTATAATACAACGCAGCCCACTCCATTTAATAAAGGACACAAGCATATCAATTTTGTCAGCCGTAAGGATTTCCTTTTTTAACTCACCTAGCATATTAGGTTCATAATTTGAACCTGTGAAGAGTGAACTTTGAGAAAGCGGGGTGACCGGCCGGACAATCTCTCCCTTTTGGATGCTGCGAATTGAATTGATTCGAGAATAGATGGACGTAAGAACCTCTCCCTCCTCCTCTATTCTAAGCTGTCGGAATTCCTCCTCATCAAGCCGGTCACTTAATGTTGTGATAATTTCATTACAGGTCTTAATTTGATTAACTAATGCTTGTTGATCATTACTTTCATTGTCACGGACAAACTTTAGGGCCTTCCTTGTTACTAAGGATATGTAAGAGGATAATAGTTTTCTGGCCTCTTCAACATCGATGGATTCTTTGCCTATATCATAGGTGCTAATATCTAGCTCGTTAAGATCATTCTTTAGTTTTTGTGTGATAATTTCTTCGTAGATTCCTTGTTTGAGCATGATGATACTCCTTGTTTTCTCCATTTATGATACTATTATTTAACATTTTCTTTGTTATATATAGTAAACCCTTTTTTAAAAGTGAGATATTTAAACTTTATCGTGAAAGAATAAAGTGTAATTTCCGTTTTTTTGGTTATAATCGAATTTTTATAAAAAACTTCGCAGAATAATATCTATGTTATTATTAGATTTTTTTGAGGTTAATATAAAATGGGAAAAAACAAAAAGATATCAAAACGCAAACAAAAAGAAGACTTCGGAAGCGTAGAAATTCACTGTTCTAAATGTAATCACAGGTTTGAAATCCCATGGGAAACGATCTGGGATATCCAAGAAATCACCCATGGATATGTGGGCTATCATTTGTATGGCACATATACTAGCTGTGAAAAATGTGGTGAGATTTGTACAGGTGAAGAAAATGTGGAAGAAAAGAAGTCAATTGGGCCAATCACCGATGATAACCTTCCGTTTTAATACGGAAAATGTTCTTCATCCGGGCTTTGAAGGATATTTTTTCGACCTTGAACACGGAAAATGTCCTTCATCCGGGCTTTGAAAGATACTATTTAGATTTTGCAATCTGGCGGGCAGTATTAGTAGTAATTTACCCTGACAATATCTACATTGTGTTGGTTACCGTCACTTTAAAGGAGGAGAACTTCCATGTACGTCCACCGGGACTTCCCTGAATTTTCGTGGTCCAATTCCAGACATAAAACATTCCTGGAATGTGTACGAAAATATTATCATCAATACTATGAATCTCATAATGGCTGGTTATATGAAGCACCCGATGAAAACAAAGCCGCTTACCGGCTTAAAAATATTAAAAACATCCCGATCCTTTTGGGAGATTTAATCCACAAAGCAATTGACTGGCAGCTCAAGAATTTCCTTAATGGCAAAAGCCTATTTACTGAAGATGAGATGGTTACTTTGATCACTCGAAGTCTCAATAAGGCTTACCTTGATTCCACCAAGCATCGACAGGTTTGGCTCAATAAGCCGAAGCAATACCAAATGCTTCATGAAATCTATTATGGAAACGGGCTTAGCAAGGATGCCATCGCTACTACAAAAACGAAGCTCGGAACGTGCGTAAAGAACTTTTTCACAAGCAAGACCTACCAAGATATTCTGACAAAACTAGAGATGCATGTCTTGCATTCAGAGGATTTTCAAACATTTGAGGTCAATGGTGTCGATGTATTTGTTGTACTGGACTTTGTATACAAGGACGTGAGCCAGGAAAAATGGATTGTCGTCGACTGGAAAACGGGGAAAGAGTTGGAAGATGACCGCAAACAGCTAGCCTTTTACGCTCTTTTTTTATCAAAAGAACACCATATCCCGATTGAGGACATCATCCTTCGCAATGAATATTTGCTATCAGGCAAACACCAGGAATATAAATTAACCGAGTTTGAAATCGAGTCCGCTCAAGCCTTAATGAATGACAGTATCTATTATATGTTGAAATACCTTGAGGATCCTGTGAAAAATAAGCCGCTTGATAAAGAACATTTTGAAATGAACACATCAAAAAAATGTCATAGCTGTAATTTTAAAGAGAAATGTGTTACTTCGGTATAAAAGTAAGAGCTTCCTCTCGTGATCCAACAAAAAAAGGCTTCGTTAATTTCTCTTCAAATAAATAAAGAAAGGGTTGCCCCTCTCTTTATTTATATCTAATTTTAACGTCTAATTGATTCCTAATCATTACCATATTAGATATAAATTCAGACAAAATAACATTTTTTTATTGTTTTCATCTAAATATATATCTTTTTTTGTCTTTTTTATTTCTAATTTATTTCTAAAATTATTTAACAATAGACATTCATTCCAACAACAAGACCCAATTGGGCACTTTATTAGAACCCTTATTTACAATAAGTATTATCTTTTAAAAAAGCATTTCTTCTTTATTTTTTCCGTATTTTTTATTCCCCTTTTTCTCTTTTTCCTTTAATACATAGCTGAGTAAGTCTAGGACAATACGGGCTGCTACTTGTCCGGTCATGCCCGTTGGATCATATGGCGGGGCAACTTCTACTAAATCAAAACCGATGACTTCTCCTCTTTTGGAAATTCCTTCAAGCAATTCATTAACCTCATCGTAGAGGAGGCCGCCTGGAGAAGGTGTACCTGTTCCAGGCGCAATGGACGGATCCATTCCGTCAATATCAATCGTTACATAATATTTTTCACCCGCAGGAATGAGCTCCAGCAATTCCTTAAGTCCCATCTTTCTCATCTGACGAGGTGATAGGATCACGCTGCCATACGCTCTTGCTGCATCGACGTCTTCTTTTTTGCTGCTGCTGATCCCGCGAATTCCAAACTGAAATATTTTCTGAACATAATCCAGCTCAGATAAGCGACGAATGCAATTTCCATGACCATACCGCATTCCCGAGCGATGATCCGCCCAGTCTAAATGGGCATCAATTTGAATCACATGAAACGGACCTATGTCTTCTAGTCCTTTTCCGACAGCTGCTGTAATAGAATGATCGCCGCCTAATACAACCGGCATAGCACCTTTGGAAATAATTTTTCGGATTGCTTCTTCTGTATTCTCATGGCACTGCATAATATCTCCGTGTACCATGTCTACATCACCGCAGTCGACGACTTTCCATTCAGGGCCAAGGTACGTAATATCGTTTTCAATATCATAAGCACCATCCAGACCGAAACTATATAATGTAGAACCTTCGCGGATTCCTCTGGGGCCCATTCTTGCGCCTGATTTCCATTGTGTACCCATGTCATTTGGCACCCCGATGACCGCCACATCTGCGTCAAGCTGATCAAGGTTCACACAAATTGGGTATTTTCCAAAAGTACAAATGCCTGTAAAAGGTAAATTTAAAAACTGCTTTTCATCACGATTAGACATTCATGCTGCCTCCTTCTAAATTTTCATCCTCGCTTTTTCCTTATGCAAGGTTTTCTGCCGGTGAGCCATTGCTTAACCGAGGATTTTAAATTTTACTTCTATACTTTTTACACAATTAATTTTCAATTAAAGTTGTGGTTTTCACCTCATACGTCTTTTGAAATAAGTTCAGATAGTCCTCTTTTGTCAAATCTCTTGAATTCGCCTGTGTACACAAATGTTTAAAGGCTCCTTCCGCTAGGAAAGAGAAGTCTTCGGGATTTACATTTCCTAAATCTCGGAAGCTAGGTATGCCGATTTTATTTGCCAGCTCTTTTAACAGCACAACACCTTCGTACGCGGTTTCTTCCATTGTTTTTCCTTCAGGATTTGCCCCAAGCTTGATGGCTACCATGGCGTGCTTTTCTGGATTTGAAGGAATATTAAATTCAAATACATGTGGAAGAAAAATAGAATTTGCCACTCCATGCGGAGTATCATAGAGTCCTCCAAGTGGTTCGGCCATCGCATGTACAGCCCCAAGATCCGTGTTATCAAAGGCGATACCGGCAACTAAACTGCCCAAAAGCATATTTTTCCTAGCCTCTAAATCATGACCATTTTCTACTGCTAATGGAAGATACTTTGCTATTAATTCAATGGCATATAGTCCCAAAGCATCTGAAAGTGGTTGAGCAACTTTGCAAGTATAAGCTTCGATTGCATGTGTAAGTGCATCCATTCCTGTAGCTGCTGTAATTGATTTAGGCAATGTTAACGTCAATTCAGGATCGACAAGTGCCAGTTTAGGAGCGATTTTCAAATCTAGTATCGCCTCCTTCTGTTTCGTCACGGTATCCGTAATGACAGAACCTCTTGTCACTTCACTACCGGTACCTGAAGTTGTCGGGATACAAATTAGTGGTGGGATTTCCCATTCTAGTAAATTTACACCGTAACGTTCTCTTAGCTCTCCTCCATGTGTAAAAAGTGTCCCAATCGCTTTGGCTGTATCCATTGAACTTCCGCCGCCGAGACCAATTAAAAGATCGATGTTCTCGTTTTTAAACTGTTGATAAGCACTCTCGCAATCTACATCTTTTGGATTAGGTGATATTTCGTCATAAACAATATAATTGACACCTTCTTGATCTAATGACTGTGTGATTTTTTCCAAAATTCCTGTTTGTGCAAGTCCTTTATCGGTAATAATAAGCGCTTTATTTCCACCTAAATCTTTAGCCCTTTTCCCAATATTCTTTACTTTCCCATTCCCAAACTCTATAGAAGTAGGCAGATTAAAATGAAAATCCCATAACATAATGAATTCCTCCTTTATTTATTGAATATTTTGAATTTAATATTTATATTTTTAATTAATTGCTAAACCATTCAGTTGGCTTAACATCTAAATTAATATTGATTTGTTTTACCTCAGAAAACGTATCCAATCCAAAGGTTCCTAACCCGCGGCCAATCCCGCTCTGCTTGTAACCTCCCCACGGTGCTTCATTATAGGCGAGGTTATAAGCATTAACATAAGTAATTCCGGCTCTTACTTTTTTAATAACCCTCAAAGCTTTGGCTCCATCTTGTGAAAAAACACCTGCTGCAAGCCCGTATGAAGTATCATTTGCCAGCTGGATTGCTTCCGCCTCATCTTTAAACTTTTGAACGACAAGAACTGGTCCAAAAATCTCTTCCTGAACAATTCTCATGTCAGGTTTGGTGTCAACAAATATTGTTGGCTCAAAGAAATAACCATTTTCAAACCCGTTGCTTGTGATACGGTTGCCGCCGCAAGCTAAGGTTGCCCCTTCTTCTAAGCCAATTTGAATATATTCAAGGATCTTCTTCATATGGTCTTCACTTACAAGCGGACCCATTTCTGTAGACGAATCATCCCCAGGGCCAACCTGAATCTTTTTCGCTCTTTCTACCAATCTAGCAATAAATTTATCATGAATGCTCTCTTCTAACAGTAAACGGGATCCCGCATTACATACTTGGCCGGCATTGGTAAAAATCCCATTCAAAGCATAATCGATGGCTGTCTCAAAATCGGCGTCAGCGAAAACAATATTTGGCGACTTGCCGCCTAGTTCGAGTGATATGTTTTTAATATTTCCTGTTGCTGAATTCATGATGCTTCTGCCCGTTGCTGTACTACCTGTAAAAGAAATCAGATCCACCTTTTGGCTTTCCGCTATTTCATTTCCTACCGTTGAACCACCTCCTAAAACTAGATTTGCAACACCAGCTGGTATCCCCACTTCTTCCATGATCTCAAATAATTTGTAAGTGGTGACCGGAGTGATTTCAGCTGGTTTAAATACAAGTGTATTTCCCGCAGCAAGTGCAGGGGCTATTTTCCATGCTCCCGTCAACAATGGGAAATTCCATGGAGCGATAAGTCCGCATACTCCGACAGGTTCCCGAATCACCATGGCTTGTACAGGATCGGCAACAGAATACGTTTGACCATTTGGCTTTGTCACTAACCCAGCATAGTATCGAAAGCAATTCACGGTATCAGCAATATCAAACTCTGATTCTTTAAGGGGTTTTCCCGTATTCTCTGTTTCTAGTTTGCTAAGCTCGGCTGTCTTTTCTTCAATCTTATCCGCTATTTTAAATAAGTAGGATGCACGTTCAGATGCCGGTAAGTCTGACCAAATTCCGGAGTCAAAAGCTGTTCGTGCTGCATTAATCGCCATTTGGGCTTCTTCTCGACTTCCCTTTGGAGCCTCGGCTATGATTTTACCGTTTGCAGGATTCACACTATGACTCTTATCTCCTCTTAATGAATCCATCCATTCACCATTTATAAACATTTTCAACTTCAACATTTTTTCAAACCTCCAATATGTTATTTTTACGTTACCTGTTGAGGGATAACCTCTCGATCAATGTCTTGGACATTTTGTGGAATCATTTCATTATCAAAATGAAACTCAGGAAGTGGTTGGCGGAACCATTTCGTCAAATAGACAAGATAAATCAAGCCGCATGCCATCCAGATGCCCCCGAGAATCAACGCATCTATTTCTAAATGCGACCATAGCCATATCGTAAACGCTGCGCCAATGAGTGGTAATAATAGGTACCGAATGCAATCCATAAAAGAACGCTTATGATTTCTGATAAAATAATGGGCGATAACAGACAGATTTACAGATGTAAAGGCAATTAACGCTCCAAAATTGATAAACTTAATAACTTGTTCTAGGGTTAATAGAATTGCGAGTAAAGAAACTGCGCCAATCACAATAATGCCAAGTGATGGTGTTTTAAATTTTGGATGAATGTATCCAAATATATTTTTGGGTAATACGGAATCTCGTCCCATCGCATATAACACTCGGGAAGCGCTTACAATTGAAGCAATTCCCGAAGAGAAATTACCAATAATCACTGCTGTAATAAAAATGGATTTAAACAAATTTCCTCCAATAAGCACTGCAATTTCAAGGGCTGCAGAATCGACATGTTTGAATGAAATGCCCGGATTCACTAATTGTGCTAAGTAAGAAGAGCCAATATACAAAACTCCGATAAACAATAGCATGATAATAATCGCTCTTGGAATCGTTTTTTCAGGATTGATTGTTTCCTCTGATAAAGTGGTGAGTGAGTCAAAGCCAAGAAAACTAAAACAAAGAATGGTAGCACCTGCCAAAATATCGGACAAGGAAACACCTGCATCAAACAATGGATTAATTGAGAAAAGACTACCCGTCCCTACTCCTTCTGATAAACTTTTGAAGGATAATATCCAGAAAAGGCAAACAAAAATGACTTGAGTAATAACAAAAATTTTACTAGTTATCGCTGATATCTCCACACCTAGTATGCTCGGAGATACTATGCTTGCAGTCAACAAAATTACCCACACATAATGCGGGATTCCAGGAAATACAGCACTTAAAAAGACAGTGGACATCAAGCAGGTAACCATAGGTGTTAATATATAATCAAGCATAATCGTCCAACCGACAATGAACCCAACCTCAGAATTAATAGATTTTTGTGTAAAGGAATAGGCTGAACCTGAGATCGGGTAGGCTTTCGCCATCTTGCCATAGCTGAGAGCTGTAAAAAGTATTGCTAGAAAAGCAATAATGTATGCAGTCGTAATAACACCTCTTGAGGCAACGGCAGCAATTCCATAGGTATTAAAAAACACCATGGGGTTATTCCATGCAATCCCTAAAAAAACAACCTGTGACAAAGTAAGTGTTCTTGCAAGCGCTTTCTGTTTCATAACTCAACTCCCTCCATATCCATAAAATTAATTCACAGATGATTTGGAACATTTCGTATTTTTATTGTAAACTTTGTTGTTACACAAAGGTCAATAGTTATATAATAATTTTTTAAGGGGGGGTGGTTTTATTGAAAATAAAGGAAAAATTAACCATCGGTGAAATGGCGAGGTTACGAGAGCTAACGACGGAGACCTTACGCCACTATGATCGGATAGACCTATTCAAACCTCAATATGTTGATCCCGATTCGGGGTATCGCTACTATTCTATTTTTCAATATGAAGTTTTAGGGACCATTAAAGAGTTACGGCAACTTGGGATGAGTACGGACGAAATAAAGGATTATTTTAATGAACGTAATTTTAAGAAGTCCCTGGATATTCTAAAATCCAAACATACGGATCTTGTGTCCAAACTGAACGAGTTACATGATTTGGAGGAAAATATTCGTGAAAAAATTGGATACTTAGAGCTCGTAGAAAGTGAAAAAGAACTTCACACAGTGATGTTCCGCAAAATAGGAAGAAGGAAGTTAATTACCTTAAATGAAAAAATCAATAATAATTTGGAACTGAGTTATAGTGTTATAAGGTTAGAGAATATGCTTTCTGAGAAGACACCGATTCTGGCCAGTAACAGACTGGGTATTATTATCACAGAAGCGGATCTTAAAGAGAAACGGTTTGAAGAACCATCCGTTATTTTTGTGGTAGCAAAAAATAAAGAAAAAATACCAAAACAGTTCCAAAAGACAGTCCCGGCCGGGGTATTTGCGTGTATTCGTTATAACGGGGAATTATTGTGGAATCGAAGCGAAAGTTTGAGTAAGATATTAGAATATCTCGATGAAAACGGATACCATATTACCGGTGATGCTCTCCAAATTATGCACGTCGATATTACAATCACAGATAAACCAAATGAGATTACATTCGAAATTCAAGTTCCAGTTCAAATTTAGGGACGAGGGAAACGTCCCCTTGTCCTTACTTCTGTAAAGGAATGGTTCCAATGTTTTTCAGTTTTAAATACCTTCCAGATCACAAATGATATTCCCCATGATGCCATAGTTTTACGTTTTCATTCAATCATTGTTCTTTCGAAGTTTTTCTTGCCCTTGAGATCTTTCAGTTTTCGAACGTGATGAACTGTTTTACACAAAAAGGGGCCCTAAGCTTAAGCTTTAGGTACCCACATCTTTTTTGCTATAAATAAAGTTATTTTCTCCTGTCTCCCCTAATCATGCTCTTTGACTTTCCACTCTTTTATAATCATGGCGAAACCGCATAGTAAAGTACGCAAGAGAACAACCCCAATAATGTGCTATTTATTACTTCTAGTTTGGTCCTAACTTTCAATAATGGACAATATAGCTTATTAATAATAAAACTAAATAACACAAAATCCTCAAAAAACATAATTAAGTGAGGTTACTTGGCATCCACTTTTTTAGTATATAATAGTAGTTTTTTATGAAAAGATATTCGCTCCTAGATGGCGGGACAGAACATTACAAAACCTTAACATTAGCTTAATGTGAGATTTATATTAATAGATTATTCTAAAACAGTAAACAATCAACATAAATATTAAAGAAACCAAACTAGTGGGAGGATTTTTTGATGAAACGTAAATGGAGTAAGACAATGAAGTCAATTCAAGCTGGGGTATTAGGTGTAAGTTTACTAAGTTTGGCAGCTTGCGGAACAAATGAAAAATCAGCTGCTCCTGTTGTGAAAAATCCCAATTCGTTAACAGTTGGGGAAATTGAGTCAAAAGCAAAGAAAGAAGGGACCATTAATAGCGTTGGTATGCCCGATACATGGGCAAACTGGGGAGAAACCTGGACGGACGTGACCAAAAAATACAAATTGACCCATAATGATACAGATCTATCAAGTGCGGAAGAGATTGCGAAATTTGAATCCGAAAAGCAAAATGCCTCAGCTGATATAGGCGACGTGGGAATTTCCTTTGCTCCTATAGCGGAACAAAAAAAGCTCACCATACCGTATAAAACCTCCTATTGGAATGAAGTACCGAAATGGGCAAAAGATGACAATGGAGACTGGGTTGCCGGATATCAAGGAACGATTGCCTTTCTAACAAATAAAGAATTGGTGAAGAACCCGCCAAAATCATGGGCTGACATTTTAAAAGGAAACTACAAAGTAACCGTTGGGGATGTTCAGCGCGGCGCACAGAATCAAATGGCTGTTCTTGCTGCAGCAATCGCAAACGGCGGCAGTGAATCAAATATCGAACCAGGGCTTAAATATTTTGCCAAGCTTGCTAAGCAGGGCCGTCTTAGTCTAACGGACGCAAAGCCGGCTAACATTGAAAAGGGAGAAGTAGAGGTAGCCATTGTTTGGGATTTCAATGCAATTGGTTATGCGGAGCAAATCAACCGCAAGCAATTTGATATTAGTATCCCAAAAGAAGGTTCAGTTGTCAGTGCTTATTCCACCATCATTAACAAGTATGCGAAGCATCCATATGCGGCGATGGCGACTAGAGAATATATCTTAAGTGATGAAGGTCAAATTAATTTAGCTAAAGGATTTGCACGTCCGATTCGTGATGTACAACTTCCAAAAGAGGTAGCAGCCAAACTGGTTCCAAAAGAAGAATACAAAAATGCAAAACCAATTAAAGATTACAAAGCTTGGGAAGAAACAACAAAAACTTTACCGCAGCTTTGGCAAGAAGAGGTATTAGTAAATGTTAAATAAAGTGATTGTCGTTGTTGTTGATGGAATGAGATATGACAAGGGGTGCGAAGCACTGGGATATGTTCAGCATTTAGTTGAAACGAATCAGGCGGCACTATACAAAGTGAAATCGGAGCTTCCAAGCCTTTCCCGTCCGCTGTATGAAGTATTACTAACCGGTACGCCGGCATCCATGAATGGAATTACCTCCAATCAAACGGTTCGTTTATCTAAGGAGAAAAGTATCTTTCATCTTACGAAAGAAAACGGATTAAGAAATGCTGCTGCAGCCTATTACTGGGTAAGCGAACTATATAATCGGGCGCCATTCACCTTTATTGAAGACCGTATTCAAGAAGATATGTCTAATCCTATTCAATCCGGATCGTTCTATTGGGACGATGATTATCCAGATAGCCATTTGTTAATGGATGCAGAGGCTTTGCGCAGAAAGCATGATCCGCACTTTTTATACATTCATCCTATGGGAGTGGATGTAAAAGGGGAGAATTATGGTTCTGAATCGAAAGAATATCGTGAACAAATTTTAAAAATGGGCAGCTTGTTAGCGGAGCTTCTCCCGATTTGGATGAAATCCGGTTACCATATTTTGATTACCTCCGACCATGGGATGAGTGAATACGGGAACCATGGCGGCATAACGGATGGTGAACGTGATGTACCGCTTTTTGCCATCAGTCCGAGAATTGAAACGGGAATACATGAGGAAACCATTCCTCAATTGGCGTTTGCTCCACTTGTTTGTGAACTGTTAGGGATTGAACCGTCTGACAAAATGATTTCTTATAAATTTCCTGGATTGAAAGAAGCGGTCACTCTTTAATTAGGACAGCCTCGTCTATCAATAAAGCATTCTTTGAAACTTTGAATCGATTTGGCATTAGGGCCAAATCGATTCAAAGGATTGTTTAGCCATATTTAGAGGAGCGAAAAATCTTGCAAAAACTAAAAAAACAAAAACTGTATTTATTAGCTCTTTTGTTACCTTTTATTATTTTTATTGTTGGTTTTGAAATTGGACCATTAGTTACAATGTTGAAAAATAGCTTTTATGCTGACGATGGAATCAAGGTGACAATCGAGCAATATGTAACCATATTCAAAAGTAAATTTTACTTACAAGCCATTCAAAACAGTGTTCTTATTTCCTTTTTTTCTGCATTCACTTCGATCATAGTGGCGATTGGCATTGCCTATTCGTTTACAAAATTTTCAAAGAAAGCACAAAATCGTTTACTCATGATTGCCAATATGACTTCGCATTTTGAAGGGATTCCTCTTTCTTTTTCCTATATTATTTTACTTGGAAACAATGGTCTGTTTACTTTGCTTTTTGCCAAATTTGGCTGGAATGTGTTTGGGAATTTTAATTTATACTCTTGGACGGGGTTAATTCTTGTTTATGTTTATTTTCAAATTCCAATGGCGATTATGCTTCTATATCCCTCCTATCAAGGGATTAAACAGCAATGGAAGGAAGCTGCAGCTTTATTAGGGGCTTCAAAACGGCAATTTTGGCTTCATATTGGTCTCCCTGTCCTTTTGCCAAGTATTGCAGGCATATTCAGTATTTTGTTTGCGAATGCCATGGGCGCATATGCTACGGCTTATGCATTAGTCGGCAGCAATTATAATTTACTATCCTTGCAAATTGCCTCTCTGGTTGCTAGTGATGTTGCATTAAAGCCACAGCTGGGCAGTGCATTAGGTGTTCTTTTAGCTTCGACGATGATTATGGCGATGTGGTTTAATCAGCGCATGATGCGTCGTTTCAGGAGGGATTTATAATGAAATCTTCATTGCGTTTCCATAAGGTGGCTGTTGGGTTACTCGTTATTTATTTGTTAATTCCGCTAATCGGGACGTTTTTATTTTCTATTGCCGGCAAGTGGGATCGTACCATTTTACCTGAGTCTTTTACCATGAAGTGGTATATTGAATTATTTCAAGATGCAAGGTTTTTTACTGCCTTTCAACACACCTTGTTTCTGATTGTTATGACTGTGGGGCTTAGTATCCTGATTATGCTTCCGACGATTTTTATTATCACGATTTATTTCCGCAAGTTGGAAGGACTTCTTCAAGCGGTGGCGATGCTTCCTTATGGAATCCCTCCCATTGTTGGAGCTGTTGGATTAATCAAGTTATATTCGAATGGACCGATTCAAATTTCCGGAACACCTTGGATTTTGATTGGTGCTTATTTTGTTACCATTTTGCCATTCATGTATCAAGGGATTCGGAACAGTCTGCGGACCATTAATGCGGTGGAACTTGTTGATGCCGCTGAGTTATTGGGGGCATCCAAATTTCAAGCTTTTAGAACCGTCGTATTTCCTAATATTCTATCCGGTATCCTAGTATCTACACTATTATCCGTTGCTCTTTTATTTAGTGAGTTTTCTTTTGCTAACCTGCTGGTTGGAGGACAGTTTGAAACCCTCCAAATTTATCTTTCCAACAAATTAAATACAAGCGGTCACTTAACAAGTGCCATTGTTATTACGTATTATACAGTAATTATGCTTTTAACATGGGCCGTTTTAAAAGCCACGTTTAGAAACCAAAAAAGTCCATATATGTTAAAAAAGAAGCGGATTTTTTCAAGTAATAAGAAACAGTCTCCTAAAAACATTACTTTTTTGGAAGGTGAAAATTAATGAGCTATGTAACCATTGATCAAGTGACGAAGCGATATGAAAACCAGGTGGTTTTAAATCATATATCTTTAACATTGCAAAAAGGAGAATTTGCCACACTTCTTGGACAAAGCGGATGCGGAAAAAGTACATTGCTCAGGTCCATTGCCGGACTTGAAGAAGTGGATAAGGGAAGGATCTTGGTAGATCAAAAAGATATTACACATTTATCACCCCGGCAGCGTGAGGTCGGCATGGTATTCCAATCTTATGCCCTTTTCCCGAATATGACCGTTTTCGATAACATTGCCTATGGGCTTAAAATGAAAAAAGAAACAAATATCAAATCAAGAGTGCAAAACATGATCGATATGGTAGATTTAACCGGAAAAGAAGGATCTTATCCGCATCAGCTATCCGGCGGCCAGCAGCAGCGGGTTGCACTTGCACGGGCGCTTGTAATGGAGCCGAAAGTGCTGCTTTTGGACGAGCCATTGAGTGCATTGGATGCAAAAATCAGGAAAAATTTACAAAGGGAATTAAAAAGAATCCAAAGAGAATTGGAGATCACGACAGTCTTTGTTACCCATGATCAAGAGGAAGCAATGACCTTGTCAGACAAGATCTTTATTATGAATGAAGGAAATATTGTTCAATCAGGTTCGCCATCAGAAATTTATACTTCCCCAGTCAATACCTTTGTTGCAAAATTTATCGGGAATTATAATGTTCTAAATGTCGAGATATTTAATAAACTGATTCGAAGCCCGGAAGTAAAAGGCAATGAAGTCGCGATCCGCCCAGAAGTATTACAATTAACGCCAGTTGATCAAGACACCATGCACCTGCAAGATAAGTGGTCGGTTAACGGTGTGATTCGGGATATTTCGATGACCGGGAATGTTTTAAGATACGAAGTTGAAACAGATGGTTCCATCTTTCATGTGGATTCTCTACACCATCAAGGGGAAAAACTGGGTCAGGGATCACCTATTCGTATCCTTATACCAAAGAAAGAATGCATTGTTTTATAAAATAATAACGGGGTAATCACATGTTAATCTTACCAGAGGAAAGAAAAAATGAAATTTTAAATGAGTTAAAACGAATTGGAAAGGTAAAAGTCATTGATTTGGCCAAACAATTCAATGTTTCAGAGGAAACCATCCGTCGGGATTTAACACAATTAGAGGAAAACGGGTTATTAAAAAAGGTCTATGGCGGGGCAATTAAAACAACCTTTCAATCCGGAGAACCTCCATTTACCCAGCGTACGACAGTGAATCAAGAAGGAAAAATTCAAATTGGTAAAAAAGCAGCGGAGCTTATTTCCGATGGAGATGTCATTGTTATTGATGTCGGAACCACTACGCTGGAGTTTGCCCATTCTATCCAAAACAAAAAAAATATAACGATCTTAACAAATTCTATCCCAGTATCAGCTGTATTAACGGAATCTCTTAATCAACAAAAGTTCACAGGAGAGGTTTTACTGTTAGGCGGACAAATTGATCCGAAACAGCAATCAGTCAGTGGTGGTATTACGGAGCAGGTATTAAATCAATTCAATATTAATAAGGCCTTTATTTCAGCAGGCGGTGTCTCTATTGAAAACGGGGTTAGTAATTTCCATTTAAATGAAACTTTGGTTTCCCGAACCATGGTGAAGGTATCAAAACAAATTATTTTGTTAGCCGATTACTCAAAATTTGGTGTGGATACATTTTGCAAAATATGCCCCTTAGAGAAAATAGATATCATTGTGTGTGACCAACTGCTTCCGGAATCTTGGGAAAATGATTTGAGATTAAACGAAATCGATTGGATCAAAGCATAGATATCCATAAAAGGAGTCAAAGAACATGAGTTTAATTGCAATAGACTTAGATGGAACGTTATTAAACCATCAAATTGAAATAAGTGAAGAAAATGTAAAAGCGATTCAATATGCCCAAGAGAATGGCGTTGAAGTAGTCATTTCAACAGGCCGGGCATATTTTGATGTGCGAAGAATTTGTGAGAAGGCTGGGCTTTCTACCGTTGTAATTGGTACAAACGGTGCCACCATTCATTCAAAAGATGAGAAGCTTTTGTCTGCTGCTGCAATAGAGAAAAATGACGTGCAATCTATTCTTCAATGGTTAGACGAACGGAATTTTTACTATGAGGTGTTTACAAACACAGCCATTTATACAATTAGAAAAGACAGGGAAAATTTCAATCATGAAATTCAAAAGATGAAAAGAGCCGAGTTAGATGGTGATAGGAAAGAATTAGTGGAGGAAGCAGAAAGACAACTTGATCAGTATGGGTATGTTTTTGTTGAAAACTATCATGATATCCTAAAACAAACGGAAGATTTTTATAATATTGTAGTGTGTTCTTTTGATGAAAAGAAGTTAGAAGAAAGCCGGAAACACTTTAAAGAATTTGGTTCGTTAACGGTTGTTTCCTCTGCTCATCATAATATTGAAATTACCAGCAAACATGCTTCAAAAGGAATTGCCCTTGAAAAACTTTGTTCTTTGACAAATTGCAGTTTAGACCATGCAATGGCCATCGGAGACAGCGACAATGATCGATCTATGTTCCAGAAGGTGAAATATAGCGTGGCGATGGGAAATGCAAAACGTGAGATTAAAGATATTTGTACCATGGCCACTCTTAAAAATGATGAAGATGGTGTGGCTCATGCCATTGACCAATACTTTAAAAATTTAGTGAGACAACCATAATATAATCTATTAAAATAGCAGGTTAGTAATGACACGTATTGGGATGGCGCCTACTGATAAGGGAGAAGCTTTAAATGGATTGGATTTATATTTTGATTGCAGGTCTTTTAGAGATCGTCTGGATTATAGGACTTAAATATTCGCACGGGTTTACTGAATTCATACCTAGTGTCCTCACAGTGGGGGTTATCATTTTCAGCTTTTTTTTATTATCAAAAGCTTTACGTTTCATACCCGTGGGAACAGGGTATGCCATTTTTACGGGTTTGGGTACGGTTGGAACAATAGCTATTGGGGCGATTTTTTGGGGAGAGTCTATCAATCTGCTAAAAATTTTTTTTGTCATTTTAATGATTTTTGGAATAATTGGATTAAAAATCGAGTCAAATGTCGGTCAACAAGAAGTAGATGATTTGTCCAAGGGTAGGTGATAAGTAGATGGCATGGCTGTTACTCCTTCTTGCTGGATTTGCTGAGATTGGAAGTGTCATAAGTCTAAAACGTGCAGAAGGATTTAAAAAATTTCTTCCTACGGTAGCCTGTCTTGTATTTGGAAGTTTCAGCTTTTATTTTCTTTCCCTCTCATTAAAGGTTCTTCCAATCGGACCCGCTTACGCAATATGGACTGGCATCGGCTCTGTTGGAAGTGTCTTGGTAGGCATGGCTTGCTTTAATGAACCGAGAAGTAGTAAAAGAATCTTTTTAATCCTTTGTATTATAATAGGTGCTGTTGGTGTGAAAATAACTTCTGGACAGTAAGAATTATTCAGGCGCTTCATTACGGTGAGGCGAAAACTAATTTTCATGTTTAGTGGTCCCCACAATTGCATGTTTGGTGACTCATGCCCGGATTAAAAAAAGCCTAAACCAATTAGATCGATTTCCTCCATGGTCTAGGCTTTTTTTTGTTTGGGTAGATTCTTACTCCGGTATAATAATCTCCAGCTTCCCTTCCTGATTGATGATTTCAACCGCCTCGTCAGCAAACAAATAAGGGGTATCAAACCGATCCTGTTTTTTAATATCCAGGTAACTATTATTCGTAGTCAGAACAGGAAAAACAGCGTTCGTTTTCTTGAATAGGTTTTGAGTAACCTCTAATTCTGCCATCAAAATAATCTGTTTATTGGAGACAGAGAAAAATAGTTTACCTATCTCTCTTTCCTTATCATCCACGATTGGGATTTGTTGGAGAATGGAAATCAGACAGGTGACAAAGTCGTTTACATTCTCATTGGCTAAACCGGGTAACTGATACTCCGCTAAAGCTTTATTCATTCCCGTTTTGATTTCTTTATAGGAAAACACATCTTCGATACGAATAGCCGCTTTCGTTTTCCCGAGATTTTCAAATTTCCTTCTGGTCTCAAAAAGGTAATCCTTGATATATCCGGTATAATGCTCTCTATGCATCGCTAAATCCGCCAGTTCCTGAAAACAGCGAATCCCTTTACTTCGATTTCGAATCAACAGCAAAAACACATAAATATCCTTTTCATCAAACTTCTGATTGACTAACTTCTCATAATAATAGTTTAATAACGATTGCTCTTTTGTATCCATCGGTCTGCTCCTAGAAGAATTATTTCTATCCTATCTATTTTAAACTTATCCTTTTAATAGGACAAACCTTCTAATGAACTAGTTTACTATGGAAAAACGAAGAATTGTCTGCGGGCAATCGCAAAACCTCAAATGCCCAGAAGGGACGGATGGCTAAGAAATTTATCAATCAATGGGATTGTTAGACCCTGATTGAATATTATCTAAGTAAGTCTGAATATCAAGGGGTTAATGGATGAAAGTTCATTCAATTCGTTTTACTACTGTATTATTGGTCATAGGGGGACTTCTTTGGGTGTTTTTTGGTATCCGTCTAGCTAATAGTCCACCGGGTATCCCCTCTAAAGAAATTTATCGAAACTCGGTTGGCGCTATGCCCTGGTTAAGTATTGGAATGTTATTCATTACAATTGGGGTAGCCTTTTTATACCGCATTTTTGCTCTTCGTAAAGGAATAGTGAGGTTAGCTTTTATTTTCATTCAAATTGGCGGTGTTTTATATTTCATTGGACATTCCCTTAGGCAATTCTTAAATGGGGGGTGGGAACCCGCCGCACCCATTGGTTTTATTCTTATTATTATAGGAATGTTTATATTTGGTCTAAGAAGTATAAAGTTAAAATTCTTCCCTCATCCATCCGGATATTTAATATTATTAAGTTCTTTATGTCTCCTTTTTTTTAATGATCAATTCCTCACAGCATGGATGTCTGTTCCTTTTGGCTTAATTTGGATTGCTATCAGTGGGTTACTTTTGAAATCTCGTTGGAGGAAAAATGCTAATCAAACGATTGGTTAGGACAACATTGGAGGATTCCTCATTTAAGGAATCCCCAATCTTATGAAACTGCTATTTTACTGTACCGGTTCCAAAACATCGGCCTTCTGATGCGTTGATGCCGCTTTTTTTGTTACGAAACTAACAATCACTAAAATGATGATATTAATAAATAAGGCGATGATTCCGTCGTTCAAGTCTTTAATGACGTGAGGAAGATGCGGGAATAGATCTGCAATTTTTATATTCCCCAAGTCCATAAAAGACACTAACACACCACCAATAATAATTCCAGCAAATGCCCCCTGTTTCGTCACAAAATTCCTTTTCATCAAACTGGCAAAAAAGGCAGGGGCAAGCTGGGTAATAAAATTGTAAGCGATGATGGCGATACTAAAAAGGCTGTTTCCACCTTTGAAAGTTAAGTAAATGGCTACAAGAGATATAAAGGGAACAAGATATTTTACTAGTTTTGCAATCTGATTGTCCGCTGTCGCAGGAACGAATACCTGATAGATATTTTTAGCAAACAAAGTGGAAATGGTCATCAATAGCAAAGAACTTGGTACTAAAGCAGCTAACACACCGGCTCCGCCAATCAGCCCAACAAACCATGGGTCAAATGCCTGTTTGGAAAACTTGAGTAAGATTAAATCGGCTGCACTGCCTTTTAATCCTGGTGTCTGCAAGATGGCCGCAAACCCGACAAAAAAGGCAAACAACAAAATCAATTGGTAGATGGGCATAAGGGCTGCATTTTTTCTTAATGCCTTTTCGCTGGAAGCAGCAAAAACGGGAGAAAATCCATGCGGCCACATATAGAATCCAATGGAACTTAAGATAACGGTCGAGATATACCACGATACGCTCATTCCTTGTTCAGGTAGTACAGGAAAATTTGGTTTCGCCTGATCAATCGCCTCGAACATCGCATTAATCCCGCCGTAATAATGAAGAGGGAAATAGACTCCTAAAAAGACCACAATGCCAAGAATCAGTATATCTTTTAATATCGATGTCAGGGCCGAACCATGAATACCGGAAATCATTACAAAAATAGTTACACCAAGGGCTCCAATCCAAATGGCTGCTTTAGAGGAAATAACCCCATAGGAAGTGGCCGTCACAATATAGCCTAATCCTTTGAATTGGAGAACTAAGTAACAAGTACACGCGACAATCCCAATCACAGCAACAAGGACTCCAAGATACGGACTTTGATATTTTTTTACAAAAAAGTCAGATTGGGAAACTAATCGGTGTTGCTTTGCATACCTCCATATGGCAGGAAATACAAAGTAGGAGATCACCGTTGCCAGGCAGCCGTATGTGACGATACTAAAAATCGAACCCCCATCCCGATATGCAGAACCGCTTGCCCCTAAAAAGGTAAAGGTCGTATACATTTCACCAGCTGACAATAGGAAAACCAACAGGGTTCCCATTCCTCGTCCCCCCACCGACCACTGTTCCAAGTTCATTTCCTTCCCTTTTTTTGCCCAAATTCCAATAGCAACTGAAACAACAAAAAATAGCAGGATGAAAAGCACTGCAATATTCATTTTGAATCTCCCTCCCGGTTCGCTGGATCGAAAATATAGATAATCCCAAGTATTCCTGTGGTTAAAAAAGACCAGAGTACAATCCAAAAGTGAAAGAACGGCATTCCGAGAACGTAGGGAGTCATTCGATTAGTAAATAAAGCTCCTGCAACAAGACCGAGAAACGGGATAACGGCGAGCCAATAGATGGATTTCATTCTCTTATCCCCCTAGTATTTTTGATTTAATAATTTCAAAGTTCCGTGAACCAATAACCTTGTTCCATCCTCTAAAGCTTCTTCGTCAATTGTAAATTTAGGATGATGATGTGGATAGATAATCCCTTTTTCTTCATTACCGGCACCAATTGAAACATATGATCCAGGTACTACTTTTTGAAAAGCGGAAAAATCTTCACTTGCCATCATCGGCTTGACCAACTCTCGGCTTTCTTCTCCAAAAACTTCACAAACCGTTTCGTCTATTACTCTCGTAACTTCCTCATCATTAATAACAGGGGCATAACCGAACTGATAATTAAATTGATAGGTGGCTCCATGTGCTTCCGTTAGCCCCTTTACAATTCGTTCAATAAAGTTCGGAATCTTCTCCCGCAATTCCGGGCTAAAGCATCGAACCGACCCTCCAATCGTTACCGTACTTGGAATCACATTTATCGCACTTCCCGCATGGAATTGAGTTACTGAAATCACTAAAGTATCCTGAGCATCTTGATACCTTGAAACAATGTGCTGAAGATTCGTTACCACTTGAGCTCCAATCGCAATCGGATCAATCGTTTGATCAGGTTGTGAGGCGTGTCCTCCCTTACCTAAAACGGTTATTTTAAACGTATCCGCTCCGGCCATCATTGGACCATAACTCAAACCAATTTTCCCTAACGGAAGAGTAGAAACCAGATGGGCACCAAGGATTAAATCCACTCCCTCGAGGACACCTGCGTTTACCATTTCTTGGGCACCCCCAGGCGGAAGTTCTTCGGCATGCTGAAATAAAAAGCGAACTTCCCCACTTATTTGGTCCTTTAATTTGGTCAGAATCTTTGCTGCACCAAGCAGCATGGCCGTATGCCCGTCATGTCCGCAAGCATGCATGACACCTGAATTTTGTGAGACAAACTCGAAGTCATTCTCTTCTTCAATTGGAAGCGCATCCATATCTGCCCGCAGTGCAATCACTTTTCCTGGATGCTGACCTATCAACCGTGCCATAACACTGGTTTTTGTCGGACGTGAAATTTCCAAATCACCAAAAGATTGCAGTGTTTCATAAACAAATTGGGCTGTTTTTACTTCCTGAAAAGATAGCTCCGGATATCTATGTAAATGTCTCCTCCAGCTAATCACTTCCTCTTTAACCTCTAAGAATAAATCATCCATTGTTATCATTGTGAACACCTCCATAAACCTCCTTTTTAATTTTATTTTTGGTTAGTTTAAGGAAAAAATTCCTTAAATGAAGTATATAGGTTTATAAGGTGAGTTTCAATAGTTTTTTGAATTTTATGAATGTGGTAATCTTTAGGTTGCTAAAAAAGCCAAAATAAATAAGCACCCAAATCGATGGATGCTTATAACAATCGATATATTTTACTCGGTCTTCCCCGAGTTGCATAGGCCTCCTGGCCAACACATTTTGCCAAATCCACTTCACACATATCTGTTACAATCCGGCGCACATTACGCTCTGTCATCTCAAGTTGTGCCGCTAAATCCTTTGTTGTAAAATCATGCCATCCCATTTTTTGAATAAGGGCAACAATTTTTTTATACGTTTTTACACTGATATTTCCCTTTTTTAATTTTTCAATAAGGATTTCATTTTGGGAACGGCTTTCATACTGTAATTCATTGTTTTGACCAGGTGATTCGACAAATTTACCATCATCTTGAACCATGACAATTTCGCGCTTCTTCATTTCTTTTGAATGTTGAATGGCACGAAACGCATTGATTTCCGCTGCATAGGCAGTCTCGCCAAAACCAATCCCGACTGCAACCGTTGTTTCTGCCTCAAAAGCTAATTTTTGAACGGTTTCTTCCAGCGCTGCAATTTCTCGTTCAATGGCGCCGCGGGAGCTAAAAATCATGTATCTGCCGTTTCCCTTTTCTGAAAAAGAACCATTTATTTTTTCGCCCAGTTGAATCAACATTTCTTTTAGTCTGAGCTCTAAGTATTGTAGATGATAAGGAGTCTTCATTTCCTCCGCTACCCTGTTAAAATATTCAACTTCGATGATTTCAACGCCAATCTGGGTATCTTTAAAATACGAGGTTTTTACTTTTTCGGCTAGAATTCTAAGAGTTTGCCGTATCTCCATATAAGTCATTGACATTCGGTAGGCGGGAATTCCTTTTTCCCTTAACGCTTCACATACGGATGGGAAACAGGTTAATGCTCCTTCAGTTTTTCCTTTATTCCATAAATTCAGGTGAAATTGCAACAATTCGTTGGTATCAACATCCAACTCAAACTCTTTTGTATAAACGACTGGCAGTTTAATACTTAACTGGGATAAAGCTTCCTCGCTGACGTTGTTTACCGTCATCGTATCGATACTAAGCTTAGCAATCATTTTCCCTTGTTCATGAATCAATTCTAGAAAAGCTTTAAAAAAGCCTGATTCCGTTGCAGGAACATGGACCATGATTTTATCTGTACCCAACGTTTTTTTCGCAATTTCATAGGGGAGCGGTCCAGAAAAAAGCCATGCATGTGCACGAGAATGATGTTCTTTTACAATGTTCTCTACTTCATCGATTTCCGTATATGGGAAAGCAATGAATTCCAATTCCTGCATATATTCTTTGGCCAAATCTAAAATCTGTTTGATAGAAGATTCAAGGCCTACTAATCCGATTTTAAACATTGCGTATTCCGACTTCCTTTATGGTCTGTAATCAATTCCATGGTACATTCGATACCAAAATATACAAAAAGTACCTGCCCCAACATTATACCAGTTAGAGGCAGGTACGATAAATCAACATTATTTAGATTTGGCTATTTTTTAATAAGGAGATCTTGCGCCCAAGTATCTTGTTTTCCAATAGGATACGGTTAAATCGGAGATAACAACACCTTGGTCTGCTGCGCTAATGAATTTATTATTACCTAAGTAGATTCCAACATGTGATGGTCCGGCTTTGTAGGTTTCAAAAAAGACTAGGTCCCCAACGCTTGGCGAACTAACTGGTGTTGTTGCGCTCCATTGTGTACTGGTTGTTCTAGGCAATGAAATTCCTACCTGATCGAATACATATTTTGTGAAACCACTGCAATCAAAACCACTAGGAGTATTTCCTCCCCAGCGGTATGGGGTACCTATGTATTTTTGGGCCTCAGCAATTACTTCTTGGACCTTTGATGCGGAATTAGCAGCAGGTTTTTGAGCAACCTCTGCTTGCGGTTTCTCAACTGGCTTTTGGACAGTTGTTGATGTTGAAGGTGCTGCTGGTTTTACAGACTCTTTTGAATAGGTGCTACTCTCAGATTTTTGAGTCACGGTTGAACCGGACGTTACTGCTGGTTTTTGAGTCACCTTTGTCTCTGAAGGCTCGGCAGGTTTTACCGCAGTTTTTGATTCCGATTTTGCCACAACACTTTTAATGATCTCTACTCGTTTCACTGCAGCTTTCGCATTGGATTTAATAACTTTTCTAGTTGGAACTTCAGAAACTTTATACGAAGCAGCTGTTGTTTGGGCACCACTCACACTTAAGGTCTGTCCTACATAAATGCAGTCTGATGTTAAGTGGTTGATATTTTTAAGCTGTGAAACGGATACATTAAATCGGGTCCCAATCTTTGATAGCGTATCCCCTTTTTGGACAACATATTGTTTGTTAACAGAAGTAGTTGGAGCAGTAACTTGAGTACTAGTCTTTGAATTTGGTATTTTCAATTGCTGACCAATGCGGATCAAATCAGATGATAATCCATTCAAGCTTTTAAGTTCACTTACTGTTGTTCCATTGGCTCTAGCTAGTTCCCATAGACTATCACCTGGTTTTACTGTGTAGGTAAGGGATAATTTTTGATTTACATATATTTTATCGCTTGAAAGATCGTTCCACTCTTTCAAGTGATTGATAGAAACATTTTGTAAATGAGAAATTTTCCAAAGACTATCGCCGGGATGAACCGTGTATGTAGGTTCTTGTGCATTGGCAGTGGCTCCAAATGCAGTTAGTACAAGCCCGGCCGTTGCAGCTGCTGTTACTAGATTTTTTTTCAACTATAGCACTTCCTAACTTTTCATTATTAATACATAGATATCATAATGAAAAGTTAGTTAATGCACATCCACACAAAGTGGTAATATAGTAATTTTATTGAATACATGGCTATGTAAACGCTTTCTATTACAAACTATAGAAATAGCGGTAAATATTATAACATTGGAGTTTTACCGCTATTTTCTCCCTTTGTAACTTGACCTCAGTAACATATTTGTAAACGTTTTTTAATCTGTTAGAATATTTTTTCATGAATACTATTAGCCTAGTATAAAAGGACTGGTATGGCTTTTTGGCTGCCATAACCGAGCTTATTTGGGACAACTTGACTAAGAGACAGTCTCCTCACTAAATTAGTTTTTCTCCCCATTTTTGAATCAGCTTCATAACTAACGGACTTGTTCCTTCCGGTAATTCTTGTAGAGGAAAGAATTGGGCATCAATGGATTCCTCGCCATCCACTTTGATGGTATTGCTTTTTATATCAGGGGAAACATATACGATTGTAACTGGATAGAATTCGTCCCCATTTTCCAGTTTTCTGAAATACTGCTTTCCTGAAAAAACATCTACAAGCTCGAGCTCGCCAATTTCAACTCCTGTTTCTTCAAAAACTTCCCTTCTCCCTGCCTCTTCAGCAGATTCTCCTAATTCTAGGAGACCTCCCGGAAGCGCCCAAATTCCCTCAGGACGCTTTTGTAAAAGAATTTCCCCTTGTTCATTGAAAACACCCACGACTGCTCCTACTAAAATAATCGGGCGGGTGCCGATAACTTTTCGCAAATCCTCAATATAGCCCATATACATCCTCCAAAAATAATTATATTTCCATCATATCATTTTTCCTTTATGACTGATTATCCCTCTAATTTAACTAGTGCAGGCCCTTTCAGTCTCGTGTATAATGGCTAACTAGAGTGATAGACGTAATTTTGGAGTGGACTAGTATGAACCAGCAAAAGGGCTATACGCGTTTTTTTACAAATAAATACTGGGTAATCATGGTTGCAGTATTTTGCTCAGTTTTATGGGGAAGTGCTTTTCCGGTTCTTAAACTTAGTTATGATGAGCTTGGGATGGCAGAAGATGATTTATCGGCAAAAATTGTTTTTGCCGGAATCCGTTTCATGATGGCGTCTTTGTTGCTGCTGTTTTTCATGTTCTGCGTTGATCGTAAGGCCTTGAAAGTGAACTGGCGGCAGTGGCCTGCTATTATTGGTTTAGGATTATTTACAACGTCTTTAAGTTATTTCTTTTTTTATAACGGATTGGCCCATACATCGGGGATGAAGGCATCCATTTTAAATTCTAGCGGCGTATTTTTCGTTGTTTTTCTGGCACATTTTGTTTATAAAGATGACCGCCTAGATTGGCGTAAGGCTTTAGGGTTGATTACGGGATTCGGGGGTATTGTGCTGTCAAATTGGGGACAGGATGCTTCACTAGACTTTTCGTTTTTGGGAGAAGGTTTTATGCTACTTTCCGGATTAGCCAGTACTTTCGGTACCTTTTTATCAAAGCGCCTTTCGGCAACTCTTCATCCCTTTGCCTTAACCGGTTGGCAAATGTTCACAGGTTCGTTTATTATGCTTGTAGTCGGGATTCCAAATCTTAAACCCCATGCGCTTGACTTTACCCCGAATGCGTGGCTGTTATTGGGGTATGCCGTATTTCTTTCTGCAGCAGCCTTCGCATTGTGGACCTCTTTACTCAAGTATAATAAGGCAGGGGAAGTTTCACTTTATAAGTTTGTCGTACCTGTTTCCGGAACAATACTATCAGCGATTTTTCTGCCCGGTGAACACATTACCGTTAATACAATTGTAGCACTTCTACTAGTAGCTGTTGGTTTAACGGCTGTAAATCAGAAAGGGAAAAAAGGCTTGTTGGGTTTTAAAAAGTGGCGGCAGGCTGAGCAGCGACTATATAAATAAAAAGGAGCTTGGAAATCTGCCAGGCTCCTTTTATTTGTCAAAGGGATAATTCCTTTATCTTATCAATCCAATCCTTGAAGCTTGCAAATTCTTTCGAATTAAAACCGAAGTATTCCTTGATTATGCGGATTGATTCACTTTCTTGTTCATGAAATACTCCATCGGAATAAATTAGTTGGAACAGCTCAGCTAAGACGATATTTTTGGAGCGTTCCGATTTAAATTTCTTGAGAATATCCTCCATGGCGAGACCTTTTAGTTGGTAATCCTCAAGATCCATTTCTTTTTTATATTTATTTACAATTGACTCTTCAAATATAGATCGATTCCCATCAATTGCGGCAATTAAATTAGCTAATTCAAGAAAAGCTTCTCTCTCCTCTGAGTGAAGTTCTGCTAGGAACAATACATACATCTCCTTATAATCTTTGTTTATTTATACGAATAATAACATATTTGGTTTCAATTATTTAGTAAGTTAAGTCACAGGAACTTTTTTTAAGAGATTATGTTTCCCGATTAATTTAGGGAATTAAAATCTGAAGGACATTTTCCCGGGTCCCTGCCTGATTTTTTCCTTCACCTATCTTATCAAAGACATTAATATACTAAAATCTTTATTCTTTCCTTCATTTTACTCATTATGATCTCCTTCATGCCCAGGTTCTAAATTTCCAATCCTAAAAATAAAATTAGATTGGTCGTGATTATTGTTTAGGGGGTCACACGATGAAAATTCAACGGCTTGGCCATGCTATGTATGTTTTAAAAAGTAAGGAAGGAAAAAACTATCTGATTGATCCGTTTTTTGATTTAAATCCCGGGTTTCCGCCGGATTTGGATACAGCTGAGTTCTATCAATCCCTTGATTGTGTTTTTCTAACTCACGGGCATTTTGATCATACAAGCGGGCTGTCTAAAATTATTGAACATAAACCTGAAGTTATGATAGTTGCGCAATATGAGCTGGCATTAATTCTTCTACAGCAAGGGATTAAAAATGTCCTGCCGGTCAATTTAGGAGGCTCTGTTTCCTTTGATGATGTGTTTGTTACGATGGTCCAGGCAAAGCACACTTCTTCTTATAGAGAAACTGAGGGTACTCCTGTGTATGCGGGAGAAGCTGCCGGCTTTATTTTTGATTTTCAAAATGACTATACTGTCTACCACTCAGGGGATACAGCCTTGATGTCCGATATGAAGCTAATTCAAGACGTGTATCAGCCTGAAATTGCGATATTATCCTCTTCCGGGCATTTCACGATGAGTCCGAGGGAAGCAGCTTATGCGGTAAAGCATTTATTAGATGTTCATTATGTCATACCGAGTCACACCTTCCCAACCAATGAAACCGCCGCAGCACCTGAATCCTTAACACAACTACTCAATGCCTTTCCAGTGGTTGATTTCATGGTCGACAAAGACAAAGAACTAGAGAAGCTATTAAAAGATTACCCCAAAACAGCTGTTATCCCCCTCGGTTACGGAGAAGAAGTGTCTTTTGAAAAATAAAAGAGAGGTAAGAAACAGCTACTAAAAATATAGATAATTACGATGAAACCTGTAGACAGTTTCTACAGGTTTTGCTATATTTAACGCATAGAACATACGTACGTATACCGTTGGGTGAAAACTGGAGGTGATTGGAGTGCCCAATAAGGATAAACCTGCTACTATCAATCAAATTTTGAGAAATGTAAAGCAACGAAGTTCTTCCATTGATCCTAAAGATTTTGAAGAAATCAAGTTAATTGCCAGGCGCTTTGCAAAGGTTAAAAACTATGTTTACTCTCGATTTGCTGGGATTAATAGTTTTTTAATGTTGAAAAATTATCGGAAATTGATTCGCGATGTTTGGGTCCAGACTAAATTTGCCGACCAGTGGAAACTCCCTGCTAGATACTGGAAACTTGCTTTAGACGATGCGATTTCAAATATTAAATCAAATTGGTCCAACTTGAAAAATACAATAAAAAAAGCTCTCCGGAACAATCCAAATGTCACGGAGGATGAAATACATTATATTTACTACATTTTAAAAGCAGATGAACTGCTGTATGCTGTTTTAATGAGGAATACTTTTTGCAAGCCCCCAAAAATTAAGAAGCTGGAAATTAGAGAAGATTATGTTCATCAGTTAATCAGAAGATATATCCGTAAATACAAAGGCTCCACTCCTTACTCTCATAAAGAAACGAACCTCATGATCGACGCCCCTATGTATAAATACATCTATGAAGCTGAATCCCTATTTATGAAATAGCCGAGAACACTCGTGACTTCAGTCATGAGATGAATCGGCTTCGGATAGGGCGTGGCTTATGCCAAGTTAACTATCCGACATAT
>NZ_JAVDUQ010000045.1:0-38583 GCF_031456445.1 Neobacillus niacini | reverse complement strand
ACTTTGTTGAAAAAGGTAAAAGAAAAGGCGTTTCAATACCCGCGGTAGTGGAGTTTTGCTGAAAAAGGTAAAAGAAAGAGCGTTTCATTACCCGCGGTAGTGGAGTTTTGCTGAAAAAGGTAAAAGAAAGAGCGTTTCATTACCCACGAGAGTGGAACTTTGTTGAAAAAGGTAAAAGAAAAGGCGTTTCAATACCCGCGGGAGTGGAACTTTGTTGAAAAAGGTAAAAGAAAAGGCGTTTCAATACCCGCGGTAGTGGAGTTTTGCTGAAAAAGGTAAAAGAAAAGGCGTTTCATTGCCCCGAGCGTGGAACTTTGTTGAAAAAGGTAAAAGAAAAGGCATTTCATTGCCCGCGGTAGTGGAACTTTGTTGAAAAAGGTAAAAGAAAAGGCGTTTCATTGCCCGCGGGAGTGAAGCTTTGTTGAAAAAGGTAAAAGAAAGAGCGTTTCAATACCCGCGGTAGTGGAGTTTTGCTGAAAAAGGTAAAAGAAAGAGCGTTTCATTACCCGCGGTAGTGGAGTTTTGCTGAAAAAGGTAAAAGAAAAGGCGTTTCATTACCCGTGGTAGTGGAGTTTTGCTGAAAAAGGTAAAAGAAAGAGCGTTTCATTGCCCGCGGTAGTGGAACTTTGTTGAAAAAGGTAAAAGAAAAGGCGTTTCAATACCCGCGGTAGTGGAGTTTTGCTGAAAAAGGTAAAAGAAAGAGCGTTTCATTACCCGCAAGAAGTAGGCCTAGCAAAAAATAGGTAAAGAAAAACTAAAACAACATTTTTCCATTGGTTATATTAAAAAACTATTGATAATTATTCTCGGTAACTGTTAAAATATTATTAATGAAAATGATTATCATTATTAAAAGGGACATGGAGGATTTTATAAAATGAATTTATATAAAGTATCAGGGGTTATTTTATTATCTAGCAGTCTACTTTTCGGATGTTCCAATACAGAAAAAAGCTCTTCAACCGAAAAAGTAAAAGAACCCAAAAGCAGTGCGGTTAATCTTGATGGAGTCATGAATACATACCGTGAATATGCAGTCGGTGAAATTGAGGAATTCGTGAAGGCAACGGATGCTTTCACTGCAGCAGTGAAAAAGGGCGATATTGAAAAGGCGAAAGAATTGTACGGTCCAGCCCGCATGCATTATGAAAGAGCCGAGCCTATCGCCGAAGTGTTTGGCGATCTTGATCCAAAAATAGATGCCCGTGAAGGCGATGTCCCGGAAGCAGAGTGGGGAGGATACCACCGAATCGAAAAAGGGCTTTGGATGGATAAAACCACCAAAGGCTATGAAAAATATGCGGATCAATTAATGAAGGATGTAAATTTACTCCGCGCAAAGGTAGAAACAGTAGAGGTTACGCCTGACCTATTAATCACCGGAGCAGTGGACCTTTTAAATGAAGTTTCAACCTCCAAGGTAACCGGGGAAGAAGACCGCTATTCTCATACCGATCTGTATGACTTTATGGCGAATGTTCAGGGTGCCGAGAAAATTTATCAACTTTTAAAGCCTGCATTAAAAGAGAAGGATGCAGATGTGGCAAAGGAAATTCAAACCCGTTTTGATGATATGTACAGCCTATTAAATAAATATAAAAAAGGTGATGGCTATCAGCTATATACCGAACTATCAAAAGAGCAGGTAAAAGAATTAAGTCAAGCGATTGATGCATTAGCAGAACCCCTATCACAAATTGGAAAGGTAACGGAGGCGTCTTAATTGTCAACCAACCCAAATATCAACGAAGAATCTACTAAAACAGCAAAAAAATTCTCGCGAAGAGATATCCTCAAAACTGCCGGAATAGGCGGTGTGGGGGTATTAGTCGGAGCATCCGGATTAGGCGGTCTGCTCTCCATAAAGGAGAGCCAGGCAAAAAATATAGACTCGAGTGAAATCGTCCCGTTTTACGGAAACCATCAACAAGGAATAACAACAAAAACACAGAACCATGTGTATTTTGCCGCTTTAGATGTAACAACAAATAATAAACAGGATTTAATTAGACTTTTTAAGGATTGGACAAAAGCAGCAGCTTTAATGACGGAAGGAAAGTCTGTCGGGGAGTTGTCCAGTAATGAATTTCTTCCGCCAAAGGACACTGGTGAGGCAGCAGGATTATCGCCATCCAAACTAACAATAACCTTTGGGGTTGGACCGACACTATTTAGGAAGGACCATCAAGACCATTTTGGTTTACAGCATAAGCAGCCAAAAGAATTAGTGGACCTTCCCAAATTTCCGCTTGATGCGTTAGAAGAAGAGTGGACTGGCGGCGACCTGTGTATTCAAGCCTGCGCTGATGATTTGCAGGTAGCCTTTCATGCTGTTCGAAACCTCGTTCGCATTGCCAGGGGGAAAGCGACTTTGCGCTGGGCTCAATCAGGATTTCAGCGATCGGCACAGTCTGATCCAAAAGAAGGAACCCCAAGAAACTTATTTGGTTTTAAAGATGGGACCGCAAATCCGGATGTAAACGATGAAAAACAGATGAATGAGCAAGTTTGGGTTCAACCGGGGGATGGTCCCAATTGGCTTGCGAATGGCAGTTACCTTGTAGTCCGTAAAATCCAAATGTTTATTGAAGTTTGGGACCGCACGACATTAAAAGGACAAGAAAACACATTTGGACGTTATCGAATTAACGGAGCACCGCTTGGGCAAAAAAACGAATTCGATAAGCTTGATTTCAATCATAAAGATGAATACGGTAAAGACTATATTCCTGTTGATTCACATACCAGGCTTTCGCATGGCGATGGGACGCAAAAAATCCTGCGGCGGGCTTATTCTTATTCAAATGGAATGGATATAAAAACCGGGAGCTTTGATGCAGGATTATTGTTTTTATGTTTTCAGAGAAAACCGAGCAAACAATTTATCCCGATTCAGAAGCGACTGGCAAAGATGGATAAGTTAAATGAATATATTTCCCACCGTGGAAGCGCGATTTTTGCTTGTTTACCAGGATGCAAACAAGGTGGTTTCATAGGGGAAACATTATTTAGCTAATGTTTCTCCTCTTTAAAGGAGAGAGAAATAATGAAGACTAAAATAAAAGTATCACTGGCCATATTCATCAGTCTATTCACGCTCATCCTAATGATTCAGCCTGCGGCGGCAGCTGAAAATCACGATGAGCTTTTTGTTCTTATTGGCGATAGTTTAATGAAAGCAAAACAAGGGGATCAAGCCACTGTTTCGAAAAACATGGAACAATTTACTAAAGAGTGGAATTCTATTAAAAAAGAAGATAGTAAACTTGCAAAAACAGTTAACACAAAACTAAATGACATCCATCGCCTCCTCAAAGAGAAGGCCGATAATGAAGCCATTACAAAAGGTCTTTCCGCCCTTTCAAGCGCCGTTGTGCAATATGACCAAGAACAAAACCCGGTCGATGAAGAAAAGGGAAAAGAACAGGTTAAAAAGCTTCTCCCGATCATTAACGCCATGAAGGAAAGCAGTGAACAAGGGAATATCTCAAAGGTGAAATTGCAATATCAAACATTAATGAACCAATGGACTGCCAATGAAACCTTCGTTCACGATGAAAGTATTGCTTCCTATGGAAATATTGAAAAATACACGGCTCTTGTCCGAATTGCGATCACCCAAGACCCGCCGGATCCGAAAAAGGCACAGCTTCATTTAGATGAATTAACGAAGGAAATTGAAAACTTTCTCGCTGGAAAGAGCACAGGAAAGACTCAAAAAACGTATAGTTTACAAGATTTATCCGACCTTTTAACAAAGGCTGACGACCAGATTTCCCAAAAAGATTATCAAAATGCCAGCAGTCAGTTAAACGATGCCTTATCGATTTGGCCTATGGTTGAAGGTGATGTCCAGACAAGAGACAGTAATCTATATAATGATATGGAAACCAAGATTCCAACAGCGATCACCATCCTAAACTCTAAGAATGTTAATGCTCAAAAAGCTTCTGAAATTATTGAGGATTTACATACTAGACTGGCTCCATTATTGAGCAAAACAGATTATTCTTTATGGGATGCAGCATTAATTTTACTTAGGGAAGGCTTGGAGGCATTATTAATTGTTGCCACATTGCTTGCGTTTCTTAAAAAGATGGGACAGTCATCAAAGCAGAAATGGATATGGGCAGGGGTTGGCGCAGGTATTTTACTAAGCGGGATTCTCGCTATTTTCATTAATATTCTTTTTTCAAAACTTACGGCAGCTTCAAGCAGGGAATATACCGAAGGCATTACTGGCATTGTTGCCGTGTTAATGATGTTAACCATTGGAGCATGGCTGCATAATAAATCAAGCATTGGAAACTGGAATAAGTTTATTAATCAGCAGATGGAACAGGCAATCGCAACAGGCAGCCTTTTATCTTTCTCCATGATTAGTTTTCTGTCGGTTTTTCGAGAAGGTGCGGAAACGATTATTTTTTACGCAGGGATTACTCCTTATATCAGTTTGCAGCAGTTAGTATTAGGGGTTTTGCTTGCCGTGGTGATTTTAGCTGTGGTTGGATTCCTCATCATTAATTATAGTGTAAAAATCCCAATCCATTTATTTTTTAAAGCTGCAACCATTTTAATCTACGTGCTGGCTTTTAAAATTCTCGGTATTAGCATCCATGCTTTACAGATTTCGAATGTGATTTCAACCACCACAGCCCAGAACCTTCCGTACGTTGATTGGATTGGACTGTATCCAACATGGGAAACGACATTAACACAAATCGGATTGCTAGTGATTATTTTCTTTATGACATTCATGGTAAAGAAAAAGTTTTTTAAAAAATCAGTAACTGCAAATGTTTAAAAGGGCCGACTCGGCCCTTTTTTTAATTAAGGTATCTATTATACAAGGGTAATTCTCGTCAGCCCCTAACCTTTGTTTCCATGTGTAAGGCATGGAGGAATTTTTTGATGTCGATTCGGGTGGTTGCGGTGTGCTTTTTTCCTTCAAGTTCAAGCATTTTCATTCTTACTTGGGTATAGTCGAACAGTTTGGATGAGTAGTTTTCAAATATTGGGTTGGCATAATCGGTTAATCCCTGTGATGCAAGATGCTCGAGCACTTGTTGGAGAATGCGGCGGATCCTTTGTTCCACGGCTTTACCTTCTTTTCTTATTTCCTCCGGAGAGACGGTTGAACCGAGCCGTTTTTTGGCCGCCAACTCATATAGCTCCTTCAAAGGTGGAAGCTCCCGATTTCCCTCCATGTCCCATTGATGTAAAATTTCTAGAAGATCCAACAAATCCTTTTCTCCGGTTTTGCCCACTATTCCAAGTTCAAGAAGGATACCTTTGGCAGAGGCAACAAATGAAGGTTGTCTACTCAGACGAGCGTTCTCAAGAGGAAGGTTGTTTCTATTTTCCTTCGTTAAAAAGCTTAATGATTTTTGGATGTTATGAAGTGATTTTTCCAGTAATAGATAGTCACTTACTTTCTTAATGACACTCATCACTTCAAGCCGGTTAATCGGCTTTGTGATATAATGCTCTACTCCAAGAGAATAGGCTTCGCTAATCATATCCTTCGTTTCAACTTGAGAGATCATAATGATTTTCCCATGAAAGGAGGGAGCAATTTCTCTCACGGTCTCAATCCCATCTCTGATAGGCATGAGCAAATCGATCATTAGGATATCGACACCCAGCATAGCGAGGGTAGGGGCATCAACTTCAGACCCGTCAGCTGCTTCCCCGACTATTGACCCCAATCCTTCTTCTTCAATGATATTTGACAGCATCCCCCTTATAGTTGCAGTATCATCGACAATAAAAAAATTCACCGTCATCACCCCTTTTTCATTAATTTATCGACCGAAAGCTGAATTTCAAAGGTCGTCCCCTCCGCTTTCGCTGATGGTATCAGGTTAATATTGCCGCCAAGATTTTCAATGACATTTTTTGTATAGGATAAACCGATTCCATTTGAAGCAATTCCAGCTTGATCAAATTTTGTCGTAAAGCCTGGTTCAAAAATATACATTTTGTTTTTCTCAGAAATTCCTTCTCCATTATCCTTTATGCTTATTTTGACTAGGTCCTGAACCCTTTCAACCATTAACACGATCTGCCCCTCCTGAAGGATCGCTTCCACAGCGTTGGAAACAAGATTATTGATTAGGGAAAGGAGAATAAAGGTACGGTACTCCGGATGTTCCCCGGAAATACTCACCTGGAAATCAATCGTTTTCCCGAGTAACTCAGCATAATTATTATTCGAGATGGTTACAACAGAAATGATTTCGCGAATGTTCATAAAATCATTTAATTTTTCTTTGGCCATTAATTTGGACAAACCGGCATAAATACGTTGATTATCTTTTTTAATTTCGTGTAATTCTCCGGCGATCTTCAGCATTGTCTGTGCATGGTTCTGATTGTTCATCGTCTTTAAATCACGATAAATCGCGTAACAGGTGCTGGTTAACTCTTCCGCATTTTTCGCTGATTTTTCCAATTGAAACATTTCTACATATAAATTTGAGACTAATAGTAGAACCTCTTCAGTCCGTTTTCGTTGCTGCTCTTCTGCCAACCTGGTCTCCCGCACTAAGATGGTATTGAAAAAACCAAGCACAAAGAAACTGCGGATGATTGCTACCCCTACAATAATCAGGAAGCCTGAGGCTGTCATTTTCATTTCGGTTGTGTAATGGCGAATGATCATTTCCGAAAAATTTCCCATGATTTCAAGTACCATTCCAAGCAGACCAATGAGAAGCGGTCTGTGATACAATTTTTTCACCTTGAAAATATAGAAAAATGTTCCAAATACCATGTAATAAAAAAACACGGGAAAATGATGAGGAAAGTCGAATGAGCCTAGTTGAAGTTTGTCGAGAATAATCCGAAAACAAACGACTGCACTCCCCGTCAAAAAGCCGGCTAAGACGGGATGGATTTTACGTGACCATAACAAAATGAAGAAGAATACAGGTGTACTCAGACTGATTCGTAAATCAGCACCAGTTAAAGGATATAATTTTAATTCGCCGGCAATGGGTACAGCAATCAGCATAAACAAGTAGGCTAATAATTTATCGCGAATACGATCACTCCCCATCTATCGTAAATAAAATTTTGTTAATTGTAAAAATATTTTTAATCCACTTTGTAGGTTTTTGTAGTTTACTGTAGTATAACCAGTATGATTTAACTAGTGAAATCGTTTACAAACTATTTTCTACTATAATTTTATCAAAAAACTTATTGATAGGAGAGAAGCGAGTGAAAAAAATTAGCTTAGCATGGCAAATTTTTATTGGTTTAATTCTTGGGATTATTGTGGGGGCGGTTTTTTACGGAAATCCGCATATCGAACAATTTTTGCAGCCGATTGGAAATATCTTTTTAAGATTAATTAAAATGATTGTCGTGCCGATTGTCATTTCATGTCTCGTGGTTGGTGTGGCCGGTGCGGGCGATATGAAAACGGTAGGGAAGCTCGGCGGCAAAACGCTTCTTTATTTTGAAATTATTACAACGATTGCGATCGTTGTCGGTCTGTTAATTGCAAATATTTTTCATCCAGGTACAGGCGTGGATCGTTCACAACTCGTTAAATCGGATATCAGCTCTTATGTAACGACTGAAAAGGCAACGGAGTCACACTCTCATATTGATACTCTTGTAAATATCATACCGACTAATGTGGTTCAGGCATTTGCAAATGGAGACATGTTGGCGATTATTTTCTTCTCCGTTATGTTTGGACTTGGCGTTGCAGCAATCGGTGAAAAAGGCAAGCCGATCATTGACTTTTTTAGAGGTACCGCTGATGCGATGTTCTATGTAACCAATCAGATTATGAAGATTGCTCCATTTGGGGTGTTTGCTTTAATTGGGGTTACGGTTTCAAAATTTGGTTTGGAGTCATTAATACCGCTTGGAAAACTGGTTATTACCGTTTATGGCGCGATGGCATTCTTTATTATAGTGGTTCTCGGCAGTGTTGCGAAAATTTGCGGCTATAACATTTTCAAATTATTAGCTTATTTGAAAGACGAATTAATTCTTGGCTATTCGACAGCGAGCTCGGAAACAGTCCTTCCAAAAATCATGGAAAAAATGGAGCGGATCGGCTGTCCAAAAGGGATTACTTCTTTTGTCATTCCGACAGGCTATTCCTTTAATCTCGATGGATCCACCTTGTATCAGGCAATTGCGGCTTTGTTCATCGCGCAAATGTATGGCATTCATATGAGCATTGGACATCAAATTACATTAGTTCTGATTTTGATGATTACTTCGAAAGGGATTGCAGGTGTCCCTGGTGTTTCGATTGTCGTCCTGCTTTCTACCTTAGGAAGTGTTGGCGTTCCAGTCGAAGGCTTGGCCTTTATTTTAGGCGTAGACAGGCTGCTAGACATGGCCCGTACATGTGTCAACATTGTCGGTAACTCACTAGCTGCTATTGTCATTTCAAAATGGGAAGGCCATACAGTCAAAGAACACCACGAAGAACAAGCCGCATAAGCGGTCATGAAGAGACAGTTCTTATAGGATTTTTGCTCGAAAAAGGCACAACTAGCGTACGCTGGTTGTGCCTTTTGTTGGTGTTTATTAGGACCCATCTGATACACCCTTCTCAGAAATAAACACATGTACTTTAACATTGACCTTTACATTTGGATATTGTTTTAACCACTTTCGATTATTAAAGTTTCTAGTACGGCTTCTTACTTCGTCTCCTAAGCCAATTGGATCAATCTTAGACTTTTGAAACGATCGAATCATTGATGTGGCTTGTTTTTCAAATTGTTCATTCATTTGTTTTTCTATTTTTGTTATTTTTTTTTGGTCTAATTTTTTCCCTTTGAATTCTCTGATATTCCCTTTCACATTTAGATTTATATCGATTTCAGGCATTTCCTTTTGGTTTTGAACATTGTATTTGTGTTTTGTATTAATGCTCTCAATAAAAACATACTCACTATTGTTAAGCTTTGCCCTAAAAGAACCTAAAGTGATATTCTCAATAAGCGCCTTAAAAACAAAAAGTTTATTTTGGCCAAGAGCTCCAACATACCGGTCACCCTTAAATAATGCGATTCCCTTTATATTCAGATCATGACCCTTTTTTTGGATTAATGGTAAAAAAGGGTCATTAATTTCAGAAAAATAGGCGGATAAAAAATAATGAAGATTGGTGGATGGCAATAATCCGGTTTCGATATTGTGATCGATAAGCTCTGATAAAAATAAACCAGTATCTACTTCACCATATTGTTTATTCAAAAGTGTTTTTGCATGACCATCTACCACAGTTAAATATATTTTTTCACTAATCGTCGGGTCTCGGTGAAAAGCATCAATCAAGTAACCAATTCCATGCCTGGCAACTTTTTCACTATAAACAGCGACTGCTAATTTTCCATTTTCTAGTCGGCGAGATGATTTTCTCCTGAGCTTGCTCAACATCTCTTTACTTAATTCGCCTTCTGTTGATAATATTTTATTCTCTATGCTTTTATCAGCCTTGTAGATGGGGAGAACAGCCGTATATTGAAACGTATCTTTATCTATGTAGTCATATCCTACTACGGCAGGCATTGTAATATCATCCACAATCATCATCGGCTGCCGGCCAAATATTAATATAACAACTATGATCATTATGACTGTCACTATTTTGATTTTCATGTGCTCTTCCTAACTCTAAAACGGATATAATGAACAATAAAAAGGAACGGAATATAAATATAGAAGAAATAACCTGCGAAAGATACGACTCTGGCAACGAGTTGAATGCTTTCCCTATCTCTCAATAGAGAGCAGCTAATCAAACAAACCAGTAGAAAGATCACGACTGCCTTCTTTTGCTTCATCTTAAACAATTGCTTTGCGATACGACTTGCCCCCCATACTTCCAGACATATAATTGGCAGAATGACAATCGACCATGAGGTGATTCCGATAAATTCAAACCGTTCTACAAATGGCAGCTCGATGATTTTCCAAAGGGTTAACGTAGGCCAAATTGTTTTTAACAAATGCTCCTGCTTAAAATAAACAAGGGTAACTAACAGGACAAACAAATAAATGACCATCGAAAACAGATTGCCATAATGAGCCCACTTTTGGGATGTTTCAGGCTTTTGAATAAAGGGATAATACAATAACAATAGCGGAAACCCAGAAAATCCGAACGTCATATCAAGTACCGAAAGAGCGATACCTTTCATAGATGTATCCCATACCGGCAATAGATTTCGAAAGTTAGAATATTCAAGCGGTACTAAAAAAATGAGAAACAAATAAAAAGGCATCACTACCCCTAAAAAACAAATTCCGGTAACGGTGCGAAATCCGTTTGATACGCAATAGTACGTACAAAGTAAAAATATTAAAGTGAATGGCCATGTTTTCATTAAAGGAAACATCCAAACTTGAATAATTTCAATATATGTACGAAGAACGATTATAGTTTCTGCAAGAAAATAAACAAGAAAAAAAACACTTAGAATCCCGCCTACCCATTTTCCAAACGTATGTTGGTGGACTTGAATAAGGTCACCCTTTTCCTTATCTAAAATCTTATACATCATCCAAATTAAACTATGAACAATAATGCCAGTTATAATAACCGCCATCCACGCATCGTGCCCGGACGATTTAGCCAAGGTTCGCTGATAACTTAATATACCAACTCCAAACTGCATTTTATGGATAAGAAAAAAGACAAGGAAAGGCGGAACACGAAATTGGTCTTTAATGGGCGTTTTCATACTTTCCAAATCATTTATCAGCCTCTCATTCATCTATATCTTTCTTTACTTTAGCCTTTTTTTCATCAAAACGATGTAGATCTTCCGTCTGCAAGAAAAAAGGTCTTTTCGATTGCCATGAAAAAGGAAGGCGAATGAAGGCATCTTTTAAATCATTGATCCGGAAAGGATAGATCGGTTCTAAGTATGGCCTTCCTAAAGATGTTAATCGTAACAGATGAATGGATAAAAACAGAAATGCAATTGCGATTCCTAAGAGTCCCCACATTTCCGCAAAGAAAAGGAAAGGAAAACGAATTAAGCGAATCGCATTACCCATTCGGTAAACCGGCGTTGTGAACGAAGCAAGGGCGGCAAGAGCGACTATAATGAGAAGGACATTACTCGTTAAACCCGCTTCAACCGCTGCTGTCCCTATAACGATACCGCCTACGATACCGATCGTCTGCCCAACTTTTGTCGGCAACCTTGCACCCGCTTCCCGAAGCAATTCAATTGTTAATTCTAAAATGAGTGCTTCAAGAAAGGGCGGCAGGGGAATCACTCTTCGTGAAGAAACTAACGTAACCATTAAGTCTTTGGGTATTAATACATAATGATAGGATAAGACCGCGACATAAATAGGTGTAACCAATATGGAAAAACTGACAGCCAGTAAACGAATGATTCTAAGAACAGAGGACAATTGCCAATTAAGAAAGTAATCATCGAACGCACCGAAAAATCCAACTAACGAGGTCGGTCCAATAAGGGCATGTGGAGATCCATCTACTAGGATAACGATACTTCCTTCCGCAAGTGCACCTGCTGCACGGTCTGGACGCTCTGTATCTAGTAACTGAGGAAAAACAGAATTTTCGTTATCAGCGATCATCTGGGCAATATACGAACTATCGAGAATTTGATAATATTGCACATTACGAATCCGTTGTATAACTGTATTAATGTTTTCTTCATTTGCAATTCCCTCGATATAGAAAACGGCCACTTTTGTTTTTGAAAGAGTTCCTATTACCATTTCTTTGACTTGTAATTGTGAAATAGGTAATCGCTTTCGAATTAAATTTATATTGATCATTAAGGATTCGACAAATGATTCTTTGGGCCCGACAACACTATACTCCTCTTCTGGAATCGTGACCTCACGCGCCTTCTTTATTTCAGCGGGAACAAGTACCCCTACAGGATCTTTTTCATCAAACTGAATGAACACTGATCCTTTTAATAACTCATTTTGAATTTTTTCTAAATCATTTGTAATGACAATATTTTCAAGAGGAAGTCCGGCTTGTAATTCTTTTAATGAAGCCGGGGATGTTTTATTTAAATATGGAAGTAAATCCCGATGTAAAATCTCCACATCAATTAATGAATTAAAATAGGAAATCCAAAAAGGTTGAGGAGACTTTGGGTTATAATAATGAACAAAATCGCTTGACTGTTTGTAGTAATTAATTTGTGAAAAAAGAGATTGTTCTTGTTGAACATATTTATTACGAAACCACTTTCTCATAGTTTAGTTCCTTTCCGCATTGTAAGCTGGAATTAACTCCATTTCTATTGCTTCTAGGGTGATTTCTCTAACAAAGTATTCTCTATAATAAGGATGTACAATTAATCTATTCCTTATGAGATCTTATTGTTTATTCAAAAGTGTTTTGCTTGATCATGTTCTCTTCCCAACTCTATATCGGATATGATATACAATAAAAAGGAACGGTACATATATATATAGAGCATAAGCCCCAAAAGATACGGCTCTATTAAAGAGTAGAATGCTTTCCCTATCTTTCAAGAGGGAGCAGCCTATCAAACAAACCACTAGGAAGATCACAACTGCCTTCCTTTGCTTCATCTTAAACAATTGCTTTGCGATACGACTTCCCCCCCATATCTCCAAACAAATTGTTGGCAGAATGATAACCGCCCATGAGGTGATTCCGATTAATTCAAATCGTTCTACAAATGGAAATTGGATAATTTTCCACATGGTTAACGTAGGCCAAGTTGTTTTTAGCAAATGCTCCTGCTTAAAATAAACAAGGGTCACTAACAGAATAAACAGATAAGTGACCGTCGAAAACAGATTACCGTAATGAGCCCACTTTTGGGACGTTTCAGGCTTTTGAATAAAAGGATAATACAAAAACAACAGCGGAAATCCTAAAAATCCGAGCGACAAATCAACTACGGAAAGTGCCATTCCCTTCACAGAAGTATCCCATATTGGCAATAAATTTCGAAAGTCAGAAAATTCAAGCGGTACTAAAAAAGTGAGAAGCAAATATAAGGGCATGACAATCCCCAAAAAACAAATTCCAGTAACGGTGCGAAATCCATTTGATACGACATAGTACACACAGAGTAAAAATACTAAAGAGAATATCCATGTTTTCATTACAGGAAACATCCAAACTTGAATAACTTCGATATACGATCGAAGAACGATTATACTTTCAGCAAGAAAATAAACCAGAAAAAAGACACTTAGAAGTCCGCCTACCCATTTTCCAAACGTATGTTGGTGGATTTGAATAAGGTCACCCTTTTCCTTATCTAAAATCTTATACATTATCCAAATAACAATATGAACAATAATGCCAGTTATAATAACCGCTATCCACGCATCGTGCCCGGACGATGCAGCTAGAGTACGCTGAAAACTTAAAATACTAAAAGCAAACTGCATTTTATGTATAAGAAAAAAGACAAGGAATGGCGAAACACGAAATTGGTCTTTAATAGGCGTTTTCATACTTTCCAAATCATTATCAACCTCTCATAAACCACTTTCTCATAGGTTAGTTCCCTTCTTTTATGTAACCCTGGAATTAACTCCATTTCTATTGACCTATAGGGCACTTTCTTTAACAAAGTTGTAAATGCAAAATATTTTATATTAGGATGTCCAATAACCCGTTTCCTTATGAGAGCTGTGAGAAATTTCGGCCCATGTCTCACGGTAACTGATTATAAGGGCGCAGCTTTCATTTGTGTTTGTTAGAAAGGGGAAAATATTAAATTCAGTTTGTGAAAAACAACAAGTAGATTTGTGAATATTGTCAATTTACATAAAAAACAAATACTTTTTTTTAGTTATAATAAAATTGTCATCTAAATAGCCTTAAATTCAATAAGGAGTTGAGCAGACTATGGTAACAGCAGATAATAAAAATACTCCTAAATCTATCATTGATACTGTAGAATGGAATGAATTGGCTGATTTGATTAGTGAACAGATATTCAATCCGATTACGATTGAAGATTTCCATCATCGGTTAATTGCACATAGTTCACATGGAGATTGGACAGATAAAGCACGGATGGAAACTATTATGGGTCGACAAGTACCAGAGACCGTATTAAATAAACTGTGGCATGATGGCGTGATTCAACAGCTAATGGGATGCGATGAGCCGATACGAATTCGAGCGAAAAATGAGGTGGGGTTAGGGGATCGTGTCGCTATATCGATTCGGAAGGGGCAAAGAGTACTAGGATATATTTGGGTACAGGAGATTAATCAGCCTTTGGGAGAACAGGAAATGCAATTCCTTCGCAAGGTAGCGAGTGAAGTTATGCCCAAGTTTTATCGCCGCCAGACCCAACGCAGAATTCAGGAAGAAAAAAGTAAAGAATTTTTCTGGGAATTGTTGCTTGGTAATATACCTTCTCACCATAGAATACAGAGGAAAGCTGAAGATATCGGGATCCGGTTACCAAAACCATTCTCTATTTTCCTGTTTGAGATAGATCATCCTAATTATGAAACTGTACAAAAGGAATTGACCTATTTATTAGTCAACTTAAAAGATTCCTTTTCCTTATCTGATTTCCCTCTTTGGGTTAAGAATCAAAACCATTTGATTGTGATGGGTGGAGGCGGAAAGGAAAAGATTGATTTCCTAGAACGTGCAAATTCCTTTGTATTGGAAGTAATAAAGCGTATTCAAGATCGATTTAAAAACTTACCAATTTATGGTACATTCGGTTTATCCTATGAATCTTTTCAATTCGTTGAACAAAGCTATCATCAAGCAAAGTCTGTTTTAAGGATGAAAAAAATACTGCCAGAAGAAACCAAGACGATTTATGGTTATGGCGATTTGGGTATTTATCGTCTGCTTCCTAGTTTCTCGGAAAAAAATGAAGTGGAGTTTTTTTCTAATTATTATCTAAATAAATTAATTCAATACGATCAAGAGAATCAATCTAATCTCTTGCATACACTCGAGGTGTATTTAGATTATCCAGGCCAGATTAATCTAGTAACACAAAAATTGCATATTCATCCTAATACATTAGCTTATCGGCTTAAACGAATCAGTGAGGTGGGGCAGATTAATCTGGAGGATCCTAACCAAAGAATTTCTTTATTTATCGATATTAAATTAAAGAAAATGGAGGGCTTGGGTTTAGAGAGATAAACGGTTAGATGATTTTTATTCCTAACCGATAACTGGTCTAATAAAAAGACAGAGAAAGGTAGAGACACTTTACTTTTCTCTGTCTTCTTTATGTGGCAGTCTTAAAGCCAAGTAACCTTGCTCACCTATAGCTGAGATCACTTGACGCTAGGATGATTCCTTGGTGGAAGCATCCTCTATTTGTGTGAATCCACAAACCTCCGGAAAGTATTCCGTGTTTTATCTAATAAAATTTAGTTTATATATCAATTATAATGAAATTGTAAAGGCATACAAAATCTAAATAGGAGTTGAAATGAAGATGATTATCGGAGTTCCAAAAGAGATCAAAAATAATGAGAATAGAGTAGGGATGACACCAGCAAGTGTAGTAGTATTTAAAAATAATGGTCATGAAGTATTGATCGAGACAGGTGCTGGTTTAGGCAGCGGGTTTACCAATGAAGATTATATAGCGGCAGGAGCAAAAATCGCCTCTTCAGCAGAAGAAGCATGGTCAGCTGATATGGTGATCAAGGTAAAAGAGCCACTGCCTGAAGAATATAGCTATTTCCGTGAAGGGTTAATTCTTTATACCTATCTTCATCTTGCACCAGAACCTGAATTAACCAAAGCTCTTGTGGACAAGAAGGTCGTTGCGATTGCGTACGAAACGATTCAATTGGATAATCGCTCTCTTCCTTTGTTAACTCCTATGAGTGAAGTAGCAGGTAGAATGTCCGTTCAAATTGGAGCTCAGTTTTTAGAAAAGTCCAAAGGAGGAAAAGGAGTTCTCCTTGGTGGAGTACCAGGTGTTGCACCAGCGGAAGTCGTTATTGTTGGTGGTGGTATCGTAGGTACAAATGCTGCAAAAATGGCTGTCGGTTTAGGGGCAAATGTTACCTTACTTGATATCAGTGCTGATCGACTTCGTCAACTTGATGATCAGTTCCAAGGGCGTTTAAATACTTTGATGTCCAACAGTTACAATATTGCTGAAGCAGTAACGAAGGCAGATTTGCTTGTGGGTGCGGTTCTTATTCCGGGTGCACGTGCTCCTCGCTTGGTAACAGAAGAGATGGTAAAATCCATGCAGCCTGGTGCGGTCATTGTGGATGTAGCAATCGATCAAGGCGGGTCGATTGAAACGATTGACCGTATCACGACACATAGTGAACCGACATATGAGAAGCATGGGGTTCTGCACTACGCAGTAGCAAACATGCCAGGAGCAGTGGCAAGAACATCCACTATGGCTTTAACGAATGTGACGATTCCTTATGGTGTACAAATTGCAAATAAAGGATATAGACAAGCAGCATTAGATAACCAAGCACTGGCCAAGGGAATTAATGTGGTGGATGGTAAAGTGACCTTTAAAGCTGTTGCAGAAGCTCATGGATATACCTATGTAAGTGTCAATTCGGTGCTAAGTGAACAAACCGTTTTTGCTTAATGAGGAGAGCCCCTATTTTTGGGGGCTTTCCATTTTTTAAAAAAAATGTCGAAAAATCTTTAAGATAGGAGATTATTATGCTGCTAAAAAAAATATATGAAGAGTTTGAAGAATATAGAAGTAAAATGGAAGAAGCAGGGCTATTATATGGATTGCAAGATTATAGAGTAATCCAGTATAGTAAGAAATTGGATGAGATACACAAACTGTTATTAAAATTAAAATATCCTAATAAAGAAGTGGAATTCATGGGGAACAGATAGTGGGGAATAGTTTGAATCCAGTCATCTTTATCACGGCAAATTTTAAGATTTGCTTTCATATTAAGGAAGGAGATCTGGACCCATTGTCTACCTCGTTTTTCAGAATGTTTGAAAAAATATTGTTTTTGTATCTGTCTAAGATGGTGTAGGATCTATGGGCTCATTGGCCTCTCTTTTTTCATACACAGAAGAAAAGTATCTTTACAAGGTAAAGATTATTTCAAGGCCAGTTGAATATTTATTCCCCTGATTAAAGAGTAGAGGGTTGCAATTACCCTTGTAAAGTAGACTATGAAAAAAAGAGTATTCTAAGCAGTGGCCTTTTCTCGATATTAGGAAAACGGACCAATACGCGGGATATGGATCATAAGCGGATTCCGATTGTTTAAAAAATGATTTTAACGGAAAACTATCATGAGAGATCTGAAATCATGATTCCTCTTGTTGGGTCATGTGCAGTTGGATGGTTGCAATAAATATTCGCTCAAAGTTTTCAGAGGATTTACTTTAGCGACAAATCAATGTTTTAGGGGGTACTTATGTCAGAATATAGAAAGTTTAAAAAGAATTTATCTTTAACAGATCTTGTATTTATAGGGTTTGGGGCAATGTTTGGTTCAGGATGGCTTTTTGCAGGAAGCCGTGTAGCTTCTATGGCGGGGCCCGCGGGCAGTTTTTCATGGATTATCGCCGGAATTGCTGTCCTTTTTCTTGGCCTTGTATACGCTGAACTTGGAGGTGCCATCCCTCGGGCAGGTGGTATCGTTCGTTATCCGGTTTATTCGCATGGTCCTTTAATGGGGTATCTAATGGGATTTGCTTCCTTAGTCGCGTATTCCAGCCTCACTGCGATTGAAGTAGAAGCGGCCCGTCAATATGCTTCCTCCTGGTTTCCGGCGCTATCCCAACCAGGAACATCAGGCTCGCCATCCTTACTTGGGTGGGTTGTACAATTTATATTGCTTTTAGCCTTCTTCGTGCTTAATTTCAGGAGTGTCAAAACGTTTGCTAAATCAAACATTGTCATCACCATTATTAAGTTCGTCGTTCCATCTTTGACTATTGTGATTTTGCTCCTTCATTTAAAATCAGCAAATTTCAGTATTCATGGTTTCGCTCCATTCGGTTTTTCGGGAATAACAAGTGCGATTTCAACCGGCGGCGTCATTTTTGCCTATCTGGGACTTCATCCAATTGTAACAGTTGCAAGTGAAGCTAAAAATCCACAACGTTCAGTGCCAATTGCCCTGATTTTATCTGTAGTATTATCAGCAATCGTTTACGTACTTCTTCAGGTAGCGTTTATTGGTAGTATTCCAACGAATATGTTGTCTGGCGGATGGGCGAAAGTAAGCACCCAATTCTCTCTTCCATTTAAAGATATTGCGGTGGCACTTGGATTAGGCTGGCTTACCATCATGATTGTTACGGATGCTATTATATCCCCTAGCGGAGCAGCCAATGTTTATATGAATACCACATCTCGCCTTATTTTTGGATGGACACGGAGTGGTACCTTTTTTAAGGTTTTTGGAAAAATCGACGAGAAATCCGGTATTCCTCGTCCAGCGCTATGGCTTGCGTTTTTACTGTCTATTTTCTGGACGTTGCCGTTCCCATCGTGGGATGCTATGATCGCAGTGGTTTCGGAAGCACTTGTTCTAACCTATGCATTAGCACCAGTTTCTGCCTATGCCTTACGGTTAAATGCACCTGATTTACCACGGCCGTTTTATTTAAAAGGTATGAGTGTATTGGGCCCTGTTTCCTTTATCATTGCTTCACTCATGGTTTATTGGGGAGGCTGGAAAGTTAACTCTTGGCTGCTAGGATCGCAATTGGTTATGTTTGTCATTTATTTATTCTTTAAGAACTCAGTACCTACAGATAAAGTGAGTTTTACACAACAAATAAAATCTTCTTTGTGGATTGTTTTCTATTATTCAGCCATTTTGCTCATCTCCTATCTAGGAACTTTTGGAGGTAACCAAATTCTCAAAAGTCCATGGGATCAAATTGCAATTGCCATCATAGCTTTAATTTCGTATTACTGGGGAGGAAGAACCGGTTTACCAAAAGCAGTGTTTGATGATGATGAAGATGAAGATGAAGTAAAAACAGCTGAACTAGCATAAAATGAGTGAAGACAAGGTCTATAAATCAGAGACAGTAATGTGAAACATTAAAGAGTTCAAAAAGTCCCGATCTCTTCGGGACTTTCAGAATGTAAACAAAAGGCATTTCGAATAACCCTATTCGAAATGCCTTTTGTCATATTTCTAAATCAGTACCGACAGAATTGCCGCCACATAAGAAAAAATGTCTAAAAAACACATTTTACCTAAAAGCACGTTAAAGACATCCATAAAAAAGTAAAAAAACTTTCCCTACTATTCAAAGAACTTGTCTCATACGTTTATAGAAGTGAGATCTATTGAAGGGGAATCGAAATATGGCTATTTACTACAAGGGAATCTTCTTTTTAGCGGCGTCAGCTTTTTTAGGGGAAGGAATCGAATTTTTTGTCAATATGATTCTGGCCCGAGAACTCGGTAAACATGGTTTGGGCCTATACATGTCCATTTTGCCGACGATTTTTTTAATTGTTTTGCTTTCAAGTTTTGAACTGCAGGTGTCTATTTCCAAATTTATAGCTGAAAAAGAGGACAGGTACCATCGCAATATCCTCTACCACGCTCTCACCATTACCATCATTTTTACAAGTATTTTGCTGCTCTTAGCTACGAGTAGTATGCAGTTTATCCCAATATTTGACGGATACCATCCTTATGTTAGATGGCTGGTTCTAATTCTCATCCCGGTCATATCCTTTACCTCTGTGGCGAGAGGGTATTTCATGGGAAAGCACCATATGGGAAAAATCGCAGTTGCGAACTTTCTGCGAAAAGTTTTTCAGCTTGCTGCCCTATTTGTTTTATTTCGCTTGTTTCAATTTAAAACAGAAAGTGCTTTGTTGATTGCTATCACGGCCTTAATCGGCAGTGAAGTGGTGGTTTTTCTTTATTTATTCTACATGTTTATCATTCAGTTCCAACAGGTAAAACGCATTCCTTTTTCCAATTTAAATCGAAAAATTGTCCGGAAAAATTTAATGGCGGTGTCGATTCCGACAACGGGGATGCGCTTGTTTTCGGCCTTAACGGGGGCCATTCAGCCTTTTCTCATTAAGGCAGCGCTAGTCCGGTCAGGTCTGTCCGCAACCATCGCTACAGAGCAGTTTGGGATGCTAATGGGGGTGGCGATGTCGATTGGCTTCTTTCCCGCCTTTATAGCTCATTCCTTGATGATTGTGCTGATTCCAGGCGTTTCGAAAACCCATGCTGCTGGAGATTATTCCAGCCTGCAAAAAATGCTCCAGCAAGTCATGTTCATGACCTTTATTTACGGAGTTGTGGCGGTCGGAGTCTTTTACTTCTTCGCACCGGAACTGACTTCTTTATTCTTTAAATCATCTACGCCTGCTGTATTTTTGCAAATGCTATGGCCGTTTTTCTTATTCCATTTTTTCATCATGCCTTTTCAAGCTTTTTTAATCGGACTTGATATGATCAAGGATACCTTTGTCCATATTATCTGGTCTGTGGTTGTATCGTTTACCATTATCGTCTGGCTTGGTTCCTATCCGGAATGGAGAATGGAGGGGGTTATCATCGGCATGAATACAGGAGCCGTCCTCCTTGCGCTAATGCATTATCTAACCATCTGCAAAAAAATCGGAATATCCGTTTTTTTAAGAGGCGTTGTCCAGCGGTAAATTGAGCCGGTCCTTGGGTCTAATTTTACTAGAATTAAATAAATATGATACCAAGGAGGTCGGTCAGATGAAACAGAAAAAAATAATGAAAATACCTGCGCATTTAAGTCCTTATATTTCGCAGCAACATTACGAAAGCTATACCCCGATTGATCATGCAGTATGGCGATTCGTCATGAAGCAAAATCATTTTTTTCTAAAAAAAATTGCCCATCCAGCCTATGTAAATGGGCTGGCCTCTTCAGGAATTAATACCGAATCCATTCCAAAAGTAGATGAAATGAATGAAAGTCTTGCAAGTGTTGGATGGAGGGCTGTTTCAATTGATGGTCTAATCCCGGGTGCAGCCTTCTACAGCTTTTTAGCGAATGGAATTTTACCGATTGCAACCAAGATCCGGAAGCTGCAGAATATCGCCTATACTCCTGCTCCGGATATATTACATGAAGCAGCAGGGCACGCACCGATTCTGTTAGATCAAACATACCGTGAATATGTAAAAAAAATTGGCACAATGGGATCAAAAGCACTTTCAAGTAAGGAAAAGCTGGATGTATTTCGCGCCGTTCGTCATTTGACCATTGTTGCAGAGGATCCGACGTCGACCCCGGAACAGGTTAAAGCAGCAGAAGAAAAGGTTGCCGATGCGAGAAAAAAGGTAAAAAGCTTGGCGGAAGCGGACCTAATCTCGCGCTTGTTTTGGTGGACGGTGGAATATGGTTTAATTGACGATTGGAAAAATCCTAGAATATATGGTGCCGGTTTACTTTCTTCGGTTGGGGAAAGTCAAAGCTGTTTAGCGGATAATGTTAGAAAAATTCCTTTTTCTATTGAAGAATGTATCAAAACCTCTTATGACGTTACGAAGCCGCAGCCGCAATTATTTGTTTGTAGGAATTTTGAAGAATTAGTGGAGGAAATTGACAAGTTTGCGGGCACAATGGCCTTTCAAAAAGGCGGAACGGAAAGTCTTGAAAAAGCGCTTCAATCTGATTATACTGCAACGATTGTTTATTCATCTGGTCTGCAAGTGACCGGGACTTTATCGACCATCATCAAGGATAAAAAGGGAGAAGCCGCGTATATCCGGACAAAAGGGGCAACTGCCCTATCTTTAAATAATCAGGAGGTACCGGGGCATGGCAAGGAAACCCATCATAAGGGTTTTGGTGCTCCGATTGGAGTGTTAGAAGGCAATGTTGCTATGGAAAACTGCACGAGTGAACAATTAAAAGATTATGGACTAGTAAAAGGGGAAAGATCCCTTTTAAACTTTCAAAGCGGGGTAAAAGTAGAGGGGACGGTTAAAGAGATACTATTTTCTGACGGAAGCCCTATATTAATCTCTTTCGAGGATTGTATGGTTACCTATCAGGAACAAGTCCTGTTTGACAAAGGATGGGGCATATTTGATATGCCGGTGGGGGAAAGAATTACATCGGTATTTGCCGGTGCTGCCGGCCCAAATGCCTATTTTGATTTGCAGACTGAAGGAGAAGTTGATGGATTGGTTGAAATTAGAAGCTTAACCGAATTAGAGCGTTTATACGCAGAAGTCCGCAATATTCGAAAGCTGGATGTATGGAATCAGGAGAGCCTTGCAAAAATAAATGAAATTTTAATGATATTAGATTATCAATATCCAAGCGACTGGCTGCTCCGGCTAGAAATACTGGAATTATTAAAAAAATACAATATAGCTGAAACTTCTATTAAGCATGTTTTAGAAACATTAAAGAATACAGACTGGGAAAAATCCATCAGCCAAATGATTGAACGAGGTCTAATGCTGATAAATGAATCATAAGAAAAAGGAGCTTGGGGTACCCCAAGCTCCTTTAATAATTAATCTTTACTTTGAAGAATCCCAAAGATCCGTAGAATGCTGAGGAATAGGTTAATAAAATCCAAGTAAAGACTCAAAGCCACTAATGGAACATCTTCCGCGCTAACTCCGTAATGCTTCATTCGGCTAAAGTCAAAGAGAACATAACCGCTGAAGACCATGACTCCGATAAAGGAGTAGGCAAGCATTCCGGTTGTGCTGAGCGGCCAGAAGATATTAAAAATCGAAATCGCTACGAGTGCAAGCAGGGCTGCTAATAGAAATCCGCCTAAAAAGGAGAAATTGCGTTTCGATTTTGCTGCGTAAATAGCGATTCCTGTGAATACAACCGTTGTTGTGGCAAATGCCATGATAACGGTGTTGGCACCTGTAGTCGCAAGATAATGGGCAACAATCGGATACAGGGTAATCCCAGAAATAAACGTAAAAATGTAAAGGAATGAATAGGAAATTGCCTTTTTCCTTCTAAAGAAGAAGGCGGCAAAAAGCATGACCAATTCAAGGATTGACAAAGGTAAAAATAAACCAGTTGGTACAAATACACCTGCCATTGTGCCAATAAAGGCGAAAGCAAGGGAAAGTGCAAACGTCCTTAAAACAGATGGCATAAAATCAGTAGATGTTTGTGTGTACAAATTTCTTCACCTCAAAATAGTTTCTTATTAATTAATACGAGAAAGTGGTCAAGATGTTTCATTTTTTCTAAAAAAATCTTTATCTTCTTTTAAAATGTCACGGATTTCCGCTAAAAGCTCTTCTGTACGGTCCACTTTTACTACTTCTTTCACCGGTTCCTCTTTCTTTTTAAAGCGAGTGATGAATTTGACAAACAGGAAGATGGAAAAAGCGATAATAAAGAAATCGATAACGGATTGAATGAAGAGACCGTAGTTTAATTGACCAATATGAAGTTTCGTAAAATCAAAATGAACCCCGCCAATCAGCAACCCGATTAAAGGTGTAATGACATCATTGACGAGGGAAGTAACGATTTTTCCAAATGCACCGCCGATGATCACACCAACAGCGAGATCGATGACGTTTCCTTTCATCGCAAATTGTTTAAATTCATTCCACATGAAAAAACCTCCAAAATCTATTACATCTCATTTTACAATTTTTATTGTTACCTTATCAACCAATGAAGAAGAGCAGTTACATTTTTAAAGCTTGGATGAACCCGATAGTGCCTGCCTCAGTGATTTTTTTGAAGACTTGGGAACTATGGACCTTTGATAGTGCCCGCATCGGTGATTTTTTCGAAGACTTGGGAACTATAGACCCCTGATAGTGCCCGCCTCAGTGATTTTTTTGAAGACTTGGGAACTATGGACCTTTGATAGTGCCCGCATCGGTGATTTTTTCGAAGACTTGGGAACTATAGATCACTGATAGTGCCCGTATCGGTGATTTTTTCGAAGACTTGGGAACTATAGACCCCTGATAGTGCCCGCCTCAGTGATTTTTTCGAAGATACAGGAACTATAGACCCCTGATAGTGCCCGCCTCAGTGATTTTTTTGAAGATACAGGAACTATAGACCCCTGATAGTGCCCGCCTCAGTGATTTTTTTGAAGATACGGGAACTATGGACCCCTGATAGTGCCTGTATCGGTGATTTTTTCGAAGACACGGGAACTATAGACCACTGATAGTGCCCGTATCAGTGATTTTTTCGAAGATACAGGAACTATAGACCCCTGATAGTGCCCGTATCGGTGATTTTTTCGAAGATACGGGAACTATGGACCACTGATAGTGCCTGTATCGACGATTTTTTCGAAGACTTGGGAACTATAGACCCCTGATAGTGCCCGCCTCGGTGATTTTTTCGAAGTTACGGGAACTATAGACCCCTGATAGTGCCCGTATCGGTGATTTTTTCGAAGACTTGGGAACTATAGACCCCTGATAGTGCCCGCCTCAGTGATTTTTTTGAAGACTTGGGAACTATAGACCCCTGATAGTGCCCGCCTCGGTGATTTTTTCGAAGACTTGGGAACTATGGACCTTTGATAGTGCCCGCATCAGTGATTTTTTCGAAGACTTGGGAACTATGGACCTTTGATAGTGCCTGCCTCAGTGATTTTTTTGAAGATACGGGAACTATAGACCCCTGATAGTGCCCGCATCGGTGATTTTTTCGAAGACTTGGGAACTATAGACCCCTGATAGTGCCCGTATCGGTGATTTTTTCGAAGATACGGGAACTATAGACCCCTGATAGTGCCGGCATCAGTGATTTTTTCGAAGATACGGGAACTATGGACCCCTGATAGTGCCTGTATCGGTGATTTTTTCGAAGACACGGGAACTATAGACCCCTGATAGTGCCCGCATCAGTGATTTTTTCGAAGATACAGGAACTATAGACCCCTGATAGTGCCCGCATCAGTGAATTTTCGAAGATACGGGAACTATAGACCCCTGATAGTGCCCGCCTCGGTGACTTTTTCGAAGATACGGGAACTATGGAGTATGTCCACATCAATTACCGGGTTCAAAGATAAAAAAATGCCCTTCAACTCTAAAAACGAAGGACATTTTCTATCATATAATCAATTAAAAAGCCCAGTTTCCGCCGCGGAATACCGGCTCTGTTTTTCCATCCGCAGTGATGCCCTCGATATCCATTTCAGCTGAACCAATCATGAAATCTACGTGGGTAATACTTTGGTTTAGTCCATTTGTCTTTAATTCATCAGCGGACATTTTCTTTCCGCCCTCAATACAGAACGCATACGCACTGCCGATCGCTAAATGATTGGAGGCATTTTCATCAAACAAGGTATTAAAGAACAAAATATTAGACTGTGAAATCGGTGAGTCAAACGGAACTAAAGCCACTTCACCAAGATAATGAGACCCTTCATCGGTCTCTACTAAACGTTTCAGAATTTCTTCGCCTTCCTCCGCTTTTACCCCAACAATTTTTCCATTTTCAAACGTAATTGAAAAACGGTCAATAATATTGCCGCCGTAGCTAAGTGGTTTCGTGCTGGCAACCGTTCCATTCACACCTGTTTTCAGCGGAACAGTAAAGACTTCTTCCGTCGGCATGTTTGCCATAAACTCATGACCGTTTTCATTAATGCTTCCAGCCCCAACCCAAAGATGGTTTTTCGGTAGCTCAATCGTTAAATCAGTACCCGGTGCTTTATAATGAAGCTTTTGATATTTCTTTTCATTTAAATAATGAACTTTTTCGTGTAGGTTTTCATCATGCTTTTTCCATGCCTCCACAGGATTTTCAACATCTGCACGGGTTGCTTTAAAAATCGCATCCCATAGTTTTTCAACTTGCTGTTCGTTTCGAACATCCGGGAATACTTTTGCAGCCCACGCGGGAGATGCTGCTGCCACAACGGTCCAGCTTACCTTATCGGATTGAATCGCTTGGCGGTATTTGGATAACGCCGTACCGGCAGCCTTTTGGAAATTGGAGATTCGGTCAGGATTGACTCCTTTTAAAAGGTCTGGGCTTGAAGAAATAACTGACATGAATGCCGCGCCTTTTTCAGCAAATTCCTCTGTTTCTTTCGCACGCCATGCAGGATATTCTTGAAAAGCCGCATCAGGTGCTAAATCATATTTTGTTCGGGAAACAATGTCATCTGCCCAATTAACGACAACATTATAAGCACCGGCTTCGTAAGCTTTTTTTACCACAAGACGCACAAATTCCGCCGCATCCAATGCAGCATTGACTACTAACGTCTGTCCTTTTTGAATATTTACGCCCACTTTTACCGCAAGCTCAGCATATTTCTCAAGGTTCTTTTGAAATTGACTCATTCTATGTATTCTCCTTTACCAGAATATTCATGTCTATTGTAGCTTTTTTAATTTGAAAAAGAAACTAGCAGCCGATTGGACAAAAATATAAAAAAAAACAGTAAAGATCTTTTCATCTTTACTGTAATTTAGAACCGTATACTTTTATATTAAAATAAACCCCTGCGGAAAATAGAACTAAAAACGTAATTATGCCTGAAATTGATGTTGGAGACAAAAATTGTGACCCATCCATTCATTCCACCGCCTTTATTATTAGGAACGTTTACAAGTTAATTATAATAGTAAAAGAGGGAAATGTGTACATTTTAGTACAATTTATAGAAAGTTTTTTGAACTTTTTAGCGTTTGTTTTTCAAAAAAGGAAAATATTGATGTTATTTCCCTGGACCATCTTGCTAAGATCAGCCCCAGCATGGTGCAGACAATCGTGGAAAGAACCATCATTCGCTTTCGGCCAAATCGGTCGGCACAATAGCCACCCGTAAAATTTGCCATTACAGAGAATACCTGTGAAAAAACTAATAAGAGCCCTGCTTTATTTTTTCCAAATTCTTCCGCAAAGTAAATCGTTAAAAACGGAAAGAACATCCAGAAGGTAATATTCATCATCGCTTCTGCAAATAAACGGACCTTTAAATTCCGATCCCAATCTCGAATTCTCATAAAAAATCTCCATTTCTTTCATATAAGCCATTTCATCATACTATCCTTCAATATGAATTAGAATCTTCGGAATACCTGAATCCAATCGAAACGTATGCTATATTTAACTTACCTGAAATTCGAAAGGATGTATAAAAAATGGCAAAAAGTGTTGTTATTGCTGAAAAACCTTCTGTCGCACGTGATATTGCACGTGTGCTGAATTGTAATAAAAAAGGAAACGGATATCTTGAAGGAGATAAATACATTGTTACGTGGGCACTAGGACATTTAGTCACACTTGCTGACCCAGAAAGTTACGATGTGAAATATAAAACCTGGAATTTAGAAGATTTGCCGATGTTGCCTGATCGGTTGAAATTGACCGTAATCAAGCAGACTGGCAAACAGTTTAATGCGGTTAAAAGTCAACTGACAAGAAATGATGTCAAAGAAATCATCGTAGCTACAGACGCTGGAAGAGAGGGAGAATTAGTCGCACGCTGGATTATTGACAAGGTAAAAGTAAATAAACCGCTTAAACGTCTATGGATCTCATCGGTTACCGATAAAGCAATTCAAGACGGCTTTGCCAACTTGAAGCCTGGTAAGTCATATGAAAATTTATATGCTTCAGCTGTCGCACGTTCAGAAGCGGACTGGTATATCGGCCTTAATGCCACACGTGCATTAACAACCAGGTTCAATGCCCAATTAAACTGTGGACGTGTTCAAACACCTACTGTTGCCATGATTGCAACACGTGAGGACGAGATCAAAAACTTCAAAGCACAAACCTATTACGGCATTGAAGCCCAAACATCGGACCTTTTAAAGCTGACTTGGCAAGATGCAAAAGGAAACAGTCGCAGCTTTGATAAGGAAAAAACCGATGCGATTGTAAAAAAGCTAGGAAAACAAAATGCGATTGTAACAGAAATTGAGAAAAAGCCGAAGAAGTCGTTCTCTCCAGGGTTATATGATTTAACAGAATTGCAGCGTGATGCAAATAAAATCTTTGGTTACTCTGCAAAGGAAACGTTAAATATTATGCAAAAGCTGTACGAGCAACATAAAGTTTTAACGTATCCTCGTACGGATTCGCGTTATATCTCTTCCGATATTGTAGGAACGCTTCCAGAACGCTTGCGAGCATGTGGAGTTGGAGAATATCGTACGTTAACCAATAAGATTTTAAGCAAGCCGATAAAAGCTTCGAAAGCATTTGTTGATGACAGCAAAGTATCCGATCACCATGCGATTATTCCTACAGAAGGTTATGTAAACTTCTCAGCTTTCTCGGATAAAGAGCGGAAAATTTATGATTTAGTAGTAAAACGATTCTTAGCCGTCTTATTCCCGGCATTCGAGTATGAGCAATTAACGCTCCGTGCGAAAATCGGTGATGAGAACTTCGTTGCAAGGGGAAAAACTATTTTATCGACAGGATGGAAAGAAGTATATGAAAATCGATTTGAAGATGAGGATGCAGCAGATGACCTAAAGGAACAGATTTTACCTCGCATCGAAAAAGGCGACACCTTAAACGTGAAATTAATCGCCCAAACATCAGGACAAACCAATCCGCCTGCACGTTTTAATGAGGCAACTTTACTTTCGGCAATGGAAAATCCTACGAAGTATATGGAAACAAAAAATAAACAATTGGCAGAGACGTTAAAATCAACGGGGGGATTAGGTACAGTTGCTACACGCGCGGATATTATTGATAAGCTATTTAATTCCTTCTTAATCGAAAAGCGCGGGAAAGACATTCATATTACGTCTAAAGGCCGTCAATTGTTAGATCTAGTGCCTGAAGAGCTGAAATCTCCTACGTTGACAGCGGAGTGGGAACAAAAGCTTGATCAAATTGCCCATGGTAAGTTGAAAAAAGAAGTGTTTATCAGCGAAATGAAAAATTACACAAAAGAAATCGTTGCCGAAATTAAAGCAAGTAATAAAAAATACAAGCACGATAATATATCTACAAAAAATTGTCCGGACTGTGGAAAACCAATGCTTGAAGTGAATGGCAAAAAAGGCAAAATGCTCGTTTGCCAAGATCGTGAATGTGGACATCGTAAAAATGTGTCGCGCGTTACCAATGCACGCTGCCCGCAATGCCATAAAAAATTAGAGCTTCGCGGTGAAGGCGAAGGACAAATCTTTGCCTGTAAATGTGGATACCGTGAAAAACTATCAGCTTTCGAAGCGCGCCGTAAAAAGGAATCTGGCGGTAAAGTGGATAAACGCACAGTACAAAAGTATTTGAAAAACCAAAACAAAGAGGAAGAACCATTGAATAATGCCATGGCAGAAGCATTAAAAGGGTTGAAGTTTGATTAACAATAAGATTAAGGGGCTATCCATAAAATGTCTGGATAGCCCCTTTCTTTTATAGTGCTAATTGGTTAAATGGTCTTAAGAGGACATTCTCTTCTTTTCTACTGGTACTATATTTGCTGATCTTTTGTTTTTACTGACAAAGAAAGAACCGATCACAAATAGAGCGATGAGGATTGTTAAAAGGAATTGCGACCGAAGTGAATCGATAAATGCCATCGCTATAAAAAGACCTGTGATTGCTAAAATAGTAGCGTATGTCAAATAAGGAAATAACCACATTTTTATTTTCAATGCTTCGGGGTTTTCCTTTTCATATTTTTTTCTCATCCGCAGTTGAGAGAAGGCGATTACAAGGTATACAAGTAGTGCTACACCACCGGAAGCATTGACTAAAAAGAGAAATATTTTATCTGGAGAAAGGTAATTAAATCCTACGCTAATATAGGAAACAAGAGTACAACCCAATATTGCATGCAGTGGTACACCCTTTTTGTTGATCTTTTTAAACATTTTGGGTGCATATCCATTTTCTGACATCGCAAACAACATCCGGGAGCTTGTGTAAATTCCGGAATTCAAGCAAGAAAGTACAGCTGTTAAAATGATAAAATTCATGATCTGAGCCGCGGCTGGTACTTTAATCATTTCAAGTACGGAAACAAAAGGACTTTTCATCAGAGTATGAGAATCCCACGGGAGAACCGTGACCAATACTAAAATTGAGCCTAGATAAAAAATTAGGATCCGATAAATAACACTGTTTGTTGCAACAGTAATGGCTTTTTCAGGATTTGGTGTTTCTCCTGCAGCGGTTGCTACAATCTCACTCCCCATAAAAGAGAACATGACGAGAGTTAATCCTAGAAAAATAGAACTGATTCCATGGGGGAAGAATCCTCCACGATGAAGAAGATTTGCAGTTCCAGGTGAATCGACCCCTGGTATGAATCCGAAAATAATAGCTCCTCCGAGCAACAAAAATAGGACAATACTTACTACTTTGATAAGAGAGAACCAGTACTCAAATTCACCAAATGATTTAACAGAATACACATTAGTAAGAGTTAATAAAAAGGTAAGTATAAGGCTAAGCAACCAAGAAGGGACAGATGGATACCAGTACTGAATAATATTGGCCCCCCCGATTGATTCCACTGCAATGACAATTACCCAGAAAAACCAGTATAGCCAGCCGATTGTGTAGCCAGCCCATGGGCCAAGTGCTTCTCTAGCATACGTGGAAAAAGAACCGCTTGATGGATTGACAATTGACATTTCTCCCAACATACGCATAACCAAAACCACAAGCAGCCCTGCTATTGCATATGAGAGGATCGAAGCCGGTCCTGCCATATTAATCAAGGAGCCGCTTCCAATAAATAGTCCTGCCCCAATGATTCCACCTAAAGAAATCATCGTAATATGGCGGATTTTTAACCCTTTCTGTAACTCTGCTTGATGATGATTCATCCCCATTCCTCCTCATAAACCTTTTATTGAAAAATAATGAAAGGGAACCGTTTGTTTTAACAGTTCTTTGAAAGCCCTTTCAAATTCCCTGACACATCCTGTTAAAAATAATAGGATGTGTCAGAGAATTAAAAATTAATAATTTTCAATAAACTTATTTTATACATTATTGTTCATGATTGTCAATCTGTAAATTTACTTAAACATCTTTGTTAATCTATAAGATGGTAAAATGTGGTCTTTAATAATATTTATTTCTTTTTATTTTAAACAAATATGTTTAATGTTTGAACACATTTGTTTAAAACGGCTAAAAAAACAAAAAATTAAAAAGTTATGTACAAAAGTGTAAAAAGGTGTTTATAATGTATTTGTGGTGAATTTGAAAATTAAATCTATTGGAAATTTTTTAAAAAGGGAGAGAATCATATGATTACAGAATATAAGAATGCGATTGCACCCTACAAACATGAACCATTTACCGATTTCACAACAAAAGAAAACAAACAAGCATTTGAATACGCATTGACGTTCGTCCAGTCACAGTTAGGCAGGGAGTACCCGCTTGTGATTGGAGGAGAGCGAATTAAAACGGACAAACAGACGATCTCTCTTAACCCGAGTAATAAGGAAGAAGTCATTGGTAAGGTTTTCAAAGCGAGTAGGGAGTTGGCTGAAAAAGCAATGCAAGCCGCCCTTTCTTCATTCGAAACATGGAAAAACCATGACCCGGAAGAACGGGCAAACATTTTATTCCGTGCGGCTGCGATCCTTCGCCACCGCAAACATGAATTCTCAGCCTATCTTGTTAAAGAAGCCGGAAAGCCTTGGAAAGAAGCGGATGCGGATACAGCAGAAGCGATTGATTTTCTGGAATTCTATGCCCGTCAGATGGTGCAATTAAAGAATGGGGTACCGGTAAACAGCCGGGATGGAGAAATTAACAAGTTTAATTATATACCACTTGGTGTAGGCATTATCATTTCACCGTTTAACTTCCCATTAGCGATTATGGCTGGAACGGTGACAGCAGCGATCGTAGCAGGAAACACTGTTCTTCTTAAACCATCTGCCAATACACCTGTTGTGGCAGCAAAATTTGTAGAGGTTATGGAAGAAGCTGGTTTGCCTCAAGGGGTGCTGAACTTTGTTCCAGGAGATAGTGCTGAAATGGGGGATTACCTTATTGATCACCCGAAAACCCGATTCATCTCCTTTACAGGTTCTCGTGAAGTCGGCTGCCGGATCTATGAGCGTGCAGCAAAAGTACATCCAGGTCAAATTTGGTTGAAGCGCGTGATTGCTGAAATGGGTGGAAAAGATACAGTAGTCGTGGATAAAGATGCTGATTTGGATCTAGCAGCTTCTTCGATTGTATACTCTGCCTTTGGATTCTCTGGACAAAAGTGTTCAGCTGGCTCCCGTGCGGTTGTGCATCAGGATGTTTATGATGAAGTTCTGGAAAAGGCAGTGGCATTAACCAAAACATTAACGATTGGAAATCCTGAAGATGTAAATACCTATATGGGACCAGTCATCAGCAAGCAGTCTTACAATAAAATCATGAAATATATTGAAATTGGTAAAGAAGAGGGTAAATTGATGGCAGGCGGAGAAGGGGACGACTCCAAAGGCTACTTTATTCAACCAACCATCATTGCTAATGTAGATGAAAAAGCACGTCTTATGCAGGAAGAAATCTTTGGACCGGTTCTCGCTATTTGCAAGGCAAGGGATTTTGACCATATGATGCAAATTGCTAACAATACCGATTATGGTTTAACCGGTGCTTTACTCACGAACAATCGTGAACATATTGAGCGGGCAAAACAAGAATTCCATGTTGGAAACCTTTATTTTAATCGCGGCTGTACGGGAGCGATTGTCGGGTACCAGCCGTTTGGCGGATTTAATATGTCAGGAACGGACTCGAAAGCAGGAGGCCCTGATTATCTAATCCTTCACATGCAAGCAAAAACAACGAGCGAAACACTTTAAGAAGGGTGTATAGCCCTTAAAGTCATTTTTACCTGGAGGGAATATTCCGTGTGGATCATTACTGCTTATTCAAAAGACAATATTCAAATGTTTGAGTTTGACACTGAAAAAGAAGCAAATGAGGCTTTTGGGAGAATTCAAGGTTATAAAATCCTTTCAAATGTTGTTTATTTTAATGATTCATATTTAGTTGAATCCTACTAATCTATTGCAAAAATGATTAAATAATAATTTGTTGAAAGTGTGTACTCGAAATAATTTAACAACAAGAAGGAGTAATGGTGATGTTGAAAGATATTTTTATGGGATTATCCCAAAACCAATTTCTTAATAGCGCAGCTAAAAAGTATGGATTGAAACTAGGGGCACAAACTGTTGTTGCAGGTACGAATATTGAAGAAACGATTAAAAGCATTAAAGAGCTTAACGCAAATGGAATCTCTTGCACGGTCGATAACTTGGGAGAGTTTGTCTTTAAAAAGGAAGAGGCGATCGCCGCGAGAGACCAAATTTTAAAGGTAATCGAAGCGATTCATAAGAATAAAGTAGATGCACATATCTCTTTAAAACCAACACAATTAGGATTAGATATTGATTACAACTTCTGTTTGGAAAATCTTAAAGAAATCGTTCATCAAGCTAGCAATTATGGCATTTTTGTTAATTTTGATATGGAGGATTATGGACATCTAAAGCCTTCTTTTGATATTTTAGATGAATTATCGTTGGAATATGATAATGTTGGTACGGTCATTCAGGCATATTTCCTTAGTGCACAAGAAAATCTTGAAAAATATAAAAATTATCGACTGCGTTTAGTAAAAGGTGCCTATAAAGAACCGGAACAATATGCCTACCAGGATAAGAAAGAGATCGATAAAAACTTTATAAAGCTGATTGAATGGCATTTATTAAATGGAAAATTCACATCCATTGCTACACATGATCATAAAATTATTAACCATGTGAAAGAATTTGTTAAAAAGAATGATATTCCAAATGATAAATTTGAATTCCAAATGCTATATGGTTTCAGAAAAGACCTTCAGCTGAAACTAGCAAAAGAAGGATACCATTTCTGTACCTACGTACCGTTCGGTAAAGACTGGTACGGTTATTTCATGCGTCGTCTTGCTGAAAGACCACAAAACTTAAATCTAGTAGCTAAACAAGTATTTACCAAAAAAACCAACACACTAGTTGGCTTGACAGCAGGAGCATTCTTAATGGGCAGACTGACTGTGAAAAATAAAAATAGGAAGTAATTGAGCTTCATTAAAAGGCGCTTTTCTGAAATCCAGAAAGCGCCTTTTTTTCTCCAATATTTTAGTTTAACCCATACTCTTTAATCTTATTATATAGTGTTCCTCTGGATATACCGAGTAATTTGGCTGCAGCACTCTTGTTTCCATAAGTTTTGCGTAAAGCATCTTCAATCATCAATACTTCATCTTTTATAGGTGTTAGTTCCTTTACTATGGCTTCGTTTTGGACTGAAAGGTTACTGTTTTTTTCAGAAAAAGTATCAATGATATATTTGGGAAGATGCTTGAGAGTAATCATATTTTCATCATTCAGGATGATAAAACGTTCCACTATATTTCGAAGCTCACGGACATTCCCCGGCCAATCATAGTTCATCAACATGGTTATAACCCTTGGATTAATTTCCGGAATGGGTTTCTTATACTTAGAACTAAATTCTTGCACAAATTGTTGTACAAGTTTCATAATATCCTCTGTTCTCTTACGTAAAGGAGGGATATCAATATTTATTACAGTTAAACGGTAATAGAGGGTTTCGTTAAATTCCCCCTCCTTTGTCATTGCTTCTAATGGCTGCGATGTAGAGGCAATCACCCGGGTATGTGCTGTAATAAGTTCAGTTCCACCAACTCGATAAAAGGATTGATGTTCCAAGTAATTTAAGAATTTCTCTTGAATATCCAGTGGCATTTTGTCAATTTCCTCAATAAACAAAGTTCCATTACGGGCTTGTTCAATTTTCCCGGCTTGTCCAGTTTTCTTTTCGGATGTAAAAACCCCTTCTTGGTATCCAAATAATTCAGCCTCTAAAAGGCCGGAAGGAATCGTTGAACAATTAACAGATACAAGAGGTCCGGTGTTTTTTGAACCGCCATAATGAATTGCCTGTGCCAACATTTCTTTTCCTGAACCGGGTTCCCCTGTTAAAAGGACTGGAATATCAGCAGAGGCGACTTTTTGTGCAATTTGTAATGCTTGTTGAATTTCAGAACTAACTCCAATAATTGAATCAAAAGGCTTTTCTTGATCAATTAGTGATGGTAACGACGAGTCAAGTTCCTCATTTAATCGAACAAATCCAGTAATATCACGTTCTATTGCGATCCCCCCAATAATGGTATTATCTTTTATAATTGGAGAAGCATTTATTAGTACGTGGGTATCGTTATTGGGGCGATGATAGGCGCCGCGAACCGTACGCCCCTCATTTAAAATATTGTGTAAAATAACGGATTCTGCTTTAAAATGTTCTCCAATCTTTTGTCCAAGGATATTCTCGCGTTTAATTTTATACGTCCGTTCAGCTACAGAATTCCAACAAATAACCGTCCCTTCTTGATCTACAGCTGAGACTGCATCATTAATCGTTTCTGCCAATGTATAAAAGTAAGCGGAAAGCTTCTTATTTTCCCTATCTAAGTGCTGAAACCATTGATTAGCTGTTACAATCCCGATAATCTCTTCTTTACTATTATCCATAATAAGGACTGGCCGTCTCCAATCTGTTTTTGATGTAGAAAGTTCAACAGTCGTAGAGACGGTGGAAGGATGCCAATTTACCTTTTCAAGCCATTTCATTATAGGTAATGAATCCTCATCTAACGCAATAAAGTTGAATTCACTTTTTGCGATCGTAAAGTAGGTTCTCCCTGAAACAACAACAAAATCAAACTCTAAAAGTTTGTTTTTTATATGTAATAAAGATAGATTCGGCTCAACTATAGTAAAGGAGTTTTCTAAGTGCACCTGCCCAATATTGAACATAATAAACCCCTTTCATTACGTTTTTGTTTAAATGTATCATGTTTTATACAGTATTATCTAGCAAAAGAATAATAAACAAATGGATTTAAACAAAAAATGAATAGTCAAAAGCGTAATTGTCTTTCATTTATTATTGTGCTAAAGTGTTATCGTGCTAAAATTCAGAAAATTCCATTGACAGTAAGGGATTTCATCACATAAAATAATTATCATATCAATAGGAATATTTATATTTTTTAAAAGGAGTTTGAGACGAATGAGACGGTTTATACATCCAATAATAAAATTTAAATATTCTAATATGTTGATTAAAGAGGCTGGACTCCTAAACTAAGTGAATAGGAATCCAGCCTCTTTCTTTATTATACTAAAGTGGTAGAGGGAGAGATAATATATGATTACATTAACTGGTCAAGGTTTAACATTAAAAGAAATGAAAGAAGTACTATACGGTGGTCAAAAGGTTCAAGCATCAGATAAAAGTATGGAAGCAGTAAAAAAGAGCAGGGAAGCAGTAGACCGAATCGTTTCAGAGGGAAGAGTAATCTATGGAATTACAACGGGTTTTGGTAAATTTAGCGATGTATTAATTGATCAAAAGGATGTTCAAGACCTTCAGCTGAACTTAATTCGTTCACATGCATGCGGCGTCGGTGAACCATTCCCTCAGGATGTGGCAAAAGCGATGGTTCTTCTTCGTGCCAATGCTTTGTTAAAAGGATTTTCAGGTGTACGCCCAGTTGTCATTGAGAGATTGTTAGAGCTTGTAAATCACGATATTATTCCCGTTATTCCGCAACAAGGTTCACTAGGTGCAAGTGGTGATTTAGCGCCGCTTTCTCATTTGGCATTAGTTCTTGTTGGTGAGGGAGAAGTATTTTACCAAGGAAACCGGATGGATTCCCTAACAGCCTTCCAAATTGAAGGACTTACACCTATAACATTAGAAGCGAAAGAAGGATTAGGAATCATCAATGGAACCCAGGCGATGACCGCCATGGGCGTTGTCGGTTACTTAGAAGCAGAACAGCTTGCCTATGGAAGTGAGCTTATTTCTTCGATGACTATAGAAGGATTAAATGGAATTATCGATGCCTTCGATGAATCCATCCAGGTGGCTCGCGGCTACCAGCAGCAAATTGATACAGCAGCAAGAATCCGCAGTTATTTAAGTGACAGCTTACTGACAACACAACAAGGCGAGCTTCGAGTTCAAGATGCTTATTCACTCCGTTGTATCCCTCAGGTACACGGGGCTTCATGGCAGGCGCTTGATTATGTAAAAGAAAAATTAGAAATCGAAATGAATGCAGCAACCGATAATCCATTAATTTTTGATGACGGCGAGAAAGTGATCTCTGGTGGTAACTTCCACGGTCAGCCAATTGCGTTTGCAATGGACTTTATGAAAATTGCCGTTGCGGAAATGGCGAATATTTCAGAGCGACGCATCGAAAGATTAATCAATCCACAATTAAATGACCTGCCGCCATTCTTAAGCCCAGAGCCAGGACTACAATCCGGTGCAATGATCATGCAATATGTTGCAGCGGCTCTTGTATCTGAAAATAAAACATTGGCACACCCTGCAAGTGTGGATTCCATTCCATCCTCTGCGAACCAAGAGGATCATGTAAGTATGGGAACCATTGGTTCAAGACATGCTCATCAAATTATTCAAAATACAAGAAGAGTTCTTGCGATTGAATTAATTTGTGCCATGCAAGCTGTAGAATACCGTGGTGTTGAAAAAATGGCTACACAAACAAGAAGACTTTACGAAAAAGGAAGAGAAATCGTTCCTTCTATTAAAAAGGACCGTATCTTCTCGAAGGATATTGAAAGAGCTGCAGAAGGTCTAAAAACGATGAATGTCGCTGAATTGACACAACCAGTAGTATTGTAATTTAAAAAAGCGTGAGGGGGGTGCTCCTCACGCTTTTTACTCTTCTTCTTCCACTCTGTTTTTAAATGCTTCCTGGGTGACGATTAATTCTTCATCTTCAATGACTTCTCTCGTATGCTTTGCCGTCAGACTGTTTTTGGGAAAATCGCCTGGGTGGTTTTTCTTTTTATGATTAAAATCTTCTCCACGTGCCAAAATCAACACTCCTTTCGTTTACGGTTGTAGCATTCCCCCAAAGAGGATAAATCATTACAATTTGACTAATATGCATATCGCAGAACAGTTGATATACTTTACATAATAGGTATGGTGAAAAGGAGGCTTTAACAATGGATTTGTTTCATATTGTCTCGGAAGACCGTATTAAAAAAGCGTATAAAGATGGTGAGTTTGATAATCTTCCTGGTTACGGGAAGCCGCTGCCGATTGATGATCTCGCAGGAGTCCCGGAGGAATTGCGCATGGCCTATAAGCTGTTAAAAAATGCGGGTTATACGGAGGAGGAGGGTCATTTGCGCCGAGAATTGACGACGATTGAGGAGCTAATTAGGAAGTGCGACGATCCTGAAGAGCGGGAAGGGCTAAGAAGGAAGTTAAATGAAAAACTTCTCCGCTTTAATCAAATGATGTCCAAACGCGGTGTGAAAACCAACTCATCCATATTCAAAAATTATGAACATAAAGTTCAGAATAAGTTGAAATAACTTTTGTAGAGGCTGGAAAGGACAACGATTTTTGGAAAAAAGTAAAAATGTCCTTCCAGCTTCGCAACAAGGTGAGAAAGGAGATCAAACCGGTAGCGTAGAGAGGTTCTATGCGACCGAGATGGAGAAGAAAAGTGTAACTCGGTAGCGTAGAGAGGTTCTATGCGACCGAAATGGAGAAGAAAAGTGTAACTCGGTAGCGTAGAGAGGTTCTAT
>NZ_JAVDUQ010000044.1:0-42504 GCF_031456445.1 Neobacillus niacini | reverse complement strand
GAGACATTAACGCAGGAATCAACCTTAAAAATGAAGCTATAAGACTTCTAACCGCAGGGACTGCGGGGATAGCCTAATCAATAACTGGTGGATACGCCGGTGTTCTTAGGAATCTCCTTCTTCAAACAACCAGTAAGGGTGTTAAAGAGGAGTGGTTCAAGGGGGAACAAAGTGATTATTCTACACGTCAAATCCTAGATATCAAGAGATTGCGTTTTATTTTTATATGAAAAGAATTAGCTTGGAGTTAAAAAACTTGTGGTTTGTCATTTTAAGTCGGAGAAAAAATTAACACTTTATTTTAAGAAATTTTAAAGGTAACATTACACATATCGTTATTTTTATACAAAGAGGGTTATATTTATGAAGGATCAATTAAAAAAAGAATTAGATTCGATACAGCATAGATTATGGGAAATTAGTGATCATTTATACCATCATCCGGAATTAGGAGATCAAGAGTTTGAATCAATGGAGCTCTTAGTCCGATTTCTGGAAGAGCATGGCTTTACCATTGAAAAAGGGATTGTAGGCCGTCCTACAGCCTTTAAAGCGGTGTATGACAGCAAAAAGTCTGGTCCCTCCATCGCCTATTTGTCTGAATATGATGCATTGCCAGGGATCGGACATGGATGCGGCCACAATATGATCGGAACGATGAGCGCGGGGGCTGGCGTTCTTTTAAGTAAAGTGGTCGATGAAATTGGCGGTCGCGTGGTTGTGCTCGGAACACCAGCGGAAGAAACGAACGGGGCAAAGGTTCCAATGGCTGAACAAGGAATATTCGCAGATATAGATGCAGCCATGATCCTCCACCCTGCAGATGAATCGTATGAAAGCGGGAACTCGTTGGCAATGGATGCAATCCAATTTGATTTCCGAGGAAAATCAAGCCATGCTGCGGCATCTCCGGAAAAAGGGATTAATGCCCTTGATGCGGTCATTCAATTATTTAATGGAATCAATGCCCTTCGCCAGCATGTGACTTCTGATGTGCGGATTCACGGGATTATTAAAGAAGGCGGCGTTGCGGCCAACATCGTGCCGGATAAAGCGGTAGCCCAATTCTATGTGCGTGCGGGCAACCGCAGCTATTTAAATGAAGTCGTGGAAAAGGTGAAAAATATCGCTAAGGGTGCTGCGCTAATGACGGGTGCGGAAGTCCATATCGATCATTATGAATTAAGCTATGATAATATGGTCACCAATCAAACCTTGTCACAGCTGTTTTCGCACAACCTTTTATCTGCAGGCATTAAAGAAGTGAAAAAAGCGAAGGAGTCGTATGGTTCGATTGATATGGGAAATGTCAGCCATGTGGTTCCGGCGATTCATCCTTATATCGGTTTAGATTCTCCAGGACTTGTTGCGCATACAACGGAATTTGCGGATAAAACGATTACCGATCATTCTCATCGGATTCTCGCAAGCGGTGCCTTGGCTCTAGCTTATACGGGAGTTGACTTGATTACGAATAAAGAAGCATTTGAAAAAATGAAAAGTGAATTTTTATCCAATCGTAAATAAAGTAAGTGTAAATCCAAGTACCTCTTTTTAATAGGGGTACTTTTTTTGGGTACAATATTAGTATAAAAACTTTGGGTGAATTTTAACTATATAACGTAGTTGTTTTCTGAATATTTTTATATCAGAAAAATATCTTTTCAAATACAAAATTACGTGTTAATATTCATTTTATTGGATAAAAATTCAAATTCGATCGTTATAAAATAATTAATCTTTGTAGGAGGAAACATCATGAAAAAGACTTTATTATTTGCCACGATTATTTTTACATTAGTGATTATGGCAGCTTGCGGTAAGAGCAATAATGAAGGCGCAAATCAAGGAAAAGGAAACAAAGTGTTAACAATGGCAACATCAGCTGATTTTGCTCCATTTGAATCAAGAGATACAGCAGGAAACCCTCAAGGTTTTGATATTGATTTAGCGAATATGATTGCAAAAGAATTAGGATATAAGCTTGAAATTAAGGATATGAAATTTGACGGTTTAATCGGGGCATTACAGTCAAACCGCGCGGATATGGTCCTTGCCGGTATGTCTGCTACCGAAAAACGTAAGAAAAATGTTGATTTCTCAACGGAATATAACCGTTCAGGTGAAATGTTTATTACTTTAAAGGGATCTAATATTAAAACAGTAGATGATCTAAAAGGGAATACGGTTGGTGTTCAGCTTGGAACCATTCAAGAAGAAGGGGCAAAAGCACTTCAGAAAAAGGTTAAATTCGATGTGAAGCCATTGGATAATTCAACGACTTTAATTCAAGAACTGTTATCAAAACGCATTCAGGTTGCTTATTTAGATAAAGCAGTAGCTACTGGGTATATTAAAAAACAAAACCTGGCAGGATTTGATGATCCTACGAGCAGCTCACCAGGAATGGCTGTTGCGTTTCCAAAAGGCAGCAAGCTTGTTGGTGATGTAAATAAGGTTCTAAAAAAATTGGAAGACAACGGTCAGCTTCAAAAGTTGAAAGATAAGTGGTTAAAAGACGAGCAATAATGAACAGAATATATTGAAGTGAGGTGTAAGGCATGAATTTGGATTTTAGCCAAATTGTGCCTTATATTCCTTTTATGCTAAAAGGAATATGGGTTACGCTTAAATTTGTCATTGTAGCGATAATTTTTGGTTTTGCGCTTGGGACTATTTTAGCGCTTTTTAAAATTTCTCATATAAAAGTATTAAACTGGATTGGTGGTATCTATACCTCCATTTTTCGCGGTACACCGTTAATTTTACAATTAATGATTATTTATTTTGCCGTTCCACAATTGACTGGGTATGATATTAAGCCTTTCGCATCATCTATATTAGCATTTGGCTTAAATTCAGCTGCCTATGTTTCAGAAATTATTCGGGCAGGAATACAAGCAGTAGATAAAGGGCAGACAGAGGCTGCGCAAGCACTTGGAGTACCCTATCGGCTGATGATGAAGGACATTATTCTGCCTCAGGCGATGAAAAATATTTTACCAGCACTTATGAATGAATTTGTTTCCCTTACAAAGGAATCAGCACTTGTATCCACGATTGGTTATGTAGATTTGATGAGACGTGCACAGATTGTCGGAGCGGATACCTATCGGAATTTTGAACCATTAATCTTTGTTGGTGTCATCTACTGGGTAATGGTAATGGTGCTGACAACACTTGGCAAGCAGGTTGAAAGAAGGTTGAAATACAGTGATTAAAGTAGAAAACCTTTATAAACAATTTGGCAATATGGAAGTTTTAAAAAATATTTCGACGACAATTGATCGGGGTGAGGTTGTTTCCATTATTGGACCATCCGGATCAGGTAAGTCCACCTTCCTCCGCTGTTTAAACCTGTTGGAAACACCGACAAAGGGTAAAGTGTTGGTGAATAATCAAGATATTACGGACCCAAAAACAAATATCATGAAGGTGCGGCAGCAGATTGGCATGGTATTTCAACACTTTTATTTATTCCCGCATTTGACGGTTTTAGAGAATTTGATGTATGCTCCTATGAAAGTAAAGGGAGAATCCCGTGAGATTGCCGAAACAAAGGCAAAGAAATTGCTAGCTAGCGTGGGACTGACGGAAAAAGCATCAGCCTATCCGGGTAATCTTTCCGGTGGCCAGAAACAGCGTGTGGCAATCGCCCGGGCGCTGGCAATGGAACCGGAGTTAATGTTATTTGATGAGCCAACATCGGCGCTTGACCCGGAAATGGTCAAGGAAGTTCTGAATGTTATGAAGGATCTCGCTGGGTCCGGAATGACGATGGCGATTGTTACCCACGAGATGGGTTTTGCCAAGGAAGTGGCTGACCGGGTCATCTTCCTTGATGAAGGGCAGCTTCTGGAAGAAGGCCCCCCACAAGAGTTTTTTAGTCATCCGAAAACAACGAGAGCACGGGACTTTTTAGAAAAGGTCTTATAGGGTCCCACCATGATAGGACCCCTTCATCAGAAATCAATAAATTCATAACAAAAAGCGAATAAAAAAGCAGTACCACCGCTATAAAGTGGTGGTACTGCCATATTGAGTGACAAGTGTTTTGTTAATTAGAACGTACTTGCTACTTTAACAGCCTTTTCAAGTCCTGATGCAATAATTTCTTCTGTTCTATCTGGGAATTTGTTGTGACCTTCAATCACTACTTTCTCTATATCTTTTGCACCGAAGAAGCCCATCATATTTGCTACATATTTAACAGCCATTTCCATTTCAGCTGCTGGTCCTTCAGAATATACACCGCCACTTGCGTTTAATAATGCAATTTTCTTATTTCCAATAAGACCTACTGGACCTTCTGGCGTATATTTAAATGTTTTGCCCGCGCGGTTTAAGTAATCAATATATGTGTGTAGTACAGCTGGGATTGTTAAATTCCATAACGGGAAACCAAATACAACTTTATCAGCTGCAAGGAATTGATCTAAATATTTATCACCAACAGCTACTGCTTTTGCTTCCTTTTCTGTTAAATCAAGTCCCCTACTAGCCTTAAAAGTGCCGTTAATCATGTCTACTCCTACATATGGCAATTCTTCATTATATAAATCAAGTTCTACCACTGTATCACTTAGATGTGATTCTTTATAACTCGCTAAAAAAGCCTCATATAATTTCACACTAACCGCTTGATCTGCTGGGCGGTTGTTTGCTTTTACAAATAAAACTGTTGTCATTCTCAGTTCCTCCTAGTTCTTTCAAAAACGCAAGAATATAGTCAATTTGATTGACTATATTCCATACAGTACAATAAGATTTAATTATAGTCAACTTAATTGACTTTATTTAAGGAGGTTTTATGTATGAATCATCAAGTATTTAGTGAATTAGATCTTACATCACTTTTGTCATTATCCTTTAGTGCATTGATTGATGAACTACATGACAGATTGAGTGAATTGGGGTTTGGAGATATTAGACCTGCACATGGTTTTATGTTTAAACATATCATTCCTAATGGAGCAACAGGTATAGAACTAGCTGAACACTTAGGAATTACAAAGCAAGCTGTGAGTAAAATGGTGGATTATCTTGAGAAAAGTGATTATGTAATACGGCAAACTCATCCCACTGATAAGAGAGGGAAAATTATTGTTTTGACCGAACGTGGCTGGCTAGTAATGAAAGCAAAAGAGGAGATAATAGCTGAGATAGAACAGCGCTGGATTGAAAACATAGGTACAGAACGAATGCAAAAGCTCAAAGAAGACTTAACAAAATTAGTTTATGAAGCAAATGAAGGTAACTTATCATCGAGGTTAAAACCTGTCTGGTAAATATAGAGTTTATGAAGGGATTAACCGTACGCCCATTAACTTAAGAAACAGATAATCCCCCAAACGATAAAAGTAAGCATTTTCTATCCAAATGGAAACAAAATTTTCGTTTTGGGGGTATTTAATTACTTTACCTTATAAAAAAGAAAACAACACAATTCGCGTGATTGTGTTGTTTTTTATGTTTTAAAGCCAGCCCTCATTCTTGAGCTCGCTCATATTGTGTAGACTTATTTTTTGGTAGATTGGAAAAATATTCAAATAAATGTGTAATGTACTTTGAAAGTTCAAAACCCTCTTCATTTGCAAAATCGGATAGCAACAACTTATTCTCCTCCATCACCATTTCCCCCCAATTATTGTCCTATCCTCATTCTTTCCAAACTATTATTCTCTTATACAACTGATAACTCCTACCGCTAAAGCAGTGGGGTTCTAGGGTATAGTGGCATAACTTTCCTAGTACACTTCTCAACGATACCCTTATCTTTCCTTGCGGATAGAGTTTCTACCGAAGCACTGGTGTACGTTCTCCTAGAACATTAACGGACTTGCGTATGCAAGACACTTCGCCAAGCAAGCCCGTTTGGACTCCTTGTATGTTTATCGTTCCGCTTCTCTTGGGCGTTATCACGACCAATCAGGTTTGTGTTTATGCAACAAACCAACGCAATGTTTCACTTGCTGATTCTTTTAGTCTTACAATCTCACGATTATGCAATTGAACGAAGTTATTCCAATGTTCGTTACATAAATCCACATCAACGGAGTTTAGTGTTTCAGTCGTGTTTCCGATTAAAAAAGCACTATATAAATCACGTTGGATACGAAACTTTCCAAAATTATTCCACCGTTCCGAGAGCTGTTTCTTTGTGTATGTACCGGTTAAGTGATTGAATTGGCTTGCTTTTGTAGCATAGGTATCTATTTTCTTGAGGGACCTTCCTTGATAACCAAGCTTTCGGTCAATGATGGTTAGGAGCATGGCAGGGGCATGACGAAAGATTGATTTACCAAACCGCTTCTTACGGTTAATCTTTCCATTCTTCTTGTTACGAGTGGTTTTCTTTGTTCGCTTTTGAAGTGACTGAAATCTCATCGTTTCTACTCTTACGTCAGAACCTAGTGCAAGGATATCATTTGCTAGCTTCTCATGCGAAATTTTCCTCTTGGCAGCGATTTTTCGATATAGCTCTTTGCGGATCTTTCGAAGCTTCTTGTATCGCTTGGAGTAATTCCATTCTAAGCGGCCTTTTTTAATTGTTCCATCTTCTTTAAAATTGTCGGAGTTAGTCGCTTGTTTAGAACGATCCATCGCACGCTGAAAACGTCTTAATCTGGGTTCATCGATACTACACTCTGGTGCAAGTTCACGAAGTTCAACGGTAAGGTCGCTGAAAATGGCAATGGTAGATGGACCGATGTCAAGTCCTACACGTTTGTTTTCATCGTTCGAAACTTTTCGATTTCGTTTGGTTGGCGGATACCCTTCTTGAATGAGCTGTATAAAATAGCGCACCTTTCCACGAACTTCACGCCTTAGGATACGTACATACTTTGTCTTATCCATTAAGGCTAAGTGCGCATATTCATCATTGGTTTTCGGTGCAATTGGCATACACAACCAATTCTTAGGGTTTGGACGTTTCTTTGTTGGCTTGTCGCCCCAAAGAATATGGCCGTCTATATAGCGCAAGCCCGTATGATTTGATTTGTTTTCGACGGAGATATCATCATCAAAGGCTTTGAAGTGTATTTTTCGAGCCTTGCCAAAATGAAGTTTCTCTACAGCTTGAAACGCTCTTGTCGCAAGTTTTTGTGCTTCGAAGCTCCCGATATTTCCCTTAAATTTGTGTTGAACTAATTTCACAAATTCTTGCAAACCATATTCAGAAAAGCCGTAGGCTAAACGTATCTCTGAAAGTCGATGATCACGTTCTTTGGTCTTTAGTTCCTTCAGCAAAGCACGATATTCTTTATCAATTTTCACAGACCTATGGCGTTTACGAGCTTCACCTAGACAAGAATTGTAGACCGTACGAGCAATCTTAAATTTCTTTTCTAATCGGTGTTTTTGCCAAGCAGGAATATTGAGCGGGAACTCGATTGTATAGGTGGGAGTACATTTTCTTGCCATCGTTTTCACCTCCTTTCTAGTTCCGCTTTTTCATTTTCGACGTATTGCTTAATCGTTTGACTCGAAACATTGCCAGCGGTTGATACGAAATAAGAACGAGTCCACAAACTCAGCAAGTGTTGAAGATGCGGAAATTCTTCCCGCAACTGTTTAGATGTCACTCCTTTAATTCTTGCCATAATGTTTGCAGGGCTTAGTGTTGGTAGTGAATGGAGAAACATGTGTGCATGATCTTTGCCGCACTCTAAAGCGATAACTTCAATGTTAAGCGATTCGCATATTTTATGTATCAGTTCTTTAAACCTTTTCTCTTCCTTTTAATCGAGAAAAATTTTATTTTATATCGGGGACAGAAAACAAAATGTTAGTTAATTAGTGATATGGTAGTGCTTGTTCGTCTATTCAAAGAATAACTTATAAACACATTATAGTACAAATGTTCGTATTTTTCAATTGCAAGATATAGCGATATTTTCAAATGCTTAAAGTACCACAAGCCTTTCGGTTTTAAGTGGTACTCCGCATTTGACCTCACTATCATCTCATGTCTTAAGACGGGTTATCGCCCATCATGGGCTTTCCCGTTCGGAAAATTTGTAATTTAAAAAAATAATAAAGGGTGGCGCCTGTCACTCCGCAACTAGGATGCTTTTTGTTTTACTGTGGATCGTCTCTTAGAAGGACGATTGATCAGATAGATGCTTAATAGGATAAGTGCTGCCCCTTTTAGGAGGGAGTAAGTAAAGGGTTCGTTTAAGAAAAAGGTTCCAATGGCTACGGAGATAGCGGGTACTAGAAAGGTGAAGGCTGCTACTTTGCTTGATTCACCTGTGTTCATCAGTTTGAAATAGACTGCGGTGGCTGCAGCCATTGCAAAAACGGCACTGAATAGCAGGCAAGACAAATAAGGGATATTCCAGACGATCATGGATGGATTCTCGATTCCAACACCTGTACCTGTTAAAATGAAACCTCCGATTATTCCTTGGATCGCAACCACCCATAGGCCGTGCACCCGAGTGCTGGTTTTCTTCACATACACGACACTAAGTGCCCAGCCAGTGCCGGTTACTAAGGCCAAAGAAATCCCAAGAAAGGAGATGTCCCCTGTAACACCGCCTAATGAAATGACAGCAACGCCTAGAAAACCAAGAATGAGACCAACTACTTTCATACTAGATAATGGCTCTTTCAGCCACATCCAGGAAAATACAGCAACAAGAACAGGTTGTAAATAAACAATGACTGAAAATAAGCCTTAGGGCAAATACTGAAGCCCAACCGTCTGGACCCCATTGAAGATAACGGTATTCAAAAGGGCAACCATTAAATAGATGTACCAGTTTTTCCGCCATTGAATTTATTCCACTGCGGCAATAGGACAAGTGCTAAGAGAATACCTCCTAATAGTGTGCGCATCCCTGCATATAAAAGTGGAGGCGTGTACGGTAAGGCATATTTGCTAACTGGCCAGTTCATTCCCCATATGATTACAACAAAGGAAATGGAAAGAGCGGTTTTTTTTCGGGAAGGCTTATGCATCTTTTGTGATTTCCTCCTTGTTATCTTATAATAGTAAAAGCCGTTTTTCCTGCATGAAATGAATGTAGGAAAAGCGGCTTTTGATCAGATTAAGCTTACTAGTTTTTTTAAACCACTTTTTTCATATTAGAATTAGTAGTAGGTCCGTTCTTCACAAACAAACTGCCAACGCCATATAAAATGACTGCAGTAACAAGACCAACGACTGCAACTGAAAGATGTTGTGCAAAGAAGTCACAGTATAAGGAGATAGCGGCGGACAAAATCCAAACAATAAATGCCATTGGTCTCCAGTTGACTAAATTAGCGGATTCATTCTTACGTAAGACTAAACGGTCCATAATGATGATAGCACCAATTGGCGGAATGATCACTCCAAGAAGAACAAGCCAATTGAAAAAGTGATTATAGATTCCGGATACAGCCACGACAAGCCCGACAACACCGATGATAAGAGTGATAGGTCTCATTTTTTTACCCGCCATATGTGAACAGCCGACAGCACCATTATACAAGCAGTGTGTACCTACAGATCCTAAATTGATAAAGTCAAACAGAATCGATAAAATCGTTAGCAATGAACCATGTCCGGCTAATACGGACATGAAATCTCCACCGGTTGAAGTAGGATTTGGAATAACGCCCGTTGCTACAACAATTCCCCCGACAACCTGCAATAAAGTTTCTAACTGGAAAAGCGAAAATAGTGGATAATAGCCCTTGACGGCCATTTTTCGCCTAACGAGTAAAATCGGCTGTCATGGTGCCGGAGTCTGCAAATCCAGCGAAGACTAAAGTAACGGCTGCTCCAAAAGACATAGCCCCTGTGACGTGCGGATGGTAATTGAAAATATCCGAATTTCAGGATAACAAAAAGTTGAGCCTCCTTAAATAGCATAGTGTGGAACAATTTTGTGAAACAAGAAAATTCGGGTGATACCACCCGAATTTTGTCGAATTTACGCTGTTGCTTTACGCTTTTTCCCAAGTACATTCACGACGATGACGCCGGAGATGGCGATAATGCCGCCGAGGATGGTTAGAGTGCTCGGCCATTCTTTCAGCCAGATCCATGCGACGATGAGAACGACTACTGGTTCGATATAGAGCATGCTGGTAACGGAGCCGGCTTTTCCTGCTGAGAGTGCGAGGGCCCAGGTGACGTAACCGATGGCAGTAGGGAAAATCCCGATATAAATGGCTGATAAATTGGCCTCTACCGATGCTTGTTGAATGCCGTGAAAAAGACCTGGAAGGAACAATAGAAAGGGTATCGTTGCAGCCCAAGAAAAATAAGCTGTCAATTCAATCGAGCTGTACCGGCGTAATAGCGGCTTTTGAAATGCAAATAATACGGAAGTTGCTACCGCGGCCATGAGGATTAAAAAGGCACCTTTTGAAATGCTTTGGGAAGGACCGGTTGTTCCGATGGAAACCAATGCAATTCCAATAAAGCCAATGGCAAGCCCTATCCAGCCAGCAGCTCCTAGACGCTCTTTTAGGACAAAAACGGCAATAAGTGCCGTAAAAATAGGTGCAGATGCAACAAGCATTCCGGCGGTACCTGCAGAAACGGTTTGTTCACCGAATGTAACTCCTATGTGATAGATACTAATTCCAACCCATCCAAGTAATAAGATTCTTAAAAGATCTTCTTTTTTGGGCAGTCGAAATTTAACACCAGGAAGCAGCGCATAGATCGCAAATAACCCAGAGGCGATTAAATACCGAATCAGAACTAAATGACCTGCAGTATAGCCACCGTGAAGTCCGGCTCGAATGGCAGGGAATGTTGACCCCCAGATAATGACAGTAATTGAGGCTAAAATGAAAGCCCTGGTGTTCATATCTCTCTCCCCCAATACATACATAGTCACAAGGTTATCATGGAAACTGAATTGCGGCAATATTGGAGCAATGGGGGTTGGCGGGGAATTAACCATTACTGTACGGAAAAATGATAGATATGGAGAAATTATAGTAGTAGAAACGGGGATTGGAATGTCTGTTGAAGAATTAGAAAATTTCGCGTGTTTACGAGTATGTATACATGTCTACTTTTTGTAAACAATTGTAGACAAATACGTTTACTTGTTTACAAAATAGTTTACATGGCTGTTTAACGGGATGTGTACAGATTTGTCATCGTTATTTACATGATATTCATATTGTCGAAACGGTCATTGAAGCAATGGACTGGTGAATATCTCCTTTAAGTCCTACATCCTTCTTTGGGAGGAGAAAAATAGTGAATACTAAAACAATAAGTTTTAAAAAGAAGATGTGTGAGACTGTCTTTTTACAATGAGAGATTCATATGTTTACAAAAATGTTTACAAGTTTACTAAATGTAAACAATTGTATACGAATTTGTAAACATGTAAACAAATACGTAAACATGGCTATTTAACAGCATGTATACGTATTTGTCATCGTTGTTTACGAAAATGTATACAAATAGGATGAAGTTTACGGGATGTTTACAGGTTTACAGTTTTGTTTCTTTTCTAGGGATGCCATTGAAGAATCTATTAATCCTCGGTACCCTTAAAGTAGGCAAACCTGAAATACATACTATAAAATATGATTATATTCACTTAAAAGGAGAGATCGACGGATGACGAATTCTAGAATTGCGGCTGTGGATGTAGGAAATGATTCAATTAAGGCTATTTTTGGGGAAGTAGACTATCAATTAACAATTCCGAACATTATCGCCAGAGACACGGAAGACCGCCCGGTTATTGGGATTGAAGAATTAGATACTAAAAACCCTCTTGATGGGATTCATATCAAGGTTCATTCCCCTGCTTTAAAAGAGAATAATGCCATTTATCGAATCGGCAATTTAGCAACGAAAAGCAATAACGCTGCAGAACTAGATCCAGGCAGCAGTAAATCAGAAGAGGACCAAACATTAGTCATGCTGTTTGCTACTCTTGCTTTAGATGCGGTAAGAGCGGAAAATGAAAAGTTTTTCCCACGCATGAAAAATGTGATTGACGCAAACTACACTCTTGGAACAGGTCTCCCCCTTCGCGAGGTGAAAGAAGGCAAGGATGTGGGCTACCGCTCGAAATTGATTGGTTCCGTCCATCAAGTAGAATTCTTGGTTACACCTAAATATCAGGGCTTAAAGGTAAATATTAAATTTAATGAAGTAAAGGTTTATCCTGAAGGCTTTGCTGCCTTTATTAACCTTGTCATGGATAATAATTTAAAAATTATCAATAAGGATTTAATTGATAAACGAATCTTAATCCAAGATATCGGGGGATTATCGACAGATATCGCTGTGATCAAGAACCGCAATGTCGATGATGATAAGGCACAGGGCTTTAACCTCGGTGTGTCGGAATCATTAGAGGCGATTCGCGAGGAAATTCGGACGAAACATGGCGTGGAGTTAGACAGTCGCCGTGATGTGGTTGAAATTATTACAAGAAAAAATGACCGCAACCACATTATGGTAAAGGGAAGCAGGACAAGTGTTCATGATATCACAGACCGCATCCTTGTCGAATTAGCGAAAAAGCAATACCGCTTATTGCGCAACGTATGGCAAAGGAATTCCCAAACCGAAATCTGTTATTTTGTTGGTGGCGGATCGATTGTTTTAAAGGAATATATTAAAACCTTAAATAATCATTTGGATGGCTATAATATTGAATTTTTTGAAGATGAGAAAGAAAGCATTTGGATGATGGCGAATGCTTATTATAAGCTAATCACTGATTTCGTGAAAAAAACTGAAAAGCCAAAAGTGGTTCAAGAACCTGTTAAAAAAGGCTGAAATAGGGTGATCCTATGAATAAGTCCTCCTCAAGTGAAATTAAGCGGGGCCAGGCAATCTCTTTTCGTCTTCCTTCTGACACACCCGACCATTTAGTAAAGCAGCTGCAATTACTAAAGGAAACTGAGAGAAGAAATTTTTCTAGTAAAATTGCTGATTTTGTTATGCAGGGTGTTGCAAGCGCATATGCAAGGGAGAAGGAAACCATTACGATTCCCCTTCCCCATAAATTGAGTAAATCACAGCGGGATTGGCTGAAGCATGAGCATTCGCTTGCATTGCTGGGAAGTATCCTCCATCATTTGTTGTCCGACCCAGTGCGGTCAACTGCATTGCTTGCTTCGTTAAATAGCAGTTCACTGGATATTGATGAGGCGTTGTATCTGCAAGAAGAACCTGAAGAGGCTCCTTTCCCTGTCATCTCAGAGCTTGGAGCAATGAAAGAAACAGCCGCAGCCGTAGAGGATGATCTAAGCGCATTTGAGTGGGAAACGGCATCGCAAGGCGGGCAGCGCGGCCTCGAGGAAAAACCGGAAGAAGAAACAGAAAGCAGTCTTGATGACTTGCTCGGGGATTTCCTTGCCAGCATGAATAAATAATTCGACAAAATTCCGATGGTGCCTGTCGCCATCCGAATTTTGTCAATAAATATCAATTTCCAGTTGACGTTTATTGGCATGTTCTTTATGATTATGGAAGAATTGTATACTCGTATTGGGCGAGAGAGGTTCATAGCAGAAACCCTCTATAAAAAACTATGGTTACATGACGATTAAGCCATGTCCATATGGGACATGGCTTTTTTAGGCTGATAGGAAAGTATAACCTTCCTACCAGGAGTAAGTGCAACTACGCCTCTGTCTTCGCCCTTAGGGGCTCGCCAGTCGGCGAGTTTTCTTTATATTGATATTTTTACAGGAGGTCTTTTTATGTCTGGCAGAAACCATGAAGAAGGTTTAAAGGATTTGACTTTATTAGGAAATCAGAATACACAGTATTCGTTTGAATATGCACCAGAGGTATTAGAGGCGGTTGATAATCTCCATTCCAATCGCGATTATTTTGTAAAATTTAATTGCCCGGAGTTCACGAGTCTTTGTCCATTAACAAAGCAACCCGATTTTGCAACCATGTATATTTCTTACATTCCTGATAAAAAAATTGTCGAAAGCAAATCGCTGAAGTTATATCTTTTCAGTTTCCGTAACCACGGTGATTTCCATGAGGATTGTGTCAATATTATTATGAATGACTTAATTAAGTTGCTTGATCCGCGTTATATCGAGGTTTGGGGGAAATTTACACCGCGCGGCGGCATTTCGATTGACCCATGGTGCAACTACGGTAAACCAGGAACGAAATATGAAGAAATGGCCCAGTTCCGCTTAATGAATCACGACCTTTATCCAGAGAAAGTCGATAATCGATAAGAGCAGCCATTCATTTTTACGATGAACTGCATATAGCAGCAATATCCTAAATCAACAAAAGCCTTGGCAATTGAAACTGCCAGGGCTTTTGTTTTTTTAAAAGCTCATTTCTAATAGGTTGTTGCTATTTTTGATTCGCTAATAAAACCCTTCAATTCGCCAATAACGAACCTTAATTCGCTAATAACCTTATCATATTCGCTAATAAGTGTAATTTTATACTTCGAATTAGCGCTTAAAGAGTATAAAACATGGGTAAAAACAACAATGTTTACGAAAACAGCCTTTCTAAAAAGCGAAATTCATATGCAATTATTGTCTCTGCCATTTTTATTGGAATTGTTGTTGTAAAGTATTTTATAATGGATAAATAATCTAATTAATACAAATAACAGATAAAATCAATGCTGATTTGAGATGAACGGTGGTTAGTACTGTGGAATTAAGGCAAATACAATATTTTATCGAGGTGGCAAAGCGTGAACATGTGACAGAGGCTGCACAGAATTTAAATGTCGCACAGTCCGCGATAAGCCGGCAAATTGTTAATTTAGAATCGGAGCTTGGAGTGGACTTATTTTTCCGTGAAGGCAGGAGTGTACGATTAACGCCAATCGGGAAAATCTTTCTTGACCATATGGAACAGGCAGTAAAGGTCATTGAAAATGGACTGAGAGAGGTTGAAGAGTATCTTGATCCGGAACACGGGGTCATTCGAATTGGTTTTCCTAGCAGCCTTGCTGCCCATACACTTCCAACCGCTATTTCGGCTTTTCGTGAACGCTATCCACAAGTGAAATTTCACCTGCGGCAAGGCTCCTACCATTCTTTAATTAGTGGGGTGATAAAAGGAGATTTTGATATGGCATTGATTGGTCCGGTGCCGAAACTGGAGACGAAGGTGCAAGGAAGTATTTTATTCATGGATAGTATTGTGGCCTTGCTGCCAAATGATCATCATCTTGCAAAGCAGCGCACACTGAAGCTAAGTCAACTAAGAGAAGAACCGTTTATTTTGTTTCCACAGGGTTTTATTTTACATGAGATTATCGTCAATGCCTGCAAGCAACTTGGCTTTGAGCCAAAGGTGTCGTTTGAAGGAGAGGATATTGATGCGATTAAAGGCTTAGTTGCTGCAGGCTTGGGAGTGACGATGATTCCTGAAATCACACTGGTGGACAGCCTGCCGCGCGGGACCGTTAAAATTCCTGTGATTGAGCCGACTGTGACGCGTACCGTTGGGGTTATCATTCCCCGTGACCGCGAATTACTTCCTACAGAGAAGTTGTTTTATGAGTTTTTAAAAGAATTTTTCTCAATGCTTGAAGGGTATCAAAACTAAAAAGGACCCAGACCAAAATTTTGGCCAGGATCCCTTCAACTTATATAAGCTGGTGCTTTGTTTCTTTTGTTTTCCCTCCATTAGTGGACGATAAGCGGTTTCTTCCGAGCTGTTTGGACTGAAGCAGCAATTGATCGGCATGCACATATCCTTTTTCCATTGATACCCTTTCATTTACTTTAAAAAAGTACAGTCCGAAAGAGGAAGTATAGTGAATCGTGGCCGTTTCTCCTTTAAACTCAACATGAACTGCACTAGTTTCAAGGCTCTGCAGGATGGTTTCAATTAAAGCGGCACATTGTTCAAAATGCCGGTGCCGTAGAAACAGCGTAAATTCTTCTCCCCCGCTTCGAAACAAATAATCATCCATCAATAGATAGCTTTTTAAAGTGGCTGCAAAATGCTGGATGACCTGGTCACCAACAGCATGGTTATAGTTATCATTAATTTGTTTAAACTTATCAATATCGGCGACAACAATTCCGAGGTATTCCCCGGTTTGATTCAATTCTTCCATTTTCTTATCCATAAAAGCCCGGTTATTCACTCCGGTTAAAAAGTCGGTATAGGCCATTTGCTCAAATTTATCCCGTTCAATCTTATTTTGAATATGCTGCGATTTTGAAACGAAGGAATGGCTGACAAGATAATTAAGAATAAACAGGCTGATCAGCATCTCCCATTTTTGTTCCTGAAGAAAAAGATATAATAGACCGTTTGTGAACGATAATTTCCCCATATCCAACACACTTCGGCTTTTTATAAAATCAATTGCTTCCTTACGGGTTTTTATATCTCCCAGGTAATAGAAGATTAAAATAAGATAAAGATCAGACAGCACTGAGGTAACCGTCACCAGTAAAAACATCAAAATCCAAAAGCCAAAAGGGATTCCTTGAAATTTTGGATATAAATAATGAAACAAATAAAAGGCAATCGAGTTGTTTAATGCAAAAGCACCGATATTGTAAAATGTATGGGTGAACTCCCTGGGATCGGCTGTTTTGTTCATTTTTTTATTGAAAAAGACAATAAAACGGTAAAGGGTCTCAAAAATAAATAAGCCTAATGGGCCAGTAAATAATCCAATCGATAAGCTATAGGAAATTCCATAATCAACGGATGTACTCCCATTTTTGCTTGTAATCCGCAGGCGGTAATAGAGACAGGAAAATAACAAATATAAAAGGCAAGCTTTCATATAGAGATTATTTTCGATCCTAATAGGACCAGAACCATAAGCGAGAGCTAGTGAAGCAAGAAAAAGTAAAAACGTAAAGATATTGGCTTTTAACATTGTCATTTGCTTCCCCTTCCCCAGACTATATCTATCATTTTATCTTAAATCTCCTAATGATGCATAAATATTTTCTGATAAATCAAACTTGCAATATATGGAATATATCCAAAAGCCATTCATATACATTGACGGTGCGCTCACTTCAGAATATTGTGCATTATTTATTTTAAAGGGTTTTCCTAAATAATTACAATTCCATTTTGGTTAAATTACTTTATAATAATGAAGTATCATCATATAATATAGATGCTAAATTTTTCGAGCGTTTTGTAAAAAGAATCTTATAATCTACCTCCAGATAGAGTTGATATAGATCGAATATTGTAGAATGTGAGAGCGGACCAGGGAATGAGGAGATGGAAAAGTGAGTAATAAGGCAGTTATTTTAGGATGTAACTATTATATCGGGTTAAGTGTCATCCGCTGCTTAGGTATGAATGGAATTCATACGGTAGCGGTCGATTATTCAGAGGAAAATACGTACGGAGCGAAATCAAAATATACTTCTGAGCGGATGATTGCTCCGCACTATAAAAATGAATCGGAAAAATTCATTCAGTTTTTAATTGATTATGCCAAAAAGCAAACGGCGAAACCGCTGTTAATGCCATGTCATGACTCTTATTTGGAAGTCATCGATGAATACTTGGATGAAATCAGAAAATACTACTTAATTCCGCAAACGGAACAAGGTTTATATACGAAAGCCATGAATAAAGAAGTCCTGCACCGAATTGCCATGGAAAAAGGTGTGAATGTCCCGGAAACGGTTCGGGTACATGAAGAAAATCTTTATGAAAAAGTGGAAAGCATTTTAAAATACCCTTGTATTGTTAAACCAACTGATTCTCCGACTTTTGTGGCTAAATTTAGAAGGAAACTTTTTAAGGTTAATAATCGTCAAGAATTACAGGAAGCATTGGCTAAAGCAGAAGAAGCAGGTCTAGAAGTTATTATACAAAGAATTATTCCCGGCTTCGATGATCATATGCACACCTTTGATGCTTATTTAAACCAGGATTCGAAGGTGACCCACTGGGCAACCTTCCAAAAGTTCCGCCAGTATCCAATCAATTTTGGCGCTTCTGTTTATACCGGCCAAAAATATATTCCGGAGTTGTTTGAAATCGGCAGTAAATTTTTAGAAGAAATTGGCTGGAAGGGATTTGCCGAAATTGAATTTAAGAAGGATGCCAATACAGGCAAGTTTTATTTAATTGAAATCAACGCACGGACAACAAACTTTAACACGTTAATTAATAAAATTGGCTTGAATATGCCTTATATCGCTTATCGCGAGTTAACCGGCAATCCATTGCCGCCAAAGGCAATCAAAGAAAATACCGGTCAGGTTTTCTGGTATGGCTATGAAGATATGCTTGCCGTAAAAGATTATATTAAAACAGGCCAATTAACGGTGCCACAGGTAGTGAAATCATTATTTAAAAAACATGCCTATGCGATCTGGGATTGGACGGATCCAAAACCGGGGCTTTCCTATGCCGGAATTATTGCCGGTAAAGTGGCAAAGAAATTTTTAAAATAAGATATACATTCGAGAATTCCAGCTCAGCGCCCCAGCGGCTTCATTTCGCCGCTGACCGGGCGCTTGCGCATTTCTCACTAGAACAAAAATGGAGTGGATTACATGTTATTAACGGATGTTGTTAGAGACCTTGAATTTGAACCGATTAAGGGAGATTTAGACAGGGAAGTAAACTCCATTGCTTATGATTCTAGGGAAGTAGTGGAAAATGGCCTCTTTGTGGCAATTTCAGGATTTAAAGTCGATGGGCACCAGTTCATTGAAAAAGCGATTGAAATGGGTGCGACGACCATCATTGTTGAAAAGGATATCTGGGTTGAAGACTATGTAACGATCCTAAAGGTCACCGACTCCCGAAAGGCATTAGCTCGCGTTTCGGCTAACTTTTACAATAACCCAACAGAAAAATTAAATTTAATTGGGATTACGGGGACGAACGGAAAAACTTCGATTACCTATTTTCTTAAATCGATTTTTGAAGAAGCCGAGAAATCAGTGGGGCTTATCGGGACCATTGGAACCGTTATTGACAATAAACTCATGAAAAACCAAAATACAACACCGGAGTCGTTAAACCTGCAAAAAATCTTTACCGATATGGTTGCGGCTGGCACGGATGATTGCATTATGGAGGTTTCCTCCCATGCGCTCAGCCTAAACAGGGTTGCCTATAGCAACTTTAATACGGGGATTTTCACTAATCTCACTCCTGATCATTTAGAGCTGCACCACAATATGGAGGATTATTTCCAAGCAAAAGCCCTATTATTTGATATGACACAGGATTACAATATTATCAACAACGATGATCCATACGGAAAGCGGCTAATTGATAAAATAAAAGATTATGATACTACCTTGATTACGTATGGAATGGATTCCGATGCCGATATCTATGCATCCGATATTCGCTATTTTGGCGATTATACTCTTTATACCGCGAATACTCCGAGAGGAAACATCGAAGTAAGAGTGAACATCCCCGGGGATATTTATGTGTATAACAGCTTAGCTGCGATTGCATGTGCGTACTGTCACAATATCGACCTGCAAGTGATCCAAAAAGGAATCTGCGGTCTGGAAGGCATTAAAGGCCGGATGGAAGTGGTCTTTAAGGACAAGGACTATAAAATCGTGATCGATTTTGCTCATACAGAGGACGGATTGGAAAAGGCCCTCACATCCCTTAGACCTTACACAAAAGGCAAATTAATCGTGGTCTTTGGTGTCTATGCACCTGATAGTGAGATCGGCCGATTGAAGCGCCAGGCGATGGGTAAAACAGCAGCCAAATTTGCTGATTTAGCCATTGTCACCTCCGACAATCCAAAGGATTTAGATCCAAACTTCATTATTGACGAAATTGTTGAAGCAGTCGAAGAAGAGAATGGAAACTATAAGGTTTTTGTCGACCGCTTAGAAGCCATTCAATATGCGATTCATGTAAGCACCGAAGAAGATACGATTTTAATTGCCGGTAAGGGGCATGAAACGGCACAAATTGTCGGTAAAAAGGAAATTCCTTTTAATGAAGCGGAAATTGTAAAGGAAACGTTAAAGAATCGTAAACTATTAGTGTTTTAATAGAATGGATAAAATATTTTTACCATAATCCATAATTATTCAATGCAGAACGAAAGGTGATAATGAAATATGTGTGGTTTTGTAGGCTTTGCCGATACAAGCACGAAAATAGATAAAGTAACGACCGTGAATAATATGATGGACACCATCATCCACCGCGGACCGGACAGCGGCGGTGTGTTTACCGATGATCGTGTAGCCTTTGGTTTTAGAAGACTATCAATTATCGACTTATCTGATGAAGCAAGTCAGCCAATGTACAATGAAGACAACAGCGTGGTGCTAATTTTTAACGGGGAAATTTATAACTTTGAAGAAATTCGCAAGGACCTCGTGGCAAAAGGGCACCAATTTAGAAGCCATACGGACAGTGAAGTCATTCTTCATGGCTATGAAGAATATGGCGTCGATTTACTGCAAAAAGTGAGAGGAATGTTTGCCTTCTCGATCTGGGATCAGAAAAAACAAACCATGTTCTTAGCGCGCGATTTCTTTGGAATCAAGCCCCTTTATTATACTCAGAACACAACAGACAACTCGTTTATTTTCGGTTCAGAAATTAAAGCATTTTTAAAACACCCATCCTTTAAAAAAGAATTAAACAAGGATGCCCTTAAGCCATACCTTACCTTCCAATATTCTGTGCTTGATGAGACCTTCTTTAAAGGTGTATTCAAATTAAAGCCTGGTCATTACATGATTTATAAGGACGGTAAGACCGAAGTCAAGCCTTATTGGGATGTTAATTTTGATGAAAAAGGAAACAGCTTAGAGCATTTTGTGGAAAAAATAAAAACCACAGTAGAGGAATCCGTGAAGTACCATAAGATTAGTGATGTGAAGGTCGGCTCATTTTTATCCGGCGGGATTGATTCCAGCTATATTACTTCCCTGTTAAAGCCGAACAAAACTTTCTCTGTTGGCTTCCAGGACCATGAGGGAATCTTCAACGAAACCAATCTAGCTAAAGATTTATCAGATATTCTTGGAATTGAAAACCATAAAACCGTTATTAATGCAGATGAATGCTTTGAGAAACTGCCAACCATCCAATACCATATGGATGAGCCGCAATCCAATCCATCCTCTGTTCCGTTATATTTCTTAGCAGAGCTAGCAAGCAAGCATGTTACAGTTGTGTTATCGGGTGAAGGCGCCGATGAAATTTTCGGCGGATATGAGTGGTACCGCCCAACCCCAGCAATGGCGAAATATGAAAAAATTCCATTTGCCCTCCGCCGCGCGGCTTCCAATGTTGCAAAGGCACTGCCGCAGAACCGCATTACAGGCTTCCTAGTTAAAGGCGGCCAAACGGTTGAGGAAACCTTCATTGGCGAAGCCAAGGTATGGGATGAAAATGATGCGTTAAAAGTATTGAAGGATGATTTTAAAAAGGGTCCTTCCGTTCTGAGCATTACGAAAAAGGTCTATGACCGCGTGAAAAATAAAGATGATGTAACGAAAAAGCAATATCTTGACTTGAAGCTATGGCTGCCTGGAGATATTCTCTTAAAAGCGGATAAAATGAGCTGTGCGCACTCCATTGAGCTCCGCGTTCCGTTCTTGGATAAGGTAGTGATGGGGATGGCTTCAGCGATTCCTACTCCGCTTCGTGTAAATCAGGAAAATACGAAATACGCACTGCGAACCGCAGCGAAGGAAGTATTGCCGGAAGAATGGGCCAATCGTCCAAAAGTTGGCTTCCCTGTGCCAATCCGCTATTGGCTGCGCGAAGAGAAATATTATAATTTAGTGAAAGAAATGTTTGTATCTGATATTGCCAAGGAATTCTTTGATACCGATGAATTGGTGAAATTTTTGGACGACCATTATCATAACAGACATAATTATGCCCGTTATATTTGGACCGTATATGTTTTCCTAGTTTGGTATAAAAAGTTTTTCATAGAATTAGAAGGCGAAGCGCCTTCCCAGAGCGCAAAACATACCGACGAGTTGGTCACAGTTTAACCTCTTGTCAGATTAGCTTGAGACCAGGTTTTCTGGAAAAAACCCGTTTAGCGGCTTGTTCGTCGCCGGGTGTTTTCCAAATGTAGCAAATTTTTTAGAAATGGAAGGTGGTAGAATGAAAAGTTTGGGTGTAATCGGTGGAATGGGTCCCAAGGCAACCTCTGTATTTTTCGATAAGGTGGTTGAAAATACTGTCGCTGATCGGGATCAAGACCATATCGATATGATGATCCTGAATCACGCCACCTTACCGGACCGAACAGATGCCATTTTAAATGGACAGGAAGAGTTATTTTTAGAGGCTGTAAAAAAGGACTTCAAGCTGTTGGAGTTTGCCGGTGTTTCTCATATTGCGATTCCTTGTAATACTTCGCATTATTTTTACGACCAAATGCAGGCATTGACGGGTATTCCGATTATTCATATGGTCGATGAAACGTTGAAAGTGATTTATCAAAAATACGGCGAGAACGCCAAGATTGGCCTGTTAGCGACAAAGGGAACCATCAGCAGCGGTATTTACGAAAAAGAATCGGGCAAATACAATATGCAGATCTATGTTCCGAATGAAACCATCCAAAAGCAAACGATGGACATCATTTACAGCATTAAAGCGGATAAAATGATTAACCCGCTGAAGCTGGAAGAGATTATCCATCAGCTTATTTTTGAGGAAGGCTGTCACTGTGTCATTCTTGCTTGCACAGAGTTGTCTTGTGTGAAAATTAGTGATGAGGCAGCGCAGTACTGCGTGGATGCGATGGAGGTACTAGTTGAACAGTCGATTGCCCTTTCAGGAGGCACCTCAAAGAAACAAAAAAGCGCGGCAGTGTATTCTTAAAATTTTGTGAGATTTGGAGCGGAAGGCGGGATATCCATGGCACCAACTGAACTAGAAAGATTTAAGACGTTTTTGGAAGAGTCATTTTCGGACGGAGTAAGCTATCGAGAATTACGATTATCAGACGAGGAAGTAGATTATCTACTTAAGCGGTATCCAAACGCCAGTATTTTAAAAAGCCCCGCTTTGGAGAGCCAGGACGATAAAGCCTGGTATGAAATTAACCTTTTGCCCGCTCCTGATGTTGATTCGAAGTTTGAGGATATTCAAAGGGAAAATCAACGGTTAAAGCAGGAATTGGATGCATTGAAAAAAGCATTGGTTACACAGGGATAATTTGATTAAAAAACACCTAGCCAGGCTAGGTGTTTTTTATCGGACCCAGAGGTTTTTAAAATCAGCAAAGGCATATCTGTGAAAGAGTGAAATAAATATAATATGAAGTTATCTATTCAAAAAAAGCATTGATCCTTCCTTTTCTACGTTAATACGATGCGGAAATGATGTCGTGATTAGCCATTTGAATATTCAAAATGGAGGGTGAGAAAAGGATGATTTTTAAAGAAATGGAGAAGTTTGAAGAGTTTTTATCAAAATCTTTTGCGGACGGAATCAATTTTCGAGAATTAAGGCTTTCGCAGGATGAAGTTTCAATCGTTAAAAAAAGATATCCTAAAGCAAATGTTAGGCAGTGTCAGACCATGGAATCTAAAGATGGAAAGACTTGGTATGAAATCAATCTTTTATTCCCTCTCGCTCTGAAGGACGAAACAGAGATTGAAGCTGTCCAAAGGGAAAACCGAAAGCTGCGTCAAGAACTTGAGACGTTGAAAAAATCAGTAGCTCTTTTTTAAAGCACTATAATGGAGGATATATGAATCCTTTAAAAAATATGGTTCTGCCAAATGGGATGTTAAACAGTGAAAAAATCCTTAAGGCGGAGCCCCTGTATCAAGGGATGAATGGCAAATTTGTTGAGCGTTTTTATCTGTCTGAAGCGGAAAGCTATATTTTCAAGCCATTGACGAATAACGGCCAGTTGGGAAAAGAGGTTTGGGTGTATGAACATGTTCTCCCCTCCCTCCCGGAAATTTATCCAAAATTGCTGGCCTATTCTGTTGCTGCGGAGGCTGATGAGAATTGGATGATTTTTGAGGATCTTGGTTCACTCCGTCATGATTTTAGTGAGGATACTATTTTAGAAGTAATCAAGCTGATGGCGGGATGGCACTCCCTCCCTGTTGAAGGAATTGTCGGGCTTCCGGTGACAGGGCTTAAGCCGAAAATGGAGGAAATCCTTTTGGAGATTTCCGGAGAAAAGTCAGCGTTGCCGGATTTAGGGGTGGAGGAGATTTTTCCTCTTCTTGAGGGGGTTAATTTTTCGAAAAAGCTCGTATTATCGCACGGGGACCTTCATATTGGCAATATTGCAAGAGTTGACCGGAAAGTGGTTGTTTTGGATTGGGAGCATGCCCATTTGAATACACCGTATTGGGATTTGTATCATCTCCTTGATCTCGCTCACCCGGTATTTCCAAAGTCGGTACCCCGTCAGTTTAGAGAGCGGGCCTTGAAAGCTTATTGTGAGCATGCTGGGTTAGTGGGTGATGGCTTTATAAGGGAATATTATCTGTTCTCCGCTGCGTTTTCGATTTGGATGTTGCAGTTGATCCGGAGTGATCTGGATTCGGGGCAAAGAAAGTGGTCGAGGGAGAAACTGGAAGCACAGATGGATGAGACCGTTTCCACCTTAAAGGATTGTGTGGATGTACTTTTGAAATGAAAAAAGCTAACCATAGTGGTTAGCTTTTTTTCCTATTTACGCTTTTTTTTCAAAGCTTTGAGCGATTCCAACGATTACATTTACGGATTTTTCCATGTTGTCGACGGAAATAAATTCATATTTCCCATGGAAGTTTTCGCCGCCGGTAAAGATATTAGGTGTTGGCAGACCCATATAGGAAAGTTGTGAACCGTCTGTACCGCCACGAATTGGTTTAATCAGCGGCTTGATGTCGAGCGACTCCATTACCTCTTGAGCAATGTCGACAATTTGCTTAACTGGCTTAATTTTTTCACCCATGTTGTAATATTGGTCATTCAGTTCAAGAAGGACATTGTCTTCGCCATATTTTGCTTTGATGTCATTAACAATGTTGGTAATGATTGTTTTGCGTTCGTTGAATTTTTCGCGGTCATGGTCGCGGATGATGTAGTACAGCTTGGTTTGTTCAACATCACCATTGATCGAAATCAAGTGATAGAAGCCTTCGTATCCCTCGGTATATTCTGGTGCCTCTTTTTCTGGGAGCTTACTGTGGAGCTCCATCGCAATTTTCGCAGAGTTGATCATTTTGCCTTTTGCGGAGCCTGGGTGAATGTTGGTTCCTTTAATGGTAATCTTCGCTGCGGCTGCATTAAAGCTTTCGTATTCTAATTCGCCTAGTGGACCGCCGTCAACGGTGTAGGCATATTTAGCGTTAAAGCGGGCAACATCAAATTTATGCGGTCCCCTGCCAATTTCCTCATCTGGGGTGAACGCAACGCGGACCTTACCGTGTTTGATTTCCGGGTGTTTGATTAAGTATGCCATTGCGGTCATGATTTCTGCCACGCCGGCCTTGTTGTCGGCGCCAAGCAAGGTTGTACCATCGGTGGTGATTAAGGTATGGCCTTTATAATCTGGGAGGCTTGGGAAGTCTTTTGGTGATAGGACAACTTTTAAGGCCTCGTTTAATGTGATGTCGCTGCCGTCGTAGTTTTCGTGGATTTGCGGTTTGACGTTTTTGCCGGTGAAGTCTGTCGCCGTGTCAACGTGGGCCAGGAATCCGATGGTCGGCACGTCTTTTTCTGTGTTGGATGGAAGCGTTGCCATTAAATAGCCGTTTTCATCGATGCTGACTTCTTGCATGCCGATCGACTTTAATTCCTCTTCAAGCATATGGAGTAGGGTCCACTGCCCTGGCGTTGATGGACAAGTGCTGCTGCTCTCGTCTGACTGGGTATCAATTTTTACATAGGAAGTAAATCTTTCAATGATTTCATTTTTCATGCTTGTTTGCACTCCCTTTTCTCATATGTACATCACTATCATATCACTTTCAATGTTGGTCTACACGTTTTTAGAATAGAGGGCGGGGGTCAGTGTTGTAGGGAGTGCTCGCAACTAGCGTAAGGGCGGGTCCAACTGGCGTAAGCAAATCTAACTAGCGAAAAAGAGTCTGCAACTAGCGCAAGGACAGGTCCAACTAGCGTAAAGAGCCCTCCAACTGGCGCAAGCAAATCCAACTAGCGAAAAAGAGTCTGCAACTAGCGCAAGGACAGGTCCAACTGGCGTAAAAAGGTCTCCAACTAGCGTAAAGAGCCCTCCAACTGGCGCAAGCAAATCCAACTAGCGAAAAAGAGTCTGCAACTAGCGCAAGGACAGGTCCAACTGGCGTAAAAAGGTCTCCAACTAGCGTAAAGAGCCCTCCAACTGGCGTTAGCAAATCTAACTAGCGAAAAAGAGCCTGCAACTAGCGTAAGGACAGGTCCAACTGGCGGGAAAAGGCTTCCAACTAGCGTAAAGAGCCCTCCAACTAGCGCAAGCAAATCTAACTAGCGAAAAAGAGCCTGTAACTAGCGCAAGGACAGGTCCAACTGGCGGAAAAAGGTCTCCAACTAGCGTAAAGAGGTCTCCAACTGGCGTAAAGAGCCCTCCAACTGGCGCAAGCAAATCTAACTAGCGAAAAAGAGCCTGCAACTAGCGATTCGCTTTGCCCAACTACCGGATACTAAATTTTAGATAAGTCCATTATATAGGTTCGGTATCTGAATGCCCCTTTCCTGGCCATGTTCATATTAAGCAAAACCCGTTTTGCCGTGTCGATATCATCAATCCCCAGAAACTCCCTACACTCTCGATTCGTGATTTCCCTTTTAAATAGTAAAAACCACTCCTGTAAAGTCCTAACATGAGCTATGGGATCAACCGCCCCACAATGAGGACAAAACCAAGTCCTGCGGTGCTTCACCATCCCAATCCGATCGCACACCCTACAAATTACCCCAGGGCGAATATCCCCAAATGGAATTTGATATGTCTCACAAATGGGTTTGGGAATAAAACGGCGATGACTTTTTAAAAGCTCAGCAGAGAGCCATTCAAACGTAACTTGATCCAACTTCTTTGATTGTTGCGGAATACTATTGATAAAAGCGGGAATCGAGCTGGGGAATAAGATCTTTGCCTTCGAAGGCGGGACTTCGACAATTTGTTTTGGGTAAGCAAGGACAACTGCACCATAAATAGGAATATAAATGTTGTGGGACCTTAGCCAGGCACTTAATAATTCACGATTACGTTCCAATTGGACGACAGGACTTTCAAATCCATCCTTTTGAACGTTTTCCCTTGTACGGATTAATTGAGGCGGGTTTTCCCTGAACTCTAAACTTCCGCCAATATTCTTCGTTTCTAAAACTAACCCATACGAAGGTGTCATAAAATAGGTATCCATTTGGAATTTCTCATCTGAGCTGGGGGATAAATCGTGGAAAATGTGGTGCTCGAATGGAAACGAATGTCTCCGGAAAATTTCTGCTACTTTTTCTTCTCCGCCAATTCCTGCTTCTACTGATGCTTGTTTACTAGATAAAACGGGCAGCATCGGCTGGGTAACAATCAATCGATTTTGAGCAGAAATGAAACCAGCAAGAGTCAGTGACGGGTCTCTTTCTTTTAAAGTAAAAATATCGTTCACCTCCATAAAGTCAACCTCGTATGTATCTTAGCACACCCCTCAAACCGATACTAAGCACATAAAGAAATGTTCTAAAATTTGTAAAAAAATAGCCACTTACCCCTATTGACCTAAGTGGTCAATGGAGTTACAATGTCATTGACTGATGTGGTCAACGCAGTACCGACAACGCCAATCAACACCACAAAGGTCTACGCAATAAAGAAAGAGGGCTGCCAGAATGTTTTCTAAATTTCTCAACCTAGATCAGGAAAAACAAGACCGTATAATCAACGCAGCAATAAAGGAATTTGCCCAGAAGGGATATGATAACGCCTCGACAAATGAAATCGTCAAAGAAGCCGGTATATCAAAGGGTCTCTTGTTCCATTACTTTGGCAATAAAAAGAAAATGTATTTGTTTGTATTTGACCATTTCTATGAAATCATTGTTGATGAATTTTACAAAAAGATTAACCTGCAAGAACGGGATATTTTTAAAAGAGTTCGCCAAGCTGTCAGCGTGAAAATGGAATTGCTCAACAAATATCCGGATCTGTTTAATTTTTTAAGTGCAGCAGTAATGGAAGATTCGAAGGAAGTGAAACTCGAATTAGACCAAAGAATAAAGCAATTGGCGAAAAACAATATTGGGAAACTGTATGAGGACATTGATTTATCCCTTTTCAGGGACGATATTGATGTCCAAAAGGCACTGAAAATTATCTTTTGGACCTTCGAACAATTTAGTGATGAATTGATTCAACGAGCAAAGCTAACACCGACTCATGAAATTAATTATGACGAGGCAATAAAAGAAACCGAAGAGTATTATGAAGTTTTAATGAAAGCTTTTTATAAATAAGGGGGCGCGCGTGATGAATGTGATTGAACTGAATAACCTAACAAAGACATATGGCAATGCGAGAGGAATTACGGATATCAGCTTTCATGTCGAAGAAGGAGAAGTCTTCGGGTTTATCGGACCGAATGGTGCCGGAAAGTCGACGACCATCCGCACACTTCTCTCCCTCATCTACCCTACGAGCGGCAGTGCCACGATTTTTGGCAAGGACAGCGTGAAGTTTGCACCGGAAATTAAAAAGGAAATTGGCTATTTGCCATCAGAAGTCTTTTATTACGACAACATGAAGGTCAAAGACCTCCTCAAGTATTCAGCCAGTTTTTATAAAAAGGATTGTAGTAAACGAATGAAAGAATTAGCAGAGATCATGGACCTTGACCTTAATAAAAAAATCGACGACCTGTCGTTTGGGAACAAAAAGAAAGTCGGAATTGTCCAGGGACTCCTGCACGATCCAAAGTTGATTATCCTTGATGAGCCGACAAGCGGTCTCGATCCGTTAATGCAGCAAAAATTCTTTGATTTATTAAAAGAAGAAAATAACAAAGGGAAGACGATTTTGTTTTCCTCCCATATTTTGAGTGAAGTACAAAAAATGTGCGACCGCGTGGCGATTATTAAAGAAGGCAAACTTGTCAAAGTGGAGAAAATCAGTACTTTGCGGGAAAACAACCATAAGAAGTTCAAGCTCGAAACTAAGGCTTCCATCCAAAATCTATCCATCGATGGAGTCACGAATCTTGAAGTGAAAGACAATATTACTAGTTTCCTATATAGCGGCGATATCAATTTGATTTTGAAAAAACTCTCGGAGCTTGAGCTGGAAAACCTTTGGATTGACGAACCGGATCTTGAGGAAATCTTTATGCACTATTATGAAAAGGAGAATTAAACCATGAATATCTTTCTCCATGAACTAAAGGCCTATCGGAAATCGACGATGATTTGGACCGTTTCCTTGGCAGCGTTAATCGTTTTCTTCCTATCTATGTTCCCTGGTTTAACACAGGATGCGGATCAGTTTAAAAAGCTGCTTGAAAATTACCCGGAAGCTGTAAGGAAAGCATTGGGCGTTTCACTTGATAGCATTACTTCCTTATTGGGGTTTTATTCCTATGGTTTTACCTATGTGATTCTATGTGGTTCCATTCAGGCTATGAATCTAGGAACCTCGATTTTATCAAAAGAAGTTCGTGAAAAAACAGCCGATTTCCTACTGACAAAGCCTGTTACCCGTAAGCAAATTGTCACAGCCAAACTACTCGCGGTGATTATTTCCTTGGTGATTACGAATGTCATCTATATGGCCATTGCAGTCATTACCGCGTCAGTCGTGAGTGAAAAATCATTTGATATGAATACATTTTTATTGATTTCCTTAACCGCTTTCCTTGTGGAAATGATGTTTGTTGCACTAGGAATCCTCATTTCTGCTGCAGCGTCAAAAATTAAATCGGTTTTGCCGATTTCAATTGGTACTGTATTCGGTTTTTACATCTTAAATATGTTAGGTTCAGTGATCGGTGAAAAGGCGATTTGCTACCTAACCCCATTTAAGTATTATGAAACAAGCTATATTATCAAACACTCAAGCTATCAAGTTTCTTTTGTCTTTATTGAAATCGTCTTAATCATCGCAGCTATTGCTGCGAGTTACGTAATTTATTCGAAAAAGGATATTCATGCGGTATAAGGGGGTGTGGTTATGAATTTATTTTTACGAGAAATGAAGGCGAATCGAAAATCATTGATTATTTGGTGTTTTGGGATTTTGTTTATGGTTGTAGCCGGGATGGGCAAATATGAAGGATATTCTTCATCATCAGGCCAGTCGATTAACGAATTGATGTCAAGTATGCCTAAATCCTTACAGGCGATGATGGGCGTAGGAGAGTTGGATTTTTCAACCCCAATAGGATTTTACGGGATGTTATTTGCCTATCTGATCTTAATGGCTGCATTTCATGCGTTAATGATTGGTGCTAATATCATCGCAAAAGAAGAGCGGGACAAAACAACAGAATTTTTAATGGCAAAACCCATCTCGCGCGGCAGAATTGTAACGGCTAAACTAGTAGCAGCGTTTGTAAATGTAGTGATCTTCAATCTTGTGACCTTAGGTCTCTCGGTTGCCATGGTAACCAAATTTAATAAAGCAGGCGATCCGATCGATGTGATCTATACACTAATGGCAGGAATGTTGATCTTGCAGCTAATTTTTCTTGTGTTAGGTTCGGCAATGGCGGCACAGCTTAAGAAACCGAAACGCGCGGCCTCGATTGGAACGGCTATTCTTTTAATCATGTATATTTTATCGATCGCCATCGATTTGAATAAAAAAATAAGCGGATTAAAATACGTGACCCCTTTTAAGTACTTTGAAGCAAAAAGGGTAATAACAGATGGAACGCTTGACCCGGTCTTTTCTAGTATCTCCCTTGTAGCCATAGTTGGATTATTAGTGGGAACTTATATTTTTTACCGAAAAAGAGATTTAAATACGTAGAAAAAAGGCAGGTTTTTTCCAACCTGTCTTTTTCCTGAGCCCTTCCGCTATTTTTCATTCGCCATCTTAATCAGCCTAATCCTATCGAATTAGTTGTGGAAGATTTAATATTTGCCTTAGTACCATCAATAAGTGCCAGTGAGGCAGGATTAGTAAGAGAACGATAAGTTGATTAAGGGCGCAAACTTTTCTTATGATTTCAATAATGATAAAATGGAAAAATAATCTATGAAAGGAGGAAATGATTATGACTGAAAATAATACTTTACCACCAAAGAAAGGCCCGGTTGAACGCTTGGTAACGGTTGAAGAAGATGTAAAAAAGGTTCTTTCAGGAGAGAAAACTGCAACACGGCGCAATGAGCGCTATGCTGACCCAGGTGAAATTATGACACTTGAGGGACGTCAATTTGTTGTTGAAAAGGTCTATCAGCAGTCCCTAGGAGAGTTAACCGATGATGATGCACGCCGCGAGGGCTTCAATTCCTTGGAAGATTATAAGCAATCGATTCTTTCCATGCATCCGGGAATGCCATGGCTTCCGCAAATGCGCGTCTGGGTCCATGAATTCCGCCCTGTAGAATAAGTATATACTTAAAAAATGAAGCAACACTCCTTTATTTAGAGGGGTGTTGTTTTTTTGGTTAATAGGAAAGTATAAGTGCAACTACGCCTCTGTCTTCGCCCTTAGAGGCTCGCCAATCGGCGAGTTTTCTTTAAAAAAACTAACACAACGATAGTGCTAAAATTTGTTCAACCACCAGCGGCCTCATTATAATAAACTTATCTCAATTTGATACTTCCTACTTTTTCAACAATTAGAGGTGAACGATGTCGTGAAATTTTTAGGCAAATATACAAGGAAGTATTGGAAACTTTTTTTCACAGCCGTAATATTTTTAACCTTTGAAGCGATATGTGACCTGCTGCAGCCGACCATCATGTCAAAAATCATTGATGTTGGCGTTGCCGGACGGGATATCCATTACGTGTTAAAAATGGGCGGCATAATGCTGCTAGTGACTGCTTTCGGAGCAGTATCCGCCTCAACGAGAAGCATTGTTGCCAGTACGGTTTCGCAAAATTTTGGTGCCGAACTCAGGTCCGATTTATTTAAGAAAATCCAATCGCTTTCCTTTAAAAATATCGACCGCTTTGACCGCGCGTCGTTAATCACTAGGCTGACCAATGACGTGAACCAAGTCCAAATCTTTGTAAATGGAATGATGCGGATGTTTGTTAAAGCGCCCCTGCTCGCCATTGGCGGATTGATTATGGCCTCACGATTAAACCTGCGCCTTGCGGTGGTCCTCGCGGTTGTGGTTCCGATTGTCGCCTTGCTCATTATTTTAAATATGAGGTTGGGTTTCCCGCTTTTTACAAAGGTGCAAAAAGCATTAGACCGGGTCAATGGGGTGATTAGGGAATATTTGTCCGGTGTCCGAGTAGTCAAGGCGTTTAACCGGATGGATGTAGAAATTGCAAAATTCACCAAGGAAAATCAACTTTTTCAAGATCAATCCATTTCCGCTACAAGGTTAATGTCCATTTTTAGTCCAGCCATCATGCTGACTGTAAATTTAGGAATTGTCGCTGTCCTCTGGCTTGGAGGGCTAGGAGTGGAATCGGGCCATATTCAAGTCGGCCATATTATTGCATTTACCAACTATATGACGCAAATTTTATTTTCCCTCATGATGATTTCAATGGTGTTTAATATGTTTGTTCGGGCCAGGGCTTCTGCCGGAAGGATTGGCGAGGTCTTTGAACAGGAAGACTTCCAGACTTGGAAGGACGAAGTGAACGAAAATCAAGGAGAAAAAGGCAGAATTGACTTTGAAAATGTCTCGTTTTCCTATGAAGGGACGAGTGGCGAACCGATTTTGAAAAAGATCAATCTTACGTTACACCCCGGTGAAACTGTTGGGATTATTGGCTCCACTGGATCAGGAAAAAGCACCCTTGTCAGCCTTATCCCTCGCTTTTATGATGCGGACGCCGGGACAATCAAGGTCGATGGTGAAGATGTTAAAAACGTTGAACCGAAAAGATTAAGAGAAAAAATTGCGATGGTTCCCCAGAAGACGATTCTTTTTACTGGTAGTGTTGCCGAAAATATTAAGTGGGGTAAAGAGGATGCCAGTGCCGAGGAAATGGAAGCGGCGGCAATGATTGCCGGTGCCCACGATTTTATTTCTGCCTCACCTGAAGGCTATCAAACCAAAATCGGCCAAGGCGGTGTGAATTTTTCCGGCGGACAAAAACAGCGGATTTCGATTGCCAGGGCATTAATTAAGAAACCTGAAATCCTCATTTTGGATGACAGCACAAGTGCCGTCGATGTCGCAACAGAGGCAAAGATCAAGGAATCTTTGAAAAAATATGCAAAGGGCCTTACTTGTTTATTAATTGCCCAGCGGATTACTTCTATCATTGATGCCGATAAAATCGTCGTCATGGACCAAGGAGAAGTAGTCGGGGTGGGAACCCATGAAGAACTGATTCATGAATGCAAGGTTTATCAGGAAATCTTCCAGTCTCAGATTGGCAAGGAGGTGCTGTAGATGGCGAAGGAAACAGAACAAGCACGTACTGCCCCTCCGCTTCCCGGTCCAGGTGGCAGACCTGGCGGATTTGGCGGTGCCCATCGCAGAGGCCCTGTTGTGAAACCCAAGAGTTTTAAGGGAACAATGAAACGGCTATGGGATTATGTTGGCAAAGAGAGAAAAATGCTTTCCTTCCTATTTTTATTTATTGTCATTGATTCCGTTCTTACTTTGCTTGCCCCTTACTTAATCGGAAAAGCGGTCGATGCGATGAGCCTCCATAACAAGGTAGACTTCGGATTATTGGAAAGGACGATTCTCATTCTTGCCTCCGCCTATATCGCTGATGCCCTTCTGACCTTTTTACAAGGCTGGCTGATGGCCGGTGTCTCACAGCGAATTGTCAAAAGCTTAAGGGATTCGCTTTTTAAAAAGCTGCAAAAGCTTCCGGTTGCGTTTTTTGATACCCGAACACATGGGGAGTTAATGAGCAGATTATCCAATGATGTAGATAATGTCAGCAACACCATTTCCCAGTCTACAACCCAGCTAATGTCCGGCCTGATTGTCATTATTGGCTCATTAGTAATGATGCTGATTTTAAGCCCAATTTTAACATTGGTTAGTCTATTGACGGTGCCGTTAGTTTTTTTACTCACTAAAACGATTGCCAAAAAAACAAGTGTGTTATTTAAAGACCAGCAGGTTCAACTTGGGAAATTAAACGGTCATATTGAGGAGACCATTACCGGACTCCATGTCGTAAAAGCGTTTAATCATGAAGAAAAAGTGAATGAAGAATTCGATGAGGTCAATACAATGCTGCGTGAGGTTGGCCTTAAGGCGCAAATTTGGTCGGGTTTCTTGATGCCGATTATGAATGTGATTGGTAACCTCAGCTTTGCACTGGTGGCAGTCGTCGGAGGGATTTTAGCGGTGAAGAGCATGATCACCATCGGGGCAATTGCCAGCTTTATCACATATTCCCGGCAATTTGTCCGTCCGCTTAACGACCTCGCCAATATTTTTAATGTCCTGCAATCAGGTGTCGCGGGCGCCGAGCGGGTTTTTGAAGTTCTTGATGAACAGGAGGAATCGGAGGATGTACCAGGGGCAGTGGAGTTAGTCAATCCAAAGGGGCATGTTGTCTTTGAAGATGTCAGCTTTGGTTATCGCCCGGATGTGCCCATCTTGAAAAATATTCATTTTGATTCTCCTGCGGGCAGTAGTACGGCACTGGTCGGACCGACGGGCGCCGGAAAAACAACGGTGGTAAATCTGTTAACGCGGTTTTATGATGTGACAAGCGGGAGGATTCTATTAGATGGCCGCGATATCCGTGAATATACAAGGGATAGCTTGCGCAGATGCTTTGGTTTTGTGCTCCAGGATACCTATTTGTTTTCCGGTACGATTAAGGAAAATATTATGTATGGAAAGCCGGGTGCGAGTGATGATGAGGTGGTGGCTGCGGCACGGATGGCCAATGCCGATGCTTTTATTAGACGGCTTCCAAACCAATATAAAACAGAGCTTGCGGAGAATGGCGGCAACTTAAGCCAAGGTCAGCGCCAACTGCTGGCGATTGCCAGGGTCATTTTAGCAAAACCCTCGCTGTTGATTTTGGATGAGGCAACCTCGAGCATTGATACCCGGACCGAGCTTCATATTCAGGAAGCGCTGCTCACATTAATGGAGGACCGCACGAGCTTCATCATCGCCCACCGCTTGAATACGATTCGCGATGCCGACTCCATCATGGTCATTGACCAAGGTCAGATTATCGAAAAAGGCAGCCACGACGACTTAATAAAGCAAAACGGAAGATACTATCATATGTTTTTCAATCAATTTAAAAATATCGAAGGAGCACTGGACTAACAGTGCTCCTTTTTGGACCTGAATGGCTTTTGGAGCTGTCTGGGTTATTTTAAATGGGCTGATTAGAGGTTAGCTTTTGGGAATCCCGATTTTTAAAGGACAATTTAATCAGCTATGCTACCGAGGACGGGATACTTCCCTTGAAACGGTCGCATAGAACCTAGCTACGCTACCGAGGACGGGATTTTTCCCTTGAAACGGTCGCATAGACCACGGCTACGCTACCGAGGACGGGATTCCTCCCTTGAAACGGTCGCATAGAACCAGGCTACGCTACCGTGAACGGGATACTTCTCAGGAAACGGTCGCATAGAACATGGCTATGCTACCGAGGACGGGATACTTCCCTTGAAACGGTCGCATAGAACCAGGCTACGCTACCGAGGACGGGATACTTCTCAGGAAACGGTCGCATAGAACACGGCTATGCTACCGAGGACGGGATACTTCCCTTGAAACGGTCGTATAGAACCTTGCTACGCTACCAAAGACGGATTTCTTTTCTGGATTCGATCACATAGAACCGTACATTTGAATTGGGTTTTGTCCCAAACCAATTTAAAGGACATTTCACCGGTACCTTGTCTCCTTTTTGTCCCAAAACTGAAAAAACGGCCGCAGTGAGTTTGTTTCCATTGAAGCAATTTAATTTTTCAAAAAATGTAGTGACTGATGTAAAGACACCTGTTAAAATACAGTTGACTTATTAAAAGAACAAGGTATTGGAAATAGTATAAATAATGTTTCGAACAGGAGGGTCCAAATGATTAACGAGCAGGATGTTTTTAATAGAGGAACTGCGAAGAAAAAAAAGGATGTCTCCAGCGGAAAATTGCTGACCATTGCAGGTACGGGCTGGATGTTTGATGCAATGGATGTGGGGATGCTTTCCTTCATCATCGCTGCCCTAAAAGTCGAATGGAATTTATCCGCCGAGCAAATGGGCTGGATTGGCAGTGTCAACTCCATCGGTATGGCAGTCGGTGCCCTTATTTTTGGCTTAATGGCGGACCGGGTGGGCCGGAAAAATATTTTTATTATCACGCTATTATTATTTTCAATTGGAAGTGGTGCCTCCGCCTTTACCACAACGATCACCATGTTTTTAGTATTGAGGTTTTTCATTGGGATGGGGCTTGGCGGCGAGCTTCCGGTGGCCGCCACCCTTGTTTCGGAAAGTGTCCCGGTTGAAAAGCGCGGAAGAATCGTTGTACTGCTTGAAAGCTTCTGGGCAGTCGGCTGGCTGGTGGCTGCGGTCATTTCCTATTTTGTCATTCCGAAGTTTGGCTGGCAGGTAGCATTACTGATTAGTGCAATTCCTGCTATCTATACTCTCTATTTACGTATGGGCTTACCGGATTCTCCACGTTTCACCGAAGTGAAAAAACAAGAAAAAATTTCAGTATTTCAAAGCCTGGCAAAATTATTTTCCAAGGAATATGGCCGCCAAACCACGATGCTCTGGGTTGTGTGGTTCTGTGTCGTATTCTCCTATTATGGAATTTTCCTTTGGCTCCCAAGTGTGATGGTCATGAAAGGCTTCAGTCTAATTAAAAGCTTCGAATATGTGTTGATTATGACACTAGCCCAGCTTCCCGGTTATTTTACCGCCGCCTGGTTTATTGAAAAATTTGGCAGGAAATTTGTATTGGCTGTCTATTTAACAGGAACGGCGATCAGTGCTTATTTCTTTGGAACGGCGGATACAACTTCCTTATTAATGATAGCGGGAATTCTGTTGTCCTTCTTTAATTTAGGTGCATGGGGTGGACTTTACGCTTACACACCTGAACAATATCCAACGGTGATCCGCGGTACTGGTACAGGAATGGCGGCATCCTTTGGCCGAATTGGCGGGGTGCTCGGACCGCTGTTGGTTGGTTACCTGGTGGCGGGAAAAACATCCATATCAATAATTTTTACTATTTTTTGTATTACCGTTTTAGTAGGGGCGGCTGCGGTATTGATTCTTGGAAAAGAAACGAAAAGTAAAGTATTAGAATAACTTTTTCACAAAAAGAGAATTCCATTTCAGGAGTTCTCTTTTTTATCTCTCGTTTTTTTGAAAAATATTTTAGAAATAACTTACTTTTGAACTCAAAACAAAATTTAGCGCTTCACAGTGTAAAAACCCAATAGAGTTAAAGGAAAATGGTGAATATTTATTATTTTAAAAATTATTTTAAAATAACGGACAATAGTACTAGACGAAAAGAAAATAATTTTGTACAATATTTTCAGAATATTAATTGTTTTAGAAACAGTAAGAAAACTATTGGAAAAATTATCTAGCAGGGGGAATACCATGAGAAAAAGAAAAGTAGCAGGTGTAGTTGCATCCTTTTTGGTTGCAGCAAGTGTTATGGCAGGCTGCAGTAGCAGCTCAACAACTGGTGGGAATGCTAGCAGTGACAGTAAAACGATTAAAATTGGGGCAAACCTTGAATTATCCGGCGGTGTTGCTTCCTACGGTCAGTCGATTAAAGAAGGTATTGATCTCGCTATCAGCGAAATCAACAAAAAAGGGATTGACGGCAAGAAATTACAATTAGTAAGTGTTGATAACAAATCAGATGCTGCTGAAGCAACAAGCGGGGCAATCAAATTAATCACTCAAGATAAAGTATCAGCTGTTATTGGTGCAGCAACAAGTACCGACACCCTTGCACAAGTGCAAATTGCCGATGATAATAAAGTTCCTATTTTGACCCCAACAGGAACAAACCCTACCGTTACTGTTAAAGATGGAAAATTAAATGACTATGTATTCCGTACATGTTTCATTGACCCATTCCAAGGTACAGTATCAGCTAACTTTGCTTCCAATGAGTTAAAAGTGAAGAAAGCAGCTGTCTTAATCGATAGCTCAAGTGATTATGCAAAAGGTTTAGCTGCATCTTTCAAAGATTTCTTCAAGAAAAATGGCGGAAATGTTGTATCTGAAGAAGCTTATGTTGCGAAGGATACTGATTTCCATGCAACATTAACCCGTATCAAAGCGAAAAACCCTGACTTTGTATTCATCCCTGGATACTATGAAGAAGTAGGCTTAATCGTGAAGCAAGCTCGTGAAATTGGCCTGAATGTACCAATGATGGGTGCTGACGGCTGGGATTCTCCTAAACTAGTAGAAATCGCTGGTGCAAAGGCATTAAATAACACGTATATCACAAACCACTACTCTTCTGGTGACTCTGATGCAAAAGTACAAGATTTCGTTAAAGCATTCGAAGCAAAGTACAGTGGAAAAACTCCAGATGCTTTCAACGCATTAGGTTATGACTCAGCATACTTTATCGCAGATGCAATCAAGCGTGCCGGTTCAAGTGACCCGCAAAAGATCCAAAAGGCTCTTGTTGGAACAGATGGTCTATCACTTGTAACAGGAACAATGAAGCTTGACAAAAACCATGACCCAATCAAGTCAGCTGTTATTCTTGAGTACAAAGATGGTAAGCAAACATTTAAATCAAAAGTAAACCCTCAATAGAAAAGCGGATATTCCTTTTTACAATCATTAAACAAAAATGAATAGGGAGATTCTTGTCTCCCTATTCCAATTTAATAGACTTGAAATTGATAGATTCACCACTCAAATGTGTTTTTGAAGTTGAAAGTCCTTTTAAAAGGAGTGTAATAGATGGAAATAATACAGCAGCTAGTCAACGGCATTTCCTTGGGCAGTATCTATGCTTTAATTGCCTTAGGGTATACAATGGTTTACGGTATTGTAAAATTAATTAACTTCGCCCATGGTGACGTCTTCATGGTGGGAGCTTTTATCGGTTTTTATTCAATCACATTTCTTCACATGAATTTTTTCCTTGCTTTGATTATATCAATGGCAGTATGTGCGATATTTGGAGTTCTAATTGAAAGAATCGCTTATAAACCATTACGAAACGCAACAAGAATTGCCGCTCTTATTACGGCAATCGGGGTATCACTATTTATCGAATACGGAATGATTTATGTTCGTGGTGCGCAGCCAGCTGCCTATCCGGACAACCTTGTTCCATTTAAAGAAATCAGCCTTTTTGGTGTAGAAATCAGCGGTCAGTCCTTACTGATTTTAGCGACATCAATTTTCTTAATGATCTTACTACAATTTATCGTTCACAAAACTAAAATCGGGAAAGCAATGCGTGCGGTATCACATGATATGGATGCAGCACGGTTAATGGGTATAAATGTAAACAACACAATTTCTGCAACATTCGCAATCGGGTCTGCACTTGCAGGCGCAGCGGGTGTAATCTTTGGAATGTACTATACAAAAATTGAACCATTGATGGGAATTATCCCAGGTCTGAAAGCATTCGTAGCCGCTGTATTAGGCGGAATTGGAATCATCCCGGGTGCAATGGCCGGCGGTCTTGTACTGGGTGTAATCGAATCACTTGTCAGTGCCCTTGGTTTCTCTTTATGGCGTGACGGTGTGGCCTTCATTGTTCTAATTTTAATTTTGATCTTCCGTCCGGCAGGGCTATTTGGTAAAAATGTCAGAGAAAAGGTATAGGGGGTGGCTAAGCGTTGAATACAATTAAACATACTAAAGGATTCTGGAGTTCAATCGTTTTAGCCGTTGTTTTTTCAGTAATCGTACAATTTTTAATAAATGGAGGAACACTTAATCAGTTTTATGTAAACACCTTGTTCTTCATTGGAATTAATATTATTTTAGCAGCTAGCCTGCATTTAATCATCGGGGTTACCGGACAGTTTTCGATTGGACATGCCGGGTTCCTTGCAGTCGGTGCATATGCATCCGCGATTGTGACGATGAAATTAGGTCTTCCCTTCCCGGTAGCCATTTTGGCGGCAGGAATTGTTGCTGCGATTACAGGTCTAATTATTGGTATTCCAACCCTAAGACTTAAGGGAGATTATTTAGCGATTGCGACACTTGGCTTTGGGGAAATTGTCAGGATTGTCTTATTAAATATCGACTATGTCGGGGGCGCAAGTGGGATGACCGTATCCCATTTCACCACTTGGCCATGGCTTGTGGGCTGTGTCATTTTAACCATTGTTGTGATTGTAAACTTTACGAATTCAACCCATGGACGTGCCTGTATTTCCATTCGCGAAAATGAAATTGCTGCAGATGCGATGGGAATTAATACGACGTACTATAAGGTTGCAGCTTTTGCGATCGGTGCCTTTTTTGCAGGGATTGCCGGTGCATTATATGCGCATAACTTCTATATTATCCAACCGACAAACTTTGGTTTCTTAAAATCATTTGATATCTTGATTTTCGTTGTACTTGGCGGATTGGGAAGTATGTCCGGTGCAGTCATCGCGGCAGTCCTTCTCACGATTATTTCGACATTCTTACAGGGCTTCCCTGAGGTTCGGATGATTGTTTACAGCTTAGTGCTTGTGATTATGATGCTTTACCGTCCACAAGGATTGTTAGGAACGAAAGAAATAACCTCATTCTTTAAAGGTGGTAAATCCGTTAAAGGAGGAGTAAAAGATGGAAACAAACACACCGCTGCTTAAAGTAGATCAGGCCGGAATCCGATTCGGCGGCTTAAAGGCCGTTTCCGATGTCAACCTTGAGTTAAAGCAAGGTGAACTTGTCGGTTTAATTGGACCAAATGGCGCTGGTAAAACAACATTCTTTAACCTTTTAACAGGGGTTTACGTGCCAACGGAAGGAAGTATTTCATTAGACGGGGAAAAATTAAATGGTTTGGCACCTTATAAAATTACCAAAAAGGGAATCAGCCGTACCTTCCAAAATATTCGTTTATTTAGTGAATTATCTGTACTTGATAATGTTAAGGTAGCGTACCACTCGCTGTCCAAGCATTCGATGTTAAGCTCAATCTTCCGTCTACCTACCCATTTTTCCGGTGAGAAGGAAATGGAGGAAAAGGCGATTGAATTCCTAAAGATTTTTAACCTTGAAGGATTTATACATGAAAAGGCGAAAAATCTCCCTTATGGCCAGCAGCGCCGCCTGGAGATTGCCCGTGCCCTTGCAGCAAACCCGAAACTTTTGCTTTTGGATGAGCCGGCAGCCGGGATGAATCCTCAAGAAACGGAAGAATTAATGAATTTGATTGCGTTAATTCGCGAGCGGTTCTCGTTAACGATTTTACTGATTGAACACGATATGGGGCTGGTAATGGGCGTATGTGAACGAATCTATGTACTTGATTCCGGCCAGCTCATTGCTGAAGGTACTCCTGAGGAAATCAGAAATAATCCAAAAGTCATCAAAGCATACCTCGGCGAGGAGGTCATTTCATAATGTTAAAGATAAATGATATTAATGTATACTATGGAAATATTCATGCCTTGAAGGGCGTCTCTCTTGAAATTAACCAGGGTGAAATTGTTACTTTGATTGGGGCAAATGGTGCCGGGAAAAGTACGCTGTTAAAAACAATTTCGGGATTGCTAAAGCCGAAGAATGGTGAAATCCTATTTGAAGGAAAGCCGATTGGCGGTAAAGTGGCCCAGTCGATTGTAAAAATGGGACTCTCCCATGTTCCGGAAGGCCGCCGCGTTTTTGCTAATATGTCGGTGGAGGAAAACCTTGAATTAGGTGCGTACCTTCGAAATGATAAAAAAGGGATTCAAGAGGATTTCGATAAAGTATATCAGTTATTCCCGCGTCTTCATGAGCGCCGCAAGCAATTATCCGGAACATTATCCGGCGGTGAGCAGCAAATGCTGGCAATGGGGCGTGCGTTAATGGCTCGTCCGAAGCTGTTGTTATTGGATGAACCATCAATGGGACTTGCACCGCTTTTAGTCAAAACGATTTTTAATATTATCGGGGAAATAAATAAAACAGGCACGACCATTCTTTTGATTGAACAAAATGCCAATATGGCGCTATCAATCGCTGACCGCGCCTATGTTATCGAAACAGGAAAAATTGTTGCATCAGGTTCTGCAGAGGAACTCAATGCAAGTGACCAAATTAAAATGGCCTACTTGGGCGGGCATTAAAAACGAAAAGCGGAAGCGCCTTGATCAGCCCCGACAAGCGCTGGAGGGCCTGACGGTGAAGTCGTTCTTTGACTTCATCGGCAGGACCGAAGCGACCTAGAGGGGCTAGGCGCTGGAGCTAGACAAAGAAAGGTATTGGGGGAACTAAAATGTACCCTTTGTAAAGGACATTTAAAAAAAGGTTAGGCAGTCTTAAGAAGATGATTTCTGTATTGAACAGGGGTCATCTTTTTTAGGTT
>NZ_JAVDUQ010000043.1:0-46900 GCF_031456445.1 Neobacillus niacini | reverse complement strand
TAAACACGCTCAAGTGGCTCTACGACGAACTTCCCGTACTAGGCATCATCGTTGATCTCAACCGTTTCGATTTTTGGTTTTTCTATTTCGATCATCAAATAACCCTCCTTCAAAACGTCGAAAACCTCAATTAGCTAAGATGACTAATCGAAATTCCCCCATGTATACGTTCCCGTTTTGTGCACAACAACTGGAATTAATCTTCTGTATGAACGGAAAAATTAGTATCATATCCCATTATAGACAGGGATAGGAAAGTCTATACAGAAAAATTAAACACGACGACGTTTTGGTGGACGGCATCCATTATGAGGAACAGGAGTAACATCTTTAATTGCTGTTACTTCAAGACCAGCAGCCTGAAGAGCACGAATTGCAGCTTCACGTCCTGCACCAGGTCCTTTAACCGTTACTTCTAACGTTTTCATCCCGTGTTCGATAGAAGTTTTGGCTGCTGTTTCAGCTGCCATTTGCGCTGCGAATGGAGTAGATTTACGAGAACCTCTAAATCCAAGTGCACCTGCACTTGACCATGAAATTGCATTACCATGGACATCAGTGATTGTTACAATTGTGTTGTTAAATGTTGAACGGATATGTGCAATACCTGATTCAATATTCTTTTTAACACGACGCTTACGTGTATTCGTTTTACGTGCCATTTAAATAACCTCCTTTGCCGATTACTTCTTCTTGTTCGCAACAGTCTTACGAGGACCTTTGCGTGTACGAGCGTTGTTTTTAGTATTTTGTCCACGAACCGGTAAACCACGACGATGACGTAATCCGCGGTAACAGCCGATTTCCATTAAACGCTTAATGTTAAGAGAAATTTCACGGCGAAGATCACCTTCAACTTTTAATTTGTCGATGATATCACGGATTTTGTTTAATTCGTCTTCAGTTAAATCACGCACACGAGTATCTTCAGAAACACCAGCTTCTGCTAAGATTTTTTGTGCTGTATTTTTACCAATACCATAAATGTAAGTTAATGAGATAACTACACGTTTTTCACGTGGAATATCCACACCAGCAATACGTGCCATTAAGTGCGCACCTCCTTCAAAAATTAACCTTGTTTTTGTTTATGTTTAGGGTTTTCACAGATAACCATGACTTTACCGCGTCTACGGATAACTTTGCACTTTTCGCAGATCGGTTTAACAGATGGTCTTACTTTCATTATCCTAACCTCCTTAGTAGTACGGAGTGCAAGCAGATTATTTAAAGCGGTAAGTAATTCTTCCGCGTGTCAAGTCATATGGAGAAAGCTCAACAGTCACTTTGTCACCCGGAAGGATTCGAATGAAGTGCATTCGAATTTTACCAGAAACATGAGCTAGCACAGTATGACCATTTTCTAATTCTACCTTAAACATTGCATTTGGCAAAGTTTCAATGACTTTACCTTCAATTTCAATAACATCATCTTTGGCCATTGGACACGTCTCCCTTCTCTTTTCAGATTGTCATTTATTTAAAAACTTTTGTAAGTGCAAATCTAAGTCCAACTTTACAATTATAGCACATGACTCGCACCACGTCTGCTAGTAACAATTAGAAATTGCAATTTCTATGCCAGGCTGTAGACGCGGTCTTGTTAACGATTTGTATCATCATGTAAGTTTTGCCAAACACAGAGTCCGGCATACTCATGTACAATTGAAAACCACTTGCATCCACAAAAGTTAGAATCTTATCGGAGATGTTCGAGAGACATTAGCCTGGTTTTGCATTGGATCATTAAATTAAATCCCTTAATAATTGTTCAATGTCAGCAAATACAACATTAATGTCCTGCTGGCCATTGATCGTCCGCAAATATCCCTTTGTTTCATAGAAATCCAATAATGGCTGGGATTGTTTAATATTTACATCTAAACGATTTTGTACGGTTTCTGCATTATCATCTGCTCGTTGGTACAATTCTCCGCCGCAGCGATCGCATTTCCCCTCATGAACTGGCGGGTTAAACACAAGATGATAAGTTGCGCCACAATCTTTACAAATGCGGCGGCCAGTTAAGCGCTCCATTAGGATATTCTTGTCAACATCAATGTTAATGACATAATCAATTGACCTGTTAAGTTCAACAAGAAGAGTTTCCAATGCTTCTGCTTGAGGTACTGTTCTAGGAAAGCCGTCTAGTAAGAATCCTTTTTGACAGTCTTCTTTACTTAATCGCTCACGAACAATTCCGATCGTTACTTCGTCCGGAACAAGCGCACCTTTGTCCATGAAGGATTTAGCTTTTAAACCTAGTTCTGTTCCTTCTTTCATCGCTGCACGGAACATATCTCCAGTAGAGATATGAGGGATGCCGTATTTTTCGACTATTCTTTCGGCCTGTGTGCCTTTACCGGCACCTGGAAGCCCCATTAATACTAAATTCACACGTATTCCCCCTCGTGCTATTGATAGGTTTTAAGGGGACTTAGCCCCCAAACCCTTTACTTAATAAAGCCTTTATAATGACGTTTAACCAATTGAGCTTCAAGCTGTTTCATCGTATCAAGGGCAACCCCGACAACGATCAGTAAGCTTGTTCCTCCTATTTGAGCTGATTGCGGTAGATTCCCTATCTTAATAAAGATAACAGGTAGTACCGAAATCGCTGCTAAGAAGAGTGCACCAACAAATGTTAAACGATATAATACGCGCGTCAAGTATTCTTGTGTGCTTTTTCCAGGACGAATACCTGGAATATAGCCACTTTGCTTTTGTAAGTTTTCCGCAGCTTGTTCAGGGTTCACTTGGATAAAAGCATAGAAATAAGTAAACGCAATAATTAATGCGGCATATATGATCATCCCAATTGGATGAGAATAATCAAATATTTTATTAACCCAAATGGTTACGTTATTTTGTGGGAAGAAAGAAGCAACCGTCCTCGGCGTTACAATAAAGGAAATCGCAAAGATAACAGGGATAACCCCTGCAGCGTTAACCTTTAATGGCATATGAGTGGATTGTCCTCCTACAGGATTTCGGCCTGCCACAACACGTTTAGCATACTGGATTGGAATTTTACGATTTGCTTGTTGAATAAAAATAACACCTACAACAATAGCAATGACCGCAATCGCAATAATTACAACAGTAACAATTCGTAAAAATAACGCTTCTCCGGCATTTTCAAACTGTTGTACAAAAATTTGTTTAACCGTAGTTGGGATCCCAGCAACAATTCCTGCAAAGATGATGATGGAAATTCCATTTCCAACACCTTTTTCAGTAATTTGCTCACCAAGCCACATTAGGAATGATGTACCAGCAGTTAGAACAACCGCAATTAATAGATACGTACCAATTCCCGGGTTTTCAATCAATTGGCCACTTGCAAGGTTATTGAAACCGTAGGACATACCTAATGCTTGGATAAATCCAAGCACAACAGTAAAGTAGCGGGTAAACTGAGCAGTTTTCCGCCGTCCGGCTTCTCCCTGTTTAGACCATTCCGTGAATTTTGGTACAACATCCATTTGTAAAAGCTGGATTATAATTGATGCAGTGATATACGGCATAATACCCATTGCAAAGATGGAGAATTGTTTTAATGCTCCACCTCCAAAAGTATTTAAAACACCGAATACACTAAGTTTATCCTGGGCACTAAGTACATCAGCATTTACATTAGGCACAGGAATAAATGTACCTAGACGAAAGACTATTAACATTAAAAGGGTAAATAGAATCTTTCGTCTTATATCACCAACGCGCATAAAATTGGAGATTGTTCGGAACATTAGATCACCTCAACGCTTCCACCGGCAGCTTCAATTGCTTCTTTGGCGGCAGAGGAGAATTTATGAGCTTTAACAGTCAATTTTTTCTCTACGTTCCCTTTAGCAAGAATTTTAATTCCTGCTCTTTCGTTCTTAACTACGCCTGATTCGATAAGAAGTTCTGGAGTAACTTCAGTACCTTCTTCAAAGCGATTAAGAGCATCAAGGTTCACAACTGCAAATTCTTTACGGCTGAAATTCGTAAAACCACGTTTTGGTAAACGACGGAATAATGGTGTTTGACCACCTTCGAATCCTAGACGAACACCGCCGCCGGAACGAGCATTTTGTCCTTTATGACCTTTACCAGCAGTTTTACCTTGACCAGAACCGATACCACGTCCAAGACGCTTACGTTCTTTACGGGAACCTTCCGCAGGTTTTAATTCATGAAGTTTCATATTGGCACCTCCTTATGAAAGAAAACAATCTCTTATTGTTCTTTTACTGTTACAAGGTGAGCAACTTTGGTAATCATGCCGCGAATAGCAGCGTTATCTTGATGCTCAACTGTTTGATTTAATTTACGTAATCCAAGCGCAGTAACTGTCGCACGTTGGTCTTCAGGGCGACCAATCAGGCTACGGTTGAGGGTAATTAATAGTTTCGCCATTTGAATTCCCCCCTTATCCTAACAGTTCTTCTACTGATTTACCACGTAACTTTGCTACGTCCTCAGCACGTTTTAATTGTTTTAAACCATCTACAGTTGCACGAACCATATTAATTGGTGTATTTGTTCCTAAAGATTTTGAAAGGATATCAGCAACACCAGCTAATTCAAGAACCGCACGAACTGGTCCACCAGCGATAACTCCTGTACCTTCAGAAGCAGGTTTTAAAAGGATTTCGCCAGCACCGAAACGACCAATTACTTGGTGAGGAACAGTAGTTCCAACCATAGGTACTTCGACTAAGTTTTTCTTCGCATCTTCGATAGCTTTACGAATCGCATCCGGTACCTCTTGAGCTTTACCAGTACCGAATCCGACATGACCGTTTTTATCTCCAACTACTACAAGAGCAGTGAAACGGAAACGACGTCCACCTTTAACAACTTTCGCAACACGGTTAACCGTAACTACGCGTTCTTCTAGTTCAAGTTTGTTTGGATCAATACGACGCATCTTTTTGTGTCCCTCCTTTGTCTATTAAAATTGTAAGCCGTTTTCGCGAGCAGCATCAGCTAATGCTTGAATACGTCCATGATAAAGGTATCCTCCACGGTCAAAGACAACATTTGAAATACCTTTTTCAGCTGCACGTTTCGCAACTAATTCTCCGACCTTTTGTGCAGCACCAACATTGCTTGAAGACTCAAGATTTAATTCTTTATCTAAAGTTGAAGCACTTGCTAAAGTAACTCCATTCATGTCATCGATAATTTGAGCATAAATATGTTTATTAGAACGAAACACATTTAGACGTGGACGAGCTGAAGTTCCGCTAAGTTTCGCACGGACACGAGCGTGTCTTTTACGGCGAACAGCGTTTTTATCAAGCTTCGTAATCATTTACGTCACTCCTTTCGTTTACCCATAAGGCTATTACTTACCTGTTTTACCTTCTTTACGACGGACGAATTCACCTTCGTAACGAATACCTTTGCCTTTATAAGGCTCCGGTGGACGAACGTCACGGATGTTAGCAGCTAGTGCGCCAACGCGCTCCTTGCTAGTACCTTTAACGATAATTTTTGTGTTTGCAGGGACTTCAATTTCGATACCTGCTTCAGGTTCGATTTCAACTGGATGAGAATAACCTACGTTTAAAACAAGCTTGTTACCTTGTTTTTGCGCACGGTATCCAACACCGATAAGTTCAAGTCCTCTTTCAAATCCTTTAGATACACCCTCTACCATGTTTGAAAGCAACGCACGAGTAGTTCCGTGCAATGCGCGGTGTTCTTTTGAATCAGACGGACGAGACACATTGATAATATTCTCTTCAATTTTAATTTCAATATCAGGATTAAAAGAGCGAGATAATTCGCCTTTAGGTCCTTTCACAGTAACAGCATTATTGTTTAAAGTAACTGTAACTCCAGTTGGAATTTCAATTGGTTTTTTTCCTACGCGAGACATTTAGTGCACCTCCATTCTTTCAGAAACTCTATTACCAAACGTAAGCTAATACTTCTCCGCCAACTTGTTTTGCACGAGCTTCTTTATCAGTAATAACACCTGTTGATGTTGAAACTAGTGCAATACCAAGACCATTAAGTACGCGAGGTACCTCATTGGATTTAGCGTAAACGCGAAGACCAGGCTTACTAATACGTTTAAGACCAGTAATAACACGTTCGTTATTTGTACCGTACTTAAGGAAGATACGGATAATACCTTGTTTGTTGTCATCGATAAATTCAACGTCACGTACGAAACCTTCGCGCTTTAGAATTTCAGCGATTTCTTTTTTGATATTAGAAGCAGGTACTTCTAACTTTTCGTGACGTACCATATTCGCATTTCGAATGCGAGTAAGCATATCAGCAATTGGATCTGTCATGACCATTATTTTTACCTCCTTCCCAAACCTTTAGTTTTACCAGCTGGCTTTTTTAACACCAGGAATTTGTCCTTTGTATGCTAATTCACGGAAACAAATACGGCAAAGCTTAAATTTACGATATACAGAGTGTGGACGTCCGCAACGTTCGCAACGTGTGTACTCTTGTACTTTGTATTTAGGCGTGCGCTTTTGTTTCGCAATCATTGACTTTTTAGCCACGTTTTCGCCTCCCTTATTTAGCGATTACTTTTGGAATGGCATTCCAACTTGAGTTAACAACTCACGAGCTTCTTCATCGGTGTTAGCAGTGGTAACGATAACGATATCCATACCACGAACCTTACTTACTTTATCGTAATCAATTTCTGGGAAGATTAATTGTTCCTTAATACCCAAAGTATAGTTACCACGACCATCGAATGCCTTCTTAGAAACACCACGGAAGTCACGTACACGAGGTAATGATACAGAAACTAATTTATCCATGAATTGGTACATGCGCTCTCCACGAAGAGTAACCTTTGCACCGATTGGCATACCTTCACGAAGGCGGAAACCAGCGATTGATTTTTTCGCACGAGTTACGACAGGCTTTTGACCAGTAATTGTAGCAAGTTCTTCTACAGCATTATCAAGTGCTTTAGCATTTTGAACTGCGTCACCAACACCCATGTTAATAACGATCTTCTCAATTTTTGGTACTTGCATTACTGATTTATAATTAAATTTGCTCATTAGAGCAGGAGAAATTTCTTTTACAAATTTATCTTTTAGGCGGTTCACTTATTGTACCTCCCTTCTTAATTTAAACTATTTATCTAAAACTTCACCGGATTTTGCTACGCGTACTTTTTTGCCATCAACCGTTTTGTAACCTACACGAGTTGGGTTACCTGATTTAGGATCGATAGGCATAACGTTTGATACATGAATTGGAGCTTCTTGGCTGATGATTCCACCTTGTGGATTCACTTGAGAAGGCTTAGTGTGTTTTTTCACGATGTTTACACCTTCTACAAGCACACGGGCTTCTTTAGGGTAAGCAGCTAGAATCACACCAGTTTTGCCTTTATCCTTACCAGAGAGAACTCTTACTTTGTCACCTTTTTTCACATGCATCATTAAGCACCTCCTTAAAGGCATATTAATTTAAAATTATAATACTTCTGGAGCTAAAGAAACGATTTTCATGAAGTTGTTTTCGCGAAGTTCGCGGGCAACTGGTCCGAAGATACGCGTACCGCGTGGGCTCTTATCATCTTTGATAATTACACATGCGTTTTCGTCGAATTTAATGTAGGTACCATCAGTGCGACGTGCACCGCTTTTTGTACGTACAATAACAGCTTTAACCACATCACCTTTTTTAACAACGCCACCTGGTGTTGCTTGTTTAACTGTACATACGATAACATCGCCGATACCAGCAGTTTTGCGACCAGAACCACCGAGAACTTTAATAGTAAGTACTTCACGAGCACCAGAGTTGTCAGCAACTTTTAAACGTGATTCTTGTTGAATCATGCGTGTAACCTCCCTTCGGAATGAACATAATCCGAACAATTAAATAATAACTGCTTTTTCTACTACTTCTACTAGACGGAAGCGCTTTGTAGCTGAAAGCGGGCGAGTTTCCATGATACGTACGATGTCGCCAACTTTTGCCTGATTTTGCTCATCATGAGCTTTATACTTTTTAGAGTACTTAACGCGTTTACCGTATAATGGATGCTTTTTGTATGTTTCGACTAAAACAGTAATAGTTTTATCCATTTTGTCAGAAACAACGCGTCCAGTGTAAACTTTGCGTTGGTTACGTTCACTCATTGTGTGAACCTCCTCTCACTATTACTTGTTTACGCTGATTTCTCTTTCACGAATCACTGTCTTCATGCGAGCAATCGCTTTGCGTACTTCACGGATACGAGCCGTATTTTCAAGTTGTCCTGTCGCCAATTGAAAGCGAAGGTTGAAAAGCTCTTCTTTTAATGATTTAACTTTTTGTTCAATTTCAGCAGTGGTAAGGTCACGAAGTTCATTAGCTTTCATTTGATTCACCACCAATTTCTTCACGTTTTACAAACTTACATTTTACTGGAAGTTTGTGCATTGCAAGACGAAGTGCTTCACGAGCGATTTCTTCTGAAACGCCAGCGATTTCAAACATAATTTTTCCTGGTTTAACAACGGCTACCCATCCTTCAGGCGCCCCTTTACCAGAACCCATCCGCACCTCTAGAGGCTTAGCAGTATAAGGTTTGTGTGGGAAAATTTTAATCCAAACTTTACCGCCACGTTTCATGTAACGAGTCATTGCAATACGAGCCGCTTCGATTTGACGGTTTGTGATCCAAGATGCTTCTAATGCTTGAAGACCGTATTCACCGAAAGTTACTTCAGTGCCGCCTTTTGCGTTTCCACGCATTTTTCCGCGGTGTTGACGGCGATATTTTACGCGTTTTGGCAATAACATATTATTTGCCTCCTTCCTCAGTTTTCTTCTTAGTAGGAAGGACTTCTCCACGATAGATCCATACTTTTACGCCAAGCTTACCATAAGTAGTGTCTGCTTCAGCTGTTGCATAGTCGATGTCGGCGCGAAGTGTATGAAGTGGAACTGTTCCTTCGCTGTAGTGTTCTGAACGAGCAATATCTGCACCGCCTAAACGACCGGATACCATTGTTTTAATACCTTTCGCTCCAGCACGCATAGCACGTTGGATTGCTTGCTTTTGTGCACGACGGAAAGATACACGGTTTTCTAATTGACGAGCAATATTTTCAGCAACTAATTTAGCGTCAACATCTGCTTTCTTGATTTCAAGAATGTTGATGTGTACACGTTTGCCAGTTAATGCATTTAATGCTTTACGAAGTGCTTCAACTTCTGTACCGCCTTTACCGATAACCATACCTGGCTTTGCAGTATGAACAGTTACGTTTACACGGTTTGCAGCACGTTCGATTTCTACTTTAGAAACAGAAGCATCTTTTAAACGTTTCGTGATGTACTCACGAACCTTAAGGTCTTCGTGTAAAAGATCAGCAAAGTCTTTACCTGCGTACCACTTAGATTCCCAATCACGGATGATCCCGATACGCAAACCGACTGGATTTACTTTTTGACCCACTGATTATCCCTCCTTCTTTTCTGATAGAACGATTGTAATATGGCTAGTACGTTTGTTAATTTGGCTTGCACGACCCATTGCGCGAGGACGGAAACGTTTTAAAGTTGGTCCTTCGTCAACAAATGCTTGTGCAACTACCAAGTTATTTACGTCCATTTCATAGTTGTGCTCGGCATTTGCCATAGCAGATTTTAAAACTTTCTCAACGATTGGAGAAGCAGCCTTAGGAGTGAGATTTAAAATCGCCACCGCTTCACCAACTTGCTTACCTCGAATTAAATCGACGACTAAACGTGCTTTACGAGGAGCAATACGAACTGTTCTTGCAACAGCTTTAGATTGCATTTGGATGCCCTCCTCTCTTAACGTCTGGTTTTCTTATCATCATTACCATGGCCTTTGTAAGCACGAGTTGGAGCGAATTCTCCAAGCTTGTGTCCAACCATGTCTTCAGTTACATATACAGGCACATGTTTGCGACCATCATAAACTGCGATCGTGTGACCGATAAATTGTGGGAAGATCGTAGAACGGCGTGACCAAGTTTTAATAACTTGTTTACCTTCAGTTTCATTTAACTTTTCGATCTTAACCATTAAATGATCATCAACGAATGGTCCTTTTTTTAAGCTGCGACCCATGAATGAACCTCCCTTCGTGACAGTTCTACGGTTCTTCCTTTGAACCGTAGGCGCGTCACGTTATTTTTTACGACGACGAACGATAAATTTGTCCGATTTATTTTTCTTCTTACGAGTTTTGTATCCAAGAGTTGGTTTGCCCCATGGAGTCATTGGTGATTTACGTCCGATAGGAGCGCGACCTTCACCACCACCGTGTGGGTGATCGTTAGGGTTCATAACAGATCCACGAACAGTTGGGCGCTTGCCTAACCAGCGAGAACGTCCAGCTTTACCAATGTTAATTAGTTCGTGCTGTTCGTTTCCGACTTGACCGATTGACGCGCGGCATTCAGAAAGAATCATACGAACTTCACCGGAATTTAAACGTACTAGTACGTATTTTCCTTCTTTACCAAGTACTTGTGCGGATGTTCCGGCAGCACGTACCAATTGTCCACCTTTACCTGGTTTTAATTCAATGTTGTGTACCACAGTACCAACTGGAACGTTAGCTAATGGAAGAGCATTACCTACTTTAATATCTGCCTCAGGACCAGACATTACTTCCATGCCAACTTGTAGGTTTTTAGGAGCCAAGATATAACGCTTTTCTCCATCTACATAGTTGATTAATGCAATATTTGCAGAACGGTTTGGATCATACTCAATTGTGGCAACGCGTCCAGGAATGCCATCTTTTGTACGTTTAAAGTCAATTAAACGATATTGACGCTTATGGCCGCCACCTTGATGACGAACAGTTAACTTACCTTGGTTATTACGGCCGCCTTTTCTCTTTAACGGAGCTAATAGAGATTTTTCTGGTGTGCTAGTTGTGATTTCTGCGAAATCAGAAGTAGTCATACCGCGACGACCATTGGAGGTAGGTTTGTACTTTTTAATCGCCATTTTGTTTCCCTCCTCTTCTTGATAGATTCTTAAGCTTCAAAGAATTCGATTTCTTTGCTGTCAGCTGTTAATTTAACAATTGCCTTACGACGTTTATTTGTGTAACCACCGAATTTACCCATACGCTTGAATTTACCTTTGTAGTTCATGATGTTTACTTTTTCAACATCAACGCCAAAGATTGTTTCAACAGCATCTTTAACTTGAGTTTTATTCGCTCTAACATCAACTTCAAATGTATATTTCTTTTCAGCCATTAAGTCAGTAGAACGTTCAGTGATAACGGGGCGCTTAATGATATCGCGTGCATCCATTATGCAAGCACCTCCTCTACTTTTTCAACCGCTGCTTTAGTCATGATCAACTTATCATGATTTACAACGTCTAGTACGTTGATTCCATCAGCTGTTACAACCGTTACACCAGGGATGTTTCGAGCAGATAATGCTACGTTCTCATCTAGGTCAGCAGTAACGATAAGTGCTTTCTTCTCAACAGAAAGACCACCTAATACTGATTTGAAATCTTTTGTTTTTGGTGCATCGAAAGCTAAACTTTCAAGAACCAAGATGTTTTCTTCTACCACTTTAGATGAAAGTGCAGATTTGATCGCTAAGCGACGCACTTTTTTAGGTAATTTATAGCTATAGCTGCGTGGTGTTGGACCGAATACAGTACCACCTCCGCGCCATTGTGGAGAACGGATAGACCCTTGACGAGCACGACCAGTTCCTTTTTGACGCCATGGTTTACGTCCACCACCGCGTACTTCAGAACGACCTTTTACTTTATGAGTTCCTTGACGTAAAGAAGCGCGCTGCATAACAAGTGCTTCAAATAATACGTGTTGGTTTGGCTCAATACCAAATACTGATTCATTAAGTTCGATTTCACCAACTTGAGATCCAGTTTGGTTTAATAATGCTACTTTAGGCATGCTTTTGTTCCTCCTTTCTTATGAAGTAATTATGCTTTTACCGCACGTTGAATTTTTAGTAATGATTTTTTAGCTCCTGGAACATTACCTTTGATCAATAATAAGTTACGCTCAGCATCAACTTTTACAATCTCAAGGTTTTGTACTGTAACTTGTTCTCCACCCATACGTCCAGGTAATGCTTTACCTTTAAATACACGGTTTGGAGCAACAGGTCCCATTGAACCAGGACGACGATGATAACGGGAACCGTGAGCCATAGGGCCGCGGGATTGTCCATGGCGTTTAATTGAACCTTGGAAACCTTTACCTTTTGAAATTCCTGTTACATCTACAGTTTCACCTGCAGCGAAAATATCAACCTTGACTTCTTGACCAACTTCATACCCTGCTACATCAACTCCGCGAATTTCGCGAACGAAGCGCTTAGGAGCAGTATTTGCTTTCGCAACGTGGCCCTTTTCTGGTTTATTAGCTAATTTTTCACGTTTATCATCAAAACCGATTTGAATTGCTTCATATCCATCAGTTTCAACTGATTTCTTTTGAAGAACAACGTTTGCAGCAGCTTCAACAACAGTAACTGGGATTAAATTGCCGTTTTCAGCGAATACTTGAGTCATACCAATCTTTCTTCCTAAGATTCCTTTGGTCATTTAGTCACACCTCCTATAATTTATGTTCATTTATTTTTATTAAAGTTTAATTTCGATATCAACACCAGATGGTAAATCTAAACGCATTAATGCATCAACTGTTTGTGGAGTCGGATTAACGATGTCGATTAGACGCTTATGTGTCCGCATTTCGAATTGCTCACGAGAATCTTTGTACTTATGAACCGCACGAAGAATTGTGTAAACAGATTTTTCAGTTGGTAATGGAATCGGACCAGATACTGCCGCACCAGAACGTTTTGCTGTTTCTACGATTTTCTCTGCAGATTGATCAAGAATTCTGTGATCATACGCTTTTAAACGGATACGAATTTTTTGTTTTGCCATTATTTTCCCTCCTTTATCGCCTATTTTATAAATAGACATACTCAGTGAAAATTTCCCACACACTCGCCATGGCAAAGCGGCCGGGTGTGTCAGCAACCTTTCACTTCATCGCAGTCAAAGACCAACATTGTCTATTATACATAAAACATAATTCAAACGCAACAATTATTACGATTTTCTTTTATGTTTCTTGTGCCTAGCACACTTTTACTATTATAACGGCACATATAGTCAATTTCAATAGTAAAGATTAATCTCCAAAAATATCCTAATAGAAATTTAGGTTATTTCAGAAGACGCAAAATTCTAAAAAGAAATGACATAAGATAATAGAAGAAACTCGTTTTTTAAATAAAAATTGCTTAACGGAGCTCCATCTCTTTTTTTCACAAAAAAAAGCAGATGGATCGTCACCCATCTGCTTTTACTATTATTTTATTACGCTTGAATTGAAGTAATAGTACCAGATCCTACAGTACGTCCGCCTTCACGGATAGAGAATTTAGTTCCTTCTTCAACCGCAACTGGAGCGATAAGTTCAACAGTCATTTCGATGTGGTCCCCAGGCATAACCATTTCTGTTCCTTCTGGAAGATTACAAATACCAGTAATATCAGAAGTACGGAAATAGAATTGTGGACGGTAGTTTGTGAAGAATGGAGTATGACGTCCACCTTCTTCTTTTGTTAAAACATAAACTTGAGCAGTAAATTTAGTGTGTGGAGTGATTGACTTTGGTTTAGCCAATACTTGTCCACGTTCGATTTCTTCACGTGCTACACCACGAAGAAGAGCACCGATGTTGTCTCCAGCTTCTGCGAAGTCAAGAAGCTTACGGAACATTTCTACACCTGTTACAGTAGTAGATTTTGGTTCTTCAGTGAAACCAACGATTTCAACTACATCACCAACTTTTACTACACCACGCTCAACACGTCCTGTAGCAACAGTACCACGACCAGTGATTGAGAATACATCCTCAACTGGCATCATGAATGGCTTATCAGTATCACGAGTTGGAGTTGGGATGAACTCATCAACAGCGTTCATAAGTTCAAAGATTTTTTCTTCCCATGCAGCATCGCCTTCTAATGCTTTAAGAGCAGAACCTTTGATAACTGGAGTGTCATCGCCAGGGAAATCGTATTCAGAAAGAAGATCACGAATTTCCATTTCTACTAATTCAAGAAGTTCTTCGTCGTCAACCATGTCACACTTGTTCATGAAAACAACAAGGTAAGGTACACCGACCTGACGAGATAATAGAATGTGCTCACGAGTTTGTGGCATTGGACCATCAGTTGCAGATACAACTAGGATACCGCCGTCCATTTGTGCAGCGCCAGTGATCATGTTTTTAACATAGTCAGCGTGTCCTGGGCAGTCAACGTGTGCGTAGTGACGAGCATCAGTTTCATACTCAACGTGTGCAGTAGAGATTGTGATTCCACGTTCTTTTTCTTCAGGAGCACCATCGATTTGATCATATGCACGTGCTTCTGCTTTACCGGACTTAGCAAGAACAGAAGTGATTGCAGCAGTTAAAGTAGTTTTACCATGGTCAACGTGTCCGATTGTACCAATGTTAACGTGTGGCTTTGAACGGTCGAATTTAGCTTTTGCCATTTGGAAAATCCTCCTTTGGATTATAAAAGTTTAAGTATATTTGAGCGGAAACTGTAAACGGGTTGTCCCAAAAATACAGTTTCCAATCTTCCATAAATAGTTATACTTTAAAGAATGGTGAAAATCAATTATTCACCTTTATTTTTTTTGATGATTTCTTCAGAAACTGATTTTGGTACTTCTTCATAGTGATCAAAGTGCATAGAGAATACTCCACGACCTTGTGTACTAGAACGAAGTGCTGTTGCATATCCAAACATTTCAGAAAGTGGAACCATTGAACGAACCACTTGCGCATTACCGCGTGCTTCCATACCTTCAACACGACCGCGACGAGCAGTGATTTGACCCATGATATCTCCTAAATATTCTTCAGGAATTACCACTTCTACTCTCATCATAGGTTCAAGGATGACTGGGCTACATTTGGATGCAGCATTCTTAAGTGCCATAGATGCAGCAATTTTAAACGCCATTTCAGAAGAGTCAACATCATGGTATGAACCATCGAACAATCTTGCTTTAATATCAACTAAAGGATAGCCAGCAAGAACGCCTCGATTAAGTGAATCTTCAAGTCCAGCTTGAACAGCAGGGATGTATTCACGAGGAACAACACCACCGACAATACCGTTTACAAACTCGAAACCTTTACCTTCATCATTTGGTGAGAACTCAATCCAAACGTGACCGTATTGTCCACGTCCACCAGATTGACGAGCGAATTTACCTTCAACTTGTGCAGAAGCACGGAAAGTTTCACGATAGGCAACCTGAGGAGCACCTACATTTGCTTCAACCTTAAATTCACGACGCATACGGTCTACTAGAATATCAAGGTGAAGTTCACCCATACCAGCAATGATAACTTGACCAGTTTCCTGATCAGTATGTGCACGGAATGTTGGGTCTTCTTCTTGAAGCTTTTGTAAAGCAGTGGTCATTTTGTCTTGGTCTGCTTTTGATTTAGGTTCAACAGAAAGTTGGATTACTGGTTCAGGGAATTGCATAGACTCTAGGATAACAAGGTTTTTATCGTCACATAGAGTGTCCCCAGTTGTTGTATCCTTAAGTCCAACTGCAGCAGCAATATCACCGGCATAAACCTTAGAGATTTCTTGACGGCTATTGGCATGCATTTGAAGAATACGTCCTACACGTTCACGCTTACCTTTAGTAGAGTTCTGTACATAGGACCCGGAATCTAAAGTACCAGAATAAACGCGGAAGAATGTCAATTTACCAACATAAGGGTCGGTCATAACTTTAAACGCTAGAGCAGAGAATGGCTCTTCATCGCTTGAGTGACGTTCAACGATTTCCTCTTCATCATCAATTGCATGACCTTTAATTGCAGGTACATCTAACGGTGATGGAAGATAGTCGATAACAGCATCCAACATCAGTTGGACACCTTTGTTTTTGAAAGCTGATCCACAGATTACAGGATAGAATTCAACATTAACGGTACCTTTACGAATTCCAGCTTTAAGCTCTTCTTTGGTGATTTCTTCGCCACCGAGGTATTTTTCCATTAATTCTTCATCTAGTTCTGCTACTGCTTCAACTAATTTTTCATGATACTCTTCAGCTTGAGCACGGTATTCTTCAGGGATTTCACGAACTTCAATATCAGTTCCTAAATCGTTCCCGTAGAATACAGCATTCATTTCCACAAGGTCAATAATTGCCTCAAACTGATCTTCAGCACCGATTGGTAACTGAATTGGATGTGCGTTCGCTTGTAAGCGGTCATGGATTGTTCCTACAGAATATAGGAAGTCAGCTCCGATTTTGTCCATCTTATTAACGAATACTACACGTGGTACTCCGTAGGTTGTTGCTTGACGCCAAACTGTTTCGGTTTGCGGTTCAACACCTGATTGTGCATCAAGGACGGCTACTGCACCATCAAGTACACGAAGAGAACGTTCAACTTCAACAGTGAAGTCTACGTGTCCTGGTGTGTCAATGATGTTTACGCGGTGACCGTGCCATTGCGCAGTTGTTGCAGCGGATGTTATAGTAATTCCGCGCTCCTGTTCTTGCTCCATCCAGTCCATCTGTGACGCGCCTTCATGTGTTTCACCAATTTTATGAATCTTACCAGTGTAATAAAGTACACGCTCAGTGGTGGTTGTTTTACCGGCATCGATGTGAGCCATGATGCCGATATTGCGAGTGTTTTCTAAGGAGAACTCTCTTGCCATTGGGTCTTTCTCCTTCCTAGTATGAAAGTTTTTATATTGAAGGTTAAATTACCAACGATAGTGAGCAAACGCTTTGTTTGCTTCAGCCATTTTGTGTGTATCTTCACGCTTCTTAACAGATGCACCAGTGTTGTTAGCTGCATCCATGATTTCGTTAGCTAAACGCTCTTCCATCGTTTTTTCACCGCGAAGACGTGAATAGTTAACTAACCAACGAAGACCTAAAGTTGTACGGCGATCAGGGCGCACCTCAACTGGTACTTGGTAGTTCGCACCACCTACACGGCGTGCTCTAACTTCAAGTACAGGCATGATGTTTTTCATCGCTGCATCGAAAATTTCCATTGGTTCCTTACCAGTACGTTCACGAATCGTATCAAACGCAGAGTAAAGAATTTCTTGGGATTTACCTCTTTTACCGTCAACCATCATTTTGTTGATTAGACGAGTAACTAATTTAGAATTGTAAAGTGGATCTGGTAACACGTCTCTTTTTGCTACAGGACCTTTACGTGGCATTTTATTTCCTCCTTTCGAAGAAGCTGTTATTTAATGTGATTATTTTTTAGCTGCTTTTGGTCTCTTAGTACCATATTTAGAACGACTTTGCATACGGTTGTTTACACCAGCAGTATCAAGCGCTCCACGTACGATGTGATAACGTACCCCTGGTAAGTCTTTTACACGTCCTCCACGGATAAGAACAACGCTGTGTTCTTGAAGGTTGTGACCAATACCAGGAATGTATGCAGTCACCTCAATACCGTTTGTCAAGCGTACACGAGCATATTTACGTAACGCTGAGTTCGGTTTCTTTGGAGTCATTGTACCAACACGAGTACATACTCCGCGTTTTTGTGGTGAAGATACATTTGTTTGTGATTTTTTGAAGCTATTGTAACCTTTGTTTAGCGCAGGAGATTTTGACTTCTCAGTAATAGCCTGACGTGGCTTGCGCACTAATTGGTTAATAGTAGGCATGTTATGTTTCCTCCCTTCATTATTTGTAAGCCCACACATCCAGGTGGTTCATTTTTTTGCAAAAACAAAGTTTTTGCAGACTACTCTATCTACAAAAACAGTTTTTAACGGATAATTGCAACAGCTGAGGCCCCCACTTCAACCCTGCATGCTTTTCCCAGCTTTTTAGCTGAATCAACATAAAGAATTGGTACGTTCATTTGCAAGGCTTGATTAACAACAGATTGCGTTACTCTTGGGTCAGCATCCTGTGCTATAACCAGTTCTTGTACTTGATCGTTTTTAAGTGCTTTCGCTGTTTGTTTTGTTCCTATAACAATTTTGTTAGCACGTAATACTTTTTCATAAGACATTTCCATATCCTCCAAAGTACTAGGTGAATAGGAGCACCTTTGATATAATAACATCTTCATAATGGGATGTCAACAAATCTTCTAAAAAAGTATTTTTCTTTAAAATGCGGTACCTGCATTTAGCAAGTACCGCGAACAAACTTAGGTTAATCAATTGCAACGGTTTCGTCAGCGTCTGTTTCCGTAAATACTGGTTCTGCCTTGCGGTATCGCTGCATTCCTGTACCAGCAGGAACAAGCTTACCAATGATAACATTCTCTTTAAGACCCAGTAACTCATCGCGCTTGCCTTTAATAGCAGCATCTGTAAGAACTCTTGTTGTTTCTTGGAAAGATGCAGCGGACAAGAATGAATCTGTTTCAAGAGATGCCTTCGTAATACCAAGTAATACAGGTCGTCCAGTCGCAGGTAATTTACCTGATAACAAGGCCTTTTCATTAGCATCAGTAAACTGATGAATATCGAGTAATGTGCCTGGGAGTACTTCTGTTTCACCGGCATCTACTACGCGAACCTTGCGAAGCATTTGTCGAACCATTACTTCAACGTGTTTATCACCGATTTCTACCCCTTGCATACGGTAAACCTTCTGAACCTCACGCAATAAGTATTCTTGAACAGCGTTCACGTCTTTTACTTTGATTAATTCTTTAGGATCGATTGAACCTTCGGTTAATTCTTCACCACGTTCTACACGATCATCGATTGCAACCTTTAAGCGGGCAGTATACGGTGCATTGTAGGTACGTGATTCAACTTCACCTTGAACAACAATTTCATGTTGACGGTCTCGTCCCTCATTAATGCCGACAACAACACCATCAATTTCCGAAATAACGGCTTGACCTTTAGGGTTACGTGCTTCAAAAATCTCTTGAATACGTGGAAGACCCTGTGTGATATCGTCTCCGGCAACGCCGCCTGTATGGAATGTACGCATGGTTAACTGTGTACCCGGCTCACCAATGGATTGGGCTGCGATAATACCAACTGCTTCACCCACTTCCACTTCCTGGCCTGTAGCCAAGTTACGGCCATAACACTTTTTACATACACCGTGGCGGGTATTACATGTAAATACAGAACGAATTTTTACTTCTTCAACACCTGCACCGACAATTGTCTCTGCAAGGTCTTCAGTAATCAGTCCGTTTTCAGGAACTAGAACTTCCTTCGTTTCTGGATGTTTAATTGGGTTGCGGGCATAACGGCCAATTAGACGTTCTTCTAATGACTCAATGGTTTCATTTCCGTCTTTTAATGCACGAATGAGCAATCCACGGTCCGTTCCACAATCATCATCACGAACGATAACATCCTGTGCAACGTCAACAAGACGACGTGTTAAATAACCAGAGTCCGCTGTTTTAAGCGCCGTATCCGCAAGACCTTTACGGGCACCGTGTGTGGAGATAAAGTATTCCAATACGGTTAAACCTTCACGGAAACTTGATTTAATCGGTAATTCAATGATCCGTCCAGCCGGGTTAGCCATCAATCCGCGCATACCAGCAAGCTGTGTAAAGTTCGATGCGTTACCACGCGCTCCGGAATCAGACATCATGAAGATTGGATTGGTTTTATTCAAGGATTTCATCAGTTTACCTTGAATCGTATCTTTAGCCGCACTCCAAATCGCAATGACACGATCATAACGCTCATCTTCCGTAATTAAACCACGTCTAAATTGCTTCATAACATTATCAACTTTTTCCTGTGCTTCGTGAAGGATTTGCTGTTTCTCACCTAATACGACGATATCAGCAACACCAACCGTAATACCAGCCTTCGTTGAATGCTTAAATCCTAGATCCTTCATGCGGTCAAGCATTTTTGAGGTTTCAGTAATTTTGAAACGTTTGAATACTTCCGCAATGATATTTCCAAGGATTTTCTTTTTAAATGGATCGACAATCGGCATTTCTTTGATTCTTGCGCGGACATCATCGCCTTTTTCAACAAAATATTTCTCAGGGGTTTTAACCTCTAAGTTATCTCTTGTTGGTTCATTTATATAAGGGAATGATTTCGGCAAAATTTCGTTAAAAATTAATTTACCTACTGTTGAAATCAACAGCATATTGTTTTGTTCTTCAGTAAAGGTTTCATTGCGTAGTGAACCTGCATGAACAGCCACACGAGTATGGTAATGAACAAAGCCATTTTGATAAGCAAGCAGCGCCTCATTGGTGTCTTTGAAAATCATTCCTTCTCCGACTGTACCTTCTCTTTCTAGTGTTAAGTAATAGTTACCAAGCACCATGTCCTGAGAAGGTGTAACAACAGGCTTACCATCTTTTGGATTCAAAATGTTTTGTGCTGCAAGCATTAACAGTCTTGCTTCTGCTTGTGCTTCTGAAGAAAGCGGAACGTGAACAGCCATTTGGTCCCCGTCAAAGTCAGCGTTATAGGCTGTACATACAAGCGGGTGCAAACGAATTGCCCGGCCTTCAACAAGGGTAGGTTCAAATGCCTGAATTCCCAGTCTGTGTAACGTAGGGGCGCGGTTTAATAAAACCGGATGCTCTCTAATTACATCTTCTAAGACATCCCAAACTTCAGGAGAAACTCGTTCAATTTTCCGTTTTGCAGATTTAATGTTATGTGCTAAACCTTTTTCAACAAGCTCTTTCATAACAAATGGCTTGAACAATTCAAGTGCCATTTCTTTTGGAAGACCACATTGATACATTTTTAAATTCGGACCTACAACGATAACGGAACGTCCAGAATAGTCCACACGCTTTCCAAGCAAGTTTTGACGGAAACGGCCCTGTTTCCCTTTTAACATGTGGGAAAGTGATTTTAATGGACGATTTCCCGGTCCAGTTACCGGACGGCCGCGACGGCCGTTATCGATTAGTGCATCAACCGCTTCTTGCAGCATACGCTTTTCGTTTTGCACGATAATACTTGGTGCTCCAAGGTCCAATAAACGCTTTAAGCGGTTATTACGGTTAATAACACGGCGATATAAGTCATTTAAATCAGAAGTGGCAAATCTTCCTCCATCTAATTGCACCATTGGACGCAATTCAGGAGGAATAACAGGAAGAACGTCAAGAATCATCCAAGATGGTTCATTACCTGAACCACGGAAGGCTTCTAACACTTCAAGGCGCTTGATTGCACGTGTACGGCGCTGGCCTTGTGCAGTTTTCAACTCTTCCTTTAAGCCATCTACTTCTTTATTTAAATCAATATCTGAGAGTAACTTCTTAATGGCTTCAGCACCCATGGCAGCTTGAAACTTATTGCCAAACTTTTCACGGTATGCACGGTATTCTTTTTCAGATAAAAGCTGCTTCTTATCAAGCGCAGTATCACCAGAATCTGTTACAACATAAGAGGCAAAATAAATAACTTCCTCCAATGCACGTGGAGACATATCTAAAACAAGTCCCATTCTGCTTGGAATCCCTTTAAAATACCAAATATGTGAAACAGGTGCCGCAAGCTCAATATGTCCCATTCTTTCACGGCGAACCTTCGCACGGGTTACTTCAACACCGCATCGATCACAAACCACACCTTTATAACGGACACGCTTATACTTTCCGCAATGACATTCCCAGTCCTTAGTTGGACCAAAAATTCGTTCACAGAACAAGCCGTCCTTTTCAGGTTTTAATGTACGATAGTTAATGGTTTCTGGCTTCTTCACTTCTCCGAATGACCATGAACGGATCTTATCCGGTGAAGCAAGGCCGATTTTCATATACTCAAAATTATTAACGTCCAGCAAGGGGCCTACCTCCCTTTTGATCTCCAGGTTTTACCCTAATTGCTCAGAAAAACTAAAAGCTTAGTGAGGAACAAGTTTGACTTGTTCCTATTTTGCGTTTAAATGCCCGTGCGCTTTAGCTGCTAATTACTCTTTTGAACCAACCTTTTCAGATTCAAGGTTCTGGGCTTCAGGAACTATATTTAATGTATCGACCTGCTGTAGGTCGTCCTCGTCTTCCAAATCACGCATTTCGATTTCTTCTTCATCACCGGAAAGGATTTTCACATCCATACCGAGACTTTGAAGCTCTTTAATTAAAACTTTGAATGATTCTGGAACGCCAGGTTCCGGAACATTTTCACCTTTTACAATTGCTTCATATGTTTTCACACGACCGACAACGTCGTCTGATTTAACAGTCAGAATTTCCTGAAGCGTATAAGCAGCACCATAAGCTTCAAGTGCCCAAACCTCCATCTCACCGAAACGCTGTCCGCCAAATTGCGCTTTACCGCCAAGTGGCTGTTGGGTAACAAGTGAGTATGGCCCTGTTGAACGAGCATGCAATTTATCGTCAACCATGTGGGCAAGTTTAATCATATACATGACACCAACGGAAACTCGGTTGTCAAATGGTTCACCTGTACGGCCATCGTAAAGAACGGTTTTCGCATCCCGTGCCATTCCTGCCTCTTCAATCGTTGACCATACATCTTCTTCACGCGCTCCGTCAAATACTGGAGTTGCAACATGAATATTTAAATATCTAGCAGCCATTCCTAAATGGAGTTCAAGCACCTGTCCGATATTCATACGGGATGGAACCCCTAATGGGTTTAACATGATATCAACCGGTGTACCATCTGGTAAATACGGCATATCTTCTTCAGGTAAAATCCTTGAGATAACCCCTTTATTTCCGTGGCGTCCCGCCATTTTATCACCTTGGTGAATTTTACGCTTCTGAACGATATAAACACGGACTAACTGGTTTACTCCCGGAGGAAGTTCATCTCCGTCTTCACGATTGAAGACTTTTACATCATGAACGATTCCACCGCCGCCATGTGGTACCCTAAGTGAAGTATCACGGACTTCGCGGGCTTTTTCACCAAAAATAGCATGTAAAAGTCGTTCTTCTGCCGTTAATTCAGTAACCCCTTTCGGTGTAACTTTACCAACTAGAAGATCACCATCTTTTACTTCTGCACCTGTACGGATAATACCGCGTTCATCCAAATTACGAAGGGCATCTTCCCCAACATTTGGAATATCACGGGTAATTTCCTCTGGTCCAAGCTTAGTGTCACGAGATTCAGATTCATATTCTTCAATATGAATAGACGTATACACGTCATCTTTTACAAGACGTTCACTCATGATAATCGCATCTTCATAGTTATAGCCATCCCATGTCATAAACGCTACGAGCACGTTACGTCCAAGAGCTAACTCCCCTAACTCCATGGAAGGACCGTCAGCAAGAATTTCTCCTTTTTTCACACGGTTACCCACTGCAACGATTGGACGTTGGTTATAGCAAGTACCTTGGTTAGAACGTATGAATTTTAAAAGCCGGTATTTTTTAAGATCGCCTTTTACCTCTTGACCATCTACTTCTTTTATTTCACGAACCCAAACTTCACGGGCTTCTACATGTTCAACAATACCATCCTGCTTACAAATAACCGCTGCACCTGAGTCTTTTCCTGATACATATTCCATACCAGTTCCAACACGAGGAGCTTCCGGCTGCATAAGCGGTACTGCTTGACGCTGCATGTTCGCACCCATTAATGCACGGTTTGAGTCATCATTTTCAAGGAACGGGATACATGCAGTCGCTGCAGATACAACCTGTTTTGGTGATACATCCATATAATCAATACGGTCACGGTTTACAACCGTGTTTTCACCACGGAAACGGGCTACGATATCCGTATCAAGGAATGAACCATCCTCACCTAAACGTGAATTCGCTTGTGCCACTACATAGTTATCTTCTTCATCTGCAGTAAGATAATCAATTCGGCTTGTTACCTTTCCTGTATCAGGGTCGACACGACGGTAAGGTGTTTCAATAAAGCCGAAACGGTTCACTTTTGCATAAGATGATAGTGAGTTAATCAAACCAATGTTCGGACCCTCTGGTGTTTCAATCGGACACATACGGCCATAGTGGGAATAGTGAACGTCACGCACTTCCATTCCAGCACGTTCACGCGTTAATCCACCAGGTCCTAATGCTGATAAACGGCGTTTATGTGTCAACTCTGCCAGCGGGTTTGTTTGATCCATGAATTGCGATAATTGCGAGCTTCCAAAGAACTCTTTAATGGACGCAATAACAGGACGAATATTTATGAGCTGCTGCGGTGTAATCGTAGCCGTATCTTGAATGGACATTCTCTCACGCACAACACGTTCCATCCTGGATAAACCAATACGGAATTGGTTTTGCAATAATTCACCAACAGAGCGAAGTCGTCTGTTACCTAAATGGTCAATATCATCAGTATCTCCTACACCATGCAGCAAATTAAAGAAATAGCTAATCGATGCAATAATATCTGCAGGAGTGATATTTTTTATTGGTTCCGCAACATAGGCATTACCCAATACGTTGATGACTTTTTCATTTTCATCATTAGGGGCATAAATTTTAATCCCTTGAAGAATGATGTCATCCACCACTACGCCACCTGTTGGATTATAACCGTTAAAGTTAATATTTTTTTCAAGCGCAGGAATAATCCGATCAAGATTTCTGCGATCAAGTAACGTACCTTTTTCAGCAATAATTTCACCAGTTTCAGGATCTACAAGAGATTCTGCTAGACGTTGATTGAATAAGCGGTTTTTAATATGAAGCTTTTTATTGATCTTATAACGACCAACATTCGCAAGGTCATATCGCTTAGGGTCAAAGAAACGGGAAACTAATAAACTTTTTGCATTTTCAACTGTCGGTGGTTCACCTGGACGCAGACGTTCGTAAATCTCTAGAAGGGCTTTATCAACACCCTCGGTATTGTCCTTCTCCAGTGTATTGCGAATATACTCGTTGTCCCCAATCAATTCAATGATTTCTTGATCAGAGCCGAAGCCAAGTGCACGCAAAAGAACCGTAACGGGCAGTTTCCGAGTACGATCTATTCTTACATATACGACATCTTTGGCATCTGTTTCATACTCAAGCCAAGCGCCGCGGTTCGGAATTACCGTCGCTGTAAATCCTCTTTTTCCGTTTTTATCAACTTTCCCACTGAAATATACGCTCGGTGAACGTACTAACTGAGAAACAATAACCCGTTCAGCACCATTGATGACAAACGTACCTGTTTCCGTCATGAGCGGGAAATCGCCCATAAAAACATCTTGGTCCTTTACTTCGCCTGTTTCTTTGTTCACAAGACGTACTTTTACACGTAATGGTGCTGAATATGTAACGTCCCGTTCTTTTGATTCTTCAACAGAATACTTTGGATCACCAAGGCTGTAATCAATAAATTCTAGAGATAGGTTACCAGTAAAGTCTTCAATCGGTGAAATATCCTGGAACATTTCACGCAATCCCTCATCAAGAAACCATTGATATGAAGAGGTTTGGATTTCAATAAGATTTGGTAATTCTAAAACTTCACTGATTCGCGCATAACTCCTCCGCTTCCGGTGTCGTCCATACTGAACTAGTTGACCTGTCAACTGATTCACCCCTCAAATCAAGCGTTATAATAAAAATGTATTAGCGTCTTTTAAGAAGAAGTTAGCTCCCTCTCATAAGACAAAAAGAAAAAGGGTTTTTCATAAAAACCACATTTTCACATTTTGACTATTATTTTGTCATCATTTCCGTCTTCATCCATTTTTATACAGTAATTTCAACTGTTTTCAGGAATAATTCGGAAAATATTATGATGGCATTTTATAATGCTATCATAGCGGCATTTTAGAGTCAACTATTTTTTAGCCTTTATGACGAAATAACCTTTTGATTTGTCAACCGTCTCTACTTCAGAAAATAATTCCTTTAATTTTTCAATCGCAGACGGTGCGCCTTGCTTCTTTTGTATCACTACCCAGAGCTCACCGCTAGGTGCAAGGCGCCCATGGCTCTGTTCAAAAATGTCGTGAACAACCTGTTTTCCAGCCCGAATCGGCGGATTCGTTAAAACAGCAGCAAAATTACTTGCCTTAACTCCCGTTAACCGATCACTTTCATAAATTTCAACATTTTCAATACCATTAAGCACGGCATTTTCTTTTGCTAATTCAATTGCCCGCTGATTTACATCAACCATATGAACCATTCGCTCAGGGTAAGTTAGTGCCAAAGAGAGACCAATCGGACCATAGCCACAGCCAACATCTAGAGTGGAGCCTTCGACATCAGGCATTTCAAACACCTCAATTAATATACGTGAGCCAAAGTCCACTTCCCGCTTTGAAAAAACACCATTATCCGTTTTAAAGCGAAATGGATGATTTCTTAATGTATAATCCCAGTATTTCGGATCACTTTCAACTTTTTGGGTACGAGAATAGTAGTGCTCAGACAAAAACATTTCCTCCCTGGAGAATGATATTGAAGAGAAACGAGGATTTTTAAAAATAAGCCAAAAAAAGCCCGCTATACAGCGAGCTTTTTTATAGAAAAATTACTTAACTTCAACGTTCGCTCCAACTTCATCAAGCTTAGCTTTGATTGCTTCAGCATCTTCTTTAGATACGCCTTCTTTAACTGCCTTTGGAGTGTTATCAACAAGGTCTTTTGCTTCTTTAAGACCAAGACCAGTGATTTCACGAACAACTTTAATAACTTTGATTTTTTGATCGCCAGCGCTAGCTAGGATTACATCAAATTCAGTTTTTTCTTCAACAGCAGCAGCACCAGCTCCGCCAACCATTGCTACAGGAGCAGCAGCAGTTACGCCGAATTCTTCTTCAATTGCTTTTACTAGATCGTTAAGTTCTAAAACAGTCATAGATTTAACTGCTTCAATGATTTGTTCTTTAGTCATTTTAAATTTCCTCCTTAAATTTCATTCCATTTATTAGTCACGCTTTTAGTTTAACTTACGCGCCTTGTTCTTCTTTTTGATCTGCAACTGCTTTTGCAGCAAGAGCAAGATTGCGGATTGGAGCTTGTAGTACAGAAAGTAGCATAGAAAGTAAGCCTTCGCGTGAAGGTAGTTCTGCAAGAGCTTTAACCTCTTCAACTGTAGCGATGCTTCCTTCGATTACACCTGCTTTAATTTCAAGAGCCTCATGTTTTTTCGCAAAATCATTAAGGATTTTAGCAGGAGCTACAACATCTTCGTTACTGAACGCAATTGCGTTTGGACCTGTTAGAGCTTCGTTTAAACCTGAAAGCTCAACAGTATCAGCCGCACGGCGAGTCATTGAGTTTTTGTAAACTTTGAAATCGACACCAGCTTCACGAAGTTGCTTACGAAGTTCAGTTACTTCAGCAACAGTAAGACCACGGTAGTCAACAACAATCGTAGATTTGCTGGCTTTTAATTTATCAGCGATTTCATCAACGATTAATTTCTTTGATTCGATTGCACTGCTCATCTTTACACCTCCTGTAGTTATCTACATTTATACCAGGCAGATAAAAACCTCCATATCAAACGAAGACATGGAGGCAGCATAAAGCTGAAGCGTTTCAGCTAATTTATCGCATTACCTCGGCAGGATCATTAAGCTTTTAAGCCCCTGCTGTCTACAGTACAAATGTTTTTATTTTAAACAACAAAATATATTATATTAAAGCTATAACCGTTTGTCAACAAAAATTATTTTACTGCAACGGATGAAGGATCAACTTTCACACCAGGTCCCATTGTTGAAGTAACAGTTACGTTCTTCATGTAAGTACCTTTTGCAGCAGCAGGCTTAACTTTCACCATTGTATCGAAAATAGTTTTGAAGTTTTCAACAAGCTTTTCATCTTCAAAAGATGCTTTACCGATTGGCACATGGATATTTCCAGCTTTATCAACACGGTATTCAACTTTACCTGCTTTAATTTCATTGATTGCTCTTGTTACGTCAAATGTAACAGTACCAGTTTTAGGGTTTGGCATTAAACCTTTTGGTCCTAATACACGACCAAGTTTACCAACTTCACCCATCATGTCTGGAGTTGCAACGATTACATCAAATTCAAACCAACCTTGTTGGATTTTGTTGATGTATTCTGAATCGCCAACATAATCAGCACCAGCTGCTTCTGCCTCTTTCACTTTTTCACCCTTCGCGAATACTAAAACGCGTTGAGTTTTACCAGTACCGTTTGGAAGTACAACTGCACCACGGATCTGTTGGTCAGCTTTCTTAGGATCAACGCCTAAGCGGAATGCAACTTCAAGAGTTGCATCAAATTTTGCAAAGTTTGTTTTCTTTGCAAGTTCAATTGCTTCTGCAACCGGATATGCTTTTGTGCTATCTACAAGCTTTGCAGCTTCTAGATACTTTTTACCTTTTTTAGCCATTTTGGTTTTCCTCCTAAATTGTGGTTTTAGCGTTTAGTAACTCCCACGAAAAAGGTTGCGAATATTTTAGAACTTCGCAACCCTCTCATTACATCATCAACAGTTTACATGGATTAATCTTCAATAACGATTCCCATGCTGCGTGCAGTACCTTCAACCATGCGCATTGCTGCTTCAACGCTAGCTGCGTTAAGGTCAGGCATTTTCTGTTCCGCAATCTCGCGCACTGTGTTACGCTTAACTGTTGCTACTTTATTACGGTTAGGTTCACCAGAACCAGACTGAATTCCAGCTGCTACTTTTAAAAGAACGGCAGCAGGAGGAGTTTTCGTAATAAATGTAAATGAACGGTCTTCAAATACCGTAATTTCAACAGGAATAATTAATCCAGCTTGATCAGCTGTACGAGCGTTAAATTCCTTACAGAATCCCATGATATTAACACCGGCTTGACCTAGTGCAGGACCAACTGGTGGTGCAGGATTTGCTTTACCAGCAGGGATTTGCAATTTAACAACTTTAATTACTTTTTTAGCCACGAGACACACCTCCTTAAAGTCCGTGATGTGGTAATAGGGTTTTCACCCTCCCACTCAAGGCATCTGTCTTTATATAAAGATAAAGAACTTGACAAAGTCTTGTCTCAAAATCCGAGACATACTGACCTATGAAATATTAACATTTTTTTTAATTGATTTCAAGTTTTTTTACAATGAGACTCGATTTTTCTTTTTAAAGCTTATCAATTTGCGTAAAATCTAACTCTACCGGGGTATCCCGACCAAACATATTAACTAGTACTTTAAGCTTAGCTTTATCCTTATCCATTTCTTCAACAGTCCCGGTAAAGTTAGCAAATGGGCCTTCTTTCACACGAACTGTTTCACCAATTTCAAAGTCCACATCCACACGTTTTTCTTCTACTCCCATGCGTTTCAGTAATCCTGTAACTTCTTCCGGAAGAAGTGGGGTTGGCTTAGATCCTGAACCAGCAGAGCCAACGAAACCAGTAACACCAGGAGTATTCCGTACCACATACCAGGAGTCATCCGTCATAACAATTTCGACTAACACATATCCAGGGAAAACTTTCCGTTTTACGACTTTCTTTTTACCATTTTTGATTTCCGTTTCTTCTTCCTCAGGCACAACTACTCGAAAAATTTTATCTGCCATTCCCATTGATTCAACGCGTTTTTCCAGATTGGCTTTTACTTTATTTTCATAACCTGAGTAAGTATGCACAACATACCAATTTTTTTCCATTTAAAAGGACTAGTGTCCGTCCCTCCCTGTATTTTTTTAAGAAAAGCGCAAGCGCCTTGGTCAGCCCCGACAGCTGCTTGCGGGCCCAGACGGTGAAGTCGTTTTTTTGACTTCATCGGCTGGACCGAAGCGACCTCGAGGGGCTAGGCGCTGGAGCTGGACATTTCTCAAAGCAATTTATAAATTCTTATAGTACAAAATAAAAAACCCGTTAAACGGGCTTTACATAAAAATTCCTGTATTAATCACCATTATACCATGAAATAACATCTATTATTCAAGAATTAAACGAATCATTTTTGAAATTCCTAAATCGATTACTTCAAAGAAAAGAGCAACAAACACAACGGTAGATAAAACAGTAACTGTATATTTTGTTAATTCACCGCGCTTCGGCCAGCTGACCTTTCTCATTTCGCGGACAACATCACTGAAGAATTTCTTTATGCGCTGCATTCTGTAACCTCCAAAATCGGGATTGCTGTACTAACTATATTAAAATTACTTTGTTTCACGGTGTAATGTATGCGAATTACAAGTTTTGCAGAATTTTTTCAATTCTAATCTCTCGGATTTTTCCTGCTTGCCAATCGTCGAATAATTTCTCGAACCACAATCAACGCAGGCAAGAATGGTCTTTTTGCTCATTTTTGACACCCTCAATTGTCCTACTCTTATATCCATAAAAATGTAACATGGCACATACTATATGTCAATAACAAGTGGGAACGTATTCACATAAATTCCATAATTATACCAGTTTAAAATATTACAAGGAAAACTCCCGGATTTCAAGGTATCTTTCAAGCTTTCGCTTTACGCGCTGCAGCGCATTATCAATTGATTTAACATGGCGGTTTAGTTCCTCTGAAATCTCCTGATAAGATTGTCCATCAAGGTAGAGCGCCAGGACCTTCCTTTCTAAATCACTCAATAATTCGGTCATTTTGACTTCAATATGATCGAATTCTTCTTGATTAATGATTAGTTCCTCAGGGTCCAGCACTTTTGTCCCAGATAAAATATCCATTAAGGTCCGGTCTGATTCTTCATCATAAATGGGCTTGTCCAATGATACATAGGAATTTAACGGAATATGCTTTTGCCTTGTTGCTGTTTTGATTGCCGTAATAATTTGGCGGGTAATACATAGCTCTGCAAACGCTTTAAATGAAGTGAGCTTGTCCTCCCGAAAATCACGGATCGCCTTATACAGCCCGATCATACCCTCTTGGACAATATCTTCCTTATCTGCCCCAATTAAAAAGTAGGATCTTGCTTTTGCCCGTACAAAATTTCGATACTTATGGATTAAATAATCCAATGCCGCGCTTTCACCTTGGTGCACTAGATCCACAATTTCCTCGTCTTCCATTGAAAAAAATTGTTCGTTGATTTTTAACCCGAAGTCTGTACTCACTAGATCCCCTCCACCGAACAAGCATAGATACTCTAAGTATACATGATGGCTTTTTTGAGCGTCAATTCTTACTTTTCTCCCCTGCGCCACTTTTCAAATATTTCTGCCATTTCATCGCTAATCTGGATTTTGGCAGCAGGTCTTTTTTCTTGAATTTTCTTTACCCTTTTTTCTATGCCTTTTTCAATTGAAGACATTTCAATCAGTAATTCCCGAGCAGATTTCCTTAGGGCTCCTTGTCCAAAAATCGCCCATTGCTCTGTAAAGTCGGATGTGGCTACGTGAATTTGCGTTTTTCGATTATTGAGGCTGATCGCTAATTTCTCAATCCGCTCATCAGCCGTTTCATTTTTCTTTGTAAAAATCACTTCGACTTTATGATTTTTATGCTTTTTCTCGGTTCCGTGAACATACTGGGCATCAAAAACCACAATCACACGATATCCGGAATAGGCCTGGTATTCTGCCATTTTTTCCACCAAACGATCGCGTGCGGCAGGTAGATCACGTTCTTTTAATTCCCTTAAATCCGGCCAGGCACCGATAATGTTATAGCCATCGACAAGCAGGATATCCATTTCTATCCCTCAAGCGGATGTCTTTTTCGGTATACCTCATACATAAGCAATGACGCTGCAACGGAAGCATTCAAGGATGTTACCTTTCCAGCCATTGGCAAATGAATTAAAAAATCACATTTATCGCGCACAAGCCTGCCCATTCCTTTTCCCTCACTGCCAATTACGAGACCGAGCGGAAGCGTCCCATCAAATTGGCGGTAATCCTGTTTCCCTTTGGCGTCCGTACCGGCAATCCATACGCCTCGTTCCTTTAACTCTTCAATCGTACGGGCCATATTGGTTACACGGACTACAGGGATATATTCAATCGCACCCGTCGAGGCTTTTGCGACGGTTGCCGTTAGTCCCACAGCTCTTCGTTTTGGAATAATAATGCCATGTGCGCCAACCGCATCAGCGGTCCTCATGATAGAACCAAGGTTATGCGGGTCTTCAATTTCGTCTAATAGCAAAAAGAAAGGAGGTTCGTTTTTCTTTTCTGCAGCAGCAAATAAATCATCCATCTCTGCATATTGATAGGCCGCAATATATGCAAGGACCCCTTGGTGATTTTGATCGGTAATTTGATCAATTTTTTTCTTTGGAACAAATTGAACGAGTACGTTTCCTTCTTTTGCGAGCTGAGTAATTTGCTGCATTTGCCCTCGCTGCGAACCCTCTGCAATGAGAATTTTATTGATTTCTCGATTGGATTTAAGTGCTTCAATGATTGGATTTTTTCCGATGATATATTCTTGGGTCATCCTGTTGTTCCTCCTTCCTTTTCGTCTACATAAGAAAATGCCTTTTGAATAAGCTCCTCTAGCCGATTCATTTCCCCTGTTAAATATAAATATCCCATTAATGCTTCAAATGCTGTGCTGTAACGATACGTTTGGACATCCGTATTTTTGGGAACCGTTCCTGACTTTGCGTTTCGCCCCCGCATGATCACAGATGTTTCTTCCTCTGTAAGAATCTGTTCATCCATCAACTGGAACAGAATTTGGCATTGAGCTTTTGCCGAAACATATTTCGTTCCCGTTCGATGTAACTGGTTAGGCCTTACTTTTCCGCTTTGCAGCAGGTGACGCCTTACATAAACTTCAAATACTGCGTCACCCATATAAGCAAGTGCCAAGCTATTTAATTGTTTTGCATCCACATGGTTCTCATAATCAAGCATGAATTATCCTCTTTTCCAGCGTGTACCCTGAGGTGTATCTTCTAAAACAATATTCATCGCTTTTAGCTGATCCCGGATTTGGTCTGCTAATTGGAAATTACGATCCTTGCGGGCTTGAATTCGTTTTTCAAGTAAGGCATCAATTTCTTCGTCCAACATTTCTTCTTTTCCAATCGTTAAACCTAAAACGTGAAACAATTGCTCAAACTCGCTCATGAATTCGTCGATCACAATCTTGGCTGTATTTTTTTCAAGCAAATAATAATTTGCCAACTTTGATAGCTCGAAAAGAACCGATATTGCATTGGCTGTATTGAAATCATCATCCATTTCCTTAATAAACTGCCCGCGTAATTCAGCGATTTTTTCAAGCCATTCTTGATTATTATTCGTTAAGTCGGTACTTGCCTCTTTACGATGCTTTAAATTTTGGTAAGAGGTAGTTAACCGTTCAAATGCAGCCTTCGTACTTTCCAATAATTCTTCACTATAATTGATTGGATTGCGGTAGTGAACAGACAGCATAAAGAATCGTAGTACCTGCGGGTTATGCTTTTTAATAATGTCATGAACCAGGACAAAGTTCCCAAGTGATTTTGACATTTTTTCATTATCAATATTAATATAGCCATTATGCATCCAGTAATTTGCAAATGTTTTTCCAGAAAGTGCTTCTGATTGGGCAATTTCATTTTCATGATGCGGGAAGGTTAAATCCTGTCCTCCGGCATGGATATCAATGGTTTCTCCCAGATACTTTTTCGCCATTGCCGAGCACTCAATATGCCAGCCCGGTCTTCCAATTCCCCATGGACTTTCCCAAAAGATTTCCCCTTCCTTTGCAGCTTTCCAAAGTGCAAAGTCAAGATCATCTTGCTTCTTTTCACCGACTTCAATTCTTGCCCCAACCCGAAGTTCATCAATCGATTGATGTGACAATTTTCCATATTCATCAAACTTTCTTGTACGGAAGTAGACATCTCCCTCCGACTCATAGGCATAGTCTTTTTCAATTAACTCACGGATAAAGTCGATAATGATATCCATATTTTCCATAACACGCGGATGGACGTCGGCTTTTTGGCAGCCCAATTCAGAAACATCCTCAAAGTAGGCATTGATGAAGCGATTGGCAATCGTCGGAACATCTTCCCCTAATTGATTAGCGGCTCGAATCAGCTTATCATCCACATCGGTAAAGTTTGAAACATATTTCACCTCAAAGCCTCTGTATTCTAAATAACGGCGGACGGTATCAAATACAATAGCCGGTCGTGCATTGCCTATATGAATATAATTATAGACCGTTGGACCGCAGACATACATTTTTACCTTTCCTTCTTCTAACGGTACAAACGTTTCCTTTTTTCTTGTTAATGTATTATATAACTGAATGGTCATTAGTTTTACTCCTTTCATCTTCTAGCTCATCTAGATGGTGCTGTAACCGATTAATCTCGTTTTGCATTTCCGATAACCGATCCGCAATTGGATCTGGCAAATCACAGTGATTTAGGTCCCGATTAATTCGTTTTCCATTTTGGATGACTACCCTGCCCGGAACACCCACGACCGTGGAGTTCGGCGGAACCTCTTTTAAAACAACAGAGCCGGCACCAATTTTTGAATTTTCCCCAATTGTAATCGATCCGAGTACTTTTGCCCCTGTGGCAATCAATGCATTATCCTTAATGGTTGGATGACGTTTCCCTTTTTCTTTTCCTGTTCCGCCAAGTGTTACCCCTTGGAAAACCGTTACATTATCCCCTATTTCACAGGTTTCCCCAATGACGACGCCCATGCCATGGTCAATAAAAAATCTTCTGCCTATTTTTGCCCCCGGGTGAATTTCAATTCCGGTAAAAAAACGGCTGGCCTGCGAAATCACCCTCGCAATAAAATAAAATTTTCGCTTATAGAAGGCATGGGCAATTCGATGTGCCCAAATAGCATGTAAACCGGAATACGTTAACACCACCTCAAAATAGCTTCGTGCCGCAGGATCCTGTTCAAAAACAACCTCAACGTCCTCTTTAAATGTTTTAAACAATTTGTTCCCCCCTTTTGTAAAGGCTATTTTCGCATAGATTGTTGTTTTTCGTATAAGTTCATCGACCCGTATAACTATATGCTTCGTGGCATCTTTTCGTATGAATATTTGCGAAAATTGCCTACAAACTTAGTAAATGGACCTTATTATGCTCCAAAAGTAACAAAGTTTACGAAAAGAGCCTTTGTAAAAAAGCAAATTTATCTAATAAAAAAACGCCTCTGTCTGTACGACAGAGACGCTTTAGCGCGGTTCCACTCTGATTAGACCGAAGCTTACGTTTGGTCTCACTCTTCCTGTTAACGGAAAGGTTCCGCCCATATCTACTCTGGATAAATCCCTTTCGAACTGGGGCTCAGAGGTGCATTTCAAAAAATGAGCGGTCTGAACCACTTTCAGCCGGTGATGGTTCTCTCTTTAAAACATCATTTTTTTACTTATCCTCTTCTACACTTTAATGCATATGGAATTTCTTTAATTTTACTATATTATTTTTTTATTTCAATTGTTAACTGATAATTTTATTAATTCTTGCTTGAACTTTTTCTTTTCCTAAAAGTTCAATGGCCTGCGGCAAATCTGGTCCATGTGTTTGACCCGTTACAGCCGCACGAATCGGCATAAAAAGATTTTTACCTTTTTGCCCTGTTGATTTTTGAACAGCCTTCATTGCCGCTTTGATTCCATCTGCTTCAAAGCTTGGGAGCTGGTCCAGTTCATGGGAGAATGCCTTTAACACTTCTGGAACCTGTTCACCAGAAAGAATTTCTCTTGCATCTTCTTCATATTCTGCCGCGTCCTTGAAAAATAACTCGGTTAGCTCGACGATTTCTGCGCCAAAGCTCATTTTTTCCTGGAAAAGAGCAACTAGACTTTTAGCCCATTCCTGCTCGTCTTCTGTCATTTTTTCAGGCAAACGTCCTGCCTTGATTAAATGTGGAACAGCAAGTTGATAAACGCGGTCAATTTCCACCTTTTTCATGTACTGATTGTTCATCCAAGCAAGTTTTTGCTTATCAAATAATGCCGGTGATTTGGAAAGTCGGTCCGCATCAAACAGTTCAATAAATTCTGCTTGCGAATAAATTTCCTCTTCTCCTGCCGGTGACCATCCTAGCAGAGTAATAAAATTAAATAATGCCTCCGGCAGATACCCTAAATCTTCATATTGCTCAATAAATTGAATAATCGATTCATCGCGTTTACTTAATTTTCTTCTGCTCTCATTGACAATTAACGTCATATGTCCGAAAATTGGCGGCTCCCAGCCTAATGCTTCATAAACCACGAGCTGTTTCGGGGTATTTGAAATATGGTCATCTCCGCGTAAAACATGGGAAATTTCCATTAAATAATCATCTACCGCAACGGCAAAGTTATAGGTTGGAGTTCCGTCCTTTTTCACAATTACGTAGTCGCTTATCCCTTCGGATTCGAAGGAAACAACCCCTTTTACCATATCATCAAATGTATAGGTTTTTCCTTGGGGAACCGCAATACGGATGCTTGGCTGACGGCCTTCGCTTTCAAGCTGGCTGCGCTGTTCCGCTGTTAAATGACGGCATTTTCCTGAATATAGAGGGTTTTCTCCTCTAGCGATCTGTGCTTCACGTTCAGCCTCTAACTCTTCTTCCGTGCAATAGCATTTATAAGCTTTACCGCTTTCTAATAATTGCTTGTAATAGGTTTCGTAGATATCATTTCGTTCTGATTGACGGTATGGACCATATTCGCCGCCGATATCGACACTTTCGTCCCAATCCATTCCGAGCCATTTTAAATATTTTAATTGGCTTTCTTCTCCACCGGCAATGTTCCGCTTTTTATCGGTATCCTCAATCCGGATAATAAATTTCCCGCCCTTATTGCGTGCAAACAAATAATTAAATAACGCAGTACGAGCATTTCCAATATGTAAATGTCCGGTTGGACTTGGCGCATACCTTACACGAACTTCATTTGACATGATAATGCCTCCCGTAATCTTCTGTTTTCACTTGATATATTTTACCACTGTGAAGTATAAAGATTAAGCATTTATTTTCTTTAATAACACAACGGCCTGTGCGGCAATTCCTTCTTCTCTTCCGGTAAAGCCAAGTTTTTCTGTTGTGGTAGCTTTTACATTGATCTGGTCAGGCGCAGCCTCCAGTAATTCAGCAATTCTCCCTTTCATCTGCGCAATGTAAGGAGCCATTTTCGGCTTTTGGGCAATGATGGTGCAATCAGCATTCACGAGCTCATAGCCCTTTTCTTTCACAAGTTTCCATACATGCTCCATCAGCTTAGCAGAATCAGCATCCTTAAAATTTGGATCCGTATCAGGAAAGTGCCTGCCGATGTCTCCTTCCCCAATTGCGCCAAGACAGGCATCCGAGACGGTATGTAATAATACATCGGCATCAGAATGACCCAAAAGCCCTTTTTCGTAAGGGATTTTTATGCCGCCGATTATGAGCGGACGTCCTTCCGTTAATTGGTGAACGTCAAAGCCTTGTCCAATTCGAAACATCTTTAAAAACTCCCTTTTCTTTTTTTCAATATTGCTTCGGCAAAAAATAAATCCTCCGGTGTTGTCAGCTTAATATTGTCATAATCTCCTTCCACCATTGTTACGGGGTGGGGGATTCGCTCTACTAAGCTTGCGTCATCTGTCCCTAAAAAGTTTTCACTTTCTGCTTTTTCATAGGCTTCAAGCAAAATGGGCATGCGAAAAGCTTGTGGGGTTTGTACAGCCCACAAGCTAGATCGTTCGACCGTTCCCAGCACCTTTTGATTGCGTACTGTTTTCATCGTATCTTTCGCCGGTACACCAATAATCGCCGCACCTGTTTCTTCCGCTGCCTTGATCAGGCGGTGAATATGTTCTTTTCTGATAAAGGGACGGGCTGCATCATGAACAAGAATAATCCCACCGTCTTTTACAGTTTTCAACGCATGATGGATGCTGTGCTGACGCTCTTTTCCACCCGGTACCAGGCTTTTCACTTTATTAATCTGATATTGTTCCAGCAAGACATTAAAATCAGCTTCATCCTGAGGATGAATCGCTAAAATCATGCCATCACATTGTTCATCCTTTTCGAACACTCTTAGTGTATGGATCAACACAGGTATACCGTTCAGCTCAATTAAAAGCTTATTTTTTCCTGCACCCATTCTTTTTCCCTGACCCGCTGCCGGGAGAATAACCTGGTAGCCCATCATAAAACCCCAATTCTATCTCTCTACGCTTATCATAGTGCTTTTTCCAATAATTTCGGTTTCGCAAAAATCATTCTGCCTGCAGATGTTTGCAGAACACTGGTAACGAGAACCTCAATTCTTTTTCCGATATACTCTCTACCTTCTTCGACAACAATCATCGTTCCGTCATCAAGGTAAGCAACACCCTGATGATACTCTTTCCCATCCTTGATGACCTGCACGGTCAATTCTTCGCCCGGTAGAACCACTGGTTTGACGGCATTGGCTAAATCATTGATGTTTAATACGGTTACGTTCTGTAATTCACAAACTTTATTTAAATTAAAATCATTGGTCACAAGGATGCCGTTTGTCAGTTTAGCAAGCTTGACCAATTTACTGTCCACCTCTTGAATTTCTTCAAAGTCTCCCTCGTAGATCTCAACTTTTATCGCAAGCTCTTTTTGAATACGATTCAAGATATCTAAACCTCTCCGGCCGCGATTTCGTTTTAAAACATCGGATGAATCAGCAATATGCTGCAGTTCCTCCAGTACAAATTGCGGAATGACAATAGTTCCTTCTAAAAATCCCGTCTGGCAAATATCAGCAACCCGTCCATCAATAATGACGCTTGTATCGAGAATTTTCAACTTCTGGATGGCTGCTTTTTCCTGATCCTCTTCACCTGACTTTTTCTTCCCTATCCGGTTTGTAAAGAGATTTAATAACTCATCTCTTTTCTTAAACCCAACCTGAAAACCGAGATAACCGAATAATAAAGTGAGTAGAATAGGAGCAACCGCATTCAAGATTGGCACCTTCACCGCATTAAGCGCAAAACCGATTAAAAAGGCAACTAATAATCCAAAAATTAACCCAATACTACCAAAAAGAACATCCGTTACCGGGATCTTAATTAAAGAGTCCTCCGTCCATTTAATAAATTCATGGACATAATCAACTGCCCAAAAGGTAATAAGATAAAAAATAATTGCACCTATAATAGCAGTGACATATGAGTTACTGACAATCGGAATGTCATTCATATTGATTAATTTAAGTAATTCAGGGATTAATAAGATTCCAAGCGTACCTCCGGTAATGAGGAAGCAAGCTTGAACAATTCGTTTTAACATTCCTTCACCTCCTCTATTTCATTATAAACATATTCATCAATTTGAAACCTTTGTTTCATGATTATTTTTCCAAATTGTAACCATCTTGAAATATATTCCTTTTAAAGTTGTCTTTCTGTGTACAAGCGTTCTTTTAACAATCTAAGGCCCTCTTTAATTTTTCTGGCACGTACTTCTCCTATTCCCTCTACATCATCGAGCTCTTCTACAGTAGCAGTAATAATTTTAGGGAGAGTGCCAAAACGTGTAACAAGATTTTCAACAATCACCGATGGCAGCCGTGGAATTTTATTTAGAATCCGGTATCCCCTTGGGTTTTTATTTTCATCGAGATGTACATATCCTTGATAGCCCATCATTTTCAATAATACCATATCTTCCATGGTTTCATTATTGGCCAAGACTTGCAATCGGCTGAGGACCTCCTGCACTTTCATTTCCCGCTCAAACGCATAATCCTTAAGGATTAACATCATTTCCTCTTCCAGCTCCGGCAAAATTTCATTGATTTGCAGACGGATTAGCCTTCCTTCTGTACCGAGTTCGTTTAAATAAGTCAGTAATTCATTTTTTATTTTTAACACCATTTCAAACCGATGAAGGACTAGTAAAAAATCGGTATAGGTGACAGACTCCTCAAATTCTAAAATACTTAAGTTCGTAATACTTTCTTGTAAGACAGCCTTATATTTTTCAAGTGTTTGCACTGCTTGGTTGGCCTTCGTTAAAATCACACCGATATCCCTAAGTGCATAGCGGAAGTTCCCCTGATAGAGGGTAATAACATTTCTTCTTTGGGAAATCGCAATAACGAGGGCTTTTGTTTGTTTGGCTACCCGTTCTGCAGTACGGTGGCGCATCCCCGTTTCTGAGGAGGGCACAGTCGGATCCGGTGCAAGATGGGCATTGGCAAAGAGGATTTTTGTGCCTAATTCATTGAGAATAATCGCTCCATCCATTTTAGCAAGCTCATATAAAAAGCTTGGTGAAAAGGTGCAGTTCACCTGAAAACCGCCGTCCACAAGACTTTTCACCTTATCATTGTACCCAACCACTATCAGTCCCCCGGTGTTGGCCCGAAGTACGTTATCGATTCCTTCACGAATGGGTGTTCCTGGTGCAATAAATTGCAATACTTCACTTACAGATTGCTCACCAAGCCTTTTAATTTCCATCGCCTACCCTCCCAGTGCTGCTTTAAGGGCTTCACTTACAGATGAAACCCCGATTAATTGGATTTCTTTTGGTCCTGTCCATCCGCTTAAATTATTAGCAGGTAAAATCACGCGCTCAAATCCAAGCTTTGCTGCCTCTTGAACGCGCTGCTCAATTCTAGATACCCTTCTAACTTCACCCGTTAACCCTACTTCCCCAATAATACAGTCCGTTGGCCTTGTCGGCTGATCGCGAAAGCTTGAGGCAATGCTGACTGCAATTGCCAGGTCAATGGCCGGCTCATCCAGCTTTACTCCGCCAGCTACCTTTAAATAGGCATCTTGATTGGCGAGCAGCATGCCGACACGCTTTTCCAAAACAGCCATTAAAAGCGGAACTCGGTTATGGTCGATTCCTGTAGCCATTCTTCTTGGGTTCCCGAAGCTTGTAGGGGAGATAAGTGCTTGAATTTCAACTAATACCGGTCGTGTCCCTTCCATCGAAGCAACAACTGTCGATCCGGCTGCACCTCTTGAACGCTCCTCTAGAAAAATTTCCGAAGGGTTCGCCACTTCTTCGAGACCAGCCTCTTTCATTTCAAAAATCCCCATTTCATTTGTGGAGCCAAAGCGGTTTTTCACGGCACGTATAATCCGATACGTATGATGCCGTTCTCCTTCGAAATATAAGACAGTATCAACCATATGCTCTAATAATCTTGGACCTGCAATCGAGCCCTCTTTGGTTACATGCCCGACAATGAAAATAGCAATTCCCTTTGTCTTTCCAATCCTCATTAATTCAGCCGTACACTCCCGGACCTGCGAAACGCTTCCCGGGGCTGAAGTAACATCAGGATGGTAGATTGTCTGAATCGAATCAATGATGACGAAGGCTGGATTCGCAGCTTCGATGGTACGGTTAATTTCCTCCAGGCTGGTTTCCGAATACACAAATAAATTTTCGGAGGATATCTCTAAGCGCTCAGCACGAAGTTTGGTCTGCTTTAGTGATTCTTCTCCGGATATGTATAAAACCTTATTTCCATTATGGGCAAGCTGTGAAGATACTTGTAAAAGAAGTGTTGATTTACCAATTCCCGGGTCACCGCCAATTAGGACCAATGATCCCCGGACAATTCCACCGCCAAGCACTCGGTTAAGCTCGGTCAAATTGGTTAAAATTCTTGGCTCACTGCTAGTTTCAATTGACGTAATCGACATGGGCTTCGAAGGGATCGCCGCACCGCCCCCAGCATGTGCAAATGCTCCTCTTCGATTTCCGCCCGTTACTTCTACTTCTTCGACCATCTTATTCCACTGCCCGCATCCCGGGCATTTCCCCATCCATTTTGGGGATTCATATCCGCATTCCTGACACATAAATTTGGTTTTTCGCTTTACCATAACTTTTACCTCTTTTGCCTTAAATGATCCATATTTTTATTGTACAACAAACTAACGCTTGGATAAATATGTAAAAATAAAGAGGCACACGATCAACGATATTCACGTGTACCTCTTCTTGTGTTTTTACGATTGTACCCTTTATGAATTTATTTTGCCAGGCTTGTTTTTTCCGCCGTTCTTACAATAAATTCACCATTATTCACATCAATTATAACACTCTGGCCTGTTAATACTGTACCTTTAAGCAGCTCCTCAGATAAGCGATCTTCAATATGTTTCTGAATGGCGCGGCGTAGTGGTCTTGCCCCATATTCCGGATCATATCCTTCTAGGCATATCTTATCCTTCGCAGCATCCGTTAACTCTAGCTCAATATTTTGTTCTTTTAAGCGTTTTGTCAACTGCTCAGACAATAATGTAACAATTTCTTGAAGGTGCTTCCGCTCTAAAGCATGGAAGACAATGATTTCATCAATCCGGTTTAAGAATTCTGGACGGAAGGCCTTTTTCAATTCTTCCATCACTTTCCCCTTCATGTCTTTATAATCCTGCTCACCATCCTGGATATTAAAGCCGACATATTTATTGCGTTTCAATGCCTCGGCCCCCACGTTGGATGTCATAATCAAGACGGTATTACGGAAATCAACCGTTCTTCCTTTTGAGTCAGTTAAGCGGCCATCCTCAAGAACCTGCAAGAGGATATTGAAAACATCCGGATGAGCCTTTTCAATTTCATCTAGCAAAATAACCGAATAAGGTTTTCTTCTTACTTTTTCCGTCAATTGACCGCCTTCCTCATAGCCGACATATCCCGGAGGGGAACCGACAAGACGGGAAGTGGAGTGTTTCTCCATGTATTCAGACATATCAATCCGAATCATTGACTCTTCATCACCAAACATCGCTTCTGCAAGTGCACGTGCCAGCTCTGTTTTCCCGACACCGGTAGGTCCTAGGAAGACAAATGAGCCGATTGGGCGTTTGGGATCCTTTAATCCTGCCCGTGCACGGCGGACCGCTTTCGAAACCGCCTTAACCGCTTCCTCTTGGCCAATGACACGAGAATGTAGAATTTCCTCTAAATTAAGGAGCTTTTCTGTTTCAGTTTGAGCTAATCTTGAGACCGGAACTCCAGTCCAGCTAGAAACGACATTCGCGATATCTTCAACCGTAACCTCGTTATTTTCTTTGCCTTGTTTTTCTTTCCATGTTTTCTTGGTTTCCTCAAGCTGTTCGCGCAGGCGTTGCTCTGTATCCCTTAAGGATGCTGCTTTTTCAAATTCCTGGCTTTGTACTGCAGCATCTTTTTCCTTCCGGACATCCTCAAGCTTTACTTCTAGTTCCTTTAAATTTGGAGGAGTCGTATAAGAACGTAAGCGTACTTTCGAACCGGCTTCATCGATCAAGTCAATCGCTTTATCCGGCAGGAACCGGTCAGAAATATAGCGATCGGATAATTTAACAGCTGCTTCAATCGCTTCATCTGTAATCGATACACGATGATGTGCCTCATAGCGGTCACGCAATCCTTGTAAAATTTGAACCGATTCTTCTGCAGTTGGTTCATCCACGCGAATTGGCTGAAAACGCCGCTCTAACGCAGCATCCTTTTCAATATATTTACGATACTCATCAAGAGTGGTGGCGCCGATACACTGAAGCTCACCTCGTGCAAGGGAAGGTTTTAGAATATTAGAGGCGTCAATGGCACCTTCAGCACCGCCGGCTCCGATTAATGTGTGTAATTCATCAATAAACAGAATAATATTGCCTGCTTGACGGATTTCATCCATTACCTTTTTTAAACGGTCCTCAAATTCACCGCGATATTTTGTACCCGCAACAACCGTTCCCATGTCTAACGTCATAACTCTTTTATCACGAAGAATCTCAGGAACTTCATTATTTACAATTTGCTGTGCAAGCCCTTCTGCTATTGCGGTTTTACCGACACCAGGTTCCCCGATTAAAACAGGGTTATTTTTTGTCCGGCGGCTTAATACCTCAATAACACGCTGGATTTCTTTACTGCGGCCGATCACAGGGTCAAGGCTTCCTTCCCTTGCGATTGCTGTTAAATCTCTCGCAAGGCTGTCAAGTGTTGGGGTATTGGCGCTGACAGAAGCACCGCCCTGATGTCCGCCCGACTCATTGCTGCCAAGTAATTGCAGAACCTGTTGGCGCGCCTTATTCAAGCTTACACCTAGATTGTTAAGAACCCGTGCTGCAACTCCTTCCCCTTCACGAATAAGACCAAGGAGAATATGTTCCGTTCCGACGTATGAATGGCCAAGCTTTCTTGCTTCATCCATCGATAGTTCAATTACTTTTTTTGCTCTTGGTGTATAGTGAATCGTTTGCGGAACTTCCTGCCCTTTTCCAATTAAGTTTTCAACTTCTTTTTGGATTTTATCAGAACCTAAACCTAGTCCATACAGTGCTTTTGCGGCAATTCCTTCCCCTTCACGAACCAGCCCTAATAAAATATGTTCTGTACCAATATTATTATGGCCAAGACGGATGGCTTCCTCTTGCGCTAACGCTAATACCTTTTGAGCTCTTTCTGTAAATCGTCCGAACATCATATTCTCTTCCTCCTCACCTATTATCGGTTTCCATTTTTATTCGTTCCCTGATTAAAGCTGCACGCCTTATATCTCTTTCATGCGGCCGCAACGGTCCGCCTGCATACTGCTGTAAGAATCCCGGTTGTGCTGAGATCATTAATTCAGTTAACATATTTTGAGGCATATTCGTGATATATCCCATATCAATTCCAAGCTGTACGTCAGATAAACATTTAGCAGCTTCCTTCGATTCGATAATTCGGCTATTGGATAATACTCCGAAGGATCTGAATACCCTGTCTTCTAATTGTATGTTTGAAGTTTTGCGTAATGCTTCACGAGCAGACCTTTCCTGTGAAATTAACTGACTAACAACCCCCTTTAAATCACGGCAGATATCTTCTTCTGATTTCCCAAGAGTAATTTGATTGGATATTTGAAAAATATTTCCTAATGCTTCACTGCCCTCTCCATAAATCCCTCTGACTACAAGTCCTAATTGATTAATGGCCGGGATAATCCGATTCATTTGCTGCGTTAAGATTAACCCCGGTAAATGCATCATGACGGAGGCACGAAGACCGGTTCCAACATTTGTAGGACAGCTAGTTAAATAGCCGTGTTTTTCATCAAATGCATATTGAATACGGCTTTCAAGCCAGTCATCAATTTCATTTGCAGCTTCAAGTGCTTCTTTTAGCTGCAAACCGGGAAACAAACATTGAATACGGATATGATCCTCTTCATTAACCATAATACTAACTTCTTCATTTTCGGTTAAAAGAACAGCTCCATATGGTGAATCTTCTGCAAGAAGAGGACTGATTAAATGTTTTTCAACTAAAACTAATTTTTGAAGAGGCTGGAGGTCATTGACCTTTATTAATTCCATTTGCCCAAACTTCGTGATAATTTCCTTATTTAAAACTTCCTCCATATTGGCAATAATCTCTTTCGCTTCTTCATGCGAAAATAATGTTGGAAATTTATAATCTTCAAAGTTTCGGGCTAAGCGAATTCGTGAACTAAGGACAATATCTGAATCAGGTCCATCCTGCCTCATCCACGAACTAAGGGCTTGATTAATAAATCGTTCAAGCGGCATGTTATTCCCCTCCCCCTTGACTCTCCATTAACTGTTTTTCAAGCGTACGAATCTCATCCCGTACTTCAGCTGCCTGTTCAAACTCTTCATGGGTAATTAAATCCCTTAAATCATTTTTTAATTCGTCAATTTGCTTTCGAAGATGAATGCCGCCACCGATTCTTTTTGGTATCTTTCCGCTATGGGACCAGTTTCCGCTGTGGAGCCGTTTTAAAACAGGTTTTAGCTGGTCCTTAAAGGTTTCATAACAATGTGCACAACCAAAGCGCCCAATTTTTAAGAACTGAGGAAACGTCATCGAGCAATGGCTGCATTGAAGAATTTCCTCCTGATGAAAAGGACTCTTTTCCTGCTTTTGAAAGGAAGGATCAATATTCAGCAGTCCGGCCAATAAATTATTGAAGGCAAAACTCGAGCCTCCATTTAACATAAACATATTTCCTTTTTCCTGTGCACACTTCTCACAAAGATGAACCTCTGTTTTTTCGCCATTAACAATTTTTGTAAAATGGAGTGCTGCAGGCCTTTGATTACATTCCTGGCATATCATACTCATCACCCCTCCAGCTGACATCATTATTTATATTTTAAGGAAGTTAACATTGCCTTTAACATTCTTGCCCGTAATTCGTCACGGTACGGAAGTTCAATATATAAAACGGAACGGTCAATAACACTTAACATAATTTTTGCTTCCCGTTTTGTAATAATTTCTTCATGTACAAGCCTGAGAATGACATCTTCAGCACTTGTCTGACTGATTCGGTCCTCTATAAGTGAAATTAAGTGATGGATTAAATCGGCAAATTCATGTGATTGTACCTTCATAATTCGTATATACCCACCACCGCCACGTTTACTTTCCACAATATATCCTCTTTCAATGGTAAAACGGGTATTGATTACGTAATTAATTTGTGATGGCACACATTGAAATTTATCTGCAATCTCACTTCGTTTAATTTCAACGAGGTCCTGTTCGCTTTTTTCTAACACTGCTTTTAAATAATTTTCAATAATGTCGGAGATGTTTCTCATCTTCCTAACTGGCTCCAGGCTTATTTGATTTTATTTCAATATCTATGCCGCAGCCAGGATTCACCTCCTTTTTCTTGATTTATAAATTATTGTTTAGCTTGTGTTTCTGACTTTGACTATATTTGACATTAATTATACTGAAAAGCGTTTGAAGTTTCAACAATCAGATACTAATGATTTTCTCCAAATCTCGTCATTGTGAAACGTGGGGGTGGGTAAAATGTTTGGGAATATTTGTATGCAGTTAGGTATAGGGGGGTTGGGGCGAGTTTTTGACTAGGATTCAGTTCACCCTCCCATCCCCCTCAAAGATAGTAATTAAATCCTTAAAACATAAAAAAGAACAACCCATATCAGGTTGTTCTTCATTTTGCCTGGCAACGTCCTACTCTCACAGGGGGACAGCCCCCAACTACCATCGGCGCTGAGAAGCTTAACTTCCGTGTTCGGTATGGGAACGGGTGTGACCTTCTCGCCATTATTGCCAGACTATTTATTTGAGGTATCATTCCCTC
>NZ_JAVDUQ010000042.1:0-48243 GCF_031456445.1 Neobacillus niacini | reverse complement strand
CCGCGGGTAATGAAACGCCTTTTCTTTTACCTTTTTCAGCAAAACTCCACTCTCGCGGGTAATGAAACACCTTTTCTTTTACCTTTTTCAACAAATTTCCACTCCCGCGGGCAATGAAACGCCTTTTCTTTTACCTTTTTCAACAAATTTCCACTCTCGGGGGTAATGAAACGCCTTTTCTTTTACCTTTTTCAACAAAGTTCCACTACCGCGGGTAATGAAACGCTCTTTCTTTTACCTTTTTCAACAAAGTTCCACTCCCGCGGGTAATGAAACGCCTTTTCTTTTACCTTTTTCAGCAAAACTCCACTCCCGCGGGTAATGAAACGCCTTTTCTTTTACCTTTTTCAACAAAGTTCCACTCCCGCGGGTAATGAAACGCCTTTTCTTTTACCTTTTTCAGCAAAACTCCACTCTCGCGGGTAATGAAACACCTTTTCTTTTACCTTTTTCAACAAAGTTCCACTCCCGTGGGTAATGAAAGCCAAAAATCCCTTAAAAACGAACAAAAAAACACCTTCCAAGGACATCTTGGAAGGCATTTTTGACATCAATTATTTCGTTAATGAATGCTTAAACGCATAAATAACTGCTTGTGTGCGGTCTTGGACACGAAGCTTGCTTAAGATATTACTCACATGGGTTTTTACGGTTTTTAAGGCAATGAATAATTCATCGGCAATGTCCTGATTGGTTTTCCCCTCGGCCATTAATAGCAGGATCTCGAGTTCGCGGGTTGTAAGTTCTTCATGGGGTAAATGTTGATTTTTCTGGCGCATTTTTACCATCATTTTTCCGGTTACTTCCGGCTCAAGGACCGATTGTCCGTGATATGTAGCTCGAACAGCATCCGCAATTTCACTGGCTTTAGAGGTCTTCAGCATATAGCTGGTTGCCCCTGCCTCTAATGCAGGATAAACTTTTTCATCATCCAAAAAGCTTGTGACAATAATTACCTTCGCTTCGGGCCATTGTTCGATAATCTGTCTGGTTGCCTCAATTCCATCCATTTCCTTCATCACAAGATCCATTAAAATGATATCAGGCCGAAGTTCCAGAGCAAGCTCTACCCCTCTTTTTCCATTATCCGCTTCCCCGACCACATCAATATCAGGCTGGGCAGATAAATAAGCAGAAACACCGATCCTTACCATTTCATGGTCATCTACAAATAATACTCTAATCACTTGTACCATCCCCATTCTCCATCACTGGAACCTTCACTTCCAGACGTGTCCCTTTATGTTTCATACTAATCACCTTTAATGTCCCTCCCACTTCTAAGGCGCGTTCATGCATATTCTGCATCCCATAGGAGCCTGCCTTTGTTTCATCGTCTACCTCAAAACCAATCCCATCATCAACAACTCTCATAATAACGAGATCATCACGCTTAATCAGCAGTACCTCAAGTTTCCCTGCTTTTGCATGCCTGAGTGTATTGGATACAGACTCTTGTAAAATCCGAAATAGATGATCCTCTACCCCTTTATCAAGCGGAAAGGATTCAACCTTCCATTTAATATCCATCGTTACCTTCATAGATAATTCAAGCAGGAGTTCTTCGATTCCCTCTTGAAGCGATTTGTTCTTTAGGGCAACAGGCCGCAAATGAAGCAGCAGCGCCCGCATTTCTAACTGGGACTGATGAATCATTTCCTCGACCATTTTTAATTGCTTCGCTTCCCGGTAATCTTCAGAAAATTGTTTCGTTTCATTTATCGCAGACATCATCATTGAAGCAGCAAATAGCTGTTGACTAACGGAGTCATGCAATTCCCTTGCTAGACGATTTCGTTCCTGCTCGATAATCTCCTGAATCCTTGATTCCTGGTCCTCCACCTTTTCCGTCGCGAGCCGCTGCGAAAGCTTAGCCTGTTCCGACATTTGTTTGCCGATTTTCTCAATCCTGCTGGCAATCGTTTGTACTTCTGTAATCGAAGGCTTTACTTTTACCTCTGCCTGCCTTCCTTCTTCTAATTGATGCAGAGAGTGATCAACGGATAGAAGCTGCCTCCTCCAGAAAAATCCGGAAACGGCCCCAATCAGGACCCCTAAAGCAATACTAAAAACCGGTATAAAAATCACAATCGGAATATCCATAAAATGCCGGTCCCATAGCTCCGACCAATTAGACAACGGGAATACAGTAATAAACACAGCCGAAACAATGATCGCGGTCAAAAAAGAAAAGCCGACACTCCATACAATTTGACGCCCAGATGTACTCATATTCGGCTCACCTCTAAATTCCCGACCACTAGCGAAGTAAAGATCTTTACCTTTTGCTCGGCACTTTCATAACCAGGTGTTTTTAAATGAATCACTTGGTTAATCACTTTTGGTTCGTGATGTTCCAAAATGGTAGTTGAACCTGCCATACAGGAATGGTGAATACTTACTTCGATTTCATAAGGAACGAGGATTTGCATATTACCAATTATATTACGGATAAAAATGACGGTTTCTCCTTTTGGAAGCATCGTATAACTTAAATCGATAACGGTGTCCCCAATCCCGGACTGGATATTAATATCCTCCCATTCGTAAACACCTTGGGGGGTTTTTTGTTGTCCAAAAAAAATATTTTCAAAGAGCGGCTTACTCTTGTACATTGTCTCTTCCTGGTTAACCTGCTTAGGTTCGGCAATATCGACTGTAATTTTCTTTGGGTTCTTTTTCGAAGTGATAAATTGAATAAAAAAGTGCAGTAAAACAGCCATTAATAAAAATTTGAAGGTCATCATATTGATGACACTAATGACAAAGAAAACAATCCCTGCGAAGAATAGCAGCCTTCCGCTCTTTCTTCCGGCCCTTTTACGGCCTAAATACATCATTCCGCCTGATAAAAAAAGAGAGAAAATAAGCCCTCTGTTAAAAAATAAAATTTCCAGCCCCAGGACGAGGGCACCAATCATGACCAGCCAGCCAATATAATCGTTTTTCCTATTTTTAAACATTGGCTTATCCCTCCCCTTTGTTGTATGTTGCACCTCTTGTTAGATTCAAGATATGGTCAAAAGGCGTAGAGATTCTACGCCCTTTTAGAATACCATGATTTGGTTATAAAGTGGACTTGCTTTCTTCAACTTTCATTTCATTTTCCAATTGAGCAATTCTCGCATCGATGGTACTGCGGTAAAAGGATTGATTCACTTGATTTTCTAAACGATCTAAGTAATTTTCAATCTCTTTGAAACGAGAATAAGCTTTATCAGAGTTTGGATTTGAATCTAGGACTAAGTTCATCCGGTGGTTTGCCCGTGTCATATTTTCGCGCCCCATTAATTCCATCCGGCGGATTTGCATATCCTTTAGCTTGTGGTTCATCTCCTGATATTTTCTTTCTAATTCTTCAAGCTGCCCCTTGATTTGCTCAAGAGATTGGCTGAGTCGATTGGCACGTTCCGCATATTGTTGATGCTCGGCTGAAGCAAATTGATATAGCTCGTTTTCACCTGCCTGGGAAGCAATCTCCGCTTGGCGCTTTCTTTTTTCTGCCAGTTCCACGGCTTTCACATGTTCCTTCATAAATTCCTCTTTAAGGGCATATTGACGCTCGACTAACTTGCGGACCTTTTCTGTTTCCTGCTCACATTCACGTAAGTATTGATTCAGCAGGACAATCGGATTTTTCTTCTCCTTATGGTCTAGGGCCTCATGTAAATCAGCTGTAATCGTGTTTTTAATTCTTGTAAATAAGTTCGTCATTTTCCATCTCTCCTCATGGGTTTAATAATTTTTTAAATCGTTCCATTGTTTTTCAAAATTCACAAATGGGTCGTCTGAGTCCTTTTTCATTTTTGAATGTTTGTTCCCATTCCATTTTTTATAAACAAGATAGAGTACATAGGCTGCGCCGACACCGATAATCGCTGGTGCGTTATGAATCGATGCCATTAGGACAATGAAGCCGATAATCCCAAGGCCGATTTTGGCACCTATTGACTCGCTCTTTATAAACTGTTTAAAGATAAAATATAGAAGCACGAGGCTGACAAGTAAACCAATCATCGGACCAATCGTTGAAAGCAGTATAACAGCTGCAATCCCTCCCGCTACTAATAAACCGAATTTTTTCATTTCGTTTTCCTCCTTTCGTGATCTTGATATCATCTTACCTTTTTTCTTTTATTTCCATAATTGCGCTAGAGCTTGATTTTCATCTCGGCCCTAAGACGTAGAAAGGGTCAGCCCCTTATGGGAACTGACCCTTTGATTATCATTTCGAAATGAACATTTGCACCCAGTAATACCGTTGCGTTCCACCCTTTGCGTAGCCTACTCCAATGCGAGTGGTACTTGTGCTTAAAATATTGGCCCGATGCCCTGGACTGTTCATCCAGGCATTAACCACTTCCTGTGGTGTCGTTTGTCCTGCGGCGATATTCTCAGCTGCTGAGCGGTAGGAAATCCCAAAGTTCTTCATCATCGTAAATGGGTCCCCGTAGGTTGGACTTGTATGGGAGAAGTAATTCTTATCTCTCATATCCATTGCCTTATAGCGTGCAACCCTTGAAAGCTCCCAATCCGGTGTGAACGCTTTTAAACCGTATTTCGCCCTCTGTTGGTTCGTTAATTGAATGACCTGATTTTCGATACTTTTAGTAGCGCCTAAATCAGGTATCGTCACCTTTTGTCCAGGATAAATTAAGGCTGGATTTTTAAATTGCGGGTTCGCTGAAATAATTTCCGATAATCCAACCTGAAACCGGACAGCAATTTTCCAAAGCGAGTCCCCCGGCTGTATTGTATAGACCTGCTGGGCAAATGAAACGCTTGGAATACAAAATAAAGATAGGAAAAACAAAATACTAAACCAGAATGATTTTTTCAATTTTTTCGCCTCCTCCGAATATATATTTTTGATTTAAGGCTCAAAATATACAGGGACTGATAAATATTTCGTTTTATGTTGGAGGCTAAAAAGGTGAGAGACATTTCATGGATTACTTACATTATGTTAATTTTGGCAAGCTATCGTTTAACCCATTTAATTGTTTTCGATAAAATAACGGAATTTATTCGGAGGCCCTTTGTTAAAAAGGTGGAGGTCCAAACGGAAGATGGAACGAAATCGAAGGAAGTACCGACCTCTATGTTTGGGTATCTATTGAAATGTTATTGGTGTGCCGGGGTGTGGAGCGCAATCCTTCTTGGCGGTGCCTATTTACTTTTTCCAAAAGTAACGTTTGTGTTTATTTTCATTTTCTCCATTGCCGGCGGCCAGTCGATTATTGAAACCTTTGTGGGAGTAAATATCAAAAAGGTCAATTATTATGGAGGGCATGAGAAGAAAGAATAAGGCATTATCACTATAAATACTATGGAAAAAATGTTCCCCCCTTGGCATATAGTGTTAAAAAGGGGGGATTTTTCATGGCTTTATGGTGGGCTACAGCAATTGGCTTTATCATATGTCTTGGATTTATCTTAGGATCATTTATCCTTGCTATGCGAAAAGCACTGGACACGGAAGACTCAAGTCGGATTGACCCCATTCCATCAAAACCTGAAGATACGCATCAGTCTCCATCATAATGAATTAATAAAAAAATCACCCTGGACACGATTTCAGGGTGATTTTCACTATTACAGTGATTTCTCAATTGCCTGTTCGAATTGAGCGATAATATCTTCAGCATGTTCAATTCCGACTGAAATTCTCACGACCTCTTTTGTAATTCCTAAGGCTTCCGCAACCTCCTGCGGTAATTCTCGGTGGGAGGTCATTAAGGGGTGAGAAACGGTCGTTTCAACTCCGGCAAGTGTTGGAGCAATTTTGATCCAGCCCAAAGAACGGAAAAATTGCTGAATGTCTACCTTTTTGGAAAGCTGAATGGTAACCATTGCACCGTAACCTTTAGCATCTTTTTCAAATGGGTAATATACTTTTTCAATAAACTTGTTCTGGGACAAGGCTTCTGCTAATTTTCTCGCATTGGAAGATTGTGCTTTCATCCGCAATGCAAGAGTTTTTAATCCCCGGCAGGTCAGCCATGCTTCAAACGGGCTGACATTTGTCCCGAGATTGACCACCTTTGTTTTCGCCTGCGCAACTAAATCCTCTCTGCCAGTTAATACGCCGGAGATGACATCACTGTGTCCACCGATATATTTGGTCGCACTATGGACAACTAAATCAACGCCCATTAAATATGGACGGCAATGATAGGGTGTTGCGAACGTATTGTCCACCAAAGTAATCAACCCATGCTTCTTAGCAATCTGTACGACCCCTTCAATATCCTCTACGCGTAATAATGGATTCGAAATCGACTCCGTATATAAAAGCTTTGTGTTTTCTTTCATGGAGTTTTCCACAAGAGATTTGTCGGCAAAGGAAACAAAGCTTGTCTCAATCCCAAAGTCATTTAGTTCTTTTTCAAGCATATGATAGCTGCCGCCATATAGGTCATCAGCCGCCACGATATGGTCGCCATTTTTCACGACTGCCAGAATTCCTGCTAGGATAGCCGCTAATCCAGAAGATGCGGCCACACCGGCCGGTGCCCCTTCAAGTCTTGCGACTGCTTCCCCTAATTCATCTGTGTTTGGATTGCCTGTACGTGAATAAAGATAACTGCCATTACCTTGATAAAAACCTTCAAGTTCGTCCAGATCCTTAAACGTAAAGGCAGATGTTTGATAAATAGGTGTTACTTTACTCGAAATCTTTCTATCCTGTTTCTTTTCCTCATGTAAAATCTCTGTTTCAAAATGTGTTCCCAAACTCTTCACCCACTTTTAATATGTATTTTTCTTATTCATTTTTGGGGCGAAAACTGCTCAAGCATTCACTTTTAGCAGTTAAGGCGCCAGAATTTATTGAATATTCTTATATAAAAATATCAATCCAATAATCCCTCGTCAATCTAAACGTCTTAAAAAATTATGCAATAACATCAGATTATTTTTATCAGTTTAGGAAAAATTAAACATAAGCAAATTTTTGTAACTGGAGGATATAATATGAGCTCTTCTGAAAAAACCAATAAGTTTCCGAAAACATATTGGCGGGAAATAGAATTACCCACTTTTGAAGCATTAAAGGAAGATTTATCAGTTGATGTAGCGATTGTTGGTGCAGGGATTACCGGTATTACCGCAGCCTATTTGCTGTCTAAAGAAGGATTAAAGGTGGCACTGCTTGAGGCAGGCGGGGTCTTGAATGGAACGACCGGGCATACGACAGCAAAGGTTACCGCCCAGCATGGCATATTATATGATGAATTAATCAATCATTTTGGCGAGGAAAACGCAAAACTCTACTATAAATCCCATTCTGATGCGATTCAGTTTGTTGAAAAAATGGTAAACGAAAAAGGAATTGACTGCGATTTCAGTAAACAGGATGCCTTTATTTATGCCACAACGGAGCAATATAAACAGCAGCTTGAAACTGAAATGGCCGCCTACGAGCGATTAGGGATTGATGGTGCCCTTAAGGATACAATTCCATTTAAGATTCAAACGACCGGTGCACTAATGATGCGAAATCAGGCCCAATTTCATCCGCTTAAATTTTTAAAAGCGCTATTGGATGAGGCAGTAAGTGCCGGTTGTAAAGTGTTCGAGAACACAACCGCCATTGATTTGGAAGAGGAGGAAACCTCTCATCCAAAGGTGGTGACGAAGGAAGGCCATATCGTTACATGTAAAAAGGTAGTGATTGCTTCCCATTTTCCTTTTTATGATAAACCGGGTCTTTATTTTGCCAGAATGTACGCTTCACGATCGTATGCGATTGGAATTAGAATGGCGGAGGAATATCCGGGAGGCATGTATATCAATGCCGAGAACCCGCCTCGTTCGATTCGCTACACTCCTTTAAACGGAGAAAACTTGTTAATCATTGGCGGAGAAAATCACAAGACAGGTCAAGGAATTGACACACTTTCCCATTTCAAGGCACTTGAAGACTTTGCGAAGGAAGTATTCGGTATCTCTGAATATACATACCGTTGGTCCGCACAGGATTTAGTCACATTGGACCGAGTCCCTTATATTGGTCAGATTACTGAAAATAAGGAAAATGTTTTAGTGGCAACGGGTTATAAAAAATGGGGAATGACCACCGGGATTTTTGCCGGTCATTTACTGGCGGATTATGTTCTTGAACGGGACAACCCGTATAAGGAACTTTATTCCCCATCACGGTTCCAAGCGGATCCGGATTTAAAGCAAGTGATTTCTACCAATGCAGATGTGGCGAAGCATCTCTTAAAAGGTAAATTGGAGTTTGTGCCGAAAGATCCGGGAGATTTGCGGCCGGGTGAAGGGTCTATTGTGATGCATAAGGGAAAAAGAGCGGGAGCTTATAAAGATGAAAATGGCAAACTCTATATTGTTGATACCACATGCACCCATCTTGGCTGTGAAACGGAGTGGAATCATGCCGAAAAAAGCTGGGATTGTCCGTGCCACGGATCGCGATTCTCATATTCAGGTGATGTGATTGAGGGTCCCGCGTTGAAGCCGTTGAAAAATGTTGGGGATGAGTATTATTCATAGTGTGTTCTAAGGGTCTTGTGTCGGATATCGACACAAATTTGGGAGATATCAACACTTTTTAAACGGATATCAACACTCTTTCGAAGGATATTAACACAAATTCAGCGGATATCAACACTTTTTGAACGGATATCAACACTTTTTGAGCGGATATCAACACTTTTTGAACGGGTATCAACAATTTGCGTAGATATCTACAAATATCGCCCCCACAGCAAGAAGCGAAACCATACAAAAACGCCTCCTATCAACAAGGAGGCGTTCCTAATTATTTACTATTCGGACGGTTCCGTTTTAAATCTTCACCGGTTGTAAACTCAACAAGCTCTGAACTGGTTTTCATCGGTTTTTTGCGATTATTATTTCGTTGGGCATTCGCATTGCCAAGCTTCGTTCTTCCCACACTTACCATCTCCTTTTTCAAGAAAGTCAATGATAGTATGAGTAAAATGAGGCAAACTTATTCTAACACAGGCGGCCTGCGAACCAGCGTCAATTGTTCAAAACCATAGGCGGCTTCAATGAGAACAGGCTCACTATAAGCTGTTCCGGCAAAAGTAATTCCTACCGGTTCCCCGTCAGCGGTATAGCCCACCGGGACTGCAATCGTCGGATAACCGGCTTTCGCGCTAATATGCGATCCTTCCTCTCTCGGAAAAACAATTGAATCTAATTGATATGTTTTCAATGCATAATCGATTCCTTTTACAGTAGCATGGTAATGGTCAAATTCTAATGCTTTGAAATAGGCCTCTTCTGTTAAGGAACCGTTCGTCGCTTCTGACTCAAGCAAGACCGCCTGGCCGTATTTCAGCATTGATTCCTCATGGTTCTGATTAAACTTAATCAAATCTGCCAGTGTACGAATTGGAACGGATGAGTGAAGTCCATTCAAATAAGCGTTTAAATCCGGTTTAAATTCATAGATCAGGACATCGTACTTCCACTTAACTTTTGCGGATGGAATGACAATATTCTCCACCACCTCGGCACCGGAGGATTTTATTACATCTAAAGCAGCAAGAATCACCTTACGCTGATCCTCCCGAATCGAGTCAATAAAGCCTTCCCAAGCGATCCCAATTCTTTTTCCTTTAAGTCCTTCCCCTAAAAGATGCTTTGTAAAATCACAATGTTCAAATGGATTTGTTCCAGTAATCGGGTCTTCTTCATCTCTTCCGTTTAACACATTTAAAAGGGTTACTGCATCTTCTACAGTTCTTGCCATTGGTCCTGCGGTGTCCTGCGTATGGGCAATCGGAATAATTCCCCTGCGGCTAATCAGCCCCACAGTCGGTTTCATACCAACCAGCGAATTTAAGCAGGATGGATAAAGAATGGAACCGGATGTCTCGGTACCAACAGCTGCAGCAGCAAAATTGGCGGCAATCGCTGCACCAGAACCGGAACTAGAACCACCAACATCGAATTTACCTGGTCCATATGGATTTAATACCTGACCGCCGCGCGAGCTGTAACCATTTTTCATTCCAAGCGCCATGAAATTGGCCCATTCCGTCATATTGGTTTTACCGAGAATAACCGCTCCTGCCTTGCGTAACTGTTCCGCAACATAAGAATCCCTTAACGCAATCGAATCCTTTAATACTAAAGACCCCGCACTTGTGTGCATTTTGTCCTTTGTATCAATATTATCCTTTATTAAAATTGGAATTCCGTGCAGTGGGCTGCGGAGGCCCGTCTCTTCCCGTTCGGTATCAAGGGCAGCAGCAATCTGCAAAGCATCTGGATTGATTTCTAATACGGAATTAATCTCTTTATCATAGGTGGAAATTCTATGTAAATACAGCAGAACCAGTTCTTTTGAAGTCAGCTCACCACTGGACAATTTTTCTTGCATTTCTTGAATCGTTGCTTCCTCCAGCCATTCATCATGTAATTTTTTCAGCCTCGAATTTTCCATTTCGACCACCTCGTTAATACTATTCAAGAATAATCGTAGAAAATCCTTCCATGAAAAAAGACAGCGGAATTCCACTGTCTAGCGTCGTACTTTTTCTTCCGATTCAGCAATTTGCCCTTTATAAAAAATTCGTTTATGAAGCGGAACTTTTAACTCACGGCAAAAACGTTTCAGTTCCCTTTCTTCCCTTTCCGTAACCAGCGAGATAACGGTGCCGCTTGCACCCATGCGCCCTGTTCTTCCAGATCGATGTACATATTGATCAAGATCCCTTGGGAAATCAATATGGACAACATGAGTAACACCTTGGATGTCGAGACCTCTTGCCGCTATGTCTGTCGCAATTAGCATCGCCATTTTTCCATCGCGGAAAGCCTTTAGCGTGGACTGACGCTCTAACTTTTTCATATCACTATGTAAAATCCCGACTGATAGGTCTTTAAAATGTAATTTCTCTTTAAACACTTGAATCTCGCCAATATCATTGATGAATGCCAAAGCTTTAATTCCTTCTAACCGGGCGATTTTTTCAAGAAGTTTAATTTTATCACGCGGTTCAGCAAGAAAGTAAATATGCTCCACTTCTCCCGATGTTGCCGCCTCATCCTTCTTAATTCGTAAAACTTCTGGCTCTTTTGTTAAACCAGCTGCAAGCTTTTCTGTTTCGGCTTTCATCGTTGCCGAAAATAAAACCACTTGTCGGTCTGCCATCGTTGATTTGACGATATTTTGGACGGTCCCAAGATGTTCCGGAATCAGCAATTGATCTCCTTCATCCAAAACGACCATTTTTACTTCATGCATTTTTACTTTTTTTTGTTTAATGAGTTCATATAACCGGCCGGGTGTGGCAAAAATGACATGCGGGCGCTTCTTTAATTTTTCCAGCTGTCTTTTTACGTTTGCCCCGCCAATGATAGAGGCACCGCGAACTCCGCTGCCTTCCGACCATTTTTGAAACTCTTGGTAAACCTGCATTACGAGTTCCTGCGAAGATGCAAGCACTACGGTCTGCAACGACGGCAAACTTGAGTCAACTTTATTTAAAAGCGGCAGTAAGTAGGCAAGCGTCTTGCCTGTACCTGTTGGTGATTCTGCGATGAGATCTTTTCCTTCTAAGACGCGCGGGATGGCTTCTGTTTGGATGGCAGTCGGCACCAAGAAGCCTGATTTCTGCCATGCTTCCTGTAAGAAAGGCTTTAATGTGTTTAGCATAGGGTACTCCTTTTTCTATTACGTTCTTCTTATTATATTCGTCTTTGATACTATCTTATTCAAAAGGCGGTGTCTAGCTAATTAGCTGGCGATATTTAAATAATGGAGAATCCAAATAAGATGATAGGCAAGGACGGAAAAATAGAGTACGCCGGCGGCTGTGAGCAGTGTTCTAATTCTGCCTTTAAGCGGCTGGAGGTAAAACAAGCCAATTAAGATGAGGGGAAAAATAATTTTAATCATATAAAAATATACCCAGCCTATTTCAATCACCTGCTTCATAATTGGATTTCCTTCTTTGATCATTCCATTCGCAATTCCAAGATTCGTCAAGACCGCGTCTAATAAACCAGCTAAAAGCAGGAATACACAGATTTTCATCCTTTCCCCCTCAACAGAAACAAAATCGTTCTTAATAAAGAATGTTATAATAGTTCAATTCTTTCTATTAAGAGGAAATTCCTGCGAAGAAAAAGCACGATTATTGTCGAGGTTCCAGAAAGATGAAAAATAATAAAAAGGGCTGCTTGAAACAGCAGTCCTAAAACAATACGTAAAAGCCTAACAACCTCTTCTAATTCACGTAATGGCTTCTTTTTTCTTAGTATTTAACTGAGAGGAAATATTATTACTATACGTTTAGTCGAATATTCTTAATGCCAATTTATGAATCGTGCTCTGAATTTCATCTTGGTGAATGATGGTTTCATTATAAATGACCTGAATCGTTCCACTTCCCGGGACAACTGTCACTTTTTCAACCCCATGGTATTTTTTCATCTTTTTTTTGATCTTTCCAATACAACCTGTGCATGCCACATCATTTAATGCCAATTGGATAGTACTCATGTTCACGAAACACCCCTCATATGATTTTTTACAAAATACTCACCAAACTGAGTGCATTGTTCTATTTCTGAATCTGTTGGTGCCAGGTCGATTTTCAAACCATCTGCAACTACATCCGCACCCAATTCCAATAATTTATCGGATAAAATATCGACCGCTCTGCCCCTGTGTTCGTAAGTAGAGTCACATGATCCAAATGCCGCAGCGATTTTTCCGGTTAAATCCAATCCATCCATTTCTTCATAAAAATCGAGAAACTCATCAGCAAGGTCCCCGTCTCCCCATGTATAGGAGCCTAAAAGAATTCCATCATAGTTCTTCAGGTCTTTAACATCAGCTTCTAATATATCTTTTATTTCAACTGTTCCGCCCGCCTGGCAAATTCCCTTACCAATAGACTGGGCCAGCTCCTCTGTATTTCCTGTCATACTTGCATAAACAATTAAACAAGCTGCATTCATAAGAAATCACCTCTTGTTTTTCTTTCAGTTTATCTTAGGATGGGCAAGATAACCTTGATGTGCATCAAGAATTTGATTTATATCACACCAAAGAAAAAGGAGCCACAGTAAAATAAAAGGTAATATCTGCAGTTGGGAGTGATGTTGCATGTGCTGTGATCATTGCTGCTCTCATGAAGTTTCATGCGTACTGTCCGTTCCTGTTTTTCAAGGAATGAAGGTAGACGATCTCCACGTATTACAAAAGGTAACACGGAGCCGTAAATTTCAAAAAGGAGAGTTTATTTTTCAAGAAGGTGAGCGTTCCGAGACCCTGTTTGTGGTAAACGAAGGATTAATTAAGTTGACCAAAATGTCGGCGGAAGGAAAAGAACAAATTGTCCGCTTATTGTTTCCAAAGGATTTTTTCGGATTATATTCCCTGCTTAGAGATGAAAAACATTATGTAAATGCCCAAGCCGTTCAAGAAACGGTCATTTGTTATATCGATAAAAAGGATTTTCTAAAAACAATGGAGGGAAATGCTGGTCTGTCCTACCGGTTTTTAATCGCTGTGAACGACCGCCTTTATGAAGCGGATGAATCTGTAGGTCTTCTTGGTTTATTAGAGGTTGAGCAAAGACTGGCACGGGCACTCGTTCTTTTTTATCAAAAAATGAACCCGCAAAACGGAATTTTCACCTTACCCATCTCAAAGAAGGATTTGGCAAGCTATATTGGAACAACTCCAGAATCAGTTAGCAGGAAACTGTTAACCTTTATCTCCCAAAAGCTAATTAAAATGGACGGAAGGAGAAAGATTCAGATTCTAGAGTTGGACCAATTAAAAGAAATTGCCGGTCTGGATTAGCTGGTAAGAAAGTATAAGTGCAACTACTCCTCTGTCTTCGCCCTTAGGGGCTCGCCAATCGGAGAGTTTTCTTTAAAACTCATTCAATTTTACGGCCATGAGTCTAAAGTGCATCGGTTCAAGTTCATTAACGATGACATTCATGCCTAAACCCTGTAAATTTGCAATTAGCGGTTCCGCACGATGGGGTAAATGAATTTCAAAAATCGTTCCTACTGGTGATTCTTTCACAAAATTTAAGATTTCGCGGCGTGGATGTTCCCCCTTTAAAATTCTTTCTCGAACATCCATGACTGCTCTTTTATCTTTAATTTGAAATGGCATGATTCTCAGGACTCCCTTGGATTTTTATATCCAAAGTCTATCAGTAAACAGCAAAAAACAAATTGATTTATATCAAGTTGGGCTGCCTTCTTTTTGAAACCTTTGTGAACAATGCTGTCCAAACGATATTGCGAGCCATGAATGATGATAGAATGAATACAGCAGGAAAACCATATTTCGGAGTTGAAAATAATGTTTAAAAAAATCTCCCAAATTGCATTGCTGTTATTTTTTCTTCTAGGATTAAACGTATTTTCACAGTCACATATAGAGGCCTCAACACATAAAACATCTGAAAAAACCGAACAGGCATCCTTCTCGCAAAAAACAGAGTCCGAATTAAAATCATATATTGTCCCTGGTACAGTAGGTATCCTCATTGTCATAGGGATCGGAAGTTATTGGTTGCTTTATCGAAGAAAGCATGCCTGACCGTTTTTCAAACAGCGTGAATCCACTGTATTCACGCTGCTTTTTATTAATGAAACGACTTCCAAAAATCTCCGTTCTGATTAATGATTCCGCTTAATTCTTCAAATGGAAAAGTAAAGGTGGGCATACCAGCCGCATATGCGGCAATTTCATACTGGGCATAATAAATATTCAAGCCACCCTCGCTGATAAAAAACGACTGATTTGGTTGAATATCTTTATATTCATTGACATTTAAGTAGGAATAGTTTTTATTATTCTTAATCTGGTCCCTGATAAGTTCACTGATTATTTTTACATAGGCTGCTTCCGGCTTAAATAAGTCTTTCAGCTGATAAAAAGCTCCCGTTTTCAAATTGATATGAGCATATTTTTTAATCGATATCCCATGTGCCGATCCAAATGGATAATCATAACCGTTTATTTCAATAACTAAGAGATTTTTCTTGAAAAAACTCACTTCAAAATCTCCAATATAACTAGAATCGAGCTGCGTATGTGGGGGAATTTCCTTTACACCTGAGAGATCTTTCAGAGTTTGATTTACATGTTCCAATGCCCCACCTTGAATTTGCGGGAAATAAACTAAATAATCCTTATTTGGCTTGTATTTGTGTTCTATTACTGCATAATGCTTTTTTAAGGGAATCACAGTATTCTGCTCCCAAACCAGTTCACCTTTTTTATAAAAATAAAGAAGACGATAATCAACATCCGCCATAATTAAGGTTTTATCTTTTTCCAAAGTCCCTCTGCCCGAAACCTGAGGCATCCGATGCACCCGATTTCCGTTTCGATCAATAAAAAAAGTGGATTGATCATTCGTTACGGAAACAATCCCATCCTTATATTTCGTGATATCAGAATAAATAAAACCGGTTATAAGATGGCCCTCCACATCTGCAACTGCGTATTTCGTTCCAAGATAGGGCTGTTCCGGATTGATCGCCTTTCCAATCTGATATCTTTCTTCCCCTAAATAGAATATTTGATCATGCTCAGGTTTAATAAGAAACTGTCCTTTTCGATTCATGACACCATAATGGTTGGAGTAATCATCAGAAACATTGACAATCGCCCGTCCTTGGCTAAATGCCTCGGCTTCGGAAAATTGTGGCTTAATCACCACATTCCCTTGCTCATCCAAATAACCAAATTTCCCATCCTTGTTCTTTTTAAAGGCAAGCAAACCTTCCCCATAATTTCCGACAAACGCATACATATAGGAGTGAAGCACTTTCCCGGTAAGATCGATCAACGCATAGCTGCCGTTTTTTATTTTTACAATGGCTTTTCCCTCTGAAAAATCACTTGCATCTTCATAGGATGCGGGAATGATCTCTTTTCCCTTTCGATTGAGATAACCATGTAAATATTCTCCCTGCTGATTTTTATCCGCAAATCGTGCGCGACCTTCCTTAAACTCGCTAATTGAGTAGTGAGCCATAGCGGTAATTTCCTTTCCCCTTTCATCGATTACCTTGAAGCCCTGAAGATCATTGGCAATCGCCCGTCCATCTGAATAGGAAGTAATATCATCATATTTTGGCTGGACAATAAAATGACCATCGGTATCAATGATTCCTGCATGATCTGTCAATCGGACAATGGCCAGACCATTTTCCTGAAAATCTTCGGCCTGATCATAGATAGGTGGGAGGAGGAATTTTCCTTTTGAATTGATATACCCCCATTTGCTGCCGCCTATTTCTTTTATCGAGGCAGGAAAAAGTGGAATGGCTCTTGATTCAGTGAAATCGAAAGATCGTTGAGAAGCTTTTTTTTCAGCTTCTTCTAGATACGGATAATAAAATAAATAATCAGGATGTTCCTTAATTTTTTGTTGATAGTACTTTACTACTTTTTGAAAGTAATAGGGCTCAACATCTTTCGCGGAAACAAGCCGATCTTTTTCCCAACGGTAAACCCGTACACGGTAGGCTTCTCCCGTGTCATGAGACCACAGAGCAATTTCTGCCAGTCCGTCCTTGCCGTTTCGCCCCGGCATGTCTTCTATTTCTATTTTACTAAAGGAGAAGTCCCCTTTAAGATCCAGTTCTTTTAAGCCGTTATTTTGCCATTCGTAAATGGACAAGCTGGACCAAATCGACCCAACCTGCCAGCCGACCACCAAATTAAGACGATTACGGCTTGTTATATGGGCAGTTCCCAGATAGCTAACCTGGTACCCTTTCCCCTTGATTAAAGAGATCAGATGCCAGTGACCATGAAAGTTATTTAAGACAAAGAGGTACAGCTCTTGATTTAAGCGGTAAACTCCAATGACTTCCTTAAACTCATCCTGATCTAAATTTATAAATTGCAGATGTGCCTGCTTTGGTTGAGACTCTGCATGCAATAATTCTGCGCCATAAGGGAGAAATGGCAGCATCCAATGTTGACCTCCAGACATCGTAGTCCCCCAGTTTATTTTTTATTTATCAATATATGGAGGGGTTATCTTGATGTGTCTAATCTCTTATTCTAGTAAATTATCTAAATTTAATGCCCGATCGTATTCACTTCCGGAATCAACTGTTTCCATTCCTCATAAGAAATAATGGTATTCCAGTGACCTGTGATTTTTGCCATTCCAACGACCAAAATAAAGAGAACAAGGAAAGTAACAGGAACAAACCATTTGTTTACTTTTTTATTAACAACCGTCATATTTAACGTATCCTTAATTGGACATGCCTCAACACATTGCATACAGGCGGTACAATTTGGAGTCACAACAGCCTTTTTTGTATGAACCTTTATTCTTTGCGGACAAACCTTTGTACACATTTCACAATTGGTACACGTATCCTCATTTCGGCGAACCTTTGTAATTCGTAAAATCGAACCAAGTCCAATCATCGCGCCATACGGACAAAGGAAACGGCACCAAAAGTTTTTAATAAATAACGAAAGGACAAACATAACCAAAATAAATTTCAAAGTGAAGCCGCCGATATTTAAGAAAAACAGCAACATTTTCACATCAGAGACTTTGTTATAGGGATCCTCTAAAAAGCCTTTCGCCACGAATGTCGGCATATCAAAGATGATCATTTTTAAAAAGAATAAGAGCAATAAATATTTAAGAGGAGTTAATAGCCAAACAAGCGGCTGCGGAAGGTCAAAATTCTTTTTAAATAGTTTTTTCCCCAGCATCCCTGTCCATTCACTCACCGTTCCAACCGGGCAAAACCAGCTGCAAAAGGATTTCCGAAAAAGAATTCCCGAACCAACAAAAAAGCTAAATAGTACAAGTCCTGCTGGATGAATTTTGTCAAAATCACCGCTTGTTAGCCATACCTTCAATGCGACGAGGGCACTGATTGGCAGGAACCCTTCCACAGCAGATGGCCGTTCCGTAAATGGCTCTTTTCCCATCGTTGCAAAATGCAGATAAAATTGGTAAAAACAGAGACCTACATAGAGTAAGAATAATAGGAACAAGGCTTGAACAATATGTCTTGTTATTTGAACTGGCTTCCGTTTCAGCTTTTTCATATACCAGGCCTTTGATTTCATCACGATTTCCTCCAAAACTCTCGATACCCTTACTATAGGGAATGGATAAAACAGAGAGTGTGATAAAAATCAATCCAGTTATTGATTTCATAAAGAGTTCACAAAAGCATTCTAAACATTGAAACAAAAATCACTCGGAGGTTTTTTTACTCCTCGTTCATGTTCTCTTTCAAGATGAATTTCAATATTTTAGCACTTAATAATTATCATTGTTTGAACACCTTTTTGACGACTTTTGTCGAAATCCATCTATTTACATAGTATTAATTGCCCATTAAAATGAAAAATGTGCAAAAAAAGGAAAAAAAACAAAAATATGGGGAGAGAATTAAAATGTTTAAAAAACTAAGTGCCTTGGTAGTTACTCTAGTATTAGTGGGCAATGTTAGCTTGTTTTCCACAAAAGCATTTGCAGAAGAGAATGAAGTAACTCAAACTCAAGAAATGATTAGCACGCTCGATAAATACATATCAGCTGATGATAATCAATTTAATGTAAGTAACATTCCAGATAACGTTTATAATGAATTTGGAACTGAGAACGTTAACAATTTGTTAGACGGAGTCAAAGACTTAAATGAATTGGCTAAAGATGGAGAAGTCATCATAACTGATAATGAGACTGTTTATGATACGGACGATACTAGCTTCGATGTCCAAGGTGGAGTTAATAAGATCGTTTGGCGTTGGTATGGAAGACAAAGTTTTATGAGTACATCACGAGCTAATAGCTTCGCATATGATTGTAGACAAGTTTCATACGGTGCTATGGGAGTTGGTGCTGTGGCAGCTTATTTTAGTTTCGGAACAACAGCTCTTTTTGGTGGTTTAACGGGAATATATTTTACTAAATTGGCAGATGATGTTGCAATGCGAAATTCTGGTCATACTCGTGGTATAATCGTAAATATGACATGGTCAGCAGCTTATTGGACAGAACGACAATAGAGGTGGAATAATGAAAACCCCAGCTATATTAGTTTTAATTATCATTTCAATATTAATTTTTAAGGGAGTACAAAATGGGAGCATCCAATTCACTGCTAAAAAGTTTATATTGGGATTAATAATCACTGTCGTAATCATTAATGTGATATTAGTTTTTATTATGTAAAAAAATGAGCTAAAGCACATGATGTCATGTGCTTTTGCTTTTAGGTGGTTAAAATGAAAAAACTTATATTGGTATTATTTATGATAATATTGGTTTGTAGTGGCTGTAGTTCTTCCATAAATGATAAAGAATATTATTTTAAACAAATGAATTTAAAACATCTGTGGGAGTATTCGAAAGGCGAATCGCAGACTATTGCCTTTATCGATACTGGAATATCAAATGAAGTAAAAGAGCTTTATCAAAATAGAATAATTGATACATATAATAGTATTAAATATAATAATAATGTAGTAGATAAGCATGGTCACGGAACGCAGATGATTAGTATTGCAGCTGGAAGTGGTGAAAAAGATATTTGGGGGATTGCACCAAAATCTAAAATTATTGTTATTAAAGCAATTGGTGAAGAAGGTCAAGAAAATCCCGCTAGTATACTAAAAGCTATTGATTATGCGATATCTAAAAAAGTCGATATAATCAATATGAGTTTTGGTTCATTTGTATCTAATTCTGAGATAAAAAATAAAATCAAATTAGCTCTAACAAATAACATTACAGTAGTCGCTTCAACAGGGGACTATGGTAATAAAGACTCTCTTTTTCCAGCAAATATGGAAGGAGTAGTTTCAGTACAAGCTAAAGATGAAAACGGCTCTAAATGGCAGTATTCTAACACATCAAAAAATGATGTTGCTGCATTTCCTGGAGTAGAAATAAATAGTTTAACACTAGATAATAAAAAAGTTAAAATGGACGGGACTTCGGAAGCCACAGCAATTGCAAGTGGGTATATTGCTTTACTTAGGGATTACTATACAGAAAATAATATTAATTTTAATAACAATAAGATTATTAAAGATTTGAAATCATTACAATTAACTCAAAAGAAAAAAGTTAATTATATAAGACTTTTTAAGAAATAATTAGTTCTCATACTCTATTCCTAACTAAGTTGATAAAAATTGTACACTATAGATTAAGAAAAACCGGGCAAAAACCGTAACGGGTTCTGATACCTGTCACAAAATGTGAATATGTAAATGAAATAGGGCAATATGGTGCTAACAATGACCATATTTGTAGTGTAATTTGCTTATGAAAAAACATACTTACAGAGATTTCTGTAACCCTTCAAATTATTTTACATTTTTATATACAAAATATCATACAATTTTAGCTCCGTGCTTTGCCTTGAATGCTTCCCAATGTTGATGTGTATCAAAAAAAATCTTTCTAAGAATATTAATTTCCATAAAACGGAAATACCACAGCCCAAAAGACTGTGGTAGACCCATAATTTCTTTCTTATCTTTAAAAAAAGGCCGGGATATCCCCGACCTTCTGCTATTTTTCAACTTCAAAAATAATATGATTTTGTCTTCTCGCTTCTTCGGTTATCTCAAGGACCACCTTACTCCAATTCTTTAATTCTTCATATCGATCTTGATGATCGTTTTCAATGATATCTGCAATATTGATACATTCGTACACCATATCCTTTTCATACTGCTCCACACTCAGGATTTGGCTTTTCTTCGTGTGGCTGTCCAAAAATTGGATCTTTGAAATGGGTGCTGCATCCTCAAGAACAAAGGTTCCTTGCTCCCCATGGATTTCACATGGAATCTCGGAATGAGATATTTTAGAGCAAAGGATCGTACAAACAAAACCATCATAGGTTAATACCAGCGTACCGCTTCCGTCCACCCCGCTATGTAACACTACCGGATGATAGGCTACTTTTTCAGGTTTTCCGAATAATCCAACCGCTAAATAAAGAGAATATACGCCTAAATCGACAAGTGCCCCGCCGGAAAATTCTGCCGAGAATATATTTGGCACTTCTCCTTGTAAAAACGCATCATATCGGGAGGAATATTGAATATAAGGTAAAACAGTGCTTCTGATTTTTCCTGCTAAATGGAGATTTTCTTTTAAGATTGCAAAATTAGGAGTATGGATATTGCGGATTGCTTCGAATAAAAACACACCATTCTCTTCAGCTGTTCGATACGCCTCTTCTAATTGGGCTGTAGTAGAAAAAATAGGTTTTTCACAAATCACGTGTTTTTTATTTTTTAAAAATAAAAGAGCTTGTTCAAAATGGACGGAATTGGGTGATGCAATATAGACAGCATCAATCGCCATGCTGCCAGCCATTTCATTTAAATCTGTAAAAAAATGAGCGGCATTATATGTATCTGCCAGTACTTTTGCTTTTTCCTCCGTTCTTGAGTAAACGGCGGTTACTTTAAGTTTTCCACTATGTTTTGCCGCTTCAATAAAACTTGCGGTAATCCATCCTGTGCCTATTGTTCCAAGATTAAGCATAAACCTTCTCCTCTCATTTACCTATATATCCATTGATTGTAGCTTTTATTTAGTTACTTTTGCAATTTTAAAATTTATTTCCCTTCTGTTATGCTTATGAATGGACGGGAATAATGGAAAAATATCAGTATTTATGGTATTTATAGTAGTAGAGACAATGAAAGAGGTTGAAAATAATGGATCATAATTCCAATTTTATAAAAGATATCATGATAAAGGATTTAGAATCGGGAAAGCATTCAACGGTCGTAACTCGCTTTCCTCCTGAGCCAAACGGATATTTGCATATTGGTCACGCAAAATCGATTATTATCAACTTTGGCTTAGCGGATGACTTTAACGGAAAGACAAACTTACGATTTGACGACACAAATCCGTTAAAAGAGGATGTTGAATTCGTTAACTCCATTAAAGAAGACGTAAAGTGGCTTGGTTTTGAATGGGATGACTTATTTTTCGCCTCCAATTATTTTGAAGAAATGTACAGCCGTGCCGTTCTTTTAATTAAGAAAGGTTTAGCATATGTTGATGATCTCTCAGCAGAGGAGATTCGCGAATACCGCGGTACTCTGACAGAACCTGGGAAGGATAGTCCTTACCGAAACCGTTCAATTGAAGAAAACCTTGAATTATTTGAGAAGATGCGTGCAGGAGAATTCGGAAATGGTGAGAAGGTCCTTCGTGCAAAAATTGATATGTCATCACCAAACATTAACCTGCGTGACCCTGTAATCTATCGGATTGCCCATGCCACCCACCATAACACAGGTGATAAATGGTGCATTTATCCAATGTATGCTTTTGCCCACCCTCTTGAGGATGCGATTGAAGGCGTTACACACTCCATTTGTACGATTGAATTTGAGGATCAACGCCCACTCTATAACTGGGTTGTGGAGCAATGTGAAATGGAGAGCACACCGCAGCAAATTGAATTTGGTCGTTTAAATATTACCAATACTGTTATGAGTAAACGCAAGCTAAAGCAGCTTGTTGAGGAAGAATATGTCGATGGCTGGGACGACCCGCGGATGCCGACAATTTCTGGGATGAGAAGAAAAGGTTTCACCCCGGAATCCATTCGCAATTTTGTGCGTGAAACAGGAGTTTCCAAAGGTTCGGGTGCGGTAGACTCCCAAATGCTTGAGCACTTTGTCCGTGAAGATTTAAAATTAAAAGCCCCACGGACAATGGGTGTAATTAATCCGTTAAAAGTTGTGATTACGAACTATCCGGAAGGGCAAATTGAATTACTAGATGCCGAAATTAACCCAGAGAATCCTGAAATGGGAATGCGAAAAATTCCATTCTCTCGTGAAATTTATATCGAGCAGGACGATTTTATGGAGGATCCACCGAAAAAATATTTCCGGTTGTTCCCAGGTAATGAGGTTCGCTTAAAGCATGCTTATTTCATCAAATGTGAAGAAGTCATTAAGGATGAGAACGGCAAAGTGGTTGAGCTGCACTGTACTTATGATCCTGAGACGAAGAGCGGTACCGGTTTTACTGGTCGGAAGGTGAAGGGAACGATTCACTGGGTGGAAGCTGCCCATGCCGTCCCAGCAGAGTTCCGTTTATATGAGCCGTTAATTTTGGATGAAACGGAAAAAGATGATAATGGTGAAGAAAAAACATTTTTAGATAAGGTGAATCCAAATTCATTAGAGGTCTTCCAAGGTTTTGTTGAGCCAAATATGAAAGAAAGTATGCCGCACGACAAATTCCAATTTTTTAGACACGGGTATTTCAATGTAGATCCTAAGGATTCCATTGCAGAAAAGTTAGTGTTTAACCGCATTGTTTCGTTGAAGAGTTCGTTTAAGATTTAGGGATTTACGATAGAAGGCAAAACACACGATTTCGCATATGAAATCGTGTGTTTTTTATTGGGTTCCGATGGTTATACAAGAATGGATTTTTCCAATTTAAAATTTCACGTTAAAACTACTAGCTTACTTAAATCCAACAGGTATTAGTAGTGAAAAAGCAACTGTTCTTATTAAACAATCACCCTATTTCTACATAGTAGCTAAAATTTCTTGTATTTTATTTCTTACAAGAGGATAAAAACCATTTTTTGCATCGGTTGTGTTATTCCCCCCGAAAAATCCGGTACCTGGGCAAGTTTTAACAGCATGTCCTTTACTGTTATCTAAAACTCTTTCACCAGTATTCATATCCCACCAATGATGGTATTGGACGCTGTCTATAGAAGGGGTCAATCCAAATTTAATGCAACACAAAGCTGCAACCGTAATGATGGTTTCTCTTTGTTCCGGGGTCATTTGGTCGTTTCCGATATCAAAATTCCCAAGATTTTCAATTGCGACTGCATTTGCTTCAATTGCTGGCGTTACAGATTTATTTAGCAGCCCATACGAACCTTGTGGTGGTGTGTTAAACGGTCTTCCCACTACTACTTTTCCGTCAGGGAATGTCGTCAATTGTTGGCTTATATCTGACCACCCCATCTGTTTTACATGAAGATCCTTCATTTGATACATCAATGAGAAATGATCGGAATTGTTAAAATCCTTATACGATGGCCACCATGTGTGATGTTCCTGGAACCAGGTAATTTTCCTAGTTATTTTTTGATTAAATAACCAATCCCTAAATTGTCCCCTCGTCATTAATATAAACTGTCCATTCATTGTTAATTTTGTGGGAATAACCTTTAATTTTTGCCCCACGAATAAGATATCAGAGGTAAGTCCATTGGCCGATTTTATTAATGCAACTGACGAATTAAACGCTTGAGAGAGTTTCCACAGTGTATCCCCTGCTACAACTTAAACTAAAGCACTCTGTATTGAAATTTTCAAAAATTAAATGGAACAAAATAAAGCATCCAAAAGCCATGAGAACCGTCCCCATGGCCTTTAGAACCGTCCCCATGGCCTTTTTGACTAATTAGCTTCCTTAAGATATTCGCTATTGTTCTTCCCTTTGCCGCGGCTCTTAATTTTATAGGCTACCATTAGAATTCCCAGCCAAGCTGGCGCAAGGTAGAGGGATATGCGGAAATCAGGCAGGAACCACATTAATACGATCAGCATTCCCAGATAAGCCAATGTTACATAATTGGAAATCGGGTAGAGAGGCATTTTAAACTTTAACATCCCCGCTTCACTAGGACCAATGATTCTTCTAAACTTATTATGAGTGATTAAAATCATAATCCAGTTAATAATAATGGCGAGAACGGCAACGGACATGACAATCCCAAATACCTGCCCCGGCAAATATGCGTTTAGAATAACTGCTATACCGACAATACCTGATGAGAATAATACACAATAAGCAGGAACACCTGTTTTTCCGACCTTTTTCAAGAATTTCGGTGCGTTGCCTTGATTTGCAAGTCCGAAAAGCATGCGGGCATTACTGTACAAGCAGCTATTATAAGCAGAGAATGTTGCAGTAAGTACGATAATATTTAGAATGGATGCAGCAGCCGGAATTCCCAACTGGTCAAAAATCATGACGAAAGGACTTCCCTTTAAGCCTACTTTATCCCAAGGGAATAAAGTGACCAATACCAGCATCGAACCAACGTAGAAAATAAGGATTCGGTAAAGTACCTGATTGATGGCTTTCGGAATCGTTTTGTCAGGGTTTTCCGCTTCACCGGCGGTAATACCAATCAGCTCGACACCGCCAAACGCAAAGGTTACGACTACTAAGGACAACATTAATCCCTTAAATCCTTTTGGCAGGAATCCGCCGTGTTCCCATAGATTCGAAAACCCAATCGCTTCGCCGCCATGTCCAAAGCCGAAGAAAACGATCGCAAGACCGAATAGAATCATCATAATAACGGCTAAAACCTTAATAATGGCTCCCCAAAATTCGATTTCCCCAAATGCTTTTACCCCAATCAGGTTTATGCCGGTAATAATCAAGAACATGACAAGTCCGGACACCCACTGCGGAATATTAGGGAACCAATAGTTGACATAAATCCCCACCGCGGTTATTTCAGCCATCGATACAGCCACATAACAGAACCAATAGTTCCAGCCGGAAATAAATCCAGCCATGTCTCCCCAATACTTATAAGCAAACGTACTGAACGCACCCGAAACAGGTATATGTACAGTCATTTCCCCCATGCATCGCATAACAAGGAAAATAAAAAAACCACCGAGTGCGTATGATAACATGACTGCCGGTCCCACAAGCCCGATTGTGGATGCCGAACCATAAAACAAGCCTGTCCCGATTGCTCCTCCAAGAGCAATCAACTGGATATGCCTGTTTTTGAGGCCTCTATTCAATTCTTGGTTTTCCCCCATATTTCCCACTCTCCAATTTGTTTTGCATGGTTTCAAACAAATGATTCATAAAGCAAATTTGGATCTGAAATAAAAGAAAATCAGGTAAGACGGACTGAAAGAGGGTCCTAAAGATAGACTTCCCCAAAGGCGGATTGACAGAGGTGCAGGCTGGCTACCTATTTTTTTCAACCACTTTCATTTTTAAAAGACAAACTTTTCAAAAAATTAACCTTGCTATTTTACAGCGATTGCTTCTATTTCACACAATACCCCCTTAGGAAGCTCCCTTACAGCCACACAGCTGCGCGCAGGTTTTGACACAAAATACTTGGCATAGACTTCGTTAAAAGCTGCGAAATCATTCATATCAGCTAAAAAGCATGTCGTTTTTAAAACGCTTTCAAAATTAACCCCGGCTGCTTCTAAAATCGCACCGACGTTTTTGCAGGATTGTTCTGTTTGTGCACTAATGCCTTCGGGAATTTCCCCATTTTCAGGATTAACCGGGATCTGGCCTGAAGTATAAACCATTCTGTTAACCTCATAGCCTTGTGAGTATGGTCCAATTGCCCCAGGAGCATTGGCTGTTTCAATCTGTTTCATGTTTTTTATCCTCCTCTTAAAAGTATATATCGACATTTTTTTGCAATTTACTTAAAAACAAGGCAGTGGCTTTCCGTTTTGGAAAGCCACTGCCTGCCTTGTACGAAAATACGAGAGACCGGCATCATCCAGCACGAATGATGGATTGCTATTCTATTAGATGGAAACGAGTTCTTCATTTTTTTTAGCAGTTTCTTCAGCTGGTTTTGTGATGGGTTCTAAGCTCGCCTGGAAGTGGCGAAGAATTGGCGGCTCCCAAGTAATTTTATATCCACGCTTGATTTCATGTGCTCTTTCTTTAATGTTAATCAATGCATCTACTACAACATCTAGATGTGCTTGTGTATATACCCTTCTTGGAATAGCCAAGCGGGTAAATTCGAAGTCAGCCTTCAATTGCTCTTTCGTGTCAGGGTCATTTCCGAGCATATATGAGCCGATATCACAGGTACGAATCCCAGCTTCTTTATATAATTCAATCGCTAACACTTGTCCAGGATATTCATTGTAAGGAATGTGAGGGAACATAGCCTGCGCATCAACAAACACTCCATGTCCGCCAACAGGTGCCTGGTACTGGATTCCTGCTTCATCTAAACGGGCTGCGATATACTCGCTTTGGCCAATCCGGTAGGCAAGGTAAGATTCGTCAATACCTTCATACATACCGATTGCAAGTGCTTCCATGTCACGACCGGATAAACCGCCATAAGTATAGAAGCCTTCATAAGAAATACAGTTAGCTTTAATCTTCAGGATTAATGGAGAGTTGCCATCCTTAACCCCAATTAAACCGCCCATGTTAACGATGGTATCTTTCTTGGCAGACATGGTGAACATATCGCCATAGCTGAACATTTGCCGGATAATTTCCTTAATAGAGAGTTCCTTACATTCTTCTTCTCTTTGCTTCACAAAGTATGCATTCTCTGCATAACGGGCAGCATCAATATCAAGAGGAATATTATATTTTTTACAAATCTCGGATACTTCTCTCATATTTTTCATAGAAACCGGCTGGCCGCCTGCTGAGTTGTTGGTGATGGTCATAACCACAAGACCGATATTTTCCGGGCCGTATTCATTGATTAATATTTCTAGCTTTTCAACATCCATATTTCCTTTAAAAGGACTGCGAATGGATGGATCTTTTGCTTCTTCCACGACACAGTCAATGGCCCTTGCACCGGCAAGTTCTACGTGTGCGCGGGTAGTATCAAAGAACATATTGGAGATTGCATATTTTCCTTCCGTTAAAAAGGTCGGGAACAATACCTTCTCGGCCGCACGGCCTTGGTGAACAGGCTGTATGTACTCATAGCCGAAGATATCGATACCTGCATCGCGAAGCTTAAAGAAACTGGAAGCCCCTGCATATGCCTCGTCACCTTTCATAATGCCGGCCCACTGATCAATACTCATAGCATTCGTTCCGCTGTCTGTTAAAAGGTCAATATAAACATCTTCGCCTTTTAATCCAAACAAATTGAATTTTGCATCTTTAATTTTCTCTTCTCTTTCTTCCTGGGATAAAATTTTGATCGGTTCTACAGATTTAATTCTGAATGGTTCTGCAACATATTTAATAGCCATATTCAAATTCCTCCTGAAAGATAAATAGATTTATGTCACTAAATTGCTGAAATTAGCTTTACACTAATTATTAATGCAATTTCTATGCCAATATGAAAATGCTTTAACAGCCCCAATTTTCACAGAATTCTGAAGGAGTGATAAAAAAAAGTGACAATATTATTTGTCACTGATAAAAAAACTTGTCACTTATCTGTATTTGTAATACCCAGGACGTTCATTTTATTTAATATGGTCGTGTTGGATACACCTAAAACCTTCCCGGCTTTTCTCGACGAATTATGTTCTTTTAATACATGTAATAGAACTTGATATTCAACCTGAGCAACGATTTCCTTTAAGCGAGGAAATGGCTGATGGACGGGGACCCTTACGGTAAATTCTTCGCCGCCATGATTTTCAGACTTGGGAACTGATGTTGAAAGATCAGTCCAATCATAAAAATGCTGCGGCGTTATGGCCTGTCCCTCCATCATATTCATCACCCTTTCCAGTACATTTTCCAACTGCCGTACGTTTCCCGGCCACGCCTGCATTTTCAGAAGATGGATACTTTCCGTTGTTAACCAAACTTCTTTTTTTCCCAGCTTCTTTGCAATTTTTCTTAAAAGGTATTCCGCTATCGGTTGAATATCTTCAGCCCGTTCTCGCAAAGGAGGTATGGTTAACGGAATGACATTTAAGCGATAATAGAGATCCTCTCTAAAAAACTCCTTTTTGATCATTTCTTCCAAGTTACGATGCGTAGCAGTGATAATGCGGACATCTACCGGAATTTCCTTCATCCCTCCTACCCTCCGGATGGTTCCCTCTTGAAGCACCCTTAATAAACGTACTTGAACCGACGGGGATATTTCTCCAATCTCATCCAAAAAAATGGTCCCATCGCTGGCTTGTTCAAATATCCCCTTTTTTCCACCCTTTAAGGCACCCGTAAAGGCACCCTCTTCATAACCAAATAATTCACTTTCCAATAATGAATCGGGCAAAGCAGCACAGTTGATTGCAATAAAAGGGGCAATTGCCCGATTTCCTTCCATATGGATGGCTCTTGCAAATAGCTCCTTGCCGGTGCCGCTTTCCCCCCTAAGCATAATGGTTGAATTCCCGCGTGCTACCGTTTTAGCCATCTCAATTAAGTATTTCATTTTTGAACCTTGATAAATAATATCGTCGAAAGTGGTTAAACCATTCTTTAAATCTACCTTTGAAATAATTTCCTCCACATCTTTAAAATCTTTTATGGTTGCCACAGCACCAATCACATTTCCTTTTGAGTCAAGAATGGGGTCGCTGCTAGTCAGAATCCGAATGAACTTTTGATTTCTTCTTATTTTCCTCTCGATCAATCGAAAAGAACGTCCGGTTCGGAGTGTTTCGAGAATCGGCGGATTTTTACCAAATAGCTCGTCGGCACCTCGGCCTAATGCATCGTCACTTGCACATTCAAAAATTTTACAGGCTAGCTTATTTATATGTTTGATTTCCCCGTTTTCGCTTACAGCAACGACCCCCTCACTAATCGCATTAAGAATCGTGTTTAATTGATGTTCACGAGATTCATAGGGCATATAATTTCGAAATGAAATATCATTTACACCCTTTATTTCCCTTAAATCCTGCAGAAATATTGATTTATTTTCCTCAAGAGCCCGCATTTTGATAAACATTCCCTGATCAGGAATGACCTCCATGCTGATTTTATCAATCCCATTTTTCTCACAAACTTCGAATATCTCATATCCTAATCCTGTTCTGTCCTCAAAATCGATATTGATAATGATTTCATCTAGATTCATATGACTCTCCCGTTTACGTTTAATTTGATACTTTAATTATACAAAGAACACCGTAAACGTAAAATAGTCCCCGCCTTCCTAAAGGAGATGCACATGAAGTATTATTTATAGATAGGAAAAAGGCTGACAATAACGATTGTCAGCCTTGCTATTTTGGTTGTTCAACAAGTTTTTCACGGTCAACGGCATGCGGCGGTTCCTCCAGCCAGCCGTTAAGCCGCAGGACCGTCCCCCATTGTCTTTAAGCCGCAAGAACCGTCCCCATGGTCTACATGGTCTACACTTCAAAGATAATTTTGGTTCCTTTACCTGGGTTTGAAAGAATCGATAGGTCGCCGTTAACAGCCCTGGATCGCTCGTCCATGCTGAAAAGACCCACACCACGCTGCGCCGTTTCTACATTAAATCCGCTGCCTTTATCTTCAATCATCACCCTGATGGCCCCATCCATTTCCCTGATGGTAACAGTAGCTTCAGAAACATGGGCATATTTGCGGATATTGGTTAATGCCTCTTGAATAATCCGATAGATCGTTAATTCAATACTGATCGGCAGCCTTTTGTTCAAGCCACATTCAAAAAAGACATCGATATTATAATGGTCCGAATATCGGGAAAGAAATGAACGAATCGCCGGCACCAAACCAAGATCATCCAATACAGATGGGCGAAGCTCCCAGGAGATTTCACGAATCTCCTCAATTAACTGTGTTGCCTCCTGCTGCATTTGCTGAAGCAAAGGGTGGTCATGCTCGTTAAGCAAACGATTAATCGTAATCAAATGACTGTACAGATTTTGACCAATCCCATCATGTAAATTTCTCGATAAGCGCTTCCGTTCTTCCTCTTGGACATCAATAATCGTTGTCATCATTTTTTGCAGTTCCTGCTCAACCCGCTTTCGTTCCGTGATTTCATGGCGGATCGCAACATATTGATATGGCCTGCCCTTTTCATTTAAAAACGGAACAATCGTTGTATCCATCCAGTAATAGGCTCCGTCCTTTGCCTTGTTTTGAAATTCCCCTTTCCAGACCTCACCGGAGCCAATGGTTCTCCACATATTTTTAAAAAATTCCTGTGAATGATATCCGGAGTTAATAATCCGATGGTCCTGACCCAACAATTCTTCCCTCGTGTATTTTGATATTAGACAGAATTGATCATTCACATATGTAATGATTCCGCGAGAATCCGTTATCGCCACAATTGACGATGCATCAAGAGCAAATTTATAATCTAAAAGTTCATTTTTAATCTGCTGAATTTCTCTATCCATTTCTGATCCCCCCGCTTAAAGTAATGTATGCCCTTTTAAAATCTGCTCCAGAGCTTCAGCAGCATCCTTTACCGATTCTTGATCCTGTTCAGTAAAAAGATGTGCTGCCCTATTGCCAATCAGCAATACCCCTTTAGGGACAGAATGGAAAAATAGCGGAACCGCATAAGCGGATACAAGTTTTTCAGCCAGCATAATCGGATAATCTGTTACCTTCCCGATGATATCCTTTGGAAATTCCCGAAGCATCATCGCACTTCCACTCGAAATAATTTTGCCGGCGATTCCCTTTCCAAAACGAACAGTAATTCTTTCATATTTATCATTCAAATTGCCTGAAACATAATGCCAACGAACATCCGGACCATGCTCATTTTGAAAGGCAAGCCCCACAAACTCACAATTTACTGCAGCTTTCAATTGATTACAAACGTCAACGACTGCCTGTAATTCTCTTAATTTTGTCATCTGTGGCGCTTCTCCTTAAAAACCATACCCTAATAACCCCTTTTTAACCGCATATTCTACCAGCTCCGGCCGGGTTTTCATTTGCAGCTTTTCCATCAGGTTCCCCTTATGCGTCTCAACCGTTTTTACACTAATCACCAGCTGCTCGGCAATTTCTTTGTTTGAGTACCCTTTTGCAATGAGGGTGAGGACTTCCTTTTCGCGTTCGGATAAAAGATTATAGATATCTGAGCTGTCATGTTTCATTCCTGTTAAATATTCTTCCATCAACCGTTTTGTAGCTGCCGGGTGAAGATAGGCATCTCCTGCAGCAACTGATTCGATTGCAGACATTAATTCATCATGGGGAGCACTTTTTAGAATACACCCGGATGCCCCCGCCTGAATCGCCCGAAATAGGTATTCCTCATCATCGTGCATCGTTAAAATCAAAATATTAATCGCAGGCATTTGCTTCTTGAGCTCGGTGGTGGCGGTAAGCCCATCTTTGCCATGGGGCATGCTTAAGTCCATCACCACCACATCCGGCTTTAGCTTCAAAGCTTTTTTAATCCCTTCGTCGCCTTCCGAAGCTTCCCCGATTACTTCCATCATCGGATTGGTATTCAGGAGCATCTTCAAACCCATTCTTACAACAGCATGATCATCAACCAATAGGATTTTAATCAACCTTAACTCCCCTTTAATCCCCTTTTGATTAGAAAAGCGTAAGCGCCTTGGTCAGCCTCAGGCATAGCATAAGACGAGCCGGCAGGAAGGTTGCTTTTTAACCTTCATGACGGATTGGCTGTAGACCATCGAGGGGCTAGGCGCTGGAGCTGGACAATTCTCGAAGTCAGAATTTATACTTTCTTATCATATAAAGGAAGTGATATTTCAATCGAAGTTCCTTCTCCTATTTTAGAGGAAATCGAACACTGTCCGCCAGTGAGAAGCATTCTTTCTTTCATCGCTGCGAGCCCGGATAATGGACTCGTTATTTCATGTTCCTCCGGTTGAAATCCCTTACCGAAATCGTGAATCGAAATAGTTAATTCCGTTTCACTCCAAATAAAATTCATCTTCACATTGGAAGTATCGGCATATTTCGCAATATTCGCGAGAGCTTCCTGGCAAACCCGGAAAACGGCGATATTTTGCCGTTCGGGAATTTGTTTTTCTTCTCCTGTTGATTCCAAATCAACAAGAATGCCAAATGTCGAAGTATATAACTTAATATAGCTCTTAATAGCGGGAAGTAAACCAAGGGTTGTTAAGGTAGGAGGGTGCAATTCGACCGAAAGCAGTCTGATTTCTTGAATGGTTTTTTCGATTAACTGGGACATTTCTCGAAGATAATGTTTCATGGCCGGCTGCTCTGTGCCGGATTCAATAAACTGTATACCTGTTAAAATACTATATAGATTTTGGCCGACACCCTCATGAAGCTCTAACGCAATTCGTTTAATTTCCTCCTCCTGGGAGTGAATAATGTAGGAGCTAATCCCCTCTTTTGACGGTAAAATTGTCATTCATCAACCCTCCTAAACCCCTTTTTAATTAGTAAAAAAGCCAGACACTTTACAGAGTCTGAACTTTTTTTACTATATAATGAAGTCCGCTTTCCGGATCAAAGGCAGACCATTCTGTTTCTGTTTCAATTACATCGCTCGCAAGTGGTACGGCCAAAAAATAATAATCATCAAAATAAAAGCGGATATGTGTGCCATCAGGGCATAGCTGCACTTTTTTAATCGTTTTGTTAACAGTTGGTGCCTGGTCGCCGCCCTCCGCATCACGGATCGCAATTTCAACCGACCCGCCGGTAAATCGGTTAAGCTCCGCCAAACTAATGGACTCCACAGCTATTACATCCTCTCTTTACCGGATAGATGAACATCTTATAGCCTTGCAGATACTCCCAAAATTTCTCCCCGGCATTCTCCTCCAGAAACTCAATCGTTTCTTCTTCAGAGCTCCAATCACTCATGCCTTTTATTTCAGCGACAACCATCTCTGCACCTTCGATTGTTTTTTCCTCAAGGAACCAATTTAAGCGTTTGCCTGTAAAGGTTTCTTCTAACAACTGATCAATTTCGTTAGAGAAACTGCCTGATTGCTGCCGCATAAAACAAAAATCAATATAAGTTTCACTAGTCATTAACCTTCACACCTTTTTTATAAATAATGAGGGCTATTGGAAATAAAATAATATTGATAACCGCAGCAATGATAGTATTAGTGTATTTTTCATAAAAATATTGATGGACCATGTATTGAGTAAAGATAATGTTTAACATTAATATAGCTAGAAGGAGTACAACCGGTACGTAACTACGCTTCATAACGTTTCACCCCCACGGCATAGACAGCGCCGTTCTCCACTTTCACATGAATTTCAGGAAGCGGGCGTCTCGGTGGTCCAGCAATTGGCTCACCTGTTTTTACATCAAATTTCCCATGGTGGCAAGGGCAAATCATTTCTCCCTCATCCTTTTTCCAAAAAACAGGGCAGCGTAAATGCGTACAGGCATTTTGGTAGGCTACAAATTTATTTTCTGAAAGCCTGATTAAGATCGCGCTATCGTGCTCGCCCGGGAAGGCAAAGTCTACTGCATCCCCTACCTGTAATTTCTGTAAATCAGCAATTTTATGCTTTGGATATTTTTTGTCACTTAATCCGGTTAATTCCTTCGCTGCTAAGGCACCCCATGGAAGGGAGGAAACAGCGAATACCCCTGCTGCCCCTGCCAGCATTTTCATGAAACCCCTTCGGTCAAGTTTTCTCTCATTATTACGATTAATATTATGAGTATAATTATCTTCATTAAACGGGATTTTATTATTTTTATTATTCACGTTAATCCCTCCTAAAACAGTTTTGTGACACCCTGCAGGATACCAGGGAGGTTCACTCTTACATTTGTTTCGCCTTCTAAATAAGGCATGCTTGTTACCCATTTACCGTTATCTAAGTTGAATTGCTTTTGTTTTGCTTCAATTTCTTCATCTGTCAGCCATTGTAATGTATTCGATGGGCAGACACTTGCACACATTGGCGGAATTCCATCCTTCGTCCGGTCGATACATAGATCGCATTTATACATTAAGTTCTGCTCTGTATCGAACTTTGGTATTCCATACGGGCAAGCAATGGTACAGTTCTGGCAGCCTATACATTTTTCCACAAGTGCCGAAAGCACGGCACCTGTTTCATGAATTTGTATCGCCTGTGCCGGACAGCTTCTTGCACATGCCGGATTTACACAGTGAAGGCACATAAGAGGCATTGTTTGTCGGTTGACCAGCGGGTTTACATCATACACATAGTTTCGGTTGCGCTGTTCATGCCCGCCGCACTGTGTACAAGCCGCCAAACAAGAGCGGCAGCCGATACAGTTTTCAAGTTCTAAATATAACCTCTTTTTCATTTACTGCACCTTCTTTATTTCTAGTTTTTCAATCTGTGCTGCACATGCTTTAAATTCCGGCATGCGGGAAATCGGATCGAGAGCATCAATGGTCAATAGATTAATAGATTTATCGTGTCCGAAATGGTAAGGAACAAACACCGTATCTTTTCGAATGGCTTCCGTAATTTTCACTTTGTATTCCGCTTCGCCTCTTCTGGTAAATAGGCGGACATATTCTTCATGCTCAATGTTATACTTTGCTGCTGTTTCAGGGTGTACTTCTACAAATGGTTCAGGACACATATCGCGTAAAAATTGAATTCTTCTTGTTTGATTTCCTGATAGGTAATGGAAAACGACACGCCCTGTTGTTAAGCGTAACGGATATGTTTCATCTGGCTCTTCAGCAGGTGGACGGTATGGAAGGGCACAAATTTTCGCCTTTCCATCAGGATGATAAAACTTTTTATCTAAGAACATATGTGGCATACCAGGATCGTTTTCATCTCGGCAAGGCCAAAAAACACCGTCTTGTTTGTCGATTTTATCCCATGTTGCTCCGTAATAATCAGCATAGCCGCCTTTGGACGCTAAACGGAATTCATCTGCGACATCTCTTGCCGTTTTTAAATGGGAGAAATACTTTCCTCTACCCAGTTTTTCAGCAAGCTCGACTTGCATTTGCCAGTCCGGCTTCGATTCGCCGAGCGGCTCTTGCGCTTTATTAATTTTGATAATCCGTCCTTCAAGGTTGGTTACCGTTCCTTCATCTTCTGACCATGTGACGGAAGGAAGAACGACATCCGCATATTCTGCAGATTCAGATAAGTAGAAATCAGCACAAACCATGAAATCCAAGCTCATTAACGCTCTGCGAATAAAGTTTTGATTTGGAGCAGAAACGGCAGGGTTCGAACAAAGCAAATATAAAGCACGAATTTCTTTTTGCTCCATTAATTGAAACATTTCGACTGCAGAAACCCCAGGCTTCGGCATTTCCTCAGGAGTAATGCCCCAAACCTGACATACCTCTTCCACATGCTTCGGATTAGTTAACTTACGATAACCTGGTAAAAGGTCTGATTTTTGACCATGTTCACGTCCGCCTTGGCCATTCCCTTGACCTGTGAATGTTGCAACACCGGATTTCGGACGGCCAATTTTCCCTGTTACTAGTGCCATATTGGTGTAGCCTGAAACATTGTCGACTCCCTTATGCTGCTGTTCGATTCCACGGGCAAACAGGACGATGGCATTTGGTGCCTTACCATAAATTTCAGCTGCACGGATAATTTTTTCTTTTGCAACGCCAGTAATTTGACTTGTATATTCAGGTGTAAACTCTTTTACTAATTCTTTTGTTTCTTCAAAGCCATTGGTATGGTTGTTAACAAATTCCTCATCGGCATAGCCATTTTGAATGAGTAGATTTAAAATTCCGTTTGCCAGTGCTAAGTCTGTTCCCGGACGTAAATCTAAGTGAACATCTGCTCTTCTGGCAATTGGTGTTTCCCGAGGGTCCGCAACGATTAAGTATCCGCCTCTTTCCTGTACATGCCAGACACGGAACATCGAAGTTGGGTGGCATTCTGCGGTATTACTGCCGGCAATGAACAAGCAGTCTGTCTCATGGATATCTGTCCATGGCAAGGTAGAGCCACGGTCAACACCAAAGGAACGTAGGAAACCACCGGCTGCACTCGACATACAGAAACGTCCGTTATAATCGATATATCTTGTTTGCATGGCAACCCTTGCAAATTTTCCAGTTAAATAACATTTTTCATTTGTCATCGATACACCGCTAAATACGGATAAGGTATCTTTTCCATACTTTCCTTGCAGTTCATTAAATTTCTTTGCAATCAAATCGTACGCTTCTTCCCAAGTCGCTTCACGGAAGCCTTCTTGTGTACCTTTTAAGGAAGCATCATCACGGATTAACGGTTTTAAGATTCGGTCCGGGTGATTGGTTTGTTGATATGCCGTTACTCCCTTTGGACACATTTTACCGACATTTACCGGCCAGTCATAACGAGGCTCAACGCCAATGATTTTATTGGTTTTTGTATTTACACGTAAATTCATTCCACATTGCATTCCACAATAGGCACAATGAGTTTTTACAAGCGTTTCATTTGGATGCCGTACATTTTCAATTTCTTTAAAAAACTTATCCCTTTGCATTCTGGTTTGCCTCCTTGACCTTCACTTGGTGGGTTGGGAATCCTGAGAATCTTGCAATCCGGTATTTTCTGCGGCATGGCAGGCACAATTCAGCAAGATTAAAGCCGTCTTTCATATTAAATTCCATCTCATTCACACCTAAAACTTGAATGACATCGTTTGATTGTTCAACTGAAACAAAATGATCTCCACACACTTTACATTCTTTCATATGCTCTTCTCCGTAATGTTCTCGATAATTTCTTGCAAAAACACTCATTGGACGGAATGGAATATGGGCAAGCTTTCCGAATGGCAAATAGATTAATGTGACAATCACTGAAAATTGGTGGATTAATGACATTTGCGGCTGCATCCAACCATGAAGTACCACGTTTTGGAATGTTAATAACAGACCTGTGATCGAAATAAATAACAGCATGTAGAGCGGAAGAAAATCATACATGAATTTTTGCTCAGCTCTTGCCTGCATATTTTTCAAGCGGCGGGAAAGCGCCATGCAAACACCTGCTGTTACCATGATTGCGGCAATATTTAGTGCGTTATAAGAGAAAAAGGCGATAATTCCTTCTGCAGGAACCTTCATAACATTCATTCCAAATAGGACAATTGTATAGTAGCCATTGTCTTCCATCGTAAAGTACATCCAGCTGAATACGAGCGGGAAGGTCACTAAACACGCAAGTACACAACCCCAACCAATTAAAATATGCTGGACCCATCGGTAAAATCCCCGATTACGGATAAAATCGTAAATCGCTAAATGACTGACAGCTGTTTTTGCAGTACTTTTTCTAAAAAGAAGTTTTAAACCTTTTTTAATGATAATTTTGGTTGGCGGTCTTTCGCCCCAAGCAATAAATCGGTAAAAGAAGCCGCCAACAAAGACAAGGGTTCCGACCATATATCCATATAGATTTAAATCGATGTGAGTAAACATCCTCGTTCCGATAAGGGTTAAAATCGCAAGTCCGACGACAGTTAAAAAGACTGATTTCGCATAATGGGATGCAAACGCATCATTGATCGAGCGTTCCTGTTTTTTACTCGCTACTAGTTTCGCTTCCATTTCAAGCTCCTCCTAAAAAAAAATAACACTAACGTTTCTTCTTACTTTATTGTAAGAAAATCGTTAGTGTTTCAAATATAGGGGAACTCCCCCATCATCGGGGGGAAAAACCCTTAGAAATTAGGATTTTGACAAAAGTCTGTCACAATTGTTATTTTTGAAGGTATTTTTTCCTCCAAGAATTTAACAGAAACATAAGGACAATTAATATTTGTAATGAGAAAAGAGCCGCATCCCAAAAAAGTAGCGATGTCGGTGCTTTTTCAAACCCAGGAAGAACTTTTTTCAATGCATAAAACAGCTGTGGGATATAAAAAATTACAAAAAGCGAAACCGACAAAAATACACCAATAAAATAGAAAATGGAATATAAAAAGACCACCTTTTTTTCACTTTCAAAAATCACTTCATCTTTTTGTGAAAATTTAAAGGGAAGCTGTTTTTTTATTAGTTGTTGAGCACTTTCCATTAAATTATAACACCCCGTGATATTTTCAATCAGATAATATAAATCCGTCTTCATATATACACAGCATTGATAAACTATACGAATAAATGTATCTAAAACAATTACCTTCATAACACCAAGGAAAACTCCACTATCGTTATTAAAGATAAGCTGACTAGATAGAGCGATCGAAAGGATTACTGTATCGAAACAAATACCTGCTAAATATAAAATATTTCGATTCTTTGAAGGAAGTTTCCACACAGAGTCCATTTCCGTTTCGAAAACAACCAGAAATAGCCTGTGTCCTACCCCCAATTTGGTAGGTAAATTGTTCGCTCTCATCGCAAGAATGTGACCAAATTCATGAATTAATACTAAAATAATGGTTAAACCCACCCAAGCAGGGATATTAAGCACCATAAAATTAAATATAAATAAATCCTTGAAATGAGGAAATAGAGTTGGATGGCTACTAAGAAGAATTACATTTACCACCAATAATAAGGCATAAACAAAATAAGCAACCTCATTAAAAAAGAATTTTCCTATCCTTGGCGAAATCCATAAAAATCCTAATTTTTCTTTTTTGTTAGAGTTTGTTTCAATTTTAACACCGTTAATTTCTCTGATTAGGTTTAATTCTAGAAGTTGTTCGGCAAAATCAAGTATGTTTACCTCTTCATCAGAATATTTCTCTTTAAGTTGTCTTTCTATTTCGCCTAACAGGAAACCCTGTTGAATCAAATAAATTGCATCTATACAAACTTCATTCATTTCGTAGAATTCACGAGAAGAAGTATCTTCTACAATATAATGTTTCCTATCTTTGTGAATTTCGAGCGGAATTAACGAAAGAATTGAACGTATCATTATGTTCATTAGAACACCCTTTAACCTTTAATCAATTATAAAGAAGGATGCTAAAATTTCATTAGCATCCCTGATCATTAAATATTACAACCAACCGCACCACCAACAAGAAAAAACAGTTGCTTTTATTTTTTTTAATTTACGGATTTTCAAGGTAACACCTCCTTAAATCAAATAGAAGCTTTATCAATACTTAAATTTCGAATATTAAGATTATTTCCAAAATCTTTATGAATTTTTTTCCACAATGGGAATACATTAATAAATTCTTCTACCAATTCAGGATCGAATTGTGTACCCTTCCCTTCTAAAATACGATTAAAAGCTTCATCCAACGATAATGCTGCCCGATAAGATCTTGTTGATGTCATTGCATCAAACGCATCTGCAATTGCTGCTACCCTTGCGAGATATGATATTTCTTTACCTTTTAACGCATCAGGATATCCCTTCCCATCCCATCTTTCATGATGGGAGCGAATAACCTCAATATTATTACTCAATCCCACTATCTTTGAGACTGCTTCTGCACCAACTATCGTATGGGATTTAATAATTTCATATTCTTCCATTGTTAGTTTAGTTGGCTTCATCAAAATTTCATCTGGTATATGGATTTTTCCAATATCATGAAGTAAACAAGCAAAGTTAAATGATTTTAATTCTTCGTTATTAAGCCGCCCGCTATATTTTGCCAGCTCTAATGCATAACTGGCAACTCTTTCACTATGCCCTCTTGTATAAGGATCCTTAAGTTCTAATGTAGCGATTACAGCTTTGACAGTCCCTATAAGTTGGTGGTCATAAGAAGTTTTTATCGCCTTGACATATGACTGGAACCGATTTAAAAGGATAAATGAAAACACGGAAAGAATAGCTAATAATAGAATGCTAATTAGTACATTGGGAGTTTGAATGATCAGCCCAACAGCAATATATTTCATCAATAAACCAATCGTAACAACTTTTAAGAATGAAGAACTAACAAATATTGGCGATAATAATAGCCAAAAGATTTCTACTGCATTTCCACTTTTATACAATTCGGGTTTCCCATAATATGAAATAATTTCATTTAAGCACATAAGCGTTGTATAACATATAAAATAGACATATTTAATCATGTTGTATTTTTCTTTTTTATACAAGAATACTGCAAAAGGGATTAAACCAAACATGATCACATAAATCCAAACTCCTAAAACATCTTGTGCTTCTATTTTTAATTTGGGAGTAAATTTTGCAATCAGAGAATAGAATACATCAAATCCTATATAGATAAAATAAAATAAAACTACAAACCATTTAACCGTCTGTCCCTCTTCATTTCTTATGTTTGGGTCAATTATTTGCTTTTTCATGTATATACCTCACGTATGGAATATAACCCATGTACTATTTCAAAAGAATTAGTTACTTAAACCAAAAGGCCCATTTTTTTCTGACACTTTCCTTCATTATAAAACATTTATAATCATTTAAGTACAAAATTCTAAAAGGAATTATGTAGAAAAATAGAAATATTCTTTTCCTCACTACTAATCTCCAAATAATCCCATTATATTCCGAGGAATTAATCCAAATTTTATTAAAACAAAGGTAACACGACTTCAACCATTGTACCTTTTTGTTGGTTATTACGGATTTTAAGAGTACCTTTATGGTCCTTGATTATTTGATTTGAAACCATTAAACCCAGGCCTGTTCCATCTTTTTTAGTTGTATAAAAAGGTTCACCTAAATTAAGAATATCTTCTTCCGCAATCCCACAGCCTTCATCTTGGATCGAGATGTACATTTCTTGACCTTTTAATAATTTTACATTTACTTTTATTTTTCCTCCTTCCATCATTGCTTCAATTGCATTTTTAAATAAGTTAATAAATACTTGTTTTAATTGTTTTGCATCGCATTTGATAGACGGCAATGGTCCTTCAATAAGAGTTTCGAAAACAACTAATTGTCTTTCAGCTTGTTGTTGAGTAATCGATAATGTATAGGCAATAATTTCTTCTATGTTTGAATTTTTAAATTCGATTACCTTTGGTTTACCTAAATACATTAAATCGTTGACAATTGAATTAATTCGATCAATTTCTTGTATCATAATTGGATAATAATCATTTGTATTTGGGTACCGTTCCTTTTGTAATTGTGTAAAACCTTTTAAAGAGGACAATGGATTACGAATTTCATGCCCAATTGCGGCAGCCATTTGACCAATAACGGCTAACTTTTCTTTTTGTCGAAGTTCATCATATACAGTTGTTAAAGCATCTATATATGAATTAAACCGAATCAATATAATTGAAGCTATTGACGATAAAATCGTAAAAATAATAACTGGGAAAAGGACATTTATATCTTGCAATATAACTCCTAACAATAAATCCTTTCCTATCAATCCTAATGTGACTGTCCAAAAAAATTTTTTATTCACAAATATAGGTGAAAAAAGGATAAATAAAACCTCAACAATATTTCCACTTGCATAGGGCTTGTCTGTTCCCAGATAAGTTAAAAGACCATCAATTATATCTATTAAAATATACCAATAAATATAGATGTACTTAACAACATAGGGATTTCCCTTCTTAATTAAATAAATAGCCAACGGTAGTGCTAAAAGAATTAGAATATAATACCAATATCCAAGACCTTCTTTTAAAATATCAGTGATATTACTTTTGGAAAATTTAGGATAAACAAAGTGGTAAAAAATGTCATAAGAAAAAAAGGTAATGTAAAACAACCACAAAAATAATTTTATCGCTTTTTTCTCCTCATATATTAGCTTTTGATTTCCGTAGCCCTCTTTCATATATGTAAATCCCCCAATGAATTAAGAAACACGAAACATTTTGTTTAACTTTCCTACTATTCTACCATTTATTATAATATTAATTGACAGGAATTTTACTAAAACGTTGATTTTCGACACATTTTCTATTTATTTAGCGTACAGGAAAAAAGGACTTCATTTTTTTGAGGTCCTTTTTCCCTTCATTATAGGTTTAACTAACTTTCTTTATTTCCTTTTCACTACTATTCAGTGTAGAATGCTTGCGGCCATAACCGAAGTACACTGCTAATCCGATCACAAGCCACACTCCAAAGCTAATCCACGATGCTGCCGGAAGTTGAAGAGCTAAGTATCCACAGAATAAGAAAGCTAAGATTGGTACGTATGGTACAAATGGAACTCGGAAACCCTTTAAAGCACCTTGATTGTTTTTACGAAGATATAAAATCCCAATGGAAACAGTCATAAATGCTAATAATGTTCCGATGTTAACAAGTTCTGCTAATTTGCCAAGCGGCACTAATCCAGCAAAAACCGATACAAGCAAGCAGGTAATCCATGAGTTCACCATTGGAGTTTGTGTTTTCTTATTTACCTTTGAGAAAACTTTTGGTAATAAGCCGTCACGGCTGATTGCATAGAATAAACGAGTTTGTCCATAAATCATAACAAGCAATACGGTGGTAATTCCGGCAATGGCACCTAATGAAATAATTCCTGCAACCCAATCTTGATGGATAAAGTTAAGCGCGAATGCAACCGGGTTTTTCACATCAAGCAGTTGATATGGAACAATACCTGTCAAAATGGCTGATACGGCAATGTATAACACAGTACAAACAATTAATGAAGAGATAATGCCAATCGGCAAATTACGCTGCGGATTTTTTACTTCTTCCGCCGCCGTTGCGACGGCATCAAAGCCGATATAAGCAAAGAAAACGGTCGCGGCCCCCGTTGCAACCCCTGAGAAACCAAATGGCATAAAAGGTGTCCAGTTTGAAGGCTTAACATACCATACACCAATACCGATAAATAATAAAACGACAGCTAACTTGATAATAACCATAATGGCGTTGAAACGAGCTGACTTTTTTACACCTTGTGTTAATAAGAAAGTGATAATGAAAACAATGATAATAGCAGGTACATCGATAAACGTTCCATTTGCGGGATCATAGGCACTTGTGATGGCCTTCGGAAAATGGATACCAAAACCGGCGAGAAGCCCCTGAAAGTAGCCTGACCAGCCACTGGCAACTGCAGATGAGGCAAGTCCATATTCAAGGATTAAATCCCACCCTAAAATCCAGGCAATAATTTCACCAAATGTCGCATAGCTATACGTATAAGCACTTCCTGACACCGGCACAGTTGAAGCAAATTCCGCATAACAAAGGGCTGCGAATACACAAGCTAAACCAGATAATATAAAAGAAATGACTAGTGCAGGTCCTGCATGTTCTGCAGCAGCCACTCCTGTTAATACAAATATTCCTGTTCCGATGATGGCTCCAATTCCCAGCATCGATAAATCAAAGGCACCTAACTCTTTTTTTAAGTTTACATCTTTTTGTCCAACCTCTTTGATTAGGGCCTGAATTGATTTCTTTCTAAATAAATCCATTGTGTTTACCTCCTCGACGAATGTCGAAATGTTCCGAAAAAATAATTCGTAAAAATTCTATATCAAAATAATATAATTTATTATTCAAAAAGGCAATATATTTTGAAAAATAAAATAATTTGTAGATTATTCCAACACATATTTTCCCTGCTATAAATATTTTTTACAGGGAATGATTGCATTTTCATCTATTTTAATAACATAATCATTAATGTTATTAAAATAATTTTAGTAACCGAAATAATTATATATTTTCTAATTTCCCCATGAAAAAACTGGTCCATCTGATGAAAGACCAGTCCCACGATTCATATACTTCCTTTTAACGATTTTTCCCAGTAAAATTCCCATAATAAACATAGCATTTTCGGTCTTCATCAATTTCCCTTGAATCCAGTGAAAATTCCAGGTATCTTCCATCCTTATGGATGTAGATGAAATCCGAATGCAGGATGGTCATCACTTCTTCATGACCCCATAATTCTTTACTTTCTATAAGCTTTGTCCCTGAGGGGCAAAGTTCTCTTAGCTCAAAACCAATATGGGAATACCTCCGCTCTATTTCTTCGTTTAGGTAATTTTCCTTTTTAACATAAAGAACTGCCATGCCATCGGGATCCATGGCTGTAGCTGTTACTGCATAGGTCTGACCATCTTTGACAAAAAAGTCACACGTCATTCTTGCTACTGCTTCCGCTTCCGGAATGTCCTGGTAACTCCATAATGCGGGATAGTTCAAATCTTGATCATCAAGACGATATTCCAGCCGCATCTTCATCCCTCTTTCTTTTTGGTTTCAATTTTACCATTGTTTTCCTCATCATTGCCTCTATAATAAAAATATATTGTAAAAGGGGTGAGACAGTGAAAAAAACACAATGGTTAATAACGGGGGTGCTTACCTCTTTAGTGGCAGGGACCGTATCTGGGTGTTCACAGGACCTGCCGCCTAAACCGGATGATAATCGTTGTGCCGATTGGGAATGGGATGACGACCAAGGTGTATGGCAATGTGATGATACCCATTCAAGCTATTATCATCATTATTACCACGGAGGTAGTTTCTACCGGAACAAGTCAGCTCTTCATCATTCATCCGCCTATAAATCATATAAATCCTCTTCCAGTTTTAAAGGCGGGTTTGGGAGTGGTTCAAGAGGCGGATTTGGAGGATAATATGTCCATTTATAAAGAAAAAAGAAAGAAATTTTATTCAAAATTCCCTTCCTTTTGGTCAGACCTGTATGGGGAAGAATATAGTCTCTACCATGTATTCGAAATCACAGAACAAACCCGCATGCTTCTTGGTGAAGCAACAGAAAGGTTGGGGAAAGTTTTTTTCAAAACAGCTAAACTTCTTCGATCTCTTCCCGACCATCAGCTTCTTGAACTTGGTTTCCCGCCTTCCTGTCTACCATTCATTCGGATGAAGACTCTTTATCCTGAAACGGTGATCGGCAGGTTTGATTTTGCTTTAACAGAAAATGGATTCAAAATGCTTGAGTTCAATAGTGATACTCCGACTTTTATTGCAGAGTGTTTTCACATCAATGGAAAAGTTTGTTCTGAGTTTGGTTATTTTGATCCCAATTTCAGACAAGTTGGTCTTCTTTCCTCTGGAATTACGAGGGCGGTCCTTGATGCTACAAGTGGAAATCCAACAGCCAATGTAGTCTTTACAGCTCATGACGACCATATAGAGGATTGGAATACAACTCAATATTTAAGTGAGCTCTGCCAAGTTAAAAATAAGATTTTACCAATGTCTGAGCTTAGTATAACGGAGGATGCCTTACTCGATTCTAACGGTGTTCCGATTGATGTATTATATCGGCAAACCTATCCCCTTGAACACTTGGTAGAGGACCGTGATCCAAGAACAGGCGATTATGTCGGAATTGAATTATTGCAACTTACTAAAGAAGGAAAGCTTGCTATTTTAAACCCGATTTCGGCTTTTCTGCTTCAGCCTAAATCCATCCAAAGCTTAATATGGGGACTTGCCGAGAGTAGAGCGTTTTATACAGAAGAGGAACAATACTGGATTAAGGAATATATGCTGCCTACCTATTTAGAGCCTGATGCTTTTATCAGAAAACAGGAATTTGTTCAAAAACCATCATTTGGGAGAGAAGGGGACACCGTGACAATTTGGGATAAGAATTCTGCGGTTAAAGTACAAAATACTTTCCAAACCTATGCGGATGAGCTGCCCATCTATCAAGCGTATGTACCGCTTCCAACCGTTACGCTTGAAACCGAAAAAGGCATGGAGGAACTTTCTTTTGTGTTTGGGTCCTTCTTGATTGGCGGTAAACGAAGCAGCATTGGGATTCGTGCCGGCGGAAAAATCACTGGGAATGAATCGTATTACTTACCAGTAGGTATTAAAAATTAGGGGGATTGATTATGGTAAGTTTTTTAAGTTATTTAGCCGTTTCACTTGTTCTTTTGCTAGTGGGGCTATTCTTAATGGAAATTACAACAAAGGTTAAGGAATTCTCCTTAATGGCAAAGGGAAATAAAGCAGCTAGTTATGTGCTCGGGGGAAGACTCCTAGGTCTCGCGATTGTTCTATACTCAACGGTTGCAAATTCTATTTCCCTTTCGGATATGGCTTTGTGGGGTGCGGTTGGAATTTTGGCTCAAATTATTGTTTTTTATTTAGCAGAATGGCTTACGCCGCGTTTCAATGTGACGCAAAGTATTGAAGAAGACAATCAAGCAGTTGGACTTTTTCTCATGTTTTTATCGGTTTCAATTGGGCTAGTGATCGCTGGCTGCTTAACTTACTAAAAAAACAAACGCATCTAGCCTAAGATGCGTTTGTTTTTTAAAGCCTCTGAAATGTTGTTTTATCACAAATAACAAATAACTGGGCATCTTTTGGAATCGGCTCATTCCATTTTTTTAGAATGTTTAAATCCTTTCGATCAGCAATAAGCTGTGCCCCCTTTTCCTTAAGGGATTCATATGCCTCACCGTATGTTCTCCAGTCCGGTTTGACGCCGATCTCCCAAAGATCACTGCCTTCATCCCCATCCTGGCGGCTCAACAATTGCGTAAACAGATGGCTTGCCCCCTTATTCTGAGCAGACTTCGCCATCAAATTGGAGACCGATTCATGAGATAAAATAAACTCATCAATTTTAACATGCTTAAAATTACCCACATGTTTTTCATTTAAGATCTCTGCAATGGTATAAATATTTTTTTCCGTGCTCTCGTCATAGCGTTCAATGGAAGAGGCAACAAGCAATGTTTTCCCGTCTACCAAATCCGGATTCGTAATCCCATCCGGAGCAAATAACAAAACCGCTTTCGATTTTTCAAGCTTTGCTTTTCTTAATGTCTCTTCATCTGTCGGACTTCCCTGAATATAATGAAATCGTTCATGTTCATATGGCGTCTTTTCTAATTCATCAATCAGAACAATCTCTGTTTTAGGTCCGCCTAGAAAAAGTTCGTGGATGGTATTCTTACTTTTTGTTGTCCAGCCGATGATGACAAAATGGTCCTCTCCTCTGAATGCCATTCTTCCTTCCTCCTTCATTTTTTTGATTTGAGAGAGACTGTCGACAATCATCCCGATTACAGTTCCGAAGAGACCAATTCCTGCTGTATAGACAATTACCATTGCCCAGATTCGCCCTAATTGTGTGGTCGGATAAACATCTCCATATCCGACAGTCGTCATGGTGGTTAAGATCCACCAGATGGCATGCAAGGTGTTTTCAAAGGTTTTTGGCTCGATAACTCTCATAACTTCGGCATTAATAAAAATATAAAAGGCGGTAAAAATAAGGACAGTCCGGTAGCGATACCGGGATGCAGTTAGAAACAGCCTTCGAAAAAATAGCATTTTGGCACACCCCTTTTCCTCTGCAAAAAAGAAGGCATTTCTACCTTCTTCCAAGGATTTCTATAACAATCATATCTTCCTTATTTTTCTAGAGATATTATACCATTGGAAAATCCTGTACAGTTTTTTATTTAGAAAGAATGAGGATTTTTTTAGCTCCTCTAAGTCGTATAGGAGGAACAGTCTCGGGTGGTATTTTTCATGCCACACAAAGAATGGGTGTTTTGATCAGCCTGGGGTTGATCGGGATCATATTACTTAGCTACTGGGTGATTTTTATAATGAGATTCATTTCGCATAAAAAGGCCGAATCGTAAACTAATGAACTGCACCCTGTCAAGTAGACAGTATAAAAAAATAAAATTAGGCAATGGCCTTAGCTCGATATTCTATCGGGCTAAGGCCATTAAATTTG
>NZ_JAVDUQ010000041.1:0-50128 GCF_031456445.1 Neobacillus niacini | reverse complement strand
GAAACTCCCTTTCTTTTCCCCTTTTATGAAAAAACCTGCTCAGGCGGGCATTGAAACTCCTTTTCTTTTCCCCTTTTATGAAAAAACCTGCTCAACCGGGTAATGAAACTCCCTTTCTTTTCCCCTTTTATGAAAAAACCTGCTCAGGCGGGCATTGAAACTCCTTTTCTTTTCCCCTTTTATGAAAAAATCCGCTCAGGCGGGCATTGAACCACCCTTTCTTTTCCCCTTTTATGAAAAAATCCGCTCAGGCGGGCATTGAAACTCCTTTTCTTTTCCCCTTTTATGAAAAAATCCGCTCAGGCGGGCAATGTAACCCCCTTTCTTTTCCCCTTTTACAGAAAAATCCGCTCAACCGGGCAATGTACCCCCCTTTCTTTTCTCCTTTTACAGAAAAATCCGCTCAGTCGGGCAATGAAACTCCTTTTCTTTTCCCCTTTTATGAAAAAATCCGCTCAGGCGGGCATTGAAACTCCCTTCTTTTCCCCTTTTATGAAAAAATCCGCTCAGGCGGGCATTGAAACTCCCTTTCTTTTCCCCTTTTATGAAAAAACCTGCTAAACCGGAGCAATGAAACACCCCCAACCTTAAAAACAAAAGAACGGCCCCCTAAAATGGAGCCGCCCTAATCCAACAACCTTATGCTGTTGTATAAACCTCTTCTTTATTTTCATGACGAATCGTTGCTTGTGCTGCAGCTAATCGTGCTAGCGGCACACGGTACGGTGAACAGCTCACATAATCCAAGCCAGTTCTGTAGCAAAAATCAATCGAGCTCTTTTCACCGCCATGTTCACCACAAATACCTGTTTTCAAGGAAGGCTTTGTGCCACGGCCAAGCTTCACGCCCATTTCAACCAATTTACCCACGCCGTCCTGGTCAAGCACAGCAAACGGATTCTCCGGAAGCACCTTATGCTCAATATATGCCTGCAAGAACTTACCCTCTGCATCATCACGGCTGTAGCCAAAAGTTGTTTGCGTTAAATCATTCGTTCCAAATGAGAAGAAATCCGCTTCCTCTGCAATCTGATCTGCCGTTAATGCCGCACGTGGAATCTCAATCATCGTACCGATTGTGTAATCAAATTGTTTTCCAGTTTCCTCTTGAACACGGACCCCAGCATCAACCACCAATTGACGCATTTCTTTCAATTCGTTCACATGTCCGACAAGCGGAATCATAATTTCAGGCTTTACTTCCATTCCCTTGTCAGCAAGCTTGGCCGCTGCATAGAAAATCGCTTTTGCCTGCATTTCGTAGATTTCCGGATAAATCATCCCCAAACGGCAGCCGCGGTGGCCGAGCATTGGGTTGAACTCATCCAATTGGCGAACCTTTTTAAGCAATAATTCTTTTCCCTTCAACTCAGCTGATCCCGGATTTAAAATTTGCAGCTTCGTTACTTCCACTAAAAGCTCTTCTTTATCCGGCAAAAATTCATGTAATGGCGGGTCAAGTAAACGAATCGTAACCGGATGCCCTTGCATAGCTTCAAAGATTCCTTCAAAATCGCCCTGTTGCATTGGTAATAACTGATCAAGAGCTTCCATACGCTCAGCGTAGTTCTCTGCCAAAATCATTTTTTGCACAATTGGAATTCGCTTCAGATCCATGAACATATGCTCAGTCCGGCACAATCCGATTCCTCCTGCACCAAAGTCAAACGCTTTTCGAGCATCCTCTGGATTATCCGCATTCGCACGCACACCGATTTTGCGTTCTTGGTCTGCCCATGCCAATAATAATTGGAATTCATCAGATAGTTCAGGATCGATCATTGGAATTTCACCCAGCATGATCTCACCTGTTGAGCCATCAATCGTAATCGTTTCACGATATTTTACTACCGTTTCACCAACTGTAAATTGCTTCGCTTTTAAATCAATTTTCAATGGCTCACAGCCGCAGATACAAGCTTTCCCCATACCCCTTGCCACAACGGCTGCGTGGCTGGTCATGCCGCCGCGGCTTGTTAAAATCGCCTGAGAGGCAACAATACCGTGAATATCATCCGGTGTCGTTTCCGGACGGACAAGAATCACTTTTTTACCTTCATTGCCAAGTTGTTCAGCTTCATCTGCATCAAAAACTACCTGGCCTGTTGCCGCACCTGGTGATGCCGGCAAGCCTTTTGCTAACAATGTACGTTGGTATTTATCATCAATGCGGCGGTGCAACAATTGGTTTAGCTGATCTGGATCCACGCGAAGCAACGCTGTCTTTTTATCAATAATTCCTTCTGACACCATTTCAACCGCAATGCGGATGGCTGCCTGCGCTGTCCGTTTTCCGTTACGAGTTTGCAAGATAAATAGTTTGCCGCGCTCAACGGTAAACTCAATATCCTGCATTTCTTGGTAATGCTGCTCCAAGCGAATACAAGTTTCAGTGAATTGCTGGTAAACTTCCGGCATTTCGTCCTTTAGTGTCGCAATTGGCTGCGGTGTACGAATTCCAGCCACAACATCTTCACCTTGTGCATTGATTAGATATTCTCCGTATAGAACATGTTCACCAGTTGAAGGATTTCTTGTAAACGCAACCCCTGTACCCGAGTCGTTACCCATATTTCCGAACACCATACTTTGAATATTAACAGCAGTTCCTAAATGATCCGGGATTTTGTTTAAGCGGCGGTAGACAATCGCACGCTGATTATTCCAGGAATCGAACACGGCATTAATCGCTAAGAAAAGCTGCTCTTTTGGATCCTGCGGAAACTCTTTTCTCTTATGCTTTTTGACGATTGCTTTATACCCGACAATGACTTCCTGCCAGTCTTCTGCACTCATTTCAGGGTCAGAGGTATAGCCTTTATGCTCACGAACTTCTTCTAAAAATTGTTCGAAATAATACGTATCGATATCTAACACAACATTGCTGAACATTTGAATGAAACGACGGTACGAATCATAAGCAAACCGAGGGTTGTTCGTTAACTTTGCCATACCCAAAACGGTTTCATCATTCATACCAAGGTTTAAAACCGTATCCATCATTCCCGGCATCGAAAATACAGAACCGGAACGTACAGAAACGAGTAATGGATTTTGCGGATCACCCAATTTTTTTCCCATTTTTTCTTCCAAACGGCTAAGCGCTTCTAAGCTCTGAGCCTCTACTAAAGCAGGAATTTTTTTGCCAGATTCATAGTATGCATTACAAGCCTGTGTAGAAATCGTAAATCCATAAGGAACCGGAAGACCAATTCGCGTCATTTCCGCTAAATTTGCGCCTTTTCCTCCCAGCAATTCTTTCATATCGCCATTTCCCTCATGAAACAGGTATACGTATTTTTCCATCGATTAAAAGCTCCTCTCTTTTTTCAAAATATCTAAAATAAGACCGGCTGTTTCCTCTACTGCCTTATTGGAAACATCAATAATCGGGCAGCCTACACGTTTCATAATTTTTTCCGCATGCTCTAGTTCGTCCAATATTCGTTCAAAGCTCGCATAGCTGGCCTTCGAACCAAGTCCTAGTGCTTTTAAGCGTTCTTTCCGGATTTCATTTAATTTATCCGGAGAAATAATTAAGCCAATACAATTACGGCGTGGTATTTCGAATAATTCGTCTGGCGGCGGAACCTCTGGAACCAATGGAACATTCGCTACTTTAAAGCGTTTATGAGCTAAATACATGGAAAGCGGTGTCTTGGATGTTCTTGATACGCCTGTTAACACGATATCTGCCTTGGTAATTCCCCGAGGATCACGTCCATCATCATATTTAACCGCAAACTCGATGGCCTCAATTTTCCGAAAATACTCCTCGTCCAATTTTCTCATCATCCCCGGCTGGTGATGCGGAGTTTTATTAAATCTGGTGGTAAATGCATTTAATAAAGGGTTTAATAAATCGACTGCATAAATCCCCTCTTCCGCAGCCCGTTGATCCAAATAATCCTTTAAGGCAGGAACAACAATGGTATAAGCGATGATGGACTGACCCTCTTTTGCTAATAAAATAACATCCTCTATATCTTCAAAATCCTCCACATAGGAATTGCGGCGGATTTCCACATGACCCCCATTAAATTGTGTTGCCACCGCTTTGACCACAAGCTCAGCTGTTTCACCAACTGAGTCAGATACAACATAGACCACTTCTTTCTGCTCCAAAATTCCTGCCACTCTCCTCAATCAAGTTTTTGTTCCATTATTTCAAGGTATGCCCGTGTAATTGTGGTCTTCGTGATCCGACCTACCAGTAAATATGTATCATCCTCCATTTCCTTCACAACAGGTAAGGAATCAATATGATTATTAATCATCTTTTTTGCTGCTTCGAGTAAGGTTTCCTCCGGGTGAATCGTGACGATGTTCGGCATGCGTGTCATGATGACACTAACTGGCAACTCATTGAGGTTTTGATTTCCGATCGCTGTTCGAAGCAAATCCTTCCGAGAAATGACCCCTGCTAAGTTTCCATCTTCATCCACCGCATAAAGTGTGCCGACATCCTCTAAAAAAAGCTGAACTATGGCGTCGTAAACAGAGGTTGATTTTTCGACAACAATCGGATGGGCTTTAAAATCACTTACCTTTTGATGTAAAAACTTTTCAGCATGCTGCTTTACTTCTAATTCCTGATTATAAAAATAACCAACCCGGGGTCTTGCATCCAAATTGCCGGACATTGTTAGAATGGCTAGGTCTGGCCTTAGTGCTGCCCTTGTTAACGATAGCTTCTCGGCAATTTCTTTTCCGGTAATCGGTCCGCTTTGTTTCACAATTTGCAAGATTTCATCCTGCCGTTTTGTCAGTTTAATAACTTCCGCCCTCCTCTCAAAAAATAGGTACTATTCTGACGGAGTTGTTTAAATGTGTTATACTTATTTACATATAGTATATTACATTTAGTAAAAATGCGAAACATTAATTTATACTTTTTTTCGACAAAATTCAAAACAATTGAAAATTTTTCATTAAAAAAGCTCCCTTAAAGAGGTGAGCTCACTTTTGACAAACCGGGCAATAGAATGATTTTCTTGATGATATGGTTGTTTTTTAATCGGTGTCTGAAAGCGAAAACAAGGTTAATTTTCACGATCATAAGCCTTGCAAAACCAATAAAAATGAACGCAAAAAACCGGATTTTCCTGGAGAGACAAAATCCGCTTGAAAGCCAAAAAAATGTCCTTCCAGCAAAACTCTGGAAGGACATTTTTTCTAACCGGATCCGGTTTTCTTCTATTTAATAATGCTCTTCTTCAAACGAACATTCTTTAAGCGGGATTACCTTTGTTTTATGCGCAATTTTATATCCAAACCATACGACTAAAAAGATTGGTAATCCAATATAAGAGACGGCTGCACCGTACCAATCAATTTTATCTGCCGTAAAGGCTTGATAGTTTTGGCCAAGAATAATAATGATACACATCGCCAGTGCCAGCAGCGGACCTAATGGGAACCATTTCGCTCTATACTTAAGTTGATTTAGGTCTCTTCCCTGTGCAATATAGGCTTTTCTAAAACGGTAGTGGCTAATCGCAATACCGAGCCAAGCAATAAACCCGGTTAAGCCGGAAGCATTTAATAACCAAGTGTACACTTGATCCCCAAAAATCGACGTTAAAAAGGCCAAAGCCCCGATAATAGTCGTTAAAACAAGGGCATTCATTGGAATACCGCGCTTGTTTACATTTTGCAAAAATTTTGGTGCCTGGCCATCCTTTGCCATCGACCAAAGCATCCGTGTTGCGGCATATAATCCAGAAGATCCACAGGATAAAACGGACGTTAAAATAACAGCATTCATGACTGAAGCGGTAAAGGCAATACCTGCTTTCTCAAATACGAGAGTAAACGGACTCACCGCTATGCTATCAACATCTCCGCCTAATAGCTGAGGGCTTGTAAATGGAATGACGAGACCAATAACGGCAATGGCGCCAATATAGAATAATAGAATACGCCAAAATACTTGTCGGATGGCTCTTGGTACGTTTTTACTAGGATTTTCACTTTCCCCCGCGGCAATCCCGACTAGTTCCGTTCCTTGGAACGAAAAACCGGCGATGAAGAAGATACTTAATATTGACATAAAGCCGCCATGTACGGGGGCATCTCCGATCGTAAAGTTTTTAAACCCAAGAGACTCGCCGCCAAAAATACCGAAAATAGTCAGTAAGCCGACGCCAATAAAAACGATAATCGTAATTACTTTAATTAATGCAAACCAATATTCTGACTCACCGTAACTTTTAACGGATAAGGCATTTAATAAAAACATAAGTCCTAAAAACAGTACGCTCCACACGATGCTTGGAACATCCGGAAGCCAAAATTTCATTATAATAGCGGATGCGGCGATTTCAACTGCAACGGTTACTGCCCAGTTAAACCAATAATTCCACCCAAGTGCAAAGCCCAATGCTGGATCCACAAATCGGCCGGCATACGTCGCAAAGGATCCGGAAACCGGCATGTGGGTAGCCATTTCCCCAAGGCTTGTCATTAAAAAATATACCATAATTCCAATTAATCCATACGCCAGCAGTGCACCACCCGGTCCCGCAGTATGTATAGAGGCACCTGTCGCCAAAAAGAGACCAGTCCCGATGGATCCGCCAATCGCAATCATCGTCATGTGACGTGCTTTTAGATTACGTTTAATGGTGATTTCTTCACTATTATGAAATTCCTCTTTTACCTCTTTAATAATTGCCATCCACTTCCCGCCTTTACTATCGGAATATAAGTTTAATATTTTATACCTTTTACCCTATTATTTTTCCTTCATGATCCCTTCCTTTCTATATTTTTAAATTGATTGGGTTATAAAAAAACCGGACAAGACATCAATCTTCAATAAAGGGGTTCGACTTACGAATATTCCTTACGAAGTGTCCAATGTCTGTCTGGTTTTAAATAAAATGATGTAAAGGGACCACTCTTTTTCACCGTATGTAATCGCTTACTTAATTAACGACAGTAAAACGAAATTCCCACCGTCCTCATCCATTATTATATGGACTGAAAAATATCGTGTCAAGATAACTTTGTAAATTTTCAAAAAAATAAATATATTAAAAATACTATTTGACTATAAATTATATAAAAAAAAGATAGATAAATAAAAGGGCATTACATATTAGTCATATTTATCTTTAGGTTAGGTAAGTGTAACATTTGATTTTTAAAGGACCACAACATTTTATATATGTCTAAAATGTTGCGGTCCGATTTGTTTTCTATACGCACACGATAGCGAGTATTCGGGAGAAAATCGTATTAAACTGAGGGAGTTTAAGTGTTATCTTTCACAAAATATTAAATAAAATTTAATTCTAAAAATTCATCAGTTTCTATAAAACCAAACTTCTTATACACTGGTCTACCCATTTTTGATGCTCCAAGCCAAATTTTCGAAATACCTGAATTCTTAACTTCATCAACTAATTTAGTTAACAGCTTTGTTGCGATTCCTTGCCCACGATAATTTTTATTCGTATACATATTTGCGAAATATGCTTTTTTTCCAGTCTTATTGGTATAACTAGGTGGAAATTCATAAAAAATTACTGCACCACAAGCTATTATTTCTTCATTATCTTCCACTAGCCATTGTATTAAAGTACCATCGCTTAGTTTATTTTTAAAGAAAACAGATAGGTCCGTATCAATATCTATATTCGGTTCTATCCCCTCATCAACTAATTGGTTTTTTCTTAACTCAACTAATTTTTCAATATCATCGATATTTGCTTTACGATATATCAACTTCTAACAACTCCTTTATAAAATCTCAACTGACCAGTCAATAGTTTATTTAATCTCTTATTTTACCATTGTATCTTAAAAAAAATCCTTCGTTTAAATTCAAACGAAGGTCGAGATGGAATAAATTCAATTAAATCTTATTACTTTCTTCGTGCAGATAAGAAAACGTTTTGTGCCGCTCTCACTCCCGCACCAGGTTCAAATGGATAGGAAAAATCCTGTAATCCTGCTTCGATAAGGGAAACAGCCTCAAGAATATCGCTCGGGAAGCAATAGCCCATATGCCCAAACCTGAATATTTTACCTTGCAGATGGCCAAGCCCGCCGGCAAAATCAAGATGATATTTCTTCTTTAAATGTCCTAAGAAGGTGGAAAGTTCCAATCCTTCTGGTGTTTGGATAGCCGTGATCGTTGGCGAGGCAAACTCATCACTTGTCAATAATCCAATTGAAAGGGCCTTCATGGCTTCACGTACCATATTTTTCATTACTTCATGTCGTTCGATGGTTTTTGAAAATCCGCCCTCCTCTTCAATTAAGTCACATACTGCTGAAAGTCCCATAATCAATGAAATCGCAGGTGTGTTAGGTGTCATCCCTTTTGAAGCCCACTCACGATAGCTCATTAAATTTAAATAATACGAGGGTGTCCGATTTGTCTCGATCACTTTCCAGGCCCTTTCACTTACGCTTAAAAGAGCTAGACCCGGTGGAAGCATAATCGCTTTTTGTGATCCTGTCACGAAAATATCGATGCCCCATTGGTCCATTTCGGCAGGGGCACCGCCAAGACAGCTCACTCCATCGACAATAAAAAGAGCATCAGTATAAGTGCGCACCACCTCGCCCAATTTATCGATAGGGTTTAAGATCCCGGTAGAAGTTTCATTATAAGTCGCAAAAACGGCTTTAATGTTGGATAAAGGCTTCAAAAATTCAATCAGGTCTACTTCCGTACAAGCCTCGCCCCAATTCTTTACAAGCTTATGTACATGAAAGCCGTATTTCTCACAAATTGAAACGAAGTAATCACCAAAGGCGCCAACCGTGATGACGACTACTTCTTCTCCTGGAGAAACGGTATTTACCGCTGCCGCTTCTAACGCAGCTGTCCCCCCTGATGGCAGAAGCAAGATATCTTGCTTTGTCCCGAAAATAGGTTTCACACGGTGAGTTGTTTCTTGATATAAATTGACGAATTCCTCCGTACGATGGCTAATCATATCCTGGGCCATGGCCAGTTCTACTTTTTTAGGAATTGGAGTTGGTCCAGGATGTCTTAAAATATTCGGATACATACATTTCCCCCCGTTTTATAAAGATTATACTTCAGCAAAACTCTTCCCATTGAAATAATAATCAGACTCTTTAAAAGTACTAAAAGCAACTTCCACTTCCGGGATCCCGAGTGACTGAACCTGTTTCGTTACAATATTCGCGAATGCGTCCCGAATTTCCTGCCCCCGTTCAAACCATTTCACTTCAATAAATGGATATCCCGGCACCTCATTTCCATCAAAAACAAAGGTAGATTGGACAATCTCCAGCGTAAAATTGTCCGTTCCGCAGGCACAAAGATCTGCTAATTCCTGTACAAGTGGTTTACTAATGGTTTTAACTTGCTCAACTGTTATTCCTCGAATAAATAAATGTGGCACTTCAAATCCCCTCCCGTTTTTTGTAATCTCCTCCGATTATAATCGTTCCATTGCTTGTTTCCAATTATCTCGTCTTCGACTTCCATCACTTTAAAAAATGAATGAATACAAATTTTTGAACCTCTCATGACTGAAGTCACGAGATTCCTGCTTCATTGGGAACTGCACCACACTATATAGCGTCTTACACTCCCTCCATTGCCCAAAAGCTCGACAAACAGCATCTTGAGATGCTGACAGGCACAACCCGTAGTTCCTACGGTGGGGAAAAAATACATATGTTAATTAAAAATTAGGCTACTTCTGAACTAGCATATAGTTCGTTTAAAATACGAATACCTTCTTCTTTAATATTTTTTGCAGCATTCACATCTCTGTCATGTTTCGTTCCGCAATTTGGACAAATCCATTCTCTATCAGAAAGAGATAACATCGTGTTCTTCTCATGACAACCATTACATTGCTTAGAAGAAGCAAAGAAACGGTCCACAGGAATGACTTTTTTATTTGCCCAATCAGCTTTGTAGGAAACAAACGTTTTAAACATAGACCAACTAACATCTGCAATACTTCTCGACAACTTTTTATTTTTAATCATACCTTTTACATTTAAATCTTCTAAAACAATGACTTGGTTTTCGTTCACTAGTTTACGAGATTCTTTATGTAAAAAGTCTTTACGCATATTGGCAATATGCAGATGTAATTTGCTGATTTTCTTTTGTAATTTCTTATTATTGGATGACCCAATCTTTTTGTTTTTTAACTGACGTTGTAGCTTCGCTAATTTCTTGAGTTTTGTTTTTAAAAACTTTGGATTATCTACTTTTTTACCATTGGAATCGATATAAAAATGTAATAATCCTAAGTCCAAAGCAATAATTTGGTCATCAGGAATTTTAGAAAAATCACTTGTTTCATACAAACGATAATTTCTACTATTTTTAATGAAACGTAGTATTGACCACTACTATGATATTTAATGGTTGCGGTCTTAATTTTGGCTATTAAACCATTTTGAAACATCTGACGATGTTTCTTGGAAAGATGAACTTTCACTTTCCCTAACTTTGGTAATTGAACCATTTGTTTTTGAATATCTAATTTAATATTTCCATTGGTTTCTTTGGTTGTATAACCTTGTTCAGATTTATGTTTGGATTTGAATTTTGGGAATCCATTTTGACCTTTAAAAAAACGTTGAAAGGCATCTTCCACAGATTCCATTGCTGTTTCTAAAGCGAATTTATCAGCTTTTTTCAACCAATTAAACAGTGGATGTTCTTTTAAGCCATTAAAAGACTTTTTAAAATCACCCACACTTAATGTTTCATTAGTTAGTCGATACACTTCTTTTCGTTCGCCTAAGTAGAAATTGAAGGCAAAACGAGAACATCCAGCTGTTTGATGAATTTGTTCCTTTTGTTTTTTGTTTGGTTCTAATCGGAGTTTGAGCCCATAATGGCGTAAAATTTTACCTTCTTTAGCTAATTCTTCATTCTTTTCTTTGGTTGTTTTTCTTTTTGCCATTTGACTCACCTCTATTTGTTAGGAATATTTTACCAAAAACCAGAACGCTTGTCCTGTAAAACGCTTTTTATTTTCACAAAAAATATGCCCTAACTCACGACTGAAGTCACGAGTGTGCGGGCATAAATCATCAAAAAACAATAAAAGATAAATTAAAATTAATTTTCAAAAAATAATCGATATGTTTTTTATGAAAAAAGTAACAACTATCGGAGAGGGAGGGAAAAACAACGGCTAACCTTTCTATATTTTTCCAATAAGAAAACCAGAGGAACCGTCCCCCTGGTCACTTTTCCCTGCTGACTTTGATGATTTCTCCGATAATTCCGATAGCAATTTCTTGTGATGTTTCTGAGCCAATTTTCAATCCGATTGGAGAATGGACCTGTTCCAATTGTTCTGGCGTGACCCCTTCACTTTTTAGTTTTTCAAATACATGGATGGCCCTACGTTTACTGGCGATCATTCCAATATAGGCACACGGAAATTGTAGTGCAGTTTTTAAGGAAATATCATCACAATCTTTTGTAAAAATCGCCACATAGGACTTTTCATTTAGATTGGCTGCGAGCAAAGCCTTTTCAATATCTTCATTCACATAAAGGTTAGCCGCATGAGGAAAGCGTTCCCTTGTACAATAACCCACACGATCATCGACAATGCAATAGGGATATTCAAGGAAATCAGCAAGCTTTGCCACCGCGTAGCCTAAATGACCGGCTCCAACCAGAACGAGTTCTGGCCTGCTGGTATACACTTCAATAAAAATCCGTAACGTCCCGCCACAATCCATGTCGATCCCGTCTTTTGCGTATTTATTCAATTTATATTCAACGATTTTCGATTGGCCATTTTGGATCGCCTTTACACTTTCTTTGATCACATAGTGTTCAGCCAAGCCCCCTCCGACAGTCCCTTCAATCGTACCATCACGGTAAACAATCATTTTTCCTATATGCCTGGGAGTGGAACCCTTTGATTCAATAATCATGGCTAAAGCAAAGGTTTCATTTTGACGTGTCAACAAGGCTACTTTTTCCATCAGCTGCATGAAGATCTCCCCCCCTTTTTAAGAAAGTGAATTCGTATGATCGTGCTTCAGGCTAAGAAAATAACGTAAAAGATTTAACGCTACGGTTTTTCTGTAAGCCGCAGTGGAGCGTTGATCGTCGATTGGCCGAATAATCTTTTCGAATGCTGCCACTATCGTTGCGATGTCTGCATCTGCCAATGGGATCGTTTTTCCAACCACCATCTTCTCAATATCAAGGGAACGAACCATCGTTGGTCCGACCGCCCCGAAGACCAAGCAAATGTCATCGATTCGATTTTTGTTTATCCTAATGAAACCCGCAAACGATACTTTGGCAATGGCATCTGCATTCCGGTTGCCGACTTTCTCAAAAACAACCTGAGCATCTTCTTCTAAAACGGATGGAAGAATAATCTCCGCTACGATTTCATTGTGAAAGCGTTGAATCCGTCGTGGACCTTGAATAAAATCAGCAATCGTAACGATGCGATTCCCATTTACGGAGCGCAACAGAAGCTTTGCATTGTATACATATAATAAAGGAAGCGTGTCACCGGCTGGAGAGGCGTTGCAAATATTACCACCTAATGTTCCTCGGTTTCGAATGGCCGGGGCAGCAATGGTTTGAATGGCTTTCTTTAAGACAAAAGGAATTAAAGGATGTTCAAGTAATTCACTATAGGTACAGCAGGCCCCGATGTGGAGATCCTTGTGATTTTGATGTACCTGCTTTAATTCGGAAAGATGATCAATAAAAACAATCGGTTTCGGGATTTTCGGAGGGACTCCCCTACCACTTTTATGAAGAACCATGACATCGGTGCCGCCGGCGATGATGGCACAGTCTTCTCGATTCAATTGGCTCAAGGTTTGGTCTAAACAATCGAAACGGTACGCGGCTATTTTTTCTGCCATAAGCCGTCCCCTTTTTTAGCTGCTAGGTTAATCGCATCTACAATCATATTGTAGCCTGTACATCGGCACAGATTTCCGGAAATTCCTTCACGAATTTCAGCCTCTGAAGGATGAGCATTTTTTGATAACAAAGCTGCACTTGCCATAATCATCCCCGGAATGCAATAGCCGCATTGCACTCCCCCGGCAATAGAATAGCTTTCATCTAAAATCTTAAATTGCTCCGTTTCAATTATACCTTCGATCGTTTGAATATCGGCGCCAGCAATCGAGCCAATGGGAATAAGGCAGCTGTTTTGCAGGAGGTTATTCACAAAAACACTGCAGGCTCCGCACTCCCCTTCACCACAGCCTTCCTTTGTTCCGATTAACCCAAACTCATCTCTTAATAAATCTAGTAATCTTACTGTAGCAGGGGCGTCAGTCTCTACCGTTCTTCCATTTAGTGTAAATTTAATCAACCCTCTTCCCCCTCTTTCTTCCAAAGACTTTCAATAATAACTTCCGGTGTAATCGGAATTTGCTGAAATGAAGTGTTTAGAGCATCCTCAATCGCCGCTTGGACTGCTGGAGCGCCGCCGATTAACGTCAATTCACCTGCGCCCTTCGCCCCGTAAGGACCATCAGCATAAGGGTTATCGAAGACCTTACTTTCAATTGTAACAACGTCCAATGAAGTCGGTGGACCATAATCCGATATGCTTTTTTGTTGGATTCTGCCTTGTTTTGACGTCATCTTTTCTAGATAACCGTACGCTAACCCTTGAGCCAAACCGCCGTCAATTTGGCCTTTCATAATCCGTTCATCGATGACCTTCCCCACTTCATAATTGCCGTACACTTTTTCTAACTTTACATTTCCTGTTAACGTATCAACTTCTACTTCAACGATATTGCCCCCCCATGAATAAGCCGGGTAGGCATCGCCAGTGAAGTTTTTCTCGTCCCAAGGAATCATTTCACGGTGAACATAATTCTCGACTACTTCCTGTTCGACCCCTATTTGCCACAGTGCCTTCAGTTTTTTTGCGGCCCGTTCAAGCAATTTTCCTACAATCATCGTCGTCCTAGAGGCAACGGTCGGACCGGAGTCGGGCACCTCTTTTGTATCGGGAATCGGGTACAAAACTCTATCAAACGAGAGGTCAAGTTCTTTAGCGACAATTTTACTAAGAGTTGTATATATTCCTTGTCCCATATCAGAATTGGAGATTTTTAGCATTACCTTGTCGTCGTTTGATTTAACGAGTTTCACCGTTGCTTTAATATGATCTCTTTCGCCACTGCCCGTAAAGCCACAGCCGTGGAGGAACAACGAGGTTCCGATACCTTTTTTATAGCGCTGGCTTTGTTGATTTAAACGCTGAAACTCCTCTTTTTTCTTTTTGTAGTCGGATTTGTTTACCAAATCCTCAATCATTTCTTCCATTAATATTGGGTCACGGAATTTTCCTTTGGTAATGGTGGGGTCACCTTGTTTGACGAGGTATTTTCGTTTATATTCAAGTGGATCGATGTTTGCCAGTTTACTAAGATGTCCCATATGACTTTCGATTCCGGCAAAGCTTTGTGGCGCACCAAATCCTCTGAAGGCGCCATTCGGAACGGTATTCGTTTTTAAGACAAAGCCTTTTGCATGAAAATGCGGAATTTTATATACTCCGGCACTGTTTAATAATGCACGCTGAAGCACGACAGAGCTCAATCCCTCATTCGCTCCGCCATCGAGAAAGAGGTCGACACACATGCTCAAAATATTTCCATCTTGATCTAGGGCCGTTCGATATTTGATCTTGGCTGGATGCCTTTTTGTCGTTACCAGCATATCCTCTGAACGGTCGAACACGAGCATCACCGATTTTTTGACCGCTTTTGCAGCAACGGCAACGTGACAAGCCATCATCGAAGGAAACTCTTCTTTGCCGCCAAAACCTCCACCGGTAGGGCTTTGAACCACTCTGACTTCATCTTCACCACAGGCTAAAGCACTAAGCAATGCATTTTTTATATAATAAAGACATTGCATCGATCCCTGGACGACAATTTCATCCTCCTTATAAATGGCGAGCATTCCTTGTGGTTCTAGGTAGACATGCTCCTGATAACCCGTATCATATTCTTCTTCGATTATTTGAAAGGCTCCTTGCTCGATTGTGGAAATGGTCTCCAGGCTTTCCCCAAATTCATAGCTAGCCAAACTTGCGGCTGCTGATTTTTGTTTAATTGCTTCCTCTAAAGTATAAATCGCCTGATGTTCTTCAAATTTGATCTTCACTTCAGTTAACAAACTGTACAGAATATCCAGGTCTTTTCCAACGAGCATGAGTATCGGCTCTCCAATATAATGGACCCACTCATTGGCAAAAATGGGCTGATCTTCTTTGATAATTTTTACATAATTCGGACCGGGGATATGCTCTGCTCCAACCGCTTCATAGCCGTCCGGAAGGTTTGGTAAATGAATGGATATGATTTTTCCGTAAGCAATGGGCGACCGAAACAAAACACCGTAAACTATATTTTCCACTTTCACGTCACTTATATAGGGCAACTGGCCCGATACTTTACCTTTATGGTCCTTTTTGGGCACTGAGGTGCTTATGTCTTTGAGACTCATTGCAACAACACCCTTCGACTCGTTTTTTAAAAGGGGACATATGATGAATAGAAAACCTCTTCCTACGATTTTATAAATGAAAATAATATTTTATGATTAATTTTATTCAAGAATTTCGTAGTTTTTCATTGTATTTTTATTTAGGGGAACTAGAGAAATTTAAGCTTGATAATAATTAATGGCTTTTTGGAAATCCTCCAGCGTATCAACATCCATTAGTACTCCCGGATCATCTACATTCATGTATTTCTTTTCGAAACCGCCCAGGACCTCACGCAAATTACTTTCTGGATTAGTTTCGAGAATTTTCTGTTTCACTTCGCTTGATAATTTGATGGGGTGGCCACCTTTATAGTTAAAGCTGGGAATAACTACGTTCCCTTTGTTTTCTGCTATTAGCTGAACAGTCTCTTTTTTAACAAGCGGACAATCTCCGGGGGTTATAAAGAAGGTTGGGGCATTTACTTCGTTGCAGCCCTTTTGAATGGAACGAAACATTCCCTGGTCAAAGTCTTCATTATAAACAAAATTGATCTGAAAAGAATAGGCATTCTTACAGCTGATTTTTGCGATTTCCTCTTGGATGATTTCCGACTGAAACCCGGCTACGACGATGACCCTGCTGCATATTCCTTCAAATTTAGAGATTGTTTGCTCCAAGACGGTCATTTGCCCCAGTGGCAACGTCAACTTAAATGCATTCGCTCGGCTGGAGTATCCAGCAGCTAGGATGATGGCTTCCATATTTGTCACCTTCTACCGATCAGTAATTTTAACCCTCTATCAGTCTTGTGAGTTTATTCCAGCATTGTTGTTTACATTCCCTATTATATGGAATGCCAAAGTTTGGCATGACTCTGGAAAATGAATGTTGTATTTAAGGGGCTTTTTAAAAGAGCAATTTCACATAAAAAAACCATCCATTTTTAAAAAAAACTTAGAAAAATAAATTGTGACAATTATCAAATTACCCCCCCTCAATAAAGAAAGCAAAATCTCCCCGCTGGCTGAAAAAGAAAAAAGCGAACTCCTTAAATGGAGCTCGCACACTTTGGTCATTAAATAATTATATTTATTCAGCATTCTCTATATTTCGGATAAGTGACTTTAACTATTGCTTGTGGGGTCATTTTCAACATCCGTATTTTTTGTACCTTTACTTATATAAGGTTTTGCACTCTTTTTTTTGTTTGCACTAGCTTGCCAACGATTCCAACCTTTTTTGTCTGTTCCTCTCCCTGTTCCACCTTTTCCTTTTGCTTTCCTCATAAATTCACCCTATTATTCCTCCTTTTAATCATTTCATAATCCTTTCTTTTTTCTGAGAGGACGTGGAAGTTTTTTTCCGTTTACCATTTCCCCTTTTTCCCCCAAAGTCCCTATTCCCTTTATAGTTTCTCCTTGGTTTCTCTTGTTCCTTTGGTTTATTGGCATATCGCGGTGCCTCGGAGGTTAGCTGAACGGGAACATCCCTCTGTTCCTTCGACAACAATTTCAAAGCAATTGAAACTAATGCTATTGAATCGTATTGATCGAGCAATTCGCTTGCAGCTTGCTTAAACTGTTTGTAATCCTCCTCTTCAACCAATTGAATCATCTTTTCTACTGCCGCTTTCTGAATAGACTCCATTGCCTCTGCTACTGTCGGTATTGATTTACGCTCGATATGCCCTTTCGATGCTTTTTCAATACTGTGAATCTGCCCCTTTTCCCTCGGTGTCACAAATGTAATAGCTAACCCTGTCTTACCTGCTCGCCCCGTTCTGCCGATTCGGTGAACATAACTTTCCGGGTCTTGAGGAATGTCAAAATTGTAGACGTGGGTAACCCCTGAAACATCAATTCCCCTCGCAGCCACATCGGTCGCAACTAAAATATCAATGTTTCCCTCACGGAATTTATTCATCACAACATCCCGCTGTCGTTGATTTAAATCTCCATGCAAGCCATCAGCAAGATATCCTCTTTTATTCAATGCATCACTTAATTCATCCACGCGTCTTTTTGTTCTTCCAAAAATCACCGCTAATTCTGGGTTATCCACGTCAAGCAGACGGCAAAGCACTTCAAATTTATCTCGTTCATTAACCTCATAATAAATTTGCTTTACAGTTGGCGAGGTAACTTCCTTCGCTTTCATCTTTACTAACTCTGGGTCGTTCATAAACCTTTCCGCAAGATTTTGTATCGGTTTGGGCATGGTTGCAGAGAACAGCAAAGTTTGTTTTTCTTTTGGGGTCTCTTTGAGGATTCGTTCGATATCCTCCAGAAAGCCCATATCTAACATTTCATCCGCTTCATCCAAAACCACCATCGAGATGCGGTCTAACTTCAGCGTTTTACGTTGAATGTGATCCAAAAGTCTTCCAGGTGTTCCCGTAATAATGTGAGGTCCCTTTTTTAATGCCTTGATTTGACGATCTATAGACTGCCCTCCATAAATAGGGAGAGAAGTTATGCCCATGTATTTCGATAGCCGATTGATTTCTTCTGAAACTTGAATAGCTAATTCTCTTGTCGGTGCAATTGCAATCGCCTGAACATATTTTTTGTTTGTATCCACTTTCTCCAAAATCGGAATCGCAAAGGCAGCCGTCTTTCCTGTACCTGTTTGTGCTTGACCAATAATATCCTTACCGGTCAAAGCTACGGGAATGGCTTTCTCTTGAATAGGAGATGCCTCTTCAAATCCCATATCCGTAATTGCTCTTTGAATAGGTTCACTAATGCCCATTTCATGAAATGTTGTCATACCCAAAACCCCTTCTTTGTGTTTACTATTTTTATATTGGACTAAACTCCTTAATTGAATGCACATATGAATTGATATTATACTTCAATATCTCGTTCATAGTTGAAATTTATAGTTTTCTTCATCTGTGGCTCCAATAATGAATATAGCTGTAAGCACACTTATTGATAGGCTCTGATATTGTTGTTTTTTCACCAAAACAAAAAGACCATAGTTGGTCTTTTTGTATGTCTTATTCAACTAACTCCCATTAGAAAAAGGAAGTATTTTAAGAAGCCTGTTCTTTAAGGATAGTACCACTTTAGTTAAAGAGAGTATAGGATTTAAAGTATTACACCTGAAAAATCCCCTTTTAATACTTCTTTTTCATTCTGATTTTTGCATAAAAAGGATGCAATAATAGCTGTTCTATTATTTTCTTGCCTTTCGTATTTTTCAATTATAACTTCACAAATGATTGTATCTCCCGTAAACACAGGTCTTAAAAATTCAAAATTCATTGTACGTGCCAGTACGTTATAATCCCCACCTACTTTTGTTGGTAAAGTTGACGTTAATAACCCTTGAACGACAAGTCTCCCCTGTTCATCAGGGGTTATATGATGAATCCCTTCGTCACCTGAAATCTCTGTAAATAATTCAACATCCCTAACTGTAAACATCCGTTCAAACGTAATGATATCTCCTACTTTTAATGGCATATAAATTTCCCCCTCAATGTTTTATACTGTTTGGGCAATAGAAATCGGAATATTAAAAAAATATAAAATAATATTCAACTATCCCGCTTTGTAAGTAAAAAAGAGACTGATCGTCAGTGAAGTATGGGTCTGGAGTTATGTGAGAAAATCTTGAGGTTTCCAATCTCTTGGTTTTATGTTCTTACTCATCCATTTCTTTTGTGGTGCTTGGTGTAGGGTGACTGCGATTAAATGATTATTGTGCCAGCTTGCTGCACCGGAACGAATCATTTCATCGAGAAGGATTTGAATAAATTCTTCTGGCTGATGCTTGAAAGAGTAGCGTGCAAAATCTTGGAACCAACCACATTTTAGTAGGTAGTTATCGATTTCTTCTTTTGCCAATCCATTTTTTATGATTAATGTGAATGAAAAAATCCTCTTGATCGCATGCCATGAAATTTTTTCTGGCATCGTGAGCCACTTTTCATACCGGTTCCTTGCTGCATCAATGGCAGCGAGAGGATTCTCGATTTGAGGTCCGTGTCCTGAATATGCCTGCCCGATCCGGAGCATGGACAACCGATCTAAACTTTCAATAGAACGTTGGATGGATGCAACACCCTCTCGAAAAATATTTAACCATCCGATATCATTTTTGTGAAAAAGATCTCCGCTAATTAATATCTCTTCTTCTGGTTCATATAAAGAAATATGCCCCAACGTATGTCCCGGTGTGTGCAAGACTTTCAAAGTTTTACTTCCTGTATTAATCTCATCGTTATCTTTGAGCTTTTTATCGACTCGATAAGGTTCTACAGGCTGATCTAACCAATCTGCACAACAGGCTTCAGGGTCACATCCATTAATTAAATCAGCATCCCATTTGTGTGCAGCAATTTTAACACCATAATTTTTTTGAAGATGAAAATTGCCTCCTACATGGTCACTATGATAATGCGTGTTCACAATAAGGTGTAACTCTTCTGGTGATACGCCTGCTTCTTTCATTAATTGTTCTGTTTCTTTCGTATCACTCCCAAAACCAGTGTCAATAAGGATTGGGAGCTGATCCTTAATCAAGATCATGTTTGCGCTTGGGAATTTTCTTTCAAAGAAAATAATATTGGATGTTTTCATAAGCTTTTCCTCCTAAAAATCAAAACTCCTCCTCAATTTATATGTGACAAATATTCAAATGCGGTTGTTCCGTATACGCTTTTAAAGTGTTTATTTAAATGAGATAAATCAACAAAACCACAATCCGCTACTACTGAATAAATGTCTCCATTTTTTTCTATTAACTGCTTTGCACGTTCTATTTTGCAGTTAAGAAAATATTGGTATGGTGAAATTCCGGTATGAGACTTAAATAATCTGATAAACTGAAATTTCGATAAATTAAGTTCGTTACATATCTCGTCAAGTTTAAGTACATTTCCTAAGTTGGCATGTAGCATCTCTTTTGCTTTTCTAATTAGAACATTATCTTTCTTCTTATCGATAGAAAGATTAGTTTGAATAAGGCTATCTGTGAGGGATAAGAGTAATTCACTGCACATTGCCTCATCTTTTTCACATAATATTGCTTTAGCAAGACTTAATATTCTTTGTTCAAGTCTATGATCATACACAATAGGGGTCGGAAAAAGCACTATATCCTTTTTCTCCATAACCTCTAAAAGCAATTGCGGCTCAATATATAGCATAACATAATCAAGTCCTGCCTTATGATCATGTGCCATTCCGTCATGTGCCTGTTCGGGATTAAAAAGCATTACACCATTTTGATAGGATAATTGTAAGCTGCCATCCAGGTTATATTGTTGAATACCACGCAAGGTTACCCCAATTGCATACTCCTGGTGGGAATGCTTTTTATAGGTAAAATCAGTCATACTTGCTGACAAGGCAGTAACACCTGCTGATTTTTTATAGATAAATTTATCCATTAAATTCACCTCTTATTTAACTTCCCTACAACCATATCATTATTCCAGAATAAGCTAAAAACAAAGCCATTAATATATTAACAATCTTACTATGATTCTGTAAAAACTTCTTAAAGATTGAACCAAAAAGAACCCATGTAATAAATGCCAAGAATCCAATAAGCGTTATGGTGAAAACACTTATAGTCACCGCAGGCATTGCGGTATAGTGCGGCATAATAAAGCTAGGAATGACAGTCATGGTAAAAAGGAGCACCTTTGGATTTAAAAACTGCATAAGGAAACCTGATTTAAAGGTACCAGATTGGTTTACCGTTGGTTTTGATGTATCCGCTTTGTAGATTTGATAAGCAAGATAGAACATATAAAAACTTCCGATGATCTGCATTACAATCAAAATTTTAGGTATGATCGTTATCAGCAACGTATTCAACATAGCGGAAATAACTAGTAATATACCAAATGCAATCGTTGCTCCGTAGGTATATTCCAGTGCCTTCTTCGTCCCCAAATGATGCACGGTGGATAATATGACGATATTAGTTGGCCCTTGTGTAAAAGTAACAATAATACAGTAAATTAAAAAAGATGTAATATTCATGAGGAAAAACTCCTTTCAAGTATTCTCATGTAATAATACATCTTCAAATTAAATGCCTATAGTATATTATTGCAGGATTATTCGGTAAAGTTTACTCTACAATCTTACCCAATATATATATCTGCTATTGAATAGAGTGCTGCTTTCCCAGCCAGCATGACTCGTGTATCTTCCTGCTTACAATAAAGCGTACCGCCTCTATTGGATAACTGTCTTGCTACCATTTCACGTTTCTCTAATCTGTCTGCCCAAAATGGAATTAATCCGCAGTGGGCAGAGCCGCATACTGGATCCTCATTTACTTTTAATTTTGGAAAAAATGCTCTTGAAACAAAATCATAATTACTTCCTTTGGCAGTAACAATTACTCCAAGACCCTCTGGCAGCTTTTCTAGTTTTGAAAAGTCAGGACTTATATTTTTTACCGCTTCTTCTGATTCTAATACAAGTAGTAAATCTCTATTCAGATAAGTTTCTACCGGTGTGGTTCCCAAAGCATCAATCATTTGTTCAGTAAGAGGTATCTCCTTTGATGAAACAGTTGGGAAATCCAGTTCATATAAATCGTCTCTTCTATTTACATAAAGTGCCCCGCTCATCGTCTCGAATTGGATGGTTTCTAATTGCTTTTCAAAGTAGTTCATAATGACAAAAGCCGTTGCTAATGTTGCATGACCACAAAGGTTGATTTCTCCTCCTGGTGTAAACCATCTAAGCTTATAGTTTTCCGCACCTTTTACTGCAAATGCCGTTTCAGAAAGGTTATTTTCAATCGCAATCTTTTGCATGATCTCATCAGGAAGCCATTCCTTCATAATACAAACCCCAGCGGGATTTCCCTCAAACACTTTTTCAGCAAAAGCATCAACAACAAAATATTTCATAATTTTTCCTCCTAGATTAATGACTTTTATGTGAATCCTGCCTTTTAGCAAGTTGTAATTAATTTATTGCTTGCCTCCATAAAGACTTCTCAGTTCCTCTTCCTTTATCGTAAAAGAATGTTTCTCTTCAGGAAAACGTTTTTTCTTCACATCAGCAGTATAAGCTTGAATTGATTCCAATATAATCGAATTCAATGAATGATATTGTTTGACAAACTTAGGGACCCGTTCAACGCCATAGCCTAAAATGTCATGATAGACGAGCACTTGGCTATCCACATCCAATCCAGCACCGATTCCAATCACCGGAATCGAAAGTGCCTTGGTTACTTCTACAGCTAGTTGTCTTGGAACACATTCCAGAAGAAGCGCAAATGCCCCTGCCAATTCACATTTTTTAGCATCTTCCAGCAATTTTTTAGCTGATGACGCCTCTTTACCCTGAACCTTATATCCACCTAGAACTCCGACAGATTGCGGTGTTAGCCCAAGGTGGGAGCAGACAGGAATGCCTGCCCTTGTTAAGGCGGCGATATGGTCTATGACTTTATCGCCGCCTTCAAGCTTTACAGCATGGGCACCGGTTTCATGAATTAATCTCCCCGCATTGATTAATGTATCTCTAATGGATAAATGATAGGTTAAAAACGGCATATCCGTAATGATTAAGGTATCCTTTGCTCCTCGTTTAACAGCTTTTGTGTGATGAATCATGTCATCAAGTGTAACTGGGATTGTTGATTCGTAACCTAGGACCACCATTCCAAGCGAATCCCCAACCAAAATGACGTCAACGCCCCCCTGTTCTGCGAGTTTTGCAGAAGGATAGTCATAGGCTGTTAACATGACAATCTTTTCATTGCTTTGCTTCATCTTCAAGAAATCTGTAGTTTTTTTCATCATATTCCCTCCTTTAATTTGGGGAGAGGTTAAACAATTCGAAGAGCTAATAAAAAAATCCTTCTGAAGGCAGAAGATCTAAAATACTCTTTTACATGTTCCATTCCTCTGTCCCGGTCCGGCAATCGGATCTAGGCAGAAATCATTTATTTTATGTAAGTTGCCATCAAGGTGCAGTTCTCACAGATACTGCCCAAGCAAATTATATCTCTTAAAATTTAATTGTTTATAGTATATTATTGCAGGATTATATAAAACTGCTGAAAAGTTAACTCTACACATTTAGCCTTAAGAGGTTCAGCCTTTTTCAGTTTTTATTTTCATAGGAGTTGAATGACAAAAGAGGACAGAAATTCTGTCCTCCTGCTTTTACTAACAGGTTCTGTTTTAGGGTGCAAAACAAGAAATAAATATCAAATTAGGCTCTAATTTATCAATTAAATAAGTAAAATAAGCGGAGATTTTTCGGTTAGATGCAGAATGAAGCTCGTTTCGGGGTATATAAGGGGAGGTTTTCCGGTTATGCAAAGGAAAATCTCCCCTTTTAGAATTTTTCGAGTCAATAGGCGGATTCTCTCCGCCTATTGAAGCTATTTTTAATAATAATTACTAAATAAGCGGAATTTTTCCGTCTATTTATCAGATCGGGCGCTTAACCTTTACATCGGTTTTTTCTTTTGTAAGGTAACGATCACGACACCTATCATAATGATGAAACCACCAATAAAAAAGTTCACGTCTAATTTTTCTTTTAACAAAAGCCATCCTAAAAAAGAACCTACAAGTGGTTGGAAAAAGAAAAACAATGAGCCGATTCCAGCATCCATTAAATCCATACCTTTATTCCAAAGAAAAAATGCTCCAGCAGTTGAAACTACTCCAAGATAAATAACTCCTAAAATGATTAGAATGTTTTGATAATATACATCATTCGCTTGAAGTTCCCATATCATTGCCGGTGTAGTAAAAATAAGTGCAAATAATACAGCATAAGTCGTTATTGTTAAGGAAGAAAGACGTTTAGAAGCAACCTTTACATAGACTGATAATAACGCCCAAGTGACTGCGGCTCCCACCAATATGATACTTCCTGTTAAGTAAGTTCCAACCTTTGTATCCCAACCAATTACAATAACAACTCCAAATGTAGCTAATAAAACAGAAATAATCTTTCTAACGGTCAGTTTTTCCTTTAATATAAATTGTGCAAAGACCACAATAAAAGCTGGTGTAGCGGATGTAATCAAAGCTCCAGTGTGTGCATCAGATAATTTTGTGCCAATGAATTGGAAAGCAATTGATACGAAGTACCCTATAAAACCAATCCAAGCTAATAGGAACCAATCACTTTTCTTAATAACGGTGCGATTACCATTTTTTATTTGAGTCATTTTTAATACAATATACAAAAAAACAAACGCTATAACATACCGTACCCATACCAGGGTTAACGGTGGAATATAATCTAATACATATTTACTGATTACATACATACCGCCCCACATACTTGCGGCTAAAGATAAACAGATTGCTCCAATTAAATTTTGCTTCATTATAATACCTCCGTCTTTTTAAAAGGGAATTTAAATGAACTTTCCCTAAGACGAGGCATGACTTTAATCGTAACAATTCATCCCTCGACTTAGGAATGAATAGCTGGTTGGTCATTTTCAAAAACATCTAAATATAATCTCATTACTTAATCCCCCTTGTTTATATTTTCTTAATTTTAACATAATTCCATATTGGTTATAAAATAAAAAAAGAGCTATCTTTAGTAGCTCTTAAAAAGTAATGAAAAATTCGATTAAAGCTTCTCACCATTTGTTGCAAAAACGTTTTATACCAATAAAATGACTTTTTCTTCTTGCGTTCTAATGTTCCAGAGCCATAATCGTCCTTATCTACATAAATAAAGTCATAACGCTTACTCATCTCACCAGTTGATGCGCTATATTTTTCCTTTTATTCTTTGATGAATTCTTCTGTACTTCTTACTGTATCAATTGGGCGAACTAATTTTTCTATTTCTGCACGTTTAGGCTCTAAGAATGGTGGTAAAGATAATTTTTCCCCAAGCGTTTCATAAGGTTCGTCACCCATAAAACCAGGACCATCTGTAGCGAACTCAAATAATATTTGCGGTGCCACTCTTGCGTACAATGACTCAAAAAAGTGACGATTTACATAACCAGATGTATGGAATCCAAAACTATTCATTCGTTCAATCCATTCTTCTAAAACAGAGCGATCTTCTACACGGAATGCCGCATGATGAACCGTACCAAATCCTTGCCGGGCTTCAGGAAGAATCGCATTATACTCTACAATAACAGAGGCACCATTTCCGCCATCCCCCACTTCAAATAAATGGAATGACCCTTCCTTATCTGTCTCTTTAAATAATAGAACTTTTTCCATCATTTCTTTAAAGTAATCAAATTTCGCAATACGAACAAAGACAGGTCCTAAACCAGTAATCGCATATTCTAATGGAATTGGACCTTTCTGCCAAGGTGTCCCGGATTCCACCCCTTTATTGAATTCGTCTGAAATCAATTGATAGTTTTGATCATCAAAATCAACGAAAGAAAGAGTTTTCTTGCCAAATTGCTCCTTAATACCAGTATGCTTTACTTCTAGGCGCTCAAAACGTTTTACCCAATAGTCTAGTGCAGCATCACTTGGTACACGGAACGAAGTCTTTGAAATTTCGTTTGTACCATGTACACCTTTCGGAATGCCAGGGAAGTCAAAGAAAGTCATGTCTGTGCCTGCACTGCCTTTATCATCTGCAAAGAATAAATGATAGGTTTGAATATCATCTTGATTTACGGTTTTTTTAACTAAGCGCATACCTAAAACATACGTGAAAAATTCATAGTTCTTTTCCGCACTGCTTGTAATCGCTGTTACATGGTGTATTCCTTTTATATGGTTCATTATATATTCCTCCTAGAAAATCAGATTTAATTTAAAATTAATGGACGTAATTTTTCTTCAATCTCTTTTCGTTTTGGTTCCAAAAATGGTGGAAGTGCCAGTGTTTCTCCCATTGTTTCCATTGGTTCATCTGTCGCAAATCCTGGTTTATCCGTTGATAATTCAAACAATATGCCGTTTGGTTCCCTGAAATATAATGCCTTAAAGTAATACCGTTCCACTTTCCCTGAATTCGGTAACCGGTACTCTTTTAAACGCTCTGCCCATTGTTCATATTCTTCCTCATTAGGAACACGAAAGGCAACATGGTGAACACCTCCGCGACCTAAGCGAACTCTTGGCAAATCGGTCCTTGTTTCAATATGAACTTCCGCACCACTGCCGCCTTCGCCCGTTGCATAAATCAAGATATCAGGATAATCCCCCTCAAGTGATGGATAGGAACCGACAAATCGAAAACCCATTACTTCTGTTAAAACACCGATCGTTGGTTCTGCAATGGAGACTGTAAGAGTTACAGGTCCTAAACCAATAATGGCATGTTCCAATGGAATGTCATCCCTTTGCCAAGGAACCCCTGCTCGCACACCTTTTTCATCGTTATCGGCTACAAGGATTAAACGAGTCCCCTCGAAATCTCTGAAAGCCAATGTATCACGATTTGCTCTTTTTTGAATATCATCATGTTCAACCTCGTATTGTTTAAAACGATCTTTCCAAAATAACAATGAATCCGAATTTTTCACCCTTAGTGATACAGTAGAAATATCTGATGTTCCCCTGTATGTTTTTCCAAGATGAGGAATGTCAAAGAACGTCACGTCAGTCCCTGGGGTTCCTTCCGCGTCAGCATAGAAAAGATGATAAGATTCTGTATTATCTTGATTGACGGTTTTCTTTACCAATCTCATTCCTAAAATTTTTGTATAAAATTCATAATTTTTTTCCGCTTTTCCTGTTAATATTGATACATGATGTAGTCCTAAAAGTTCCATCTCCTAATCACTCCTGTCACAAGATTAATTACGTTCTTTTGTTCGCTTATAATGAGTAAAAGTACTTTAGAATAAAAATGCATCTAAAGCATATTGGCCAGGACCCACTAAAGCTATACCGATTGCCACTGCAAGCAAAGTTAAGTTATACTCATAACCATTTGATGTTGCCCATATTCCGTTTGCACCATGCACTTTCGCGATCGCCATTACCATTGTTCCCGCAATCATAATTCCTGCAAGTGGTGTTAATAATCCCAAAGCAAACAATGTACCCCCAACAAGTTCTGCTAATCCTGCAAATAGAGCCATGGTTATCCCGGGCTTCATGCCAATGGATTCAAACCATCCACCGGTTCCTTTCAATCCATATCCACCGAACCAACCAAACAATTTCTGAGCACCGTGTCCCATGAACAATACTCCAATTACCAGACGAATGATTAATAATCCAATATTTATCATCTTTATTTCCTCCTTGTATTTTATCTCGAATTCGAGATATAATTCTAAAAAAAATTGCGCTTATTCAATCAGAATTGCTTTAAATTTTTACATTAATATCCGAAAGGGCAAATATTGCATTTCCCATTCAGTAATTTCATCCCCCCTTAATAAATCTTGAATTTAATTATCTTGAATATGAGATAATAATAATACTTATAAATTTTTTTGTCAATAACCTTTTATTTTTAAGGCTCTAATATTATTCATTGTTGATAAAAGAAATACACCATAGGCGGGCGGAATCCTCCTATGGTGAGTGAAGTGAATATCTTTTTATCATTAAGCTTATTTTATTAGAAAGAACAAGGATCCCCTTAAAGAATATTCCTAGCAAGAAAGTTGTTGCTCAGGAGTATACATGTAGTTTCTAATTAAAATAGTTACCAAACTTAGGATCAATGATAGGATACCGACCAATACGACATATTGTGTACCCATTCCTGATATAAATACCCCGCCTGCTGCTGCACCTAATGTTGTTCCTACGTTACAGGCTGATATAAATAAGCCATTGGCAAAATCAGGTGCTTCGGGAGCTGAAGACGCAATCAAATATTGATTAATATTTGCCATTATTCCTCCAGCCAATATTCCCCAAATTAAAGTTATTATTGCCATAGGTATCATAAACTGTCCTGTGAAGAAAAAAATGATGTAAACAGCACCCAATAACACAGGAAAAGATACTACAGATTTGGTGGCACTATGCGTAAGCAACTTTCCTGCAACAATGTTTCCAATCATATTGGCTCCACCGAAGATGAATAACGTTAAACTTATGGTATTCGGAGACATATTCGTTACAGTTTTTAGATATTCAGCAAGATAACTATAAACGCCAAAGATTGCTGAGTTTAACAAAATGACGGTAACAATGGAAAGCCATATAATAGGTTTTTTCAATACGGAAAGTTGTGTTCCATAAGAAAGTCTTTCTTCCACTGGCATAGTTGGTACAAAAATCAATGTAGCAATCAATACAACAAGATTAACAATAGCAAAGAATGCCATCGCCATTTCATACGAAACGGCACTATCAATAAAACTTGCGATCGGTACGCCGGCTACCATACCAGTAGATACGCCTATAAATACTTTAGAAACAGCTTTTGGAGCCTCTTCTTTACTTACCGAGGAAGCAGCTACTGTAAATGCCAAAGAACAATAAATTGGATGAAAAAAGGCTGGAATGATACGCGCAATTAATAGAATGGTAAAGTTAGATGTGAATATGGATACAATGTTTCCCAAAACGAAAACACCTAATACAAGTAGCATGACCTTCTTACGATTGATCCCGGAAAACAATAACGGCATCGTTGGTCCGGATACAGCAATAGTCAGAGCAAAAAGACTCACAAGCAATGCTGCTTTTGATATGCTGACATGAAAGTGATCAGCAATAGAAGGCAATAACCCAATAACCCCCATTTCGGTATTTAAGATGCCGAATACTCCTATAGTTAATATGAAAATCAACAAATGATTTCGTTTAGTCAAAAAAACAACTCCTTTAATTATAATAAGCATTAAATATAGGAGTAAGTATAAACGTTAGAGTTAACTCTAAATCAAGGAGAATGTTCATGAAACATTTTTTGACAAACAGAGCCACCAGTACTTCATATAGACATGTATGAAATACTGGTGGCTCTCCTCTGTTAATTAGGATTGGAAACCTCTATTTTATCATTTTTATGAATATCTTCTGTTCCGGCATCCACTGCAGTCTTATAATATAAGCATTTATGCTCGATGACTTCCATGGTTTTTTTTAGTTCTTCCATTTGTGCTTCTACATTCGCTTTTCGCTCCAGAAACATTTCATATCTTCGTTGCAAGGTGGAGTCCCCTTCAGAACACCAATCAATGAAATTTTTAATTTCCTTAATAGGCATCCCGGTGGATTTCAGACATTCAATTACTTTTAAAGCACCGATATCGGATTCTTTAAACAATCGTGTTCCGCTGGGTGTCCGTTCTACAAAAGGCATAAGTCCCTCCTTGTCGTAGTAACGCAAAGTATATACTGTAAGATTCAATTCTTTTGCAACTTCGCTGATCGAATATGTCTTCATCATCTATCTCCTACTCTTTATGATATAGATTTCGAGTTAACTCTATGTTTCGATAGCATCCTATCATGCTGTATGCAAAATGTCAAAGCTTAACAAAATCATTTTGTGGAATTCTGCTTATAATCTTATCGCTTGACCTAGAGTTAACTATAGGGATTATTCTAGTTTTTGCAAGAGAAAATAGAGAGAAAAGAATCAAGGGGAAATTATACAATTATACCTGGAACAAGCGCATTCTCTTGAAAAAATTATTGGAGGTTTTATTCATGATAACTGCAAAAGCACGAGCTGTCGATGGTCCAGACAAACCGTTTCGAGTGGCTGAAATTAAAAGACGCGATCTTGATTCGCATGATGTTCTGATTGAAATTAAATATGCCGGCATCTGCCATTCTGATATCCATACTGCTCACGGTGAATGGGGTCCCGTGAACTATCCACTCGTCCCTGGCCACGAGATTGCAGGAATTGTTACAGATGTAGGAACAGAAGTCTCGAAGTACAAGGTCGGTGACCGCGTTGGGGTCGGATGTATGGTTGACTCCTGTGGCGATTGTGAGAACTGCCGTGAAGGAGAAGAACAATACTGTCTCAAAGGAAATGTCCCTACCTACGCTGGTGTCGACAAATACGGCGAGCCTACTCAAGGTGGCTATTCTACCCACATTGTTGTAACGGAGGACTTCGTAGTCAGAATTCCTGATAGCATAGAGCTTGACGCCGCAGCACCATTACTTTGCGCTGGGATTACAACCTTTTCGCCACTACACCATTGGGGAGCTGGCCCAGGTAAGAAAGTAGCAGTTGTTGGTATGGGCGGTCTTGGTCATATGGCTGTCCAAATTGCACATGCCTTGGGTGCCGAGGTAACCGTTCTGTCACAAACATTGAAGAAAAAGGACGATGGTCTGGCATTAGGCGCAGATCATTACTATGCTACAAGTGACCCGGAAACGTTCGAGATAATGGCCGGAACCTTTGACTTAATGATTAACACGGTCAGTGCGAAGATTGATTTGGATGCCTATTTAGGTCTGCTCACTCTTGATGGTACTCTGGTAAACGTTGGTGCTCCTGCAGAACCGTTGTCATTAAACGTATTTAATTTAATCGGTCATCGCCGTACATTTGCAGGTTCAATGATTGGAGGCATCCGGGAGACTCAGGAGATGTTAGACTTCTGTGCAGAACATAACATTGCTCCTAAGATCGAAGTCATTTCAGCCGATCAAATTGACGAAGCGTACGAACGCGTATTAGCTTCAGATGTGAAGTATCGATTCGTGATTGACATCAGCACAATGTGAGTTGCGTAAATGATAAAATCTAATGGTAATTTCGAGGGTGTCCAAAAAGCCTAGCTTTTGGGGCACCTTTTTATATAGGGGTGCTTCAAAGGATTCTGATGTATATTCCCAAAACCAGAGGGACGGTTCCTCTGGTCTTAACTCTTGTGTATTTTCCCCTTCTTACTTCCCACTATTGTATTTTTACCAATCTTGTTTGAGCTTGAATGGATTGATAAAGAAATTCCATATTTCCACTATACTTTATCGTGTTTGACAATACTGTACTATGATTAGAATAGGAACTGATGGATACACCGTTTTCAGATGAACGGTAAATGTTACTTTTGGTAATTAGTGCAGAAGAATGGGAATACACTTGGATGCCGTGTTTTTTTGACTTATCCAGTTTGTTTTGGTCCACTGTGTTTTTTGTTGAATAATACTTAATCGCAATTCCAGAACTTCCTGAAGAATAAATTTTATTTTTAATCATTTTATTATCACTCTAAGCAAATCCCTTTTAAAGATGTGTTTATGGTATTATTCTTGATATTATTCATCACGGAACCTCCACTGACACCAATTCCGTATTGACTACTATCAGAAATCTCATTATGATCAACCGTAATTCTGGATGAATTAGAACCAATTGAAATCCCGTTTCTCCCGCTACCTTTAATTGTGTTTTGAATTAAATTGCTAGAATTAGAATACCAGCTAATACTGATCCCGTTTTCCTTGCTTTTACTAATTTTGTTCCCCGACATTCTTGCAGCCGAGTGGTCATAAATAAAGACCCCATTTTTAGTACTTAAAGAAAAATATTATCATTAACCGTATTTCTTGTTGAAAATTCACATATGTAAATGCCATTTTGCCCTGAAGAAGTAATCTCATTTTGATTCAATTGATTCTCTTGAGAATAATCATTAATCAGATACCCGAGCCCTTTAAAGAGCTAATCTTATTGCTCAAAATTTTATTCTCATTTGCATATTCGAGAAAAATACCATCTGGCTTATGTGAATTATTACGATCCTGCTTAATACTATTGTAGATAATCAGAAAAAATAAGGACCCGTTTTAGGTCCTTTCATTGAGTTCATTAGCAATTAAGATATTAAATTAATTTTTAGAATAAATTTCAGTGAACAACACATTACGTTTTTGACATTTTACATAAGGAATAAATCCTAATCCGTCACCTTCGCACCTATAATTTTTCCAGATTTTATCCAAAGATTCTAAATGGTATCATTATAGTTCCACACCCTACCACAAGACCGTAAAAATACATAATGTGTGGACCTTTTGGAAAAGGTGCTGATATGTAAAAATGTTAGCAAGGGGATGAATCCAGTGTTTAACGATTTTAAGCTAACGGAAGGCCGTCCAGTATATATTCAACTTAAGGAATATTTAAAAAGAATGATCACCAACGGGTATTTGCTAGAGCACCAAAAGCTTCCATCCACTCGTGAACTTAGCACTTTATTATCCATCAGCCGAAACACCGTTTTAACGGCTTATGCGGATTTGGAACAAGAAGGCATGATCTATGCGATAAAAGGAAAAGGAAACTTTGTAAGTCATGTTGAGACCTTCAAATCCCCATCCATCCAGTTGAATTGGACTGAAAAAATCAATGAGCAAACCTTTTTGGTGGAAGAATTGGACCTCATGAAGCATGGAGTGCGCTGGAATAAAGAAATGATCTCATTTACTAGTATCGCACCCGATGAAAAGCTTTTCGATGTAGAAAATTTTAAAAGGGCTTTTTTAAATCGGATGTCCATGGAAGGAGACATTGTTCTTAACTATGGATATGCAAAGGGCTATAAACCACTTATCGAATACCTGCTTCACTACATGGAAATTAAAGGGGTAGACATTAGAAATAAAGATGTTTTAATTACCAATGGCTTCACGGAAGGACTGGATCTCCTTTTATCCTCTTTAAATAAAAAGAACGGCCGTGTTATTTGTGAAAATCCAACCCATCATTCTGCCCTTAAGCTCTTTCGATTACATGGCTTTGAAATCGATGGAATTGAAATGGAGAATGACGGTGTCAATGTGAGGAAGCTAGAAACAAATTTATCAAAAAAGGAATATGATTTTGCCTACTTCATTCCCTCTTATCATAATCCAACTGGAATCGTAACATCCTCTGAAAAAAGGAAGGAAATCATGGAGCTGTTTTCCGCCTATCGGCTTCCGATCGTTGAAGATGGATTTAATGAAGAATTACGTTACTCAGGGTCACATTTGGCACCCTTGGCTGCCTTTGCCGGACTTGGCAATCATGTCATTTATATTAGCAGCTTCTCTAAAATTCTTTTTCCTGGCTTACGGGTTGGGTGGATTTTAGCAGACAAAGAGTTGATTTATTACTTGGAAAGTATGAAGAGAGCTCGAACGATTCATACGTCTACTTTAGACCAAGCGGTGTTATATCAATATTTGAATGATGGTTACTTTGAGAAGTATATAAAAAAAGCGAAATCAGTCTATAAGAAAAAGTATGAATTAGCTGTTCATTATTGTAAGCAATTCATTCCTTTTAAACGAATAACGGGTGACGGTGGACTCCACCTTTTTATAGAACTAGAAAACAACATTAATTCACGGGTGCTTTTAGAAAAATGTTATCAAAACGGAGTTGTTTTTTCTCCAGGCGATGTTTTTTACACGGACAGTAGTGGAAGGCATACGTTACGATTGGGATTTTCTCGGCTGAAAGAAAAAGAGATTATTCAAGGAATTAAGATCATCGGTGACACGATAAAAAATCATTATGGAGGCTAAAAAAATGAGAGTTGGCGTCATTATGGGAGGGGTTTCTTCCGAGAAGCAAGTTTCGCTCATGACAGGTGAAGAAATGATGGTGCATTTAGATAAAAATAAATATGAAATTGTACCGATTCAACTTGATCACAAAGAAGATTTAGTGGAAAAGGCGAAAAATCTTGACGTTGCCCTGCTGGCGCTGCATGGCAAGTACGGTGAGGACGGCACCATTCAAGGTACCCTTGAAACCCTTGGAATTCCTTATACAGGGAGCAGCGTACTATCCAGCAGCTTATGCATGGATAAGAATATCTCGAAAAAAATCATCCGTTATGAAGGGGTGCAAACACCGGATTGGATTCACCTTACGAACATGGAAGAACTTAATATGGCTGAACTAGACAAGATGGGTTACCCATTAGTTGTGAAACCTAATTCAGGTGGTTCGAGTGTAGGAGTAAAAATTGTTTATGACCAAGACACGATCAAGTCTGCGATTGCGGAAGTATTCAAATGGGATACCGAAGTGGTCATCGAAAAGTGTATAAAGGGCGAGGAAATCACTTGTTCTATATTGGATGGAAAGCTTTTACCGGTGATTTCCATTCGTCATAAGGGAGAGTTTTTTGATTATACCTCGAAATATAATGATGTGGCTACCATTGAAGAGGTGATCCAGCTCCCACCCGAAACACAAACCCTAGTCTCTCTTGCTGCAATGACTTGCTATAAATCATTGAAATGTAGTGTTTATGCCCGAATCGACATGATGATTCAAAACGGGATCCCTTATGTGTTGGAAGTTAATACATTACCTGGGATGACGAAAAATAGCCTGCTTCCAAAAAGCGCACAATCAGCGGGTATCCCTTATCATAAGCTACTTGACCTGATCATTGAAAATTCACTTAAAGTGAGAGCAATGGAAGGTATTATAAAGAGATGATAAACATTGACTAGAAATTCCATGGGGAGGATTCTGATGGTTTTTTCCAAACGAAAAAAACCAGAGGAACCCTCCCTCCCCTTTCTAGTAAAACAAGGGCAATACTTATAAGTTATGAAACTCGAAGACATAAAAAAGACCATCTATTGACAGTCCTGCTTAATGCCTACTTTTCCAATCATCATAAAAATCCTTAATGGTTGAATGGATTCCATTTAGAGTCATTAAAATTAAGTAGAGCATCATTACCGTAGCAATTTCCTTTGTAAAAAATGCAATAATTGCAATAACAACTATCCAAAAGTAAAACATCGTTTTATTCATTTAAAAAAATCCTCGCTTCCCTTTATTTCTATCCAAATTTTAACACAATAGTAAACATCACCTTCGTCCCAAGCGTTACTGCGTTTTTTCGTATCCCGCTTACCTTCCTGTCTTTGCGTAGTATTCGCGGCATACGATTAAAGCATAGTAGCTTATGCTCAGGTAATGATAATATATAAGGATTTAAATAGCCTTTTTTCCATTGGTTTTCATTAATCGAAAAATTACAATTCTTAATTGAAATAGTTAAATACCTTATTATTAGAAGTGTAATTACAAAGGAAAATCCTCTGAATGTTAAACCGAGAAGAGAGAATGATTTCTTATCTTTTAATAAATGTACAATAAATACAATTCCAAAAAATATCCATAATATTTCACTTATAATCAACATTGGTGCATTAGATACACTTTCTATTTCTTGATGTACTTCAATAACTCTTGTAATACTGGGCAACTCCAATTTCCCCCTGAGATTTCATTTAATTTTCATCCTGTTTCCCTTTTGTACAGCAATTAAAAAATACCAACCTCCTATAAATTGAGATTTGTGGAAATCACTTCCCAAAATTCACTTTAATTATATAGTTAACCATTTTCTATTAAAAAGCAATTCCTTTCAAAAAATATAAATTACCCTACATGGTTTCCCGCCAAAGACTCCTTGCTCAATTATAATGTCTATTTAGCAAAAAACGTCTCACTTAATAAAGAAACGCTCCAGTTATTTATATTAGAATTTTTATTTTTTAATAATCTGATTAAGCTAATGAAATGTACCATCCTTGACATAGTTTTTACTAATGAATGACATACAGTTTACCTCTTCGTAGGTTCTGAATGATCAAAGAATAACGGTCATTTTCTAAACAATTAAGATTATTAAAAGAGATACAAAACAAAGCATTCAATTTATGTATGAAAGGACTTGAAGCCTCTAGTGGAAAAGACTTTATCAAGTATTTAGTGAGGAGGTCGGAAAAAGTATAAATTTAACAGTCTGGGTAGGACCAGGACATGTACAAGATTTTGTAAATGATATTCCGAATTGTATGGTTATCGGTTCTGAAAATGTTGAAATAACAAAAATGATTGTTCATGAGCTTAATAGTGATTTAATCAAATTTTATTATAGTCAAGTCCTTATTGGCAATGAAATAGGGCGGCAACAAAAAATGCTATGTGAATTGTAGCAGGCATGTTATTCCGTATGGTTTTTACCAAAATTGGGCTTTTTTCATATCATCGATCAGGCAGAAAAGTAGTGATAAAATATAATTTTTACAAAATTCAGATATTGTCTTATTATATTTATAAGTGAATGTGTATAAAAATAACGGAGGCAAAAAATGTGAACAAGAAAAATAAGGTTGTTAGCTTAAAAAAGTATAAAAAAATGAAAAGAAAAAGAAAAAATATTGAATTGTTTGTGGTTATCCCAGTATTTCTAACAATTGTTTTTGCCTTGTTTGCATCACATTTTTTTACACTGAATAGCAACCTGGAAATTCAAACATTTACTGATACTCATGCAAATTTCCGTAAATAAAACTCTATGAGTATATCTTTACTTTTTCCATTTTCGGAGTCTGGGGCAAAAGTAATTGCCTAAGTTCTAGGGATCTAAAACCAAGTTAAAGTGTTAACGCACTGTGGGTCTGGCAGTAGCTACAATTGATAGTTTTATTGAAAGAATTCAAGACATACCAAGGGTTCATAAATGATTTTTAGTCAAAGGTTGAATAATAAAAATATAGGGTAAGTAAAAAACCATAGAACATTTGAGTAAACAAAGTTTCCATGGTTAATACTGAAGTTAGATATTTAAAATAACATTTTCAAATATTTTTCGAAGTTAACTCCTTCTACACTAGGAACTTGCTCTTTGGAGGAATCCTGGATGGCCGCTGTCAGAAATGCCTCTGCAAGCTGTACAGATTTTTCCAAGCTCTCCCCGCGCATCATGCTTCCCATAATCACAGATGCAAATAAATCACCAGTACCAGAATAGCTTTTACCATTATACTCCTTCGCACGATAAAAGGTATTGCTTCCGTCCAAATACATATTTCCGATATACTGCTTATCTGAATCTGCTGACGGTGGATTAATTCCAGTAATAATAACCTGAGCACCAGTTTCTTGCTGCAAAATATCCCCAGCCTCTTCGACGGCTTTTAGATAGTCCGTTTCATTTGAATAGCGATGCAGTTTTTCATAAGACTTTCCGGATAATAAACAACACTCCGTAACATTTGGTGTAATCACATCTGCACGCTTCACAAGTTCTCTCATTAGTACCAGCAATTCATCGGTAAAAAGCTTATAGACTTCTCCTAAATCCCCCATTACCGGATCAACAAGTAAAATGGTTTCGTTTGAATGAAATTTTTCTAAAAAAAGAAAAATATTATGAATTTGCTCTTCACCGGTAACGAAGCCTGTATAGATTCCATCAAAGGTAACCTTAAGCTTGCTCCATTCCTCTATGAAATATTTCATTTTAGAAGTAAAATCTTCACAAAAAAAACTTGGATAACCAGTTTGCGCCGTCAATATTGCCGTTGGTAAAGGACATGCCTGTACGCCCATTACCGAAAGAACCGGAATCGCAGCTGTTAATGAACATTTTCCAAAAGATGATAAATCCTGTATTACCGCAACTTTTTTCATCATAACCTCCATAAGGCTGTCCGTCTTAAACTTTATTCATATTACCACAAATAAAGAATCTGGAAAATCCCCAAAGGATACTAAAAGAGTTTTGGGCAGCTAAGAGAGGCTATTGGTGCCCCTTCCTCAACACTATTAATTTCGACATTTCCCTAACTGACCTTATAGTTTTTTAAAAAATTGGCGCTTTTATAAATACCAGTCATTTGCTAAAATCATAGAAAATTCCGTTAAGAAGGGTTAGAGATATGCAAAATACACAAATTTATTCAAAGCCAGGTTATAAAACTTTTGATTTAATTATTACCGCAATGTTGATTGCACTTGTTTTCCTATCTACTTTCTTTTTGAATATTAAACTGCCAATTGCTGCAAATGGAGGTTTAGTTCATCTAGGGACAGCGATGCTTTTCATTGCCTCGATCTTATATGGTCCTAAAAAGGCATCTCTTGCTGGCGCGATCGGAATGGCATTATTTGATCTAGCCGGAGGCTGGGCGTTGTGGGCACCGATCACCTTTGTGTCGCGTGGTCTACAAGGATATATCGTTGGTAAAATTGCTTGGTCAAATGGCCGAAATGGGAATAATATTGGTTTTAATTTAATTGGAACAATCGTTTCAATGCCCGTTATGATCGCTGTTTATTACATTGGTGAAGGGATTCTATACGGTAATTGGGTTGCACCTGTAGCGTCGATACCTGGAGACCTCGTTCAAAATGTATTAGGAATTATTATTGCACTTCCAGTTTGTGTTGCATTGAAAAAAGTTTCTTATTTTAAGCGATAAAATTAACACAAAAAGAGGATGTTCCAAAAAGTCTTAAATCTAAGTGCCTGACCCCCAGCGAGCTAAAGCGTTAACGCAATAGTCATTTTGTTGAAAAAAATAGTGCTACGGGTTTTGGCCCGGCTAATCCAAGTAAGTTGGGGTTTTCCTAAAAAACTCAATCCAGTCGACACGAGCATCAGCTATACGTTCATCAAATAAAAACCCTTGCAGGGCAAGGGTTTTTATTATTATGATTCAAAAAATTTTTCAATAATGGTAATTTGCTCCCCGGTATTTAATGCAGGGGCATGGCCTAATTTCGGGATGGTGACCATTTGACAATTCGGTTTTTCCCTCATTTTTTCAGCGACATCAAGCGGCAATACATCGGAGATCTCTCCGCGAATAAGTAATACTTTGGCCTGAACGGCTTCCCAATAGTTCCAGAGATTTAAATCTTCAACGTGCTGGAATTGCAGTGCAATGTTCGGATCATAATCCGGACCGACACCGCCTCCATCTTTTCTCCTGCAGGAAAACCGGGTAAAATCCATCCAATCCTGCTCATTAGAAAGACCGAATGTGGCATAAATGGTTTGAAAATAGGTTTTTAATTCGCTAACGGTTTTAAATTGCGGTGGAACTGCAACATAGCTAATAATCCGCTTAATCCCTTCAATATTTTGAACCGAATTTTCCAGCGCACCTGCGCCGATGTCATTTAGAACTAAATGGGTGATGCGCTTTTGCCACTCCGGGGTGCCGGCAATCCGCATGCCGATTGCTCCCCCCATGGAAGTCCCTATCCAACGGACTTGTTCAATTTCTAACCGATCCAGAAGACCAATGGCCAGGCTACTGTATACTTCAAAGCAATAATCCTTTTCAGGGGAAGAACTCCACTGGCTCCATCCGCGCCCGATCGTATCAGGACAAAGAACATGGTATTCTTTTTTAAGAAAGCTTGCGATTTTGTCGAAATCCCGCCCATTCCGGGTTAGGCCGTGCCAGCAAACAATGGTTGGGTTGTTTGGATCCCCCCATTCAGTAAAATGGACTTCCATACCATGAATCGTTTCAAATCTGGTTTTAGGAGAAAACATACAGATACCTCCCCTTTATTAATAGTTTCTCCATCAACCTATATATTCGATTCTTTGTGAATGTATTCCTACAAGTTAACCTATGAATTTATTATAAAAAAGAGCTAGAGGGGAAATGGAATCTAGATGAAAATTTGTTAAGAAACGTATTTCCTGTAACATTGTAGGTCATAGTAAGTGTGCTTCAAGTTTTTAATTAACCTTTCAATCTTAAGAAAAAAATATAATCTGTAGACACTCCTTCATATCCTAGCTGCCGTATCATCGTTGAAATATTCCCTCTATGGTAGGTTCCATGATTGGTAATATGCCGAATTAACTCATCAATACTATTTTGGAACTGTTCTCCTTTTGAATTTTCGTACTGTACATTTTGTAAAAAATCATAATGATTTATAATAAAACCTTTCATATTATCGTGAAGTTCAAGAAAATATTCTTTTGTTTCTTCAATTCCTTTCAAATCAATGGTTTTGGTTAAAGACTCAGGGTTGAACCTTTTAAACCATTGTTGATCAATGTTAAAAATATGATTAAATGTTGCAGAAATCGAAGGAAATGTTCCGTTAAGCTGTTTTGTATACGTCCCAGCTGGAAATTCTTTCATTCGATTTAATAATTTTAAATTTGCCCAGTTATGGTAACAAAGCAGCTGTATAGACTCTTCCATCATATTTGAACCTCCGTGCTATTTTTATAATTTGATATTTTTATGGAGTTTTGTTTTAGAATTTAGAAGCACTTTTCATTAAAGGCGGGAAAAACAAAGCGAACAAAAGAACACCAATTGGTATACTAATCCAGATATCCTGAACAATCAGGATGTTATTTTCGAGGAACACATAATAAAACCATACACCATATGGAATAATGAATAAGATCGAAGTAATGACACCAGGTGTATATCTTTTTAAAAATAGGGACTGGCCTATATGGGTAAAGGAATGAAGAAAGAACCCAGCAAATAACCCTAAATACAGCCACTTATACCATTCGTGAAATCCATTCAAAAATACAAGTATCGTAGCAAGTGAGATTAAAATAAACTCAACATATACAACCAATGAAAACTGATTCGTTTTCTTGGCAAAATTCTTTTCAAAAAAGGTACTAGCCCTTTGCGGAAGAATGTTAATAAGATCATCCATATTTTTAGAAACCCACTTTTCAACTACGATAATTTCCTCGAAGTCATGGATGCCGAAAATGATTGGAAACAACCAAATAAGAAGAACAGTCAATTGATCGATAGGAATCCCTCCAATTCCCTGCGAGATAAGCAAGTATTATTCAACTAATTTCTTGAGACTAGTCGGCTTTCAACATAATTAGATACCTCGATTAAATTCATGTCGGGGTCCATGAAATAAACTGAATGAATTTTACCTACAGCTCCTGTACGAACAACAGGACCTTCTAAAATACTGATATGGTAATTCTCTAGTTCTTGAATGACCTTTTTGATTGGAGTATCCGTTATAAAACACAGATCAGACGAACCGGATGTCGGTATGTTCGCCTTTGGTTCAAATTCATTTCCTGTTTGATGGAGATTTGTTTTCTGAGATCCAAATTGAAGAGCTTTTCTGTCCTCACCAAATATTTGGACCTCCATCCCCATTACTGTTGAGTAAAATTTACATGTTTCTTCAATATTTTTAATATACCTAGATTGTTATCCTTTCATTCCAAATTTATTTTGCAAATCATCCACAAGTTTTTGGTAGTAACTGTCACTTACAAAACCTTTTGCCCCTCGAAGAATTTTCGTAACAAAGTGCATTGGCGGGGCCACTTCCCCTGCTTTATCAACGACTAAAAACGTTAAAACATTTCTATAGGTTTTTCCATCAATCGTTACATCTATAAAAGCAGGCCGATAAATGTGGGCAGCCACACCCTCTCTTCGATACAAGTAGGTTAATGTATCACGGGAAATGCGATAGACTTTCCCTTCCACATACTCAACCGATTCAATTAGATCCGCCCTCCCCCCATCATATGCTTTTCTCGTATACGCTAAGCAATAATTCTTCGCTACACCTTAAAAATAAATTACTGATGTTTAACATTATACCGATCATTCACATTTTTTGGTTTTATTTTTTATTCCACAAAATGGCCCCGTTTGCGGAAGACTGATCTTATTGAAAATCAATAGAATTCTGCAAAAGGTCTAATTAAAAATTTAAACTTCCACAAAAACCGACAATGATCGAATATTTCATTTAGTAGAATAGTAGTACGAATTACCTATTTTTTAAAAAATTGGTAACTAATAACACAATATTAATTGTTTATGATCATATGATGTTTATAGCGGAAAGTCAGGTATAGGGGGATACTTTATGGAAAGCACGACAAATAATCAAGAAATTGAGAAACAACGCGTAAAATCAGCTATGTGGTATGCAAACTGGAGGTTTATTACAACAATCATCATCCTTATTATTGCGCTCTTCATTGCAGCAGACAGCTACTATCAGGCAAACCATTTTAATTCACAAATCAAGATTAATGGCATCAAAGTCGGTGGAATGACCTCTGATCAGGCACTAAAAAAATTAAAAACAACCTTATTAAAAAATGTAGTCTATGTTGGAGATCAACAAATTATAGATGGAAAAGACACAAAGATGGTATTTTCGGATAAGGATCTGCCAGATGTCAAAAAATTATTAAAGAGCCAATGGACTTTTTTTCCTTCTTCAAAAGCGAAAGATTTTACGTTAATACCCAGCAATCAGGATCAGTATCAAAACCAGACGTTGAAAAAACAGGTGGAAGAAAAGCTACTATCCATGAATAAGGTTTTAAAAGCGCCACAAGATGCGGTGGTTCGTTTGAAGCAAGGCAAAATTATTGTCGCAAACAGCATTCCTGGAGAGCAGTATGATGTCGCCAGCCTTTTGAAGGACTTCGAAAGGCACAAATATATGAGTGAGATCCGTCTCAATCCAGTATACATACAGCCAATTAAAGAAGACAGCGAGTTTGTAAAAAATCAACAGAAAATGTTTGAAGAATTCCTTTCTCAGATCGTCGGTTACAAGGTGCAGGATAAAGTTTTTACCTTAAAAGCGAGCGAATTAATTAAAAATGCATCTATTTCAAAAGATTTACAGATTAAGATGGATGATGCGGGTGATATTAAAAAAAGAATAGCCAACATTAACAATGCCCAATCCACATTAAATAAGGATTTTACATTCAAGACCCATTCAGGTTCGGTGATATCGGTTAAAGGTAAAGGCTATGGCTGGGCCATAAAGGTTGAAAAAGAAATACCTCGTATTATGAAAGCTTTTGAAAATGGGAAGAAATCAGTTTCCGCCTCAAATATTTACGGACATGGCTGGAATGATGAAGGCTACGGATATGACACAATCGCCAATAATGGTATTGGCGATACGTATGCTGAAGTCTCCATTGCAGAGCAACGGATTTGGATATACAAAAATGGAAAATTAATCGTCACAACGAATGTGGTTACTGGTACACATAGTACCCATCATGATACATCACCAGGCGTGTGGTATATACTCTATAAGCGATCCCCTTCCGTATTAACGGGCAGAGAAAACGGAAAAATCACTTATCAAGTAGATGTTAACTATTGGGCTCCTTTTACAAATGACGGACAGGGGTTCCACGATGCCAGCTGGCGAGGCAATTGGGGAAGAATGGCCTATCTTACAGATGGATCACATGGCTGTGTCAACACACCGCCAAGTATTATGAAAACTGTGTATGACAATCTCAGCCCCTATGAGCCGGTTGTTATTTATTGAAGTATGGAAGGATACCCAAAAAATATAACCTTTTAGGAGCAATTGGCTCTTTCTTTTTAAAGAATGATTGGTTTGGAAAATTAATATACAAGAAAATAAAAAACTGTAGAAGGCAACGCCCAATGGGTTAGTTGCCTTTTTTTAAAACCTGTTGCGAAATACAATCCACATGGCTTGAGTGTTGGTCGCAGACATATTGATGTAGTGGTGTTTACCTTTTTAATTTTCTATAAAAATTCTACAACAATCGCGCTCTTTAATGGAATAACTAAAATATGGGCAATCGCTCATAATGAACCAGCTCCCCATTTTTTCGCAAACCCGATACATCTTTTCGTTGTACGGTCATCTTCGTATGCATCTGCTGTACTGGGGTTCAACATTATAAAAACTACCTTCTTAGAGTTATAAATGTCCCAAGTCCTTATCAATGAATAACGATATATTCCTTTCAAAACGGCATCCTTATGCATCAGAAACACCTTTTCTATAGTCTTATATACTGTAATAGCATTAAATTAATCCCTCAATAGCCTTTAAGCCCCTTGCAAATGTGTTCACTTTTGATTGTAAATAAATATGTATAATTAAAATCCACCTTATATTACTACAAATGTATATGTCTTCTTTCGTTTTCAAATAAAAATATCCAACACCTTTAATTAAAGATGTTGGATGACTTATGTAAAATATTAAAGATTTGAAACCATTTCCAGAAAATCTAACACTCTAGCTTCTACGCATTTATCTTGCTTATATAGTTTTCACATAACATTATGCCGACACTTACAACAACAACGGAGTGGAGTACAATCCATACTTCTATATTTAACTATTTTCCTCGCTAAGGAGTAGTATATGTTTACGAACTTGGTTCGAAGACCAAATTTAGAATAAAATATTCCTAAATAGTTTCAACTGGTATACCGTTAATACATTGACTAATAAATGAAAACCACTTTCCTTCAATTTCATTTTCAGTATCCATTTCTTTAATCTGTTCATATGTTAAGCTTTTAGCAACATGATTATTCAGTTTTTTCTTTACATTACTCTCTCCATATCGAGTTAGACTAGCCACTAAATTAGGCACATCATCATTAGGACCAAAAACCAATTCAGCTAACCCATAAAACCCTTTTATAGCATCAGGATGAATATAATTTTCAATCTCTCTTTTTGTCGTTAAATAAGCTACCGAACCATCATTTCTTTCTCTAACTTTTTTACACCACTTCTCATACTTAGGTTCTTTACCTTCTTCCACAATATCTCTGTCATAAATATGTATCTCGGGGACATTTAATTGTTTCAAATATTGATTTTCAACCCAACCTCTTAATGTATCTCCTCCACAAGGAATAATCACTACATCATCAGAATTAGATAAATCTACAATTTGAGGATTTTCTCGGGCAATTATCGAACTTAATATTTTTAAAATACTTAAATCATTAGGTCCCTCAACAAACACAGCTACCTTTACTCCTCTACTAATAGGTGATGCAAATACACCTAGCGTTTCAGCTATTTTAGAAAATCTAACAAGGTTTTGGGCTAAAATTAACTTTTTAATTTATCTAGTTTCTTTCTTTTTTACTAATCTGACCAGTTAGTGATACAAGAAAAAAAGCCGTAGCTACGGCTCTTTGTTTCGCTAAAGCACCCGTTACTTTAAGTGTAATTCTTCACAATCTATAACCTTTAATATTTTGCACTTCTAAAACTCTTACTAACAACGAAAATTAAAATAAATAAAAAAAGTGGTAGTTCTATTGATAATCTACCGCTAACTTAATATCGCAGTTATTTTGATTTAATTCCTGCACCACAAAGAGGTATTATAATTTTTTCATCTGGTACTTTCTTATATTTTAAATAACCTGCATAGTTTGCAGCTGTTGTTACTTCAACATAGAAACCTTTATCAGCAAGCATTGCCCGTGCACTCAGAATTTCATCCTCCTTAATGTCAATAAATAAACCATTTGTTTCACGTACCGCTTCTAAAATTTGTCTTGAGCGTGCTGGGGCTGCAATGGCAATACCTTCTGCTAAAGTACCTTTATTGGTTACAGGTTCTGCTATATCTAGTCCATTTTCATATGCACTCATAAGAGGTGCACAGTTTACTGCTTGGATTGCAACAATCTTAGGCATTTTATCTATTAATTTATTTTCAAATAACTCTTTAAAACCATTGTACGCACCAAGTACAAGTGTACCATTACCAACTGGGATGATTAATGCATCTGGCACTCCTTTTAATTGCTCGTAGATTTCATAAGCGTACGTCTTAGTTCCTTCATAAAAATAAGGATTATACACATGACTTGCGTAAAAAACTTTTTCGTCGACTACTGCTTTTTGCGCCGCAGCTGCAACGTTTTCTCGTGTACCATGAATTTCTTTAATCGTTGCTCCATAGGCTTTTATTTGAGCGATCTTTTTCGGTGAAGTTTCATCACTTAGATAAATATCACACGCAATATTACAACGTGCTGCATATGCCGCAATGGCTGTTCCTGCATTACCACTACTATCAGCAATTACCTTTGATACCCCTAATTCCTTCGCCTTCGTCATCAAAACAACGGCTCCTCGATCTTTAAAGGATAATGTAGGCATCATATAATCAACTTTTACATACGTATTTGGCTCCATAGGATCTAGAACGATTAAAGGTGATTGACCTTCACCCATTGTCACGGATTCCCATGTCTTAGAATCTTTTGCAAATGGCATGGATTCAAAATAGCGCCATAATGAGTTTGGATAGTTATTCCAAGCAGCAACATCAACTTTTGGGGTATCTTTTACTATGTTTAATACTCCGCCACATTCACATTTCCATATAGTTGGTGTAATATCATGCTTTTTGCCACAACTGATACAAATAAATTGTTCCATCATTTATTAATCCTTTCAAATAATTTTTTATAGGAATTAGATTTTTTTATATAAGACAGGTAAAAAAATATAACTAAATATATGCAATGGCATCAATTTCAATTTTGAATCTAAAATGTAATTCATTAGTTGGTACCACGGTACGAGCAGGTTTATGTTCACCGAAAAATTCCTTATAAACAGCATCTACTTTATCCCATAATTTCACATCTGGAATATATAATGTCATACGCAAAATCTGCTCTTTTTTACTTCCAGCTGCTTCTACAATCATTTCCACATTTTTAAGTGCTTGTAATGTTTCTTCTTCAATGGTGCCAAATTTCTTTTCACGGGTTTCTGGATTAATGGCAAATTGTCCTGAGACATAGACAGTATTCTGATGAACTGTTGCTAATGCATAGTGTCCATTTGATTTTAAATTTCCTACTTCAAAGATGTTTTTCATTTGATTCTCCTTAACTTGATTTATTTTTGATTTCATCCAAATAACTATAAACTGTTACTTTGGAAATTCCTAACAAAGATGCGACCTTCTCAACAGATCCTTTCATTAAGAAAATGCCTTTTTCGTCCATAAATCTTATTAATTCAATCTTTTCATGGCGTTTCATGACTGGATGTACACTGTTTTGAATGATTTGTTTAATCAATTGATCCACTATTCCTTCAACATTTTCAATATCATCATCTGATTTTGTTTCATTCTCTTGAACTTCAACTTGTGTTGAAAGAAAAGTATTCATAAATTGTTGCATTTGATTCAGTGCTTCAACATCAAAATTTATGCAGAAAGCGCCAATCACTTTTTGCTTGGAATCACGTATTAATGAAGTCGAAGAACGAATAGTACGCTTATCTTCTGTTACAAATGTATAACCTGCAAGATAATCTTCTTTAAAGTCTTCTGATCGTAATACAGTCTTCACTAGGTGATCAAATGATTGACCGATTTCTCTTCCTGTAACATGGTTATTTACTGTAAACATTACAGATGCTTGAGGGTTCGTCAAATCATGAATAACGACTTCACAGTTCGGTCCAAACATCTTTGCAGTAGATTTTGCTATAGGGATAAAACTCTCTAATACTTTCTTACTCTCTTCCATGTCTAACTACCTCATTTTTTAAAGTCCATTTAATTATATATTTTTTTATATAGAAGTAGCAATATGTAGATTTTTTTATATAATTTTAAAAAATTCCTCTTAAGGATGAGCAAATCACCTAAAAATGAATATCCCCTCAGAGTTAGTTGATTAGATAGGCTATCTTTAACTAAACTGCCCAGATATCCCAATAAAAAAGCTGTCAATAATGACAGCTTTGCTCTTCAACTCTTGCACCCGTTAGCTTAAGTGTAATCCTTCACAAACCTGCCCCTTTATTTAATTAACTAAAATCCCTGAAAATCTCCGAATATCGGTTGTAATAATGAATTGATAAGTGTCAATTTGTCAAAATACAAAATAATTCCCATAACTATCATAATTACCCCGCCAATTTTCATTACAGTGCTGCTGTATTTTTTTAACCACGATAATTTAGTAATGAAAAATGCCATTAAAAGAAACGGAATACTAAAACCTAAAACATAAGCTGTCATATACCATAGACCCTGTGATGGATTTGCACCTACAAGTGCTAATGTAGCTGCTAAAATTGGACCCATACAAGGTGTCCAACCTACTGCAAAAGCTAATCCAATTACCACTGAACCTAAATAACCAGCTGGTTTATTTTGAATGTGTAGTTTATGCTCCTTCATCAAAAACTTTGGTTGGAGTAACCCAATAGTAATTAATCCAAAAACGACCATTAAAATAGCACCAATTTGTCGAATTAAATCTCCATATTGAAAATACCAAGTCCCTAATAAAGTCTCACTTCCTGTTGTTCCGAATCCAAGCACTAAATAAATTATTGAAAATCCAAACAAAAAGAAAAGTGTATGAAAAATTGCTTTACGTTGTCGTTTTAATTCACCACTTTGTATCTCTGCTACACGCATTCCCGTAATATACGATAAAAATGCAGGATAAAGAGGAAATACACAAGGCGATATAAAAGCTAATGCACCTGCACCGAATGCAAGTAAAATAGAAATGTCCGCCATCAACGCACCCCTTATAATAATGTTAATTTTTAGCAATTCTAGTATAACATACCTTTTTCTTAAACTCCCTCAGTTTAATACGAATGCTAACCTGCCCCGTTAGTAGAACAAGAAAAAGAGCCGCAGTTACGACTCTTTGTTAAACTCAAGCACCCGATAGTTTAAGTACAAAACTTCACAATCTTGGATTACTTTCAATTTGACGAAAAAGATTCATTACAGATCTTTCCAAAAAGTGTAAAATATAGACTGATAGAAAACAAAGGAGTTGTTCAAATTGTTATCATTTTATTATCAACGCTATAAGTTGTGGTTTTGGCTTATTTTGTTCTTAGCTTTTGAAATAGGGGCAATTTCTAAATCCTTTTACTCTCCATTGTGGGAAGTTTTACTCAACGCTGTTATAGGCTCAATTTGTGTAGGGATATATATTCGCTTAAGGTTTCTCAAACAAAAGCAAAAATGAACCTAAATTAAACTGTACTATATAAAAACCATTCTTCAATTAACCTGCCCGTAAGCTTAAGTGCAATGCTTCACAACCTTATATGTATATCCACAATAAAGGGATGAAATCATTTCGATTTCATCCCTTGAAATTTTTTAATTCCATTGTACAAATGACGGGATCCGTAGATATCCAGCTTTAGTGAGATTCCTATACTTCACACGGCATTTTATCGGTTCGATAAACGTAAATTTATCATCCTCTGAAACGACTTTCTTCATTCTATATAGGTTTTTACGTTCAGCCAGTGGCATAAATTCCATTAAACCAGCTGGTTTTCCCTCCAGAAAGTTTAGCAATACCCCAAATTCACCTTTTCTGAGCCCCATAATCATCACTTCATCATATTGATAATTAATCACCTTAAGCCATGATTGACTACGTTTTCCTACCTCATAACGTGAATCCTTACGCTTTTGAAGTATGCCTTCTAAACCTTGCTGTCGGACCAAATCAAAGTAAGCAGAACCATGACCCTCTATATATTTAACTTTTACTACTAAACTTGTATCTTGAGTAATTATTTCGTCTAGTAGCTGCTTCCTCTCCATCAATGGCAGAGAAGAAACGGACTTACCTTTATATTGAATGACATCAAAAACAACATAACTTAACGTGGCATTCTCTAAATGGGTTCGTCTTGACAGAAACCTCGCCATCATGGCTTCAAAATCAGGTTTACCGTATCGATCAGTAACGATAATCTCTCCATCCAGCACTATCCCATCAGGGATATCTATATTTAATAATTCCGGAAACTTAGCCGTAACCTCATTGTTGTGGCGAGTATAAAGCTTCACCTTATTATCAAACTTGGAAAGGATTAGTCTTATTCCATCCAGCTTTAATTCCGTAATATATGAATCATCTTCAAACGGTTCATTTGTTTTTTGTAATAGCATTGGTGCAATAAACACTTAGACCACCTCAATATAATTGTACGATACAATTACGATGGATTCATTGGTAACAAATTTACATAAATGGAAGTCTCAACTTTGGCCTAAAAAACAATTCTGATAAAGGCTCTCTTTTTCATACAGATAGGTAAGGGTTTGAAGTTATCGCTCCCTTTTCCCCCCGTCCACACCGTACAAGCGACTTTCACCGCATACGGCGTTCCAACTAT
>NZ_JAVDUQ010000040.1:0-50474 GCF_031456445.1 Neobacillus niacini | reverse complement strand
GAAGGACAAAACTTAGTAGGAAAACGAGCAAAATGTCCTTCATAAAGCCGATGAAGGACAAAACTTAGTAGGAAAACGAGCAAAATGTCCTTCATGAAGCCGATGAAGGACAAAACTTAGCAGGAAAACGATCAAAATGTCCTTCATGAAGCCGATGAAGGACAAAACTTAGCAGGAAAACGATCAAAATGTCCTTCATGAAGCCGATGAAGGACAAAACTCAGCAGGGAAACGATCAAAATGTCCTTCATAAAGCTGATGAAGGACAAAACTCAGCAGGAAAACGATCAAAATATCCTTCATAAAGCCGATGAAGGACAAAACTTAGCAGGGGAACGAGTAAAATGTCCTTCATAAAGCCGATGAAGGACAAAACTCGGTAGGGAAACGTGGAAAATGTCTATCAGTGTGTTCTCATAAGTCTTTCGAAATTAGACAGCCGCCAAAAACCTCTTGATTTGATGGTATACTTCCTCCGGGCGTTCTTCCGGAACAGCATGTCCGGTTTCTTTTAAAACGATCAGCTCTGAGTTAGCTAAATCCTTATTTAATCGTTCTCCCACATGAAGCGGCATGGAGCGGTCATGTTCGCCCCATATCAATAAACAAGGTGTCTGAATTTGTTTAAGCACCTCCACTGGGAGATCTCCCTCGCGATGGCGAATCATTTTCGTAAGAGCCACAAAGATATTATCCTGTAAAAATGGCTGCAAGTAGCCATTTATCATATCCTCATTAATTAATGAATGATTATAGAGAGAATCCTGTAGGTTTTTCTTCACACCGGTTCGGGCCATCCAATATTTCACAAATAGATGGAAATAGGGAATGTAACTGGTAAGAATCAGCGGTAATCCAGATCGTTTTAAGTAAGCAGAACTGCAAAGAAGAATGGCTTTGTCAGCAAGCTCCGGCATCATATGCAGGATATTAAGCACAATTTGGCCGCCCATGGAGTGACCTAGCAATGTCATCTTTTTTATTCCAAAAAGCTCCGTAAGTTTAATCACCGTTTGAGCGAGATTTTTATAGGAGTACACATAACGACTGGACTTATCACTTTTCCCAAAAGGGGGAAGGTCAACGGATAAAACTTGATAATCCTGCTTTAATAAAGGAATTAAATGGCGAAAAGTAAAAGTGGATGAAAGAAAGCCATGCAATAAAATAACCGTTTTGTCCGTTGTTGATTTTGGATAGAATTCATAATAAATATTGATGTTATTTACTTGCTGATGCCCGGTTAACACAGCCTGTTCCATTTAATCCGCCTCCAACTCTTATTAAAAATGGATGGCTATAATTTTCCCAAATAAAAGCTTATTACACATTAAAAAAAAATTACCAAAAATTTTTAAAATAAAATATTTGAATTTTTAGAAAATTACTTGTATAATAAAAAAAAACTAAAGGAGTTGATTTCCAATGGAAAAGAAATTACTTAATTCACCACAACAACCGAATGAGGATATGGATTCAAAAATGGCTGAAATGGTGTTAAACAATGCCTTGCTCGAATTTCGCAAAGCAAAAATCCGGGAGGAAATCGATCACTCCTTAATGGAAAGAAATAAAGAAAAATTCCTTAAGCTAACCGAAGAATTAAAGAAAATTTCGTAGTTCATTCCCTAACCATAACCATTTAAAATGTTTGAAGCCCCTTTCTCTACGAAAAGGGCTTCTTTGTTTTATTCTACTTTTTTCCCTAGCATTTTTTAGAAAGTTACTTCTATCTATCATTTCGTTTGCATACCATTTTGATAGAGGGAGGTACAAAGCGATGAAAAAAAATAAGCCTTTTAGTTTATTTATCCGCATTAATGGTGCGGTCCTATCGGTTATCATCATTTTTATCCTAATTGCTGGGATGACAACGATTTTTTCGTTAAAAATGTCTTCGGATTCGGTTGGAGAGGTACTAGAAACATCTGATTTAAATAAACTGTATTTGTATTTTTTCGGAAGTGAAAACAAATATTATATCCAGAATCGTAAGGATATTAAAGATATTCCATTAACAAAGGTTGGATTTCAAATTGCAACTAATATAAAAATTAGTGACATTCGAAGCTTTTTTGAAAGAGAATTACCGGGTTTTGCAGAATTTAATACAAAAATTGAAATTGCCGGTCAAGGAACAGATTTAACTACATTGCCAATAGAATCCGCACCGCCTATGGAAGTTTTATTAAAAGAACGAGAAATTGCCCAAAACCAATTGAATGATAATGATTCAAAAGAAAATAACAACACACCTCCTCCAAGTCAAACCACAAATGGAAAACAAGTAGTGTTTATCTATCATACACATAGCTGGGAATCCTATCTGCCACTATTAAAGGGAGTTACAAACCCGGATGAAGCTGTTAGTTCAAATAACCGCGTAAATGTTGTCGGTGTTGGTGATTACTTGGTTAAGGATTTGGCTGCAAAGGGGATTGGCAGTGACAATAGCACCATCAATGCTACGCAAGAGCTTCACAAAAGAGGGTTGGATTATTACTCGGCCTATAAATATTCAAGAAGTGTCGTTCAAGAGGCAATGGCGGATAATCAAAATCTAAATTTTATGATTGATATTCACCGTGATTCATTAGGAAGGCAAAAAACAACTACGACAATAAATGGGAAGAGCTATGCTAGATTAGTTTTTATCGTCGGGCAGGCTAATCCCAACTTTGAACAAAATAATATATTGGCTAAAAAGCTTCATAATGCACTAGAAAAGAAATATCCAGGGTTAAGTCGAGGTGTTGTTTCAAAAGGTCGTAGCGAAGGAAATGGGGTTTACAATCAAGACCTTTCACCACGGGCAATACTGCTAGAGGTTGGAGGTGTCGATAACAATATGGCAGAACTCCATAATGCAATCGATGCCTTTGCAGATGTTTTCGGTGAATATTATTGGAATATGAAAAATGCTAAAGCGTTTTAATTTGAAACAGAGGACCGCACATTTAAAAGCGGTCTTCTTTTTTGTATAGGGTGTTAAATTATGTTGTGTTTCTGTTTGAAAATGTGATTGTTCAACATTTATTCACAAATTGTTCATATAGTTATATTGTTAATCAAGCTTAGGTCAATTAAGATGAGTATTGGAAGGTATTCTTAGGGATGTGGATATAAATGTTACCAGTTGAACGGAGAAAACAAATTGTAACGTGGTTGAATCAAGAGGGTGCATTATCGGTTTCCGATATCAGCAAACGCCTAAATGTATCAGAAATGACGGTTTATCGCGATATCAAACCATTGCTTGAAGAAAAGAAAATAATTAAAACCTCGGGCGGGATATCCCTAACGCCAATCATGAATGATTTCTTGAACGCTTGTACATATTGTTTAAAAGAATCGAATAATCGTCACCCTGTCCAGATCATTTTGAATGATTTACGGGTGGAGCAGCTATGCTGCCCACATTGTGGATTACTTCGATATAAGGATATTGAAAAAGATGTATCTCAAATTATCTGCCGCGATTTTCTGAATCATTCAACGGTGAGTGCCAAGATGGCTTATTACCTAATGGATGCTGATTTTAACTTGAATTGCTGCCAGCCGCAGGTATTAACTTTTGAGTCGCTAAAACATGCCGAGCAATTTCAAAAAGGTTTTGGTGGAAACATCTTAAGATTCCAGGAGGCGGTTGTGAATATTCAAAAGAGAATGAATGGTGAACATGGCTGTTCCTGTCATAAGTAGCTGTGGAATTAAAAAGGAGGGGGGTGGGACATTGAATGTAAAAAAGAAAGGTAGCCTATTTTTGCTGGTGCTTATTCTTTTTATTTGTTTATTTCCATCTATTTCTTCTGCACATGCTTATATTAAAAAATCAACACCTGTAGAAAATGAAATTTTAGAAAAACCACCGACAAAAGTAATGATTCAATTCGATGAAACGATCCAGCCAGAGTTTAACTCCGTTCAAGTGTTTGACTCAAATGGCAAACGCGTGGATTTAAAAAATGGCAGAATTGATCCAAAGCAACCCTCGATACTTGAGAGCGGCTTAGAGAAAAATCTTCCAAATGGAACGTATCGAATTCAATGGAAGGTTGTCTCGAATGATGGTCATCCTGTTCAAGGTGTGATTCCGTTTCAAATTGGTGAGAGCGGTTCGGGTCAAAATTCAACTGTCATCCATACTTCTACAAAAGGATACACTCCCACACTGGATTTAATTGTGATTCGCTGGCTGCAATATATCAGCAATGCAGGCTATATAGGTGTACTCTTTTTTATTTTAGTTGTCATATCGAAAGAATCTGCTGAAGAGTTGTCAGTTAAAAAGCCATTAATCAAGACAGTGAAGTTTTCCTTTATATTTTTATTATTTAGTATCCTATTAAGCCTGCCGCTTCAGGCTACAATTTTAACAAGCAGTGGATGGATGGATGTATTTCGATTATCTACCTTCCAGGATTTGATTTTGAATACGCAGTTTGGAGCCATGTGGCTTGTTCAGGTGGTCATGCTTGTTGTTCTTGCGATTCCTACCCTTTTATTAGGAAGAAAGAAAGTCAAAAATGATAGGCTTGATTGGGTATGTTTTGTTCTGGGGATTGGTCTATTGTTAACTAAATCGTTAACAAGTCACGCTGCCTCTACAACCAATAAATTTCTTTCTGTTTCCATTGATTTCTTGCATTTACTGGCTGCATCTGTCTGGATTGGAAGCCTAATAGCAATGGTTGTACTGCTGCCTATGGTTAAAAAATCCGAAACAAAGGATGTTTATTTAACTATCATCCGGAAATTTTACAAATGGGGATTATTCCTTGTAGTACTTTTAGCTTTTACAGGTGTATTTGGCAGTCTTTCTTACATCCCGAATCTGTATTCACTCACCCATACGGATTATGGCAAGGTGTTAGTCGGAAAAGTTATTTTCCTTATTTTTATGTTACTTTTAGCCGCAATTAACTTTTTGAAAGGGAGAAAGAGAAAGGAAAAAGGACTTTCCGGTACCATTTGGAGTGAATTGCTGATTGGTGTGGTTATTTTAATCCTTTCTGTTCTGCTCACCAATTTGCCGACTGCGATGTCCTCTCCAGGGCCTTTTCAGGATACGAAAACAATTGAACAGGGGAATAAGCTTACATTAAGGGTTACCCCGAATGTAATTGGAGAGAATTTATTTGAGGTTACGATCAAGGATAAAAAGGGACAGCAAATAAATGGGATTGATCAAGTTACCCTAACGTTTACATCACTAGACATGGATATGGGTAGTAATACGGTTACCTTAAAGAAAAATGCAGAAGGAAAGTACGTCTTGAAAGGCATGAGCTTCAATATGGCAGGGAATTGGAAGGTGCACCTGCACGTCCTAACCAAGTCATTGGATACCATGGATACCGATTTCCAATGTTTTGTTGGAAGCGAGTAAATAAAAATACGAGGAGAATTTAAAATGAAAAAAATGATTGGGAAGGTCACAAGAGTATTCGTTCCGGCATTAGTGAGTTTGTTTTTCTTTGCTAGTATCGCTAGTGCACATGTAACCGTTGTTCCGAAAACTTCATCCACAGGGGCATGGGAAACCTATACGTTAAAAGTTCCAGTGGAGAAAGAGGTTGCCACAACAAAGGTTACAGTAAAGGTTCCGAAAGGATTAGAAGTGGAGTCCTATCAACCGGTACCGGGCTGGAAGTATACAACTGAAAAGGATTCAAGCGGTAAGGTAAAAACCTTCACATTTGAAACAACAGGTGACGGAATTCTACCGGGGCAATTTCAGTCCTTTGTATTTGTGGCTAAAAACCCTGATACTGCAAGCAAAGCCGCATGGGATGCCTTCCAATATTATAAAGACGGAAGTGTGGTAGAATGGACAGGAGATGAAAGCTCTGATTCACCCCATTCCATTACCGATATTGTTACAGCAACGACAACAGACCATCACGATACACAGCCTGCAGCCGAGAAGAAAGACACAAATACAACAGCAGAAAAGTCCAAGTCAAACAATGCCCTGCCAATCGCAGCCATCGCGATTTCCGCCGTGGCACTTGTACTTTCATTCCGTAAAAGAGGATAAAATAACAAAAAAGACCGGGCAAATTCTAGTAACGGGTTCTCTTTTGAAGTACAAAAAGTGAAGAAACAGGTTAAATAACTTACGGAAAAGCATGGTAATTCGCAAAGGAATTCACCATGCTTTTATATTTCTTTAAACCCATATAAACCCCAAAAATTTATCGTGTTTAAGATATTTAAACAATGTCCTTAAAATCAAGGCTCTGTTATTCATCATTGTTGATTTTCGTGTAGGTATAAGAATTCATAGGCGGAGAATTTCCGGCTAATGTATATTGTGGAGGCTTAAGAAGCAGATATAAGCGGAGATATTCCGATTAACTGCTCTAAATAAGAAAAAATCCAAAGATTTGGATAATATAAACGGAAAAACTTCCTTTATTTTTAGGGAAATATGGGTATTTCCCAATTTAGACGGAATTTTACCGTTTATTTTTCAAACACTGTGAAATCAACATTCAGTTATATTAGAGCCAAAATAAATAACCTTATCTGATAATCCGATTCATTGGTGAAGGGATGTATTGTTTATGACTACTTTCTTATACATAATTTAACATAGTAATTCACATCTATTTTAACAATCCAATTATTAGATAGAGAATATCTATTCGCAAGTTGTTATTTACTATGTGACTTTATGTGCTATTTTGCCAAAAAACAATGATATAGCAATAAAAAATAGGGTGAGAAAATCATTGCGATTTCGCACCCTATTTGCATTGCGATTTATTGTTTTGCACCTTTAAAGAGAACCCGTTACAATTCTAGCTCGGTCTTTCTACATATATACGCTCTCAGGAGTATCTTTCTGATTTTTCTTTTTAACTGCTTCGACTAAGATTTTAAAGCCTTTTAGAGAACGCTGAAAAATTGGACTTTGAATAAAGGTGTATAAAAACGTTGCAATAAAGACGGGTCCTCCTAATAATAATCCAATGATTAAGACTACACTCTCCACAATCATTCGTGCTTGGCTGACAGATAATCTAGTTTTGTCGGAGATGGATAACATAAAACCATCTCGCGGGCCTGCTCCAATCCCTGCCGCGACGTACATGCCTCCACCAATTCCCGTAATGATGATTCCGGATAGCAGAATGAGGTAGTCCACCCAAGTATGGGTAGCCTGCGGAAGGATATCGAGCCAGAGGAAAAAATCCATGACCGGACCGATAATCAAAGCGTTTAAGAAGGTTCCGATATTGATATACCTTCTATCCGTTACAAAAGAAATGATCACAAGAACCAGACCGCAAATCACCGACCATGTTCCGATTGAAAGACCAAAATGATTGTATAAAGAAACATTCAAAACTTCCCATGGGTGTAACCCGACATGTTTCACCTTGACCGCGATTGCATTCCCGAGTCCGAAACAAACCAATCCTGCAAAAAATAAAAAATATCGAAAAAGGATAACCACCACTTTAACCCCCATAAACACAAACTTAATTTATCAGAATTTTAAAACCTATCTTACGATTTTAAAATATAGCGGTAGTATTATCAATTTATTTTTTGAAAATAACCGTCCATGAATGAAATAAGGTAATAAAAGTTTGTTAAAATAGTTTCGAATTGTTTTATAATTAAAGGAGTGGAAAATTTCAACCGGATTAAAAATTATCCTGCGAAAACTAATAACCCGAGGTGAATAGGAATGGAACTGGTTGCATCTGGAAAATTGCAGAAAATGACGGCAAGTATTTTTCAAGAGGTTGCAGACCGTAAGAAGCAAGCCATAAGAAATGGAAAAGATGTGATTGATTTAAGTGTGGGGAGTCCTGATTTGCCGCCCCCTGCATTTGTGGTTGATACGTTGGTGGAATTTGCCAAGGATAAAAGCAAATATGGTTATACCTTAAAGGGAATTGCAGAATTTCATGATGCCGTAAGTTATTTTTATCAGCACCGTTACGGTGTCAAACTTGAGCCGGAAACAGAGGTACTGCAGCTGATGGGTTCTCAGGATGGGCTTGCCCATTTAGCTACTGCTATTTGCAATCCTGGTGATTATGTATTAGTCCCGGACCCTGGATATCCGATATACGAAGCGAGCGTAACGATTGCAGGAGGTGTTGTTTATCCGATGGCGTTACGTGCAGAAAATGATTTTCTGCCGCAGTTTGATGAAATCCCATTAGACGTTTTAGAAAAGACGCGAATGATGATTTTAAGCTATCCTGGTAACCCGGTGACGGCACTTGCGGACCGAGATTTTTTTGAAAAAGTAATTAGGTTTGCTAAGCAGCATAATATCTTGGTTGTACACGATTTTGCGTATTCTGAATTAATTTTTGACGGTCACCCGCAAATCAGTTTTATGTCCATTCCCGGGGCAAAGGAAGTTGGAATTGAATTTAATTCCCTTTCTAAAACTTTTAATATGGCCGGCTGCCGTATTGGCTATGTTGTTGGAAATGAAGAGGCGCTGAAAATTCTTGGTGGGTTAAAATCGCATATTGACTATGGGATTTTTTATCCGATTCAACAGGCAGCCGTCAAGGCGCTCACTTCTGATTATACTTGTTTAAGTGACCAAGTGAAGGAGTATGAGATTCGCCGTGATGCGTTAATCGCTGGTCTTGAAAAAAGCGGCTGGAAAGTATCAAAGTCTCCAGCAACCATGTTTGTTTGGGCGAAGATCCCGGAGGGGTGGACCTCACGCCAGTTTGCCTTTGAATTGATTGATCACGCGGGGGTAGCAGTCGTTCCAGGTGATGCCTTTGGGCAATTAGGGGAAGGTTATGTACGTATCGCAATGGTGCAGCCAACGGATCTTTTAACGGAAGCAGCTGAACGGATTCAGGTATTCTTAAAGGAAAATTCGTATTGTGTGAAGTAAGGATTTTCATAGGTTTATCAAGTGGTATTTCTTCTATTCTCACTTAATGAATCATATATCTAAATAAAAGACCTTCAATTGGGCTAATTGAAGGTCTTTTATTTGGAAGGGAAAGAGGGAAAATAAATGCCAAGCGGAAAGCACCAGGTAGTTTTGGATTTACCCATTGAAGTAGTTTGGGGTTTTGTGAAGGATATGGAAAATTGGGCACCACTTGTCCCTGGTTATATTCACCATGAAAAATTAGATGACCACAGGTCAACATGGGAATTTAAAAGTGACATCGGGATTATGAAAAAAAAAGTTAAATTATTAGTTGAAATAACGGAGTGGAATGAGCCGACAAGAGTGTCCTTTACATTAAAAGGAATAAAAGAAAAGTATAACGGCGGGGGTTATTTTGAGGCGGAAGCTCAAAGCGCGAACAAAACAAAAATGACAGGATTTTTAGATGTTAGTGCAAGTGGTGCTACGGCACCAATGGTCAATTCTGTTTTAAAAAATTCCATTCCGAAGCAAGCGGAGGAAATGGCGTTAGCCATCTCTACAAAATTAGAAGAACTTAAGCGAGTATAAGTCAAGGGCGAAGGAAATACTTTATCGGTACCAGAAGGAAAATCCATAAGTATTGTTACTATTAAACTATTTGAAAAGAGGGTGTCCCAAAAGTATAACTTTTAGGGGCACCCCTTTACACTATTGTCCTCTTTATTTGATGAATAGAAAAAACACAACAGTTTGAGGAATCAAACGGTTGATTTATTATGAATGGCTTCCGGTCTGTTAAAAAATAATTCATTGCAGTCCTTGGAACACCTCATTGAAAAAACTACCTCTTCTAATGGTTTACTAAAAATATAGGGATAATCAATTTCACCTAATTCTTGACGAATCGGGTAAGCAAGTTTCTCCTGATTCACGCTAAATTCAGAAGAAATCCCCGGCTTATTACCACGAGGATCAACACGAAACCACCCACCATATTCTTCAAAATAAACAGCATTGAATCCATGGAGCGCATATCCTGATTCAGGTGTGCCTTTTCGTGTCACGCGCTGATAACAAAATCCAGCAGGAATTTCCATCGCTCTTAAAAAAGCCGCCAACAAATGGGATTTCGCAAAACAAATCCCTTCTTTTTTCTCAAATGTTTCTGAAGCGCTAATAGTGATAACTGTACTTTCTTTGTCGAACGAATGTTGAATTTCGTCTCTTACAAAATGAAAAGCCTGTTCTGCCCACTCAAACTTACTATTACTATCCCCTTGAAATTCCTTTACTTTTTTAAGGATTTGAGGATGTTGAAAATTTATAGGATCCGACTCTTCTAAATAGGTAGACAACTCAGATGAACAAACGATTAATTTCATTGATAATCACGCTCCCGTTTTAGTATATATCTTTAACCACGGGATTTCTGTGACTTTTTTCAATAGTATCCCCTTTAACAAATACCTGAATTATTCATAAAAACTTTTTGGTATTTTGATTATTTTTATCTGGTGAGCGAAAGGTTATTTCCATTTGAGTTTTTCCAGAGTAAAGTGAATTAAATAATTGCTTATTCAATATAACATCAAAACTAAAAATATTAGTTGTTATAAAGAATAGAAGATATAGAATATAGTGATTTTAGTGAAATTGGTTCTGACAGATTAATAATGAATGAAAGCGCTTTATCGATTTAATTGATTAAAATTTTATAAAAAAGAAGGAGTTTTATTCTACATTTTTTGAAGATTATGTTATATTTATATTTAAAAATTTATTAGAATTTTTTGATTAAGGGAAGGTGAGATGAATGGCAACAGAATTAAAAGTAAATGACAGCAGTCTTCCATTGCGTAGAGATGTCAAACTACTTGGCCAAATGCTTGGTGAAATCCTGATCAATCATGGAGGGGTAGAATTATTCGACAAAGTCGAAAAAATAAGAAACATGTGCAAATCCCTCCGAACTGAATATGAGGAAGAAACCTATTCCGCTCTTAAAAAGGAAATCTCCACTTTAAACAACCCGATGCGTATGCAAGTGGTCCGTGCTTTTTCGATGTATTTCCATTTAATCAACGCAGCGGAACAAAACCATCGGATTCGCAGACGCAGGCAGTATCAACTACAGGCAGAAAGTAACGTTCAACCCGCATCGATTGAAAGTGCGGTCCTCTCATTAAAAGAAAACCATATATCGAAAGAAGTCATTCAGGAAGTCCTAAAAACGTTATCACTTGAGCTAGTGATTACAGCCCACCCAACAGAAGCAACCAAGCGGTCAATCCTTGAAATTCAACAACGAATTGCGGTAATTTTAGAGAAGCTTGATCATCCGCTATTGACGAAAAGAGAGCAAAAGAAGCTCGAAGAAAGCTTGTTTAATGAGGTAACCATCCTTTGGCAGACGGATGAATTACGGCATAACAAGCCGACAGTAATGGATGAAGTCCGCAACGGTCTTTATTATTTTGATCAAACCCTTTTTGAGGTCCTTCCTGAAATCCATCAAGAGGTAGAAGATAGCCTTGAAAGAAATTACCTTGACACAAAATGGGAAGTTCCAAATTTTCTCCGTTTTGGTTCATGGATTGGCGGAGATCGTGATGGAAACCCAAATGTTACGCACGATGTGACTTGGGAGACTTTAATTCGGCAAAGAAGAATTGTGTTAAAGAAATATAAAGGGGTTCTGACTGATTTAATGAAACGGTACAGCCATTCCACTACAAGGGTAGGAGTAAGTGAAGAACTCCTACAATTGCTGGAGGCGCAAGAAAATAAGTATTTAACGGAAGATAAACAGTGGCCTGTCAAAACGGAGGTATACCGCCGGGTTTTTGCAGTTATGATTGAGCGGGTGAGACAAGTTGGGAAATCTGTAGTTGGTTATCAATCGGCTGAAGAGCTGTTAAAAGATTTGTTTGTCATTCAAAGCAGTCTAAAAGGTCATCACCCTGCTGCCCATGAATTGCGCTCCATTCAAAAGTTAATCCGTCAAGTTCAGTTGTTTGGCTTCCACCTTGCTACTCTCGATATCCGAAACCATAGCGGGGAGCATGAAGCAGCGATTACGGAAATTTTAAGGAAAGTAAGAATCACAGAAAACTATGGCGAGCTTTCCGAAGATGAGAAGATGAAAATTCTGCAAAATATTTTAATCGATCCGCGTCCGCTCCTTTTGCTAAATGAAGATTATTCGAAAGAAACACAAGAAATGATTAAAGTATTCCATATGATTAAAAAGGCACATGAAGAATTTGGTAAACGTTCCATATCCGTTTATCTTGTCAGTATGACAAAATCTCCAAGCGACCTGTTAGAGGTACTTGTCTTGGCAAAAGAGGCTGGAATTTACCGGCTCCATGCGGATGGTACTTTGGAAAGCCATCTGAATGTGGCACCGCTGCTTGAAACCATAGATGATTTAACAGCAGGACCAAAGATTATGGAAACACTTTTCAAAATACCGTTATACCGTAATCATTTGCAGATTATGGGCGACCGGCAGGAAATTATGCTTGGTTATTCTGACGGAAGCAAAGATGGTGGGACCTTAACCGCTAACTGGAAACTTTATAAGGCACAGATTGAAATTCACGAGATGGCCAAACGCTATCAGATTGCTCTGAAATTTTTCCATGGCCGCGGCGGTTCGCTTGGACGTGGGGGCGGTCCATTAAACAAAAGTATCCTATCACAGCCTGCCGAAACCATCGGGGGTGGAGTGAAAATTACTGAACAAGGTGAAGTGCTGTCTTCTAGGTACCTACTTGAGGACATTGCCTATCGAAGCCTTGAACAAGCAATTTCCACACTGCTTAAGGTTGCAACACATGTATCAAAAGAAGCTGATCATGGGATATTAAGAAATTCGGAATGGGAAAAAGCAATCGATGAAATTTCCAACGAATCTTTAGTAAAATATCAGTCTCTTGTGTTTCATGACCCAGATTTTCTTACTTATTTTAATCAGGCAACCCCACTCCGGGAATTAGGGGACTTAAATATCGGTTCAAGACCGATGAGTCGAAAAAAACAAGGGCGATTCGAAGATTTACGGGCGATTCCATGGGTGTTCGCATGGACACAAAGCCGTCAGCTGCTGCCTGCTTGGTTTGCTGCAGGGACGGGATTAGATAGCTTTGCATCAAAGAATGGGAAGAATTTGACCTTATTACAGGAAATGTACCAAAAATGGCCTTTCTTCCAATCGACAATTGATAACCTGCATATGGCATTAATGAAGGCAGATATTACAACCGCTAAGGAATATTTGACACTTGTTGAGGATCAAACCATTGCTGAAAGAATTTTTACCAATATTCTTAATGAATATGAAAAAACAAAAGCCATTCTTTTAAAAATAACAGGTGATCAAGAATTGCTCGATCATACACCAAATATCAAGGAATCGGTATTTAGACGTAATCCATATGTTGATCCATTAAACTTTTTACAGGTTGAGTTAATAAAAGAATTGCGCAGCCAGGACGAGCCTAATGATGATTTGTTAACGGAGGTATTATTAACCATCAGCGGAATCTCTGCAGGACTTCGGAATACTGGTTGATTTATTAAAAAACAATCTGTTGGTTACCAGAGATTGTCAGATTGTCGAGAAAGGGTATTTTTCTCGGCAATTTTTTATTATGTCTGAATTTAAACTACCGCTTTTTCATTAAAAATTTGTACCTGCTAACTGGCCTGTTGATTTCCGCTCCGGGTGCTTCGCTTTCCGCGGGCGTGCAGGGGAGCCTCCTCGGCGCTTTGGCGCCTCCGGGGTCTCCCCTACCCCGTACTCCCGCAGGAGTCTTCGCACCCTCCGCTCCAATCAACAGGGGAGAATCAACCTAATGAATTGCCACACACTTTTTCTATCCTGGCCAAGTGTGTGACAATCTTTTTTATATTTTGGCATGCATCAGTAAGGAGATCCTGTTCACTTACATTCTTCAATCCTCGAAATCGGCAGTTGCGAAGCCCGTACAGCTCTTGAGTCTACAACAAAGCTTCGCTCATTTATTCCCTTTCTAGCTTTTTTCTTGTATTAGATAAGCGATTTGACCTTACCTTTTCCTTGTATTCTTCCCATTCATTGCCCAATCGAGCTGGAATGACTGTAAAAAAGGAAAAGAAAAGTGGTTTCATTGCCCGAACGAGTTGGTTATCTCGTAAAAAGGGAAAAGAAAAGTGGTTTCATTGCCTGAACGAGCTGGTTATCTCGTAAAAAGGGAAATGAAAAGTGGTTTCATTGCTCGAACGAGCTGGTTTTCTCGTAAAAAGGGAAAAGAAAAGTGGTTTCATTGCCCGAACAAGCTGTTTTTCTCGTAAAAAGGGAAAAGAAAAGTGGTTTCATTGCCCGAACGAGCTGTTTTTCTCGTAAAAAGGGAAAAGAAAAGTGGTTTCATTGCCCGAACGAGCTGTTTTTCTCGTAAAAAGGGAAAAGAAAAGTGGTTTCATTGCCCGAACGAGTTGGTTTTACCGAAAAAGGGAAAAGAAAAGTTTACTTTGGCTAGACTCTTTTGGCTTAAACATTAAATATACCAATTATTTTTATTATTTATTGGTTGAGTTGTAGGTCTTTATTGAATACACCTGTCGATTGGAGCGGAAATCATCAGACCTGTTGAACAGCCTATATAATACCTTTAATAATAAATTAACACGGTGAATGGATAATGAGAGTGAATGAAATAAAAGACTGTCGAAAGTTTTTCGATAACCTTTAATTTAAAAGATTCCGAAAATTATATATACTATTAATAAAAAACGAAATCGGGTGAATAGGTTGGCGATTTATAGTCATTCAAGTATTTTAACAGAAAACGAGATTGATTTTTTATTAGATTTATTGCCAACTTCACATAGCCGAACACCCGATATTTACATATTTGACGGCTGGCAGGGGATCACCACACAAACGGAAAAGGGAAGTGATTTATCCGCTCGCTATTATTTACTAAAACATCTTGTGAAGTCTTCTATTTTTTCTAGCTATAATTATCAACAATGCAAAATTTTTATCTACTTATTTAACCTGCCTTATCAAGACCCTTTATTAAAAAAGCTTCATGGCGTTTTTTGCTTATTTCATGAAATGCGTCATCATCATCAATTTACCACAAATGAACATAAGTTTTTACAGTCACTTACAGGTTCACCATTACTGGGCGTATCGTATTCATTTTCATGGGTGGAAAAGGATGCAAACCGGCATGCAATCAAGTGGATGCGCAGAAATCGTAAAAAAATAAATGACCAATTTCAGCTCCATTTCCATCAATGGGATATTGGAGTGAATGAACAGAACAAATTAAGAATACTTCCGGGCTAAAAAGAGTGGTGCAGAAGATCTAATCAAACTGATTGGGTCTTCTTTTTTTTGAACATATTGTTAACTTTCGTTAGAAAATGGCGTTTGAAATATAAATGTAATATTATCATAACTTTTTTGACAAAATTAGATGTTATACTACTAATTGCAACAAAATAATTAAAAGATTGGTCATTTTATGAAGATGACCTAATACATAATGATATATTTTATGAATAATAGACTAGAATACATAGAAATTTGTCAAATAGTTACCGTGAATTTTGTCGAAATTCAATGAGGGAAAATAAAAAATTTGACGATAAGAAAGCAGGGAATCAATTGAAAAAGAAACTAACCGCCCTTAGTACGATTGTAATGCTTGGTCTTGGAAGTGCCTATTCCATTCCAGCTGTGAAAGCTGCACCAAATAACAATTTACAAAGTATAAAAGGTCAGCGTTCGGGAGTTCAAGCGGGTATTTCAAAAGCTAATAGCGAAATTACAAAGGTTCAAAGTGATCTTGCTAAATTAATAGAACAAACTAGCCGTGTTGATCAAGCGATCAAAGATAATAATTCCATGATGAAAAAAACAGAAATAAACATTCAGGATTCGAAATCCCAAGTTCAGAAATTAGAACAAGAAGTTTCTGTCATAAAAAAAAGAATTGCAACACGAAATGAAATTTTAAAAAAACGTGCTGTTTCATTCCAAGAAAGTGGCGGAACCGTTAATTATCTTGACGTCTTATTAGGTGCTTCAAGTTTTAGTGATTTTATTGATCGAATGGGTGCTGTTTCTACGTTTGTTCAAGCGGATCAGGATTTTATTAAACAGTATGAAGCAGATAAAAAGGAAGTTGAAGTTAAACAAGCTACCGTTCAAAAAAAGCTGACAGAGCTAAAGGAAATGAAAACAGAACTTGTAGGTATGCATGATCAGATTTTAGATCAAAAAAAGGAAAATGATACATTAAAGAAAGAACTTAAACAAAAAGAAAAAGAACAATTGGATCGCATTGCGAAACTAAAAGGAAAAGATCGGGAACTTGCCTTAAAAGAATATAACATGATGCATGCAAACAATGTTGCTCCTGCGACTGTTTCTGCTAACAATAACAATTCTGGAAATGACAACAGCACTAGCAATTCATCAACACCATCACCGTCGTCGCCTTCGTCTAATGAATCCGGTTCAGACGATAACACACCAGTTGCGACTCATACAGGTGCAAGTGGAAGTGTTCAAGAGGTCATTACCGCTGGAAATAAATATATTGGAAATTCTGTTTATGTATTTGGCGGCGGTCGTAACGCATATGATGTGGCCCATGGCCGATTTGATTGCTCAAGTTTTGTTCATTGGGCATATGCACAAGCAGGATATAATATTGGTTCAAGTACTGACTCCTTAAAGTATGCAGGAAGACAGGTTCCTGCAAGTCAAATGAAGCCGGGAGACCTTGTATTCTTTAATACTTATAAAACGGATGGTCACGTTGGAATTTATGTCGGCGGCGGAAAGTTCATTGGTTCGCAAAGCTCCACAGGTGTAGCGATTGCATCCATGTCAAATAGTTATTGGAAGTCAACATTCAACGGACGAGTTGTTCGAATTATTGATTAATTGAAAAAGAGAGAAGTGGTATATATGCTGCTTCTCTCTTTTATTGATCGTTTTTATTTAGATGGACCAAAAGCCTCCATAGTAACTCAAAATAACCCTGCCCATCTTTCTTAAAAGATGGGCTTATTCTTTTTTTTCAAAATTGGGTAACAGGGATAAGTGTCTAGTGCACATTTTTAGGTGCATGAATAGGATATATAGAAATTAAATAAGGAGGTAATGAAAATGACTGGTGCAGTAGGCGGATACGCCGGCGGCGGCTTTGCCCTTCTAGTAGTATTATTTATCTTGTTAATCATTATCGGAGCTTCATGGGTAATTTAAAAAATAGGAGGTAATGAAAAATGTTTGGATATGGTGGATATGGTGGATATGGTGGTTTTGGCGGCGGATGCTGCGGTTACGGATATGGTGGAGCAGTTGGAGGCTGGGGCGGCGGTTTCGCATTAATCGTTGTCTTGTTCATCCTATTAATTATTGTAGGTGCTGCTTGCTTCTATTAAAAAATTAAAACTTGAATGTAATTTAAAAAAATCAATAAGTGCAGCGGTTTTTTAATCGCTACTTCCAATTAAGAAAGGCAAGGTACCCCCTTGCTTTTCTTATTTTGTGGTTGGGGCAATGATCCATATTCAGTCAAGAGGGTTTTTGCTTTTCCATTTTTCAAATTCATCTAATTCCCCTGATATTTTTTTGATGGCATAACCAATCACGGCAGCATCATCCACAATTCCTAATCCAACAATAAAATCGGGAATCATGTCAATTGGAGAAACAAAATAGAGAATAGCACCAATAACCGTTGCCAGTGTACTCTTAGATATGTTTCGATACTCACCTTTTGAATAGGCTTTAATAAGCTCAATTAAGCGTTCCAATTTCCCCAGAGCATTGCCTAAAGAATGTTTCTGTTCTTTCCCTTTACTTTGTGCCTGTGTTAGCAACTCACCTGTTTTTTGTTGATTATTGAGGAATTCAAGGGCTTTATTTTTATATTTGTTGAATTCTTTTTTTACCTTTTCCTGATTACCGAACAAAGATATCACTTCTTTCCAAAGAATACAGTGTTAGTTTGCCACGAAAAGCAGAAAAAAACACGAGGTGCGTAGTGCACACCTCGTGCTCTTCATCTAGGCTGAAACTAAATTTCCCAACACAATCTCATCCACTTCGTCGCCTTCGATTGTTTCCTTTTTTAATAAAGCATCTACTAATTGCTGATACTGTTGATAATGGGTTTGAATCAGAGCTTCGGCCTTTTCTAATCCTCTATCAAAAAGTTCCTGCATTTTTGTTTCTTTATCCTGTTTATTAAACGTAAGGGTAAATCCATTTTGCAGCATTCCGGTATCAACCATTTGTTCAATAATCTGTTTAGCCTGCTGGACATCACCGCTAACACCAATACTGTGTTCACCCAACATCATTCTTTCAGCAACTCCGCCGGCTAAAATCATTGCAATCCGCTCAAGAAGATCACTGGTTGTTGATAAATGAAGTTCCTTTGGAATTGGTGCAACATAACCAAGTGCATCACCTCGAGGGATGATGGTTGCTTTTCTGACAGAACCTGGTTTTGTTATAGAAGCAACAAGGGCGTGTCCTGCTTCATGAATGGCCACGCGGCGCTTTGTTTCAGAATCCTGCAAAGTACGGGAAGTACTTCCTAAGATGGTACGATCAAGTGCATAATCAAGGTCTTCTTTATAAATCATGTCTTTACCGGCGCGGACAGCACGTCGGCTTGCTGTTTCAAATAAAGCTTGAAGCTCGGCACCCGAAAAACCTGATGTACTCTCGGCTAAATCGTCTAATGAAACAAGAACATTATTAGCAAGTGCCTTTCCTTTTGCATGAATCGCGATTATTTCCTTTCTTCCCTTTGTATCTGGAAGAGGGACATGGAAAGAGAAGTCAATCCTTCCCGGACGCAAGAATGCATCATCGAGCATATCTTTACGGTTGGTTGCGGCGATAAAAAGGATCCCGTCATTCGCATGACCGCCGTCAAGCTGTACAAGAAGCTCTGTTAATGTTTTTTCTGCTTCTTCCCCGCCATGTGCTTTCCTTTTTCCTGCAAGTGCATCGACCTCATCAATAAAAATAACGGCTGGACTTTGCTTTCTTGCGGCTTGGAATAAAGAACGAACCCTGCTAGCTCCGACACCGACAAAGAGTTCATTAAAGGCAGAACCACTTGCGGAAAAAAATGACGCATTTAGCTCTCGGGCTATGGCCTGGGCTAATAATGTTTTTCCAGTACCAGGAGGTCCATATAACAAAATCCCTTTTGGCGGTTTAATCCCTAATTTTTGTGCTCTTTCCGGTTCCTTTAGGGTGTAAAGGGTTTGTAAAATTTCTTCTTTCATTTCCTCTCCAATGCCACCTACATCATCTAATGTTGTAGAAGGAAGAGTTCGTGCTTTCGCAACACTATTTTTCATGGAGTTGGTAAGCCCGAAGCCGCCTTTACTCTTTTGCAGAGCGAATGCGGCGGCTGCAAGAAGAATTATGACACCGCCGAGCACCCATTTTCCGTATGGACTGCTATCCGAATAGGAATAATTAATCTTATATTTTTCTACTAGCTTGTCTACCATTTGGCTATTGGGGGGAACATGGGAAATATATTGGGCGTTCCCTGCTTTAATATGAATACTGCCATCAGCACGCTCGGTTAATGTAACCGTCTTACCCTGCTGATTTTGTATGGTTTTCTCCACAGACGAGAAAGGGATTGCCACTTCTGCATTTGAATTCTGAACCACCCAAATAATACCTACCACCACAAATATAAACGCTACAAAGAGCGGAATAAACTTCGAAACTATTTTTTTCGTTTTTTCATTCAATTTCCATCATCTCCTTTAACAGAGTACTTCTCTATTATAAAAGGGAATGACGAAAAAAGGATGTGGGAATCGGAGGAAAAAGCTTAAGTGTTTGGAAAAAGGAAACCTTTCTGATATCAGAAAGGCAGCTAAAGTGAAGAAGGTTTAAAGGTTACGAAGGGCTGGAATGATGGGTGCTAATACACTTTGAGCAAGAACACCGATACTAACGCCTTGGCTTTGTGCTTTGCTCCATTTAAAAACATGAACTTTTTCTGACTTTCCCTCATACAAAAATAATAACTGATCGCCATCTTCGACAATTCCAATTTTTTTATAAGCTATATGATTCTCCCTTAGAACAATTTCAAAGGCTTTATGTATTAAATTTAAGGTAGGTTGATCAAACGATGTAAGATTCATTATTTCCTCCTAAATTTTTGTGAAATAAATTATTAAACAGCTTTCTTCATTATATTCTTATTTTCATGGAGAAAAAAGAAAATAATTGGTGTCGATTAATTGGAGATTGCAAAGTAATCTCAAGACATATAAGATTGAAGTTATGGACAAAAATTAATTGTTAAAGAAAACTCGCCGACTGGCGAGCCCCTAAGGGCGGTTCATGAGGCGTAGTTGAACTTATGCCTGATAGGAAAGTTTTCTTTCCTATCGGCCAAAAAAGAGAGGAAGTCAAGATGGGAAACAAATTTACAGAAGAAGTATTATCGCGCCGGACCTTTGCTATTATTTCCCACCCAGATGCCGGTAAAACAACATTGACTGAAAAATTGTTATTATTCGGTGGCGCCATACGGGATGCGGGAACGGTAAAAGCAAAAAAGACCGGGAAATTTGCGACAAGTGACTGGATGGAAATTGAAAAGCAGCGGGGAATTTCGGTTACATCCAGTGTGATGCAATTTGATTATGATGGATTTCGTGTCAATATATTAGATACTCCTGGGCACCAAGATTTTAGTGAAGATACGTATCGCACCTTAATGGCTGTTGATAGTGCCGTGATGATTATCGACTCCGCAAAAGGGATTGAGGAACAAACACTTAAATTATTTAAAGTTTGTCGGATGCGGGGAATTCCAATTTTTACGTTTATGAATAAACTTGACCGTCAAGGGAAACCGCCGCTTGAGCTTCTGGCAGAATTAGAAGAAGTCCTTGGCATTGAGTCCTATCCTATGAATTGGCCTATTGGCATGGGAAAAGAATTTCTTGGAATTTACGATCGTTACCACAATCGAGTTGAGCAATTTCGTGTGAGTGATGAAGATCGATTTATCCCTTTAAATGATGAAGGGGAAATTGAAGGGGAGCACTCGATTAAGAGCTCCGGCCTTTATGATCAAACAGTAGAGGAAATCTTTCTTCTTAATGAAGCGGGAAATGAATTTTCTGCTGAAAAAGTTGCTGCTGGTACGTTAACGCCCGTTTTCTTTGGCAGTGCTTTAACGAACTTTGGAGTGCAAACATTCTTGGAGTCCTACCTCCAATTTGCTCCGCCTCCAAAACCAAGAAATTCATCCATTGGGGAAATTGATCCGCTTGGAGAGAATTTTTCAGGTTTTGTTTTTAAAATTCAAGCGAATATGAATCCTGCGCATCGTGACCGGATTGCCTTTGTCCGAATTTGTTCAGGTAAATTTGAACGCGGGATGACGGTTAATATCCCTCGTCTTGGGAAACCATTAAAGCTTTCACAATCGACCTCGTTTATGGCTGAAGAAAGAAATACGGTGGACGAGGCTGTAAGCGGTGATATTATCGGATTATATGACACTGGAACTTACCAAATCGGTGATACATTGACGACAGGAAAAGATGATTTTCAATATGAAAGACTGCCGCAATTTACACCGGAGCTCTATGTGAAGGTATCTGCTAAAAACGTCATGAAGCAAAAGTCCTTTTATAAAGGAATTCAACAGCTTGTACAAGAAGGAGCCATTCAGCTTTACAAAACAATTAGAATGGAAGAATATTTGTTGGGAGCTGTGGGGCAGCTGCAATTTGAAGTTTTTGAGCATCGAATGAAGAATGAATATAATGCAGAAGTTCTAATGGAACGCATGGGGTCCAAGATTGCCAGATGGGTCGAAGGAGATGAAGTAGACGAAAATCTTTCAAGCTCTCGAAGCCTGCTTGTAAAGGATCGCTATGACCATTTTGTATTCTTATTTGAAAATGACTTCGCCCTAAGATGGTTCCAAGAGAAAAATCCAAAAGTTAAATTATACAATCCAATGGATCAGCACGAATAAAAAAGCGACGGGAAGCTCCCGTCGTTTTTTTGTAATGTTTTTGGAAATTTTATTATACACACCCCCACAAATCCTGTTACATAAAACGTACTTTTGTAATGAAAAAGCGATCGCAAAAAAATCTTAAGGAGAGGAAACTAGATAACGGTTTCATTTTGGATAATAAACGAGGAAATAATAGTTGATTACGGACTGTTTTTCTGAGCTGGTAATGACCCCCTAAAATCTATGACACCATCCATATGGTATAATTGGGTGAATAGAGAGGTGAGTCTAATGCTCAGTTTGTTGTTCATGACCAAAAACAAGAAAAAAACACTGGAGGAATCGGTAAAATTAATTCAGCAAGGTGACCGTATTCTTCTTAATGAACTGATTGAATCGTACAAACCATTTATTGCAAAAACAGTTTCTTCTGTATGCAAAAGATATATTTATGAAACGGATGATGAATTCAGCATTGGGCTGTTAGCCTTTAATGAAGCGATTGAAAAATATTCATCTGAGCGGGGAAGTTCACTCCTAAGTTTTGCTGAGGTTTTAATTAAAAGAAGAGTCATTGACTATATTCGTAAACAATCAAAAAATCAACATATTAGTCTTGATTTCCAAAGCGCATCCCTTGAGGAAGAGTCTCCAAGTACGGTAATCGTAAACGAACTTTCACTAGAAGATTATCATAAAAAAACGGATGAGCAGCTCAGAAAGGATGAAATTATTCAATTTCAACAACTGCTGAAAACCTTTGATTTAAACTTCAGTGATTTAGTGGAAAATTCTCCAAAGCATGCAGATGCACGAAAAAATGCAATTCTTACCGCTAAAATGATTGTTGATCACCCGGAGCTTAAAGAAATATTACTTGAAAAAAAACGTCTTCCTATTAAACAATTAGAAAACATGGTAGAGACAAGCCGAAAAACAATTGAACGAAATCGTAAGTATATTATTGCAATTGCTCTTATTTTATCAGGTGATTATGTTTTTCTAAAGGAGTATATAAAGGGGGTGCTTGAAACATGAAAAAAGGAATTGTAATGGAAATTGATGATGCGTTTCTATTACTCTTAACCCCGGAGGGTGAATTTTTACGTGCAAGAAAAAGGAATCAACCCTATGAAATCGGCGAAGAAATTCACTTTTTTCCCATGGAAAATAATGAGTTACATGGTTCCCGATCCAGATGGACGGTAAAAAACCTGTTAAAAATGAAACCTGTATGGGCAGCGCTAACGGTTCTACTTTTAATTCTTGGGTCCTTTATTCCTGCGTATCAAGATAATAAAGCGTATGCCTATATGTCGATTGATGTAAATCCAAGTATTGAACTTGGTGTAAATAAAAAGATGCAAGTGGTCGAATTAACAGGCTTTAATAAAGAGGGAAAGAAAATCATAGCGAATATCTCTAACTGGGAGAAAAAAGATGTTTCAGACCTCACCCAAAATCTTCTTAGCGAAATGAAAGAAGAAGGCTATTTAAAGGAAAAGGAACATGTCATTATTTCTACCGTTCGGACAGAACAGGTTGAAAAACCGGTTGAAGACAAGCTGAAAGAAAATATTGAGGAAATTAAGGACACAGTAAATAAACAGCATCTAGAGGCCACCGTCCTAAGCGGTTCGGAAAAAGAAAGAAAAGAAGCTCATCAATTAGGAATTACTACTGGGAAGTATAAAGAGAATAAAATTCAATCCATTCAAAATGCTGAAAATATCGAAACGAACGGGAGTAATGGAAAGTCTAAAGGTCAAAAAGCAGTTCCGGCTCCTATGGCACAGCCTGCATTACCACCGGGTCAGCAGAAGAAACTTGATGGTGAAAAAAATGTACCTAATAATTTCTCTGCTAATAAAGAAAAACAAAGTAATCACGGTCCATCGAACCTTTCACATGGTAAGATGAAAAATAGCCCTGAAAAGAAATCGAAAAAATACGAAAAAAAGGACCATAGCTCTAAAGACGCAAAACCTGGTCACAAAAACAATTCCAGCTATAAGCGCCAATACAGTAACAAGAGCAATTCCAGTCAAAAGCACCAATACAGTAACAAGAGCAATTCCAGTCAAAAGCACCAATACAGTAACAAGAGCAATTCCAGTCATAAGCATCAATCTAATAATAAGAATAAATCCAGCCACAAGGGAAACTCAAATCAAAGCTGGAGTAAAAACAACCCAAATTGGGATCGTTACATAAGATAAGTAAAAGTCCGGCTTTCCCGCCGGACTTTTTTTAGCCAAATTATGAAATTATTCTTGTGAGGAATTTCCAGATAATTGTGCTTGAGCCTGTTTCACAAGTCGCTTTGTAATTTCTCCTCCAACAGAACCATTTGCACGTGAAACGGTGTCCGAACCCAGGTGAACACCAAACTCTTGGGCTATTTCATATTTAACCTGATCCAAGTATTGTTCAATGCCTGGAACTAATAATTTGTTACTGCTGTTAGCCATATTTATCAACTCCTTCATATCGTTACAGAGAAAAATCTCTGTAAGGATAGTATTTTTAATCCCTTTATTTTCATGAGTGGTAATGTTTATCGGATATGGGTTTCTTTTAGAGCAATTGAGGGTGAAACAATATTAATCTGTCCCTTTACCAACGTCCTTTGAGGGATGCATAAAAGGGGCGGCGTTTGGTTTCCGTTTCTTCTCGAGCAGTTCTTTATTTTCACTTGTATTCCAGCCAATATCATTTGTTGGGTGAACCCACTCATCCCCTGACATAATTTCCGGATTCGTTTCATCTGTCCAATTTTCTAAAGGAGAGTTCCGAGATGCGTACATACTGTCACCAATCACTACCCCATGCTTGTTAACGAATGGTGCCTCCATTTTTATACCGGTGCCCTCAAAACTAGGAGCACTAATTTGATGTGGTAAGGTTTCATCTATATCTAATGGTTTTATAGATTTTTCACGATTTTCCTTCTTCATGAATCATTCACTCCTTTTTCTTATATTTTCCTACAGCAAAGAAAATTTATATTAAGAAAAAAAAGGAAATGAATGATTCTCATTGTTTGATAAAAACTACTTATGTAAGATTATTTTTTTTGGGAGGATTATACGATGGCAAAAAGAAAAGCAGAATTTAATGCAGTTGAAAAATATTCCAAAACCCCTCATAAAAATGTTCAGGAAAGTGAATTCTCAGCGGAATTTTCTCATGGGGAAGATGATCACTTAAAGGGTGCCAACCGAAATTCAAAATTGGGAAGTAAGGGTAGAGGGTAATGAAACCCGGCAGCAAGGGACAAATACCGAACGAAGAATTTAGTATTGAATTTGGCGATGTGAACGGAACGAAGCTTTTTGAAACACTTCAAATACCAAATAAAAATAAGAAGAAAATTGAGGGTAAAAAACAATAAAAAGCCGGCTTTAAGCCGGCTCAGGCTGTCGGAAAATTTCGATAGCCTTTAGTCATTTACTTTCTTTAACAATTCTATAATGTAATTTGGTTAATATATAGGCTGTTCAACAGGTCCGTTGATTTCCGCTCCAGGCACTTCGCTTTCCGCGGGCGTTCCGGGGAGCCTCCTCGTCGCTTCGCTTCTGCGGGGTCTCCCCTGCCCCGTACTCCCGCAGGAGTCTTCGTGCCTTCCGCTCCAATCAACAGGTGTATTCAATAAAGATTACATCTCTCAATAAATATTTAAAAATAAGTGGTAGCCAAAGGAGTCTAGCCGAAGTGAATTTGTTTCTATTGATGAATTAGTTTCGGACAACCACCTTCTTCGCCTGATTGACAAATATATAGATTTTTCCTTTCTCCTAGAAAAAGTTAGTCTCCTTTTAGGAAGGATAATGGCCGTCCATCTGATCCCCTTATTCTTTTTGGCTGTTTTCACAAAGATTGTTGTATTTAGAATAGATTAAAGGGCCTGTTGATTCGGACGATCGCCTTTGAAATCAACAACCCTGTCTGAATCAGGGCTCCATTCGGACTCGACCGTCTTTGAAATCAACAACCCTTTCTGAATTAGGGCTCCATTCGGACTCGACCGTCTTTGAAATCAACAACCCTGTCTGAATCAGGGCTCCATTCGGACTCGACCGTCTTTGAAATCAACAACCCTTTCTGAATTAGGGCTCCATTCGGACTCGACCGTCTTTGAAATCAACAACCTTGTCTGAATTAGGGCTCCATTCGGACTCGATCGGCTTCGAAATCAACAACCCTTTCTGAATTAGGGCTTCATTTGGACTCAATCATCTTTGAGATCAACAAGCCTGTCTGAATTAGGACTCCATTCGGACTCGATCGCCTTGGAAATCATAAGCTTTGTACAATAGTATTTATGTGAGTAATATTAGTAAGAAAGCAACAAAGTTTACAAAAAAGCTTTCTTTTTAAAATGATGCCCTAGGGTATCTTTTTAGCAGTCGTTCTGAAAGGAAACTAGAAAGAGAAATTAAAATGAACATTGCCTACCGTTGGTTTTTGGCCTAAAGTGTTAGGATTTGGTTCCACATTATTCTGCGATTAGTTGGAATCGTCACATACAGTTATAAAGATACTGATTTATTTCAAGATATTTTTAATGAGGTTGTTCTCCAAGCAATGAATCACAAAATGGTTGGGAGACGTGTTTTATTTTGATTTTCAACCCATTTAAAGGGAACGTTAATAAGCAGAAGTATGCAAAGGAAGAGAGGAAGTAGAGAATTTGGAATATTTTAAGTGGATAAATAAAGCTATTGAAGAAGATAGAACGAAATCTGGAAATAGCCGTACAAGGAAAAAGGTAAGGTTAATCGCTTATTTGAATCGAGAAAAATGTTTTTAAATTTAGGAAAGAAAAAATTGCAACACACTTAGCCAGATTGGAAAGGGTGTGTTGCAATAATTTTGTTGATTCGCTTCCTGTTGATTGGAGCGGAAGGTGCGTAGACTCCTGCGGGAGTACGGGGCAGGGGAGACCCCGCAGGAGCGAAGCGACGAGGAGGCTCCCCGGAACGCCCGCGGAAAGCGAAGCACCTGGAGCGGAAATCAACAGGCCCCTTAGCATGGAAAGTCTTTTAATAAAAATCGGTATTTAAGTTTTAGATAGAATGGAAAATTGCTGAGAAATATAACCTTTCTCTACAATCTGAGGCCGGGTTGAAGCATTCTGGCTATTTTTCCTTGAAGGAGAAAATCACCGTTTCTTCGTTTGTCGGGTTAAAATAGGCAACTAAACAGGATGGATGGAAAACTAACCTTCCTGAAGCAAGATACTCCTTAAGGTCAAAAGAAAGTTTTTCAAGCATGGTATGCTTAAATAAATCTTTTTCCTCAAGCCTCAAATTAATAAAAGACTGACCTAATAAAGATGGGTCTTCGGCGATTTGCTTATAAATTTTCACGCGTTCCTCTTTATTGAAGTTATGTTCCCACCAAGGTTTTCTTGGTTTATATTTATGGTTGATCAAATAGTCGTACTTCATCAGTCCAATAACGATATCCAGATCCTTAATCGAGTTATGATCTAAGAAGGAATACAATCTCCGGAATAAGTCCTCCAATTGGTGACCGATTCTTCCCCATCCTTGCTCGTCCCAGAAGGTTCCGAATTGTTGGAAGAAATCAAACGGTGAAGAAAAGACGTTTGTAACTAAATATTCTACCGTCAGGTCCATACGATGGTCGTTCCAATATTTTTCCAAAACATCTTCCACCTGTTTTATTTTGACGATGTCATCAAAAGAAAGCACGTTATTCCCCAATATTTCATATGGCGAATGGTCCATATAAATATATCCATGGTCAGCAGCACGTTGCCGAACTCCGGTTCCTCTGAGCATTTTTAAAAATCCTAGCTGCAATTCCTCCGGCCGTAATTCAAAAACATCATTAAACGTTTCTTGGAAGGAATGGTAGTCTTCTTCCGGCAAACCGGCAATTAAATCAAGATGCTGGTCAATTTTACCGCCATCTTTCACCATCGTTACCGTTCGAGTTAACTTTGAAAAGTTTTGCTTTCGCATTACCAATTCGTTTGTAAAATCATTGGTGGATTGAACACCAATTTCAAAGCGGAATAATCCTTCCGGTGCCTCTTGGTTGAGAAAATCAATGACTTCAGGTCGCATAATATCTGCGGTAATTTCAAACTGGAAAACAGTCCCAGGAAGATGCTCATCAATCAAAAAGCGGAACATTTCCATTGCGTAACTTCTGCTGATATTAAAGGTACGGTCTACAAATTTAATCGTTTTGGCACCGTTAGCCATTAAATAACGAATATCCTCTTTAATTTTTTCTCTTTCAAAATAGCGGACCCCGACTTCGATAGAGGATAAGCAAAATTGGCAGCTAAATGGACAACCACGGCTTGTCTCAATATAGGTGACACGTTTGCCAAGGTGCGGGATATCTTCCGGAAAACGATAGGGTGAGGGGAGTTCTTTTAAATCAAGCTTATTCATTTGGGGTGTCATCACGGCTTGCCCCTCATGCCGGTAAGCAATGCCGGGGACAATCGAATAGTTTTTGTTCGTTTCAATTTCCGAAAGAAGCTGCTTAAAGGTTTGTTCCCCCTCGCCCATCACAATAAAATCGACCTGAGGAATTTTTTCCATCCATTCCGATGTATCATAAGACACTTCAGGACCCCCAAAAACAATGAGGATGGAAGGGTCGATTTTTTTAAGCATATTCACGACTTTAATTGTTTCTTCTATATTCCAAATATAACAGCTAAATCCAATTACGTCCGGCTTTTGCTGATAAAGGTCGGTGACAATATTCATGACCGGGTCTTTTATCGTATATTCCTTAATTTTTATATTAAATTCAGGATGTGCATAAGCCTTTAAATAACGAATAGCCAGGTTCGTATGAATATACTTGGCATTTAAAGTAGTACAAATGACTTTCATTCGATTTCTCCTTTTTAGCTGGGAAGAAAGTATAAACTTTTCTAAGTTTATACTTTCTTCCTGCGCATAAGTGCAACTACGCCTCTGTCTTCGCCCTAAGGGGCTCGCCAATCGGCGAGTTTTCTTTATCATAAATAACATTTTATTATATCCCATTCTTGGCTAAAAGAATAGATGTTAAACCGGTGAAAGGGGTTGGAATCAGTTAGGATACACACTGTTATACTACAGAAACGAATCTGTTATATAATTATGAAAACGCTTTAAAACTTTTTCTATTAAGGGTTTATTATGGAAATTCTAAAGTGTTATAAAAAAATCCTATAGGTATAACATTTATCACAGATTTTTTATACGCGCTTGCCTTACAATACTTTTGGGGAAGTTAATCTACTTTTTTTAAAAAAGGACACTTAGCTGTATTTCTTATAGTAGGAGGGGATTCTAGTATGTCGGTATTGCCGAAGAAAAATGATTTGGGATTTTTTGAAATCCGTTTGGAATCCATTGGGGGATTAGGTGCAAACTTAGCGGGGAAAATGCTTGCTGAGGCTGGAGTATTAGGTCTTGGCTTAAATGGCTCTAACTTTTCATCCTATGGATCAGAGAAAAAGGGCTCTCCAGTGAAAAGCTTTATCCGCTTTTGTGAGCCGGAAGTTCAAATTAGGGACCATAGTCCAATCGAACAGCCGCACGTAGTAGGAGTTTTCCATGAAGCATTATACAAAACCATTAATGTTGTCAGCGGCTTAAACGCTGATGGAATCGTATTAGTAAACACAGCAAGAGATTTTGATGAGGTAAAAAAAGATTTAAAACTTGAATATGGTACGCTTGCCATCGTTGATGCCTTAACCATTGCCGTGGAGGAAAAAACAAAGGTCAATACTGCGATGCTTGGAGCTCTTTATCGAATATGTGATTTCTTAGACCCAAATTCGATGCGGGAGGTAATCCGAAGAACGTTTGAAAAAAAATATCCACATCTTGTAGAACCGAATATTCGTACGTTTAATCGCGGTTATGAAGATGTGCAATTCAAAACCTATCAAGTGCCGGATGGGGCAGAAGGTAAAGCATTTTCCCGTCCACAACCGCTTCTGGGATATATGACCCAAGAAATAGGCGGCGCTGTCATTACTCAAGGAAATAGTATTTTAAAAGACTTAAGCGGCTCCAGACAAGGATTTCTTCCGGAATTTAACCGGGATAAATGTATTGACTGTGCAGCCTGTGACAATGTTTGTCCAGATTATTGTTTTGTATGGGAAGAGGGAGAAGATAAACGGGGCAGAAAGCAAATGTTCCTGAAAGGAATTGACTATCAATATTGCAAAGGCTGCCTAAAATGTGTTGAAGTATGTCCTACAGAAGCGCTGGGTGACCTTCGTGAAATGATTGGTTATGCAGATGCCAACCGCGTTAAGCAAAACTTTCCTTATGTAGCAGGGGGTAGTTACTAATGGCAATTTTAGAAGATGAAGTATTAATAAATAAAAGCGCGGAACAAGTATCAACGTTTGAATCCGGAAATGAAATGGCGGCGATGGCTGCTGCACAAATCAACTATCATATTATGGGCTATTTCCCAATCACACCATCAACAGAAGTAGCGCAATTTTTAGACCAAATGAAAACACGCGGGGAGCATGATGTCAAATTAATCCCGGCAGATGGTGAGCACGGGTCAGCGGGAATTTGTTACGGTGCCGCGGCAACAGGTGCCAGGGTATTCAATGCGACAAGTGCAAATGGATTCCTTTATATGATCGAGCAGCTTCCGGTTCAAGCCGGAACACGCTTCCCAATGGTGATGAACCTTGTGACTCGTGCCGTCAGCGGGCCGCTTGATATCAGAGGCGATCATTCAGATTTATATTATGGGTTGAATATTGGCTGGGTCATTTTAACAGCGAAAACCCCGCAGGCTGTTTATGATATGAATATTATCGCTCTTAAAATTGCGGAACATTCTAAAGTCCGCCTGCCGGTTATTGTTGCCTATGATGGCTTTTTCACTTCTCATCAAAAGCGCAGAGTAGAATACTTTAAGGACCGCCGCATCGTTCAACAATTTGTTGGGGAGTGTCCTACTGATTATAATTTTATCAGGGATCCTCAGAAACCGGTTACCATTGGAGCCCACATGAATGGGCAGGATTTGATGAATAATCATTTCCAGCAATCAGAAGCATTGTACAATGCGGGTGAAGTCTTTAAAGAAGTTGCAGCGGAATATGCAAAATTATCCGGAAGAGAATATCCTGTTCTTGATTTATATAAAATGGAAGATGCTGAGGTTGCCTTATTCCTATTAAACTCTGCTGCAGAATCGGCAAAGGATGTTGTTGACCAATTGCGGGCAAAAGGAATCAAAGCCGGTGTAATCAGTCCAAATATCATTCGCCCATTCCCAGCAAAAGAAATACGCGAAGCACTTAAAAATGTGAAAGCCTTATTAGTTGGCGAACGTGCCGATTCATATGGTGCAAATGGACCAAACTTAACACATGAAGTTAAGTCTGCTCTTCAAGACGATAAAGCAAACCAAACCATTGTATTAAGCCGTGTGTTCGGACTTGGCGGGAAAGATTTCTATGCCAGTGATGCACAGGAGTTCTTCAACTTAACGATTGATGCAATGGAAAAAGGCTATGCTGAGGAGCCATTTGGTTACTATGGCCATGTTCCGGGTAACCCTGAAAAGATCCTTAAGCCGGTTATTACACCTCAGCATGGGGATGTCTATAAATCGGGATTAATAGAAGTAAAAATGGATGAAGAGACAAATAAGTTAAAGGTTAAAATCCCGCCGCTCCGAGCCTTAACCGGTAAACCGAAACGAATTGCATCCGGTCATGGCGCCTGCCCAGGCTGTGGAATTTTCGCGGGTCTTGAACTATTCTTCAAAGGAATTGAAGGCGATATCGTCACCCTTTTCCAAACTGGCTGTGCTTATGTTACGACTACTGCGTACCCGCATAGTTCGCATAAACAAACCATGATGCACAATCTATTCCAGAACGGTCCGGCTACACTTTCGGGGACGGTCGAAGCCTTTATGGAATTGAAACGTCGTGGGGAAATTCAAGTATCCGATGACGTTACATTTGTCATGATTACCGGCGATGGCGGTATGGATATCGGGATGGGCTCTGCAATTGGAACCGCCCTTCGCGGCCATAAACTGATCATGCTTGAATATGATAATGAAGGCTACATGAATACTGGGTCGCAAATGTCTTATTCTACCCCATTAGGTCATATGACTAGTACCTCCGGAGTAGGAAAAGCACAGCGCGGGAAAGGCTTCCATCATAAGGATACCGCTCAAATCATGGCTGCCACAAATATTCCATATGTGTTTACAGGCTCTGAAGCATTCCCGCAAGATTTGATTAAAAAGGGAGCAAAAGCACAGTGGTATGCCCAAAATGTTGGTACTGTTTATGGAAAAATTTTAATTACCTGTCCATTAAACTGGAAATCAGACGATCGGTACGGTACTGCCATTGTAGAAGCGGCTGTAAATTCCTGTTTCTTCCCGCTTTATGAGGTTGAACAGGGTGTTACCAATATTACCTATAATCCTGAAGAGAAAAACAAACGGATTCCACTTGCTGATTGGCTTAAATATATGGGTAAAACAAAGCACCTATTAAAAGAAGAAAACAAACCAATTTTAGAAGAATTTGAAGCTGAAGTAGAAAAAAGATGGCTGCGAGTAAAAGCAAAGCATGAAAACCCTATGTTATAAGCGAAGAAAGGCAAAACGCTAAGCGTTTTGCCTTTTTTTATAGAGATTTGGGGTACAGGAGAGGAGTTTTGTTCTATAATGTAGAATATATAAATTTATTATATGATGAGTGGAGCAACATTTTTGGAAGTCGTGGGGTGCGATACGTGGAAAAGCAAGTTCAGCAAAAAGACGCTTTACCTTTAAATGAAGAGGGTAATATACATAAAGAAGAAAATAGAAATAACCACGTTGGGAATACAATTACCCCGAAACATCCATTTCTTGAAGAATTAAGGAAAATTAAAAAAAGTGAACGGAAGTTTAGAAGAATTTTTGAGGACTCGATGGATGGGCTCCTATTATGGAATAACCAGTTTCAGATTGTCGATCTTAATAGCAGTGCCGAAGAAATGTTTGGCCTTTCTAAAGACCTTCTTATTGGCAAACATCTTTTTGGATTACTCGGTGAAACCGAGAAAAACAAAGAAATCATCAAACATATTGAACATGTAATGGGCAAAGGAAAGCATTCTTCAACGATTATCATTGAAACGGAAGAAGGTCAAAAAAGATATTTTGACTATTCATCGAAATGGGAGATTGTAGAAGGATTAAATTTTACGGTTATTAAAGAGATTACTGAAAAGATGGAAATACAAGAACAGCTTCGTAAATCGGATACGTTAAACGTAATAGGTGAGCTTGCTGCCGGGATTGCGCATGAAATTCGTAATCCAATGACGGCTTTAAAAGGATTTATTCAATTGCTTGAGGGCAGTATTAGATCAGAACATGAATTGTATTATCAAGTTATTACTTCAGAATTGCAGCGCATTGATTCTATCATTAATGAGTTTTTGATTTTAGCAAAGCCGCAGGCAATACGATATCAAGAAAAGGATATCAAACGAATTATGAAGGAAACGGTTGACCTTTTGAATGCGCAAGCAGTTCTGCATAATGTACAGTTTATGACGAACTATGAGAACAACCTTCCGCTTATTTTTTGTGAACCGAATCAATTAAAAAAGGTTTTTATCAATATCATCAAAAATGCTATTGAAGTAATGCCGGAAGGCGGTATTGTTTTAATTAAAATCAACCAAACAAAAAATAACCAAATTCGGATTTCTATTCGGGATGAAGGGATGGGAATTCCGAAAGAAAAAATAAAAAAACTAGGTGAACCTTTTTATACAACGAAGGAACGGGGTACTGGCCTTGGGTTAATGGTGAGTTACCGGATTATTGAAGAGCATCAGGGAGCCATCCACATTGAAAGTGAAATAGGGAAGGGAACCACCTTCACCATTACCCTTCCATTCTTAGTAAATTCTTAATCGTGCTAAAACAAAACACTTCCCAGATTAGGAAGTGTTTTAAATATGGGCTGAAGTCAAACAGAAAAAGCAATCCGGGCAGATTGCTTTTTCTATTCAATCATTTCTTTCACAGCAGTGATAAATTCAGATAGCCCTTTTATCTCTTTCCGCTGTTTAATGAGTATTTTCCCCAATTCTAATGATTTTCTTTTTGCAGTTAATCTGATGTTTTCATCTTCAATTCGGTCTAAATCAGCTACATGGGCAAGTCCGATCGTTCTTCTGATCAATTCACAACCGGTAAACCCTAGGGCATCTTCAAAATATTTTGAGACGACATGATTCAAAAATAAATGTGTTTTGACTAATTTTTCTTTATTTTCCGCTTCCCAAAGGCGGCTGAATTCCTCATTAAAAACATTCCAAACTGTCTCAACATGGTGAATAAATAAATGGCGATTTTCGTCGTTAACTATTACTTGGAAGAGTAGATTTGCAAAAACCTGGCCAATATCAAATCCGGCTGGACCATAATACGCAAATTCTGGATCAATTACTTTTGTTTCAGAGTGATTTGCAAACATGCTTCCCGTATGTAAATCACCATGAAGAAGAACCTCAGCTTCTGTTAAAAAGCATTTTTTCAATACAGAAACATGAAAGATTAATTCATCATCTTTCCAAATGGATTCTACATCAGCTCGCAAGCCCTCTTCGAATTCATTCGTCTCGGCATCAAAATATGGATCAGTAAAAATCAGGTCCTCTGTTATATTACAAAGTTCCGGGTTAATAAATTTTTGCACATTTTCCTTTTTTGCAGCAGGCCCTAACGCATAATCCGAGGTATAGAATAAAGTTTTCGCAAGATATTCACCAAGATGCTTTGAAATGAAAGGGTAAGTTTCCCCATTAATAAAACCTGTTCTTGCAATGGAAAGATGGGAAAGGTCTTCCATTACGGTTACGGCTAAAATATCGTTTGTATAATAAACTTCGGGGACGTAGGCTGGCGCTATTCGGCCAAATATTTTTAAAGCATCCGCTTCGATTTTTGCTCTTTTTATCGTCAGCGGCCAGCTTTCTCCGACCACTTTTGCGTAAGGGAGTGCTTGCTTAATAATAATACTTTTACCGCTTTTTTGTTCTGCAAGATGAAAAACTAGATTTAGATTTCCATCGCCAATTTCCTTGCAGGATAATTGGGACTCTTCATCAAATATTTTTAGCTCTAAAGCAAGCTGGGTTGCAGTAGTTTCTGTTAAAGGCTGGTATGCTTCTAGATTTAAAATGCTCATGATTTCTTCCTCCTAGTTCTTAGAGAGGCTTTTTCTTTACAATACGAAAAAAGCCTCTTTCTCATCTGAAAGAGGCTAAAGGACATTTGTTCTTCGCACCTCTTATCTCTCAGAAAGTTTTCTTTCTGTAGGAATTAGCACCGTGCCTTATGGGGGAAACCCGGCGCAGATGCGCCCCATTTTACAATGGAATTACGGTCGGTTGCTGGGCTTCAAAGGGCCAAATCCCTCAGCCAGCTCGTGATAAGAGAAAATCAAATTTTCGATTTATTCAATCTGTTGAAATAATAACAGTAATATATTAATAGTGTCAATAATTTTAAAATTTATTTGTAATATTCAGGTTCTCTTTCTTCAAAAATCTGAATTTTTACTTTACAAGCCGTTATAAAAGTTATATCATATGTGACTAGAATTTCAATATAAATTTACTTTTTAAGTAGGTGAGAACCCTTGAACACATTTCCACCATCAAATCTTTTAGAAAATCTACCGAAACAATTTTTCGCGTCATTAGTTAAAAAAGTGGTTCAGTACATTAAAGCGGGTCATGATGTGATTAATTTAGGTCAGGGCAACCCTGATCAGCCTACCCCAAAACATATTGTGGAAAAACTAAAAGAAGCCGCAGAGAAACCATTAAATCATAAATATTCGCCATTTCAAGGTTATCGATATTTGAAGAAGGCGGCAGCAGAGTTCTATCAAAGGGAATATGGTGTTTCTGTTGATCCCGACAAAGAAATCGCGATTTTATTTGGCGGAAAAGCCGGTTTAGTAGAATTGCCTTTATGCCTGCTAAATCCCGGCGATACGATCCTTGTCCCTGACCCGGGTTATCCTGATTATTGGTCTGGTGTAGCCCTCGCTCAGGCTGTAATGGTTACAATGCCGCTCAGGGAAAAGAATCATTTTTTACCTGATTATGATGAATTATCACAAGAAATTTTAACGAATGCAAAACTAATGTTTCTTAACTATCCCAATAATCCTACTGGAGCGGCAGCAACAGAGGAGTTTTTTGCCGATACTGTTAAGCTTGCTAAGGAGCATAATCTTTGTGTTGTCCATGATTTTGCATATGGGGCAGTTGGCTTTGACGGTCAAAAACCTTTAAGCTTTTTACAGACGAATGGGGCAAAAGAGATTGGGATTGAAATTTACACTCTATCCAAAACTTATAATATGGCGGGCTGGCGTGTTGGCTTTGCGGTCGGAAATGAAAGTGTCGTTTCTGCAATTGAACTTTTGCAGGATCACTTATATGTCAGTCTGTTTGGTGCCGTACAGGAAGCGGCCGCGGAAGCATTAACAGGACCACAGGATTGTGTAAGGGAGCAAAACCGGCTTTATGAACGAAGAAGGAATATTTTAATTGACGGACTTCGATCAATTGGCTGGGATGTAACGGCGCCGAAAGGATCCTTTTTTGCATGGTTAAAAGTTCCAAATGGATTTACCTCAGAAGAATTTGCCAATCTTCTTCTCGAACAAGCCCATATTATGGTTGCTCCCGGGATTGGCTTTGGCAGCTTTGGTGAAGGGTATGTTCGTGTTGGTTTATTAGCAGACGAGGAAAGACTGAAAGAAGCTGTCAGAAGAATAAGTTCTTTGGAAATTTTCAAAAAATAGTTGACAGACTTTTTTTTTCTTGGGATAATCCATTATAAAGTTAAGCAACGAATATAAGTGAATATAACGAATGTTTTCTTATCAAGAGCAGGCGGAGGGACCAGCCCTATGAAGCCCGGCAACCGACTTACACAAAGTGTAAGCACGGTGCTAAATCTTGCAGCAAATAGCTGAAAGATGAGAAGATGGTAGTTTTGAATGCTAACCTCTTCTTTTTTGAAGAGGTTTTTTATTTATACAGCGAAAGGAAGTACGAACATCTATGACTGAAATCATTGCTACATACCTCCTACATGGGGGAAAAAATCCGGAAAAAAAAGCGGAGGAAATCGCACTAGGATTAACGGTGGGATCTTGGACGAATTTGCCTGAACTTGAAAAAAATCAATTGCGCAAACATAAGGGCAGGGTGGTGTCCATTGAAGACTTCCTTTCAGATAAAGATGAGCCGTCAATTATTCGGATTGCCTACCCAACCGTTAATTTCTCCAATGATTTGCCGGCAATTTTAACGACTGTTTTTGGAAAACTTTCATTAGACGGAAAGATTAAACTTCTTGATTTAGAATTTGGTCAAGAATTAAAAAAACTGTTTCCAGGGCCAAGATTTGGAATTGAAGGCATTCGCGAAAAAGTAGGTGTCCAAGATCGCCCGCTATTGATGAGCATCTTTAAAGGGGTATTGGGAAAAGACCTGGTATTTTTAGCAGAACAATTGAAACAGCAAGCACTTGGCGGAGTAGACCTGGTAAAGGATGATGAGATTCTTTTTGAAAATGAATTAACACCATTTGAAAAAAGAATAACAGAAGGGAAAAAGGTCTTACAAGCGGTGTATGAAAAGACAGGGCATAGAACCTTGTATGCGGTAAATTTAACGGGCAGAACATCCCAGCTTAAGGATAAAGCTAGAAGGGCTGCAGAGCTTGGAGCCGACCTTTTATTATTTAATGTGTTTTCTTATGGTCTTGATGTCCTGCAGGAATTGAGGGAGGATGATGGTATTGGATTACCATTGATGGCACATCCTGCCGTAAGTGGGGCGTTAACATCCTCACCACATTATGGACTATCCCATTCCTTACTACTTGGAAAGCTTTTACGATATGCGGGTGCAGACTTGTCATTATTCCCATCACCGTACGGAACGGTGGCATTAGACAAATCTTTTGCCTTATCCATCGCTGATGAGCTAACCAAAGAAGATATGTTTAAACCTGCTTTTCCTGTTCCTTCTGCCGGAATCCATCCAGGTTTAGTTCCACTGTTATTTCGTGATTTTGGAGTAAATTCAGTGATCAATGCTGGCGGTGGTGTTCATGGACATCCAGATGGAGCCAAAGGTGGCGGGATAGCTTTTAGGCAGGCAATTGATACCAAATTAAAAGGTGATTCCCTGGCAGAAGGTGCTACATTGTTTCCGGAGCTTAAAAAGGCTCTTGAATTATGGGGAAATGCGGAGGTAACGGTTTTATGACCAAACCGATAATTTTTTGTGATTTTGACGGAACGGTTACTGAGAGTGATAACATTATTGCCATCATGAAAAGATTTGCCCCCCTGGGATGGGAAGCAATCAAGGATCAAATTTTATCCCAGCAAATATCAATCAGTGATGGGGTAGGAAAATTATTTTCATTATTGCCTAGTGATTGGAAAGATGAAATTACCGCTTTTGCGCTTGAAAAGGCAAAAATTCGACCGGGTTTCAAAGAATTTGTTGAATTTGCCCGCAGTGAAAAAATCCCATTCTATATAATCAGTGGTGGAATCGACTTTTTTCTTCATCCGATTCTGGATGAGTTCGGTCCTTTTGATGGAGTTTATTGCAATGGATCTGATTTTTCGGGTGAAACAATCAAAATTTTATGGCCGCATGAATGTGATGAACTGTGCAATAATCGCTGCGGCTGTTGTAAGCCGAGCATTATTCGACAATTGAACATAGCGGAAGATCGTTTCAAAATTGTTATTGGGGACTCTGTTACTGATTTAGAAGCAGCAAAGCAGGCTGATTTTGTGCTGGCAAGGGATTTGCTTCAAGAAAAATGTGTTGAGTGGGGAATTAATCACCGAGGATTTAAAACATTTTATGATTGTATAGAGGAGATAAAAAAAAGAATTGGGGTGGGTGAACTGAAATGCTGAAGGAACGATGGTCAGAATTGGCTGATGTTAAGGATGAACTGGCCCAAAGAGATTGGTTTATGGGCACAAGTGGAAACCTTGCGATAAAAGTTAGCGATCATCCACTGCAATTTTTGGTTACGGCCAGCGGCAAGGATAAACGGAAACGTACGGATGAGGATTTTCTTCTGGTCGATGAATTTGGACGTGCAGTTGAGGAAACTCATTTGAAGCCGTCAGCAGAAACCCTGCTTCATGTAGAAATTTACCGAAAAACGGGTGCCGGATGTAGCCTTCATGTTCATACCATTGATAATAATGTCATTTCGGAAGTGTATGGTGTTCAGGGTGAAGTGACATTTAAAGGGCAGGAGCTCATTAAGGCATTTGATATGTGGGAAGAAGATGCTGTTTTAAAAATACCGATTATTCATAATTATGCTCATATTCCTACACTTGCCCGTGAATTTTCTGAGCACATTTCTGGGGATTCCGGTGCTGTTTTAATTCGAAATCATGGGATTACGGTTTGGGGAAAAACAGCTTTTGAAGCGAAGAAAATCCTTGAAGCATCCGAGTTTCTGTTTCGTTACCAGTTACGACTTTTAGAGCATAAACCATATCAGTTATTTAAAGTTGTATAGAAAAGCGGAAGCAACCTCAAGGGATTAGGTGCTGGACTCAAAATTATTAGTTTATTAAAGGGAGAGATTGATAATGGCATATATTACATTCCAAAATAAGGAAGAAAAAATTCATAACCAAGAAGAGGTCGCAAGCTTCCTTTCGAGTCAAGAGGTTATTTATGAGCAATGGGATATATCAAAATTACCGCAGGTTTTAGTTGCAAAATATAACCTGGGTGATGAAGAAAAAAATGAAATCCTGACGGTTTTTGCCAATGAAATTGCTGATATATCAGCAAGAAGAGGTTATCAAGCACAGGATGTAATCTCTTTATCAGATACCACCCCAAACCTTGATGTTCTTTTAAATAACTTTAAACAAGAGCACCATCATACAGATGACGAGGTTCGTTTTATCGTAAGTGGACATGGCATATTCGTAATCCAAGGAAAAGATGGCGAGTTTTTTGAAGTTCATTTAAATCCAGGAGATTTAATTTCCGTTCCGGAGAATACAAGACACTACTTTACCCTTGAAGACGATCGGAAAGTCGTTGCTGTCCGTATATTTGTGACAACCGAAGGCTGGGTGCCAATTTATGAAAAAGAAGAAGTAAATCAATAATTTAAATAAGTAAGAAGGACCGGCAGATTCTGCCGGTCCTTCTTACTAAATTTATATTATTAATCTTCAAAACTAAAAAACTGTGTCGAATAAATGGAATAATTATAATGTTTTGTCTAGTTTTGCGATATGGTTTACTTTGTGACAAATTCTTGTATAATTCATCAAGTAGCCTATTTTGGATTACAGTGATTAGTAAGGAGAAGGATGAAATTGTACGAGCACGGTAGTAGTTGTTCAGATATGTTAGCAGAAATTAAAGTAAAAAGAGAACACATGATGGATTGCGCAAATAAAAAAGGATTTACATGTGAAGAGACAATCAAATATAGCCAAGAACTTGATGAATTAATCTATGAGTATCAGAAAGCTGCAAGCCAAACTTCTAATAAACAAGAGGAAGTAAAGACTTCCTTTAAACAAACAATATTACTAGTATGGCCAAAGGTGATTGCGGGTTTTTAAAAAGAATGGATAGGAGTGTGGATGCCATTACGATTATTAAAAAATTTCTATAATTCACAGTCAGGTAAAATCCAATTACCAAGCTTACTTTTTCAATTACCCCCCGTTAACGTCGCAAGGATGAAGGCCTTAAAATTACCCATCTTTTGATTGATTAGTAATAACGCAACAAAAAGGCCTTCCGGCGCATTTTGAAAGCCAATTAATTAAATTCCTCGTTTCAACTTTATTGGCTACGCAGAAAGAATACTTCCAATCATTAAACCAGCCCTGAGAACTCCATTTTTTTCGTTTCTCAAAGTTAAAATTGAAAATCTTTAATTTAAGACAGTAATGTGATTTTTATCATTGTTTATATCAGAATATTTCATATAGTTATATTAAAGAGATTCAAAAACTTTACATCACGTTCTTTCTACATAATCTTCTAGATTTTTTCCATTCCCTTTCATTCTCAAGTTCCGTATTAACTAACATCAAGAAAAGCTCACATGTATTGAAATCTATTCAAAAGTTCAAGAAAGGTTCATACACTCGCTTTTGAAATTATACTAAAATTAACAAGTAAGGAAAAAAAAGAGAACTTTCTAAGTTTAGTACTATGCTTAAGTTGCGATTCAATTTCGTAATCAAAAGCATTTTTTATCTGAAGGCAATCGCTTTCAATTATCAGATATTATGGAGGAGGGAAAGTCCTACATGCATATTGTCGTCTGTGTCAAACAAGTACCTGATACAAAAATTATTAAAATTAATCCCAAAACCAACACACTCGACCGCCGCAGCGCACCAGCCATCCTAAATCCTTACGATGCTCATGCTGTACAGGTAGCTGTAAAGATTAAAGAGAAAACCGGCGGTACCATTTCTGTGTTATCCATGGGACCACCTCAAGCGACAGAGGTCATTAAAAAAAGTATTGAAATTGGGGCAGATAGGGGCTATCTAATATCTGACCGTGCGTTTGCAGGTGCGGATACACTTGCAACTAGTTATGCATTGTCGAAAGCATTGGAACGAATCAGCAAGGATCTCCCAGTTGATATGGTTATTTGCGGTAAACACGCAATTGATGGAGATACCGGGCAGGTTGGTCCCGGGATTGCAAGAAGGATGGATATCCCTCCAATTACAAATGTAATCGAAGTATCGGAAGTGAATTTAAAAGAAAAGACTGTTTTATTAAGAAGAAAGCTATCCAGCGGATATGAATTAATTCAGGCAGATATGCCATGCCTGCTCACGGTTGAAAAGGAAATTAATGAAATCGAATATGCACCAATGCCAAACATGTTGAAAGCAGCAAGATATGAATCCATTATTTGGACAGTAAATGATCTGGAAAATGTAGAGCGCACACAACTCGGTCTAAAGGGTTCCCCAACGGTTGTAGGAAAAATGTTTACCCCTCCAAGACCTGAAGGTGGAGTGAAACAGCTCGAAGGCTCAGCAGATGAGCAAGTGAAACAGCTCATGGGAGTCTTAATGGAGAAAAAAGATCTGTTCGCCATCCAGTCATCGAAATAAACCATTATTTTTTTCGCAGGGAGGGATTTAAATGAGTCTTGAGGAATATCGTGGAGTTTGGGTCTTTATCGAACAAAATGATGGGAAAATCGAAGGAGTTTCTCTAGAGTTGTTAGGTGCCGGCAGGAAATTAGCTGATAAGCTGCAAGTTCCGCTGGGAGGATTTTTACTTGGACAAGGCATTAAATCACTGGCAACCAAAGTTATTGAATATGGTGCAGATGAAATATATATCATTGATCATCCTGTATTAAAGGATTACCGTACAGAGTCTTATATGAAGGGTGTAGACATGCTTGCCGAAAAGTATAAGCCTGAAATCATTCTTTATGGGGCGACACCTAATGGAAAAGATTTAGCTAGTGCAGTAGCGACCGATTTAAATACCGGTTTAACCGCAGATACGACTATGCTTGATATCGATTTGGATAACCGGCTATTGGAAGCAAGCCGTCCTGCTTTCGGCGGTAATATAATGGCTACAATTCTTTGTAAGAAACATCGGCCGCAAATGGCAACAGTTCGTCCAAAAGTCATGAAGGCATTGGAACCAGTTGCAGGCAGAATAGGGAAGGTTATTGAAGAACAAATCACCCTTAAAGAAGAAGATATGCGTACGAAAGTACTACAAATTGTGAATGATGTCACAAAAAAGGCGAATTTAGCGGATGCTCACGTCATTGTATGCGGTGGTAAAGGGATGGGGGATGAGAAAAGCTTCCAGCTGATTCATGAATTTGCCGAAACAATTGGTGCGAGTGTCGGTGGAACGAGGGATGTTGTTGAAGCTGGCTGGCTTCCACATTACCTTCAAATTGGTCAGACGGGTGAAACGGTTACACCGAAAATTTTCTTTGCAGTAGCAGTGTCAGGTGCCATCCAGCACGTGGTTGGGATGAAAAACTCGGATACCATTATCGCCATTAATAAGGATCCGAAAGCACCTATTTTCGACGTAGCAACCTATGGAATAGTCGGAGATGCTATGGAAATATTGCCAAAATTAATTGAGCATTTTAAACAGGTTCAGAAGGACGGTGCAATGAGCTATGTCTGAGAAATTTGATGTAATCATCGTTGGAGCAGGTCCAGCAGGCTCAGCTTGTGCACTGGTTTGCGCAAGAAACGGTTTGAATGTATTGATTCTTGAAAGAGGAGAATATCCTGGCAGCAAGAATGTTATGGGCGGCGTCTTATTCAGCAAACAATTAAGGGATCTGGTTCCTGAATTTTGGAAGGAAGCCCCTCTTGAACGTCCAGTTGTTGACCACAGGTATTGGGTGTTAGGTGAGGAATCAGCTATTCAAATAGGGTATAAAGGTATGGAATGGGGTGTAGAACCTTACAATAGTTTTACCGTTCAAAGAGCCAAATTCGACCAATGGTTTGCGAATAAAGCAGTGGAAGCAGGAGCATTGCTAGTTAATGAAACAGTGGTCACAGAATGTATTGTAGAAAACGGTAAGGTTGTTGGAGTTCGTACAGACCGTCCCGACGGGGACCTATATGCAGACGTAGTCGTATTAGCCGATGGAGTAAACTCCCTTTTAGCTAAACAACTAGGCTTCCGGAAAGAACATCCGCCGGAACATGTTGCTTTATGTGCCATGGAAGTTATTAATATGCCAAAAGAAAAAATTAACGAACGGTTTAACATTGCAGAAAACCAAGGTGTAGCGATTGAAATTTTTGGTGAATCGACAAAAGGAAATTTTGGCGCTGCATTCCTTTATACGAATCAAGATAGCATAAATATTGGGGTCGGTACTACACTTGCCGCAATGATCAAAGATAAATTAAAGCCATATGATTTATTGGATCAATTAAAAAATCATCCAACGATTAAACCTTTGATTGAAGGCGGGGAATCTGCAGAGTATCTTGCCCACCTAATCCCTGAAGGGGGATACCGTTCAGTACAAAAGGTAGTTGGAAATGGTGTCGTTGTTGTTGGCGACGCAGCATCGCTTGTTAATGCGATGCACGGTGAAGGTTCAAATCTGGCCATGCACTCTGGAAAACTGGCTGCAGAAACCATTATTCAGGCAAAGAAACGCGGGGACTTTAGCGAATCCAGCTTAAACCATTACCGAGAAGCTCTTAACAATAGTTTTATCATGAAGGACTTAGATAAATACAAAGATGCACCTCATACATTTGAGTCATATCCACAATATTTTAAAGAATACGCTCCAATGCTAACCAAAGCAATGGGTAAATTCTTTACTGTTGATGGTACACCTAAACGTGATAAACAAAAACAAATTATGAAAAGTTTTACAGACGGAAGAGGAACTTTCAGAGTGCTTACTGATATTTATCGTGTTTGGAAGGCGGTGAAATAATGTCAACGACAACTCTTGAGGAAAAACAATATCTTCTAAGATTTAAGTGCGACACGAAATCACACTTAACCGTGCTTGATCATGATGTTTGCATGACCAATTGCCCGGATAAGCTTTGTACAGTATTTTGCCCAGCCGAAGTTTACAAGTGGGAAGGAACAAGAATGCAGGTAGGATATGAAGGCTGCCACGAATGCGGCAGCTGCCGAATTGGCTGCCCACACGAAAATATTAAATGGGAATATCCAAAAGGCGGACATGGAATTGTGTTTAGGTTAGCGTAATAAAAAAAGGTATTGATCATTAATAAATGGTCAGTACCTTTTTTTATTAATTATTTCGAAACAAGGATGGGCTGTGCCCATCTTTTATTTAATCTCCTGAATCTTAGTAAATAACTCTTCCTTTTCTTCATCTGTTAGCATTCTTTCAGCCATAGGGAACAGCACATTTTCTTCTTTTGAAAAATGTTCGGTTAAGATTAAATATGCATTTTTGATTAGGTCGGCTAAATTTTTCTTTTCTTCAGTTGAAAGCTGGTCATTTTCTGCTTTTTCAAGGAAAGCAGCTATTTTTGATTTTGCCTGATCATGTTCGTATTCCATTACGGCAATCGGACCGGAGGTTGTTCCGATATATGCTCCCATCATCGGAAAAAGGACTCCTTCTTCTCGTTCAGAATGGGGGCCAAGCTCGGCTTTGAATTCCTTTACTTTTGTAATTAATAGTGGAAAACTCTGTTCAATATCTTCGTCTTCTTCAATTTTCTTTGTTAAATTAAACAATCCATCTAATTGTTCTAATAATGGAGGATGCTCCCCCTTTAGCTGTTTTAATCCTTTGCTTAATTCAGCTTGAGGCATTCCGCCAAAACCACTCATACAGCCACTCATTAAAGTCACCTCTTTAATTTCAATTATTTTTAGTATAGAAAGAATAGGGATGAAATGTTGTGATATAGGTCACATGATCCTCCTGTAGAAAAAATAGACTCTCGGCATTCGCCGAGTCAGAAGGTTCAAGGGTTTTCTTAAACCATTTATATTTAATTCCTCCTACTTTGTATAGGGGGGATTTTTCTTTTTACAAAAAGGCTCTGTTAAATTTGCCTGTTGATTTCCGCTCCAGGCACTTCGCTTTCCGCGGGCGGAAAGCGAGCATCCTGGAGTGGAAATCAACCACTTCTCTAAAAGCAACAAACTAGTTGATTTTTTTAAAAAGCATGTTTTTATTTTGACAATTTTATGAAAATGTATTCAATTTTCGAAAAATTTTAATACTTTTACGCAATTAAACGTAAAAACTATCATATAATAAAGGTAGTCAAAGAAATGGGAGGTTAATCATTTTGCAAACCCAAAATTATCGTGATTTTTATCAAAAGGCATTAATACCAATTGGATTAAATGACATGATGGCCTTAAAAGAGTCTGGAATTCAACAAATCGATTCGCCAACCACGCATTGGTTAGTTGGCATCCAAGGTGAAACCATTCAGCAGCCAAAAGGATATTATCATTGGAAAGTAAGCATTTATCCATCTAATTATGAAGGCGCTTTTGATTGGAATCACCCTTTTTATTGTTCTGATCTAATGCAGTCCATGGATAATGCAATTAATTTAGCTAAAACATTTATTGATTGCTGTCAAAACGATAAGCTTTCTCCATCCACTATAAAAGAGAAAATCAGCTAAACCTCATCAAGTTAATCCTATTGTTTCACCCTCTTTTTTACACTCTCTTGTGAAAAAATATACATATAGTGGTAATTTCCATAGGTATAATTTCTAATCATATAAACAGAAAAAATGCCCTTCATCAGGTGGATGAAGGACAAACATATTCAAGAAGCCATGAATTGTGCTTTATCAAGTATTTTTTACAACCGGTAAGGTAATTGCTACTTTTGTGCCTTCTCCGGCAGCACTCTGAATTTTTATTTTTCCGCCAAAAGATTGGATAATCCTTTTACAGACAACCAAGCCAAGTCCAGTTCCAGTTTCCTTTGATGTATAAAAGGGCCGGAAGATTTTATCCAACTCTTCCTTAGTCATTCCTTTCCCATTATCAATAATTTCAAGTTGGCAAACCTGTGGATTACTTTGAAGAATAATTTCTAATTTTCCCGAACTTTCCATAGATTCAAACGCATTTTTTGCAATATTTAACACAACCTGTTTGATTTGATCTTTAACACACTGAACCATAACTGGATTCGAAGGAATTTGCCAAGTACAATCCACATTGCATAAATTCCCTTCCGAAATAATCAACGGTTTAAGCTCTAACAGTGTTTCAGCAATATTAACTTTATCAGTTAACTGGGCAGTCGGTTTCCCAAGAATTAAAAACTCGCTAACAATTTCATTGATCCGGTTTAATTCTGAGTCAATAACTTTAAAATAATATTGGTCTTCCGGTGCTGTATATTTTTCTCCTAAGAGTTGCATAAGTCCTTTCACACCCGTTAAGGGATTACGGATTTCGTGAGCAGTACTTGCGGCTAAGGTCCCGACCAGTTCCAGTTTTTGTACCTCGTTTTGTTTCCGCTCTTTAACCGTGTGCTTTCTTAAAAGAATGTATTCAATTAGTAAAAATAGTACATGCGTGATGACAAGGATGATAAAAAGTTTTTCACTAAATTCTACTATAATATCTTTTAGATTTCGATTTGCAATTTTTACATTGATATTCCAAGGTAATCGGTCCATTGGCCAGGTAATCCAATTATTTTCATCTTTTATATTCGAATCCTTGATATTCAGTTTTACGATTGGTTTGTTATCACCGTTCACCACAATCAGTTTTGCTTTTGGGGTAAGGACTTTCATAAGGTTTTGCATATAATCAATCCGTAAATGAGCGACGAGTATGGCCATTACCTGATGGTTTTTATCCAGAACTGGTGTGGCTAATCCCAATATCCGCTGCTTATTTGGGGTTATTTCTTGATGATTTGAAATAATCGTATCCTTTGTCTTCATTACATCTTGGATATATTTTTGCCGCGAAAAATCCACTGTGTATTTTCGTAATTCCGAACCTGTCAGCACTTTTCCATTTTTATCAAGTAGATACAAGCCTCCATACCTAAGATCTTTATCGTTAATTTCCTTAAGTAAGGGTTCTACTTTTTCAGGGGTTCCTAAATTCCCTTTAACCGAAAGAGAAAGAATGTCTAAACTAGTGGTCGTCTCACCAATAAACTGATCCCAGCTTTTTTGATAAATGGTTGCGACCCATCGTGCATGCTCTTTTCCTTCTAGGTTATGTTCTTTTAGAATGTTAGAATAATAATAGGAACCTATAAAGATAACAGGAAGAACTACTATAATAAGATATAAATAAAAGTTGCCCTTGAGAATTTTCATGTGAGTACCTCAAAAATCGATATGTTGACCTAAACCATTATATCATTTGTTCCACTTTTTGAGAAAATATTCCTGCTTTAAAAAAAATAGGAATATTATTTGCGTTACGTCACTTATCAGCAAAATTCCTCCTTCGGATTAAATTGACACATTTTGAAAAGTTTTTTATAATAACTTTGAAATCGAGATAATAGTAAATTTGGTTTTACCGTTTTTAAATAAATAAAAAGGATGAGTTTTAAATGGAAAATGAAGCTATTTCTCAATCTTTAAAGCTGTTCATAGTCCTTTCAAGAGCATATAAAGCGATTAATGAACATGTAAATAAAGGCATTCAGGCGAGTGGACTTAATCCGACTGAATTTGCAGTCCTGGAGCTTTTATATCATAAAGGCGATCAGCCGATGCAGCAAATTGGCGGAAAAATCCTCCTTGCCAGCGGCAGTATTACCTATGTAGTAGATAAACTGGAACAAAAAGGATTGTTAAAACGAATTGCCTGCCCAAATGACAGAAGGGTTACCTATGCTCAAATTACCGATAAAGGAAAAAGTTTTATTGAAGAGATTTTCCCTGAACACGCTGAAAATATTCATACCTTAATGTCAAGTCTAACAGCAGATGAAAAGGCGGAAGCCATTGAATTATTAAAAAAACTCGGATTACCGGCAGGAAAATTTTAATACGGCCAAATGGTCGTATTTTTTTTTAAGAGGAATATGAATGAGTAGTGTCGAAAACAACAAGAAGGTTAGAATAAAGATAAAGGGGTTGCAAAAATGAGCTTTGAAAACTATACATATCAACGTCCAAACTTAGATGAAGTGAAGAAAAATTTTCAATTTGCGATTGACCGTTTTAAAAATGCCTCGGCAATTGAAGCGCAATTAGCGGCGATGAATGAAATAAATAAACTAAGAAATGATCTAGGAACGATGTTCAACCTTTGTTATATTCGTCATTCGGTCGATACGAATGATGAATTTTATAAAACAGAGCAAGATTACATGGATGAAATCCAGCCTGAAATTGAGGGATTGGTGAATCAATATTACCAGGCACTTGTCGACTCCAAGTTCCGCAACGAATTAGAGAAAAAATGGGGAATCCAGCTTTTTGCACTAGCCGAAGGACAGTTGAAAACCTTTAAACCCGAAATTGTTCCCTTACTTCAAAAAGAAAATCGTCTTTCCACCGAATATACAAAACTTCTTGCCTCAGCGAAAATTGACTTTGAAGGTGAGGAGAGAACGCTTGCCCAATTAGAGCCGTTTACACAGGTAACCGATCGAGAGATGAGAAAGCGGGCTACCATTGCAAAATTTAATTTCTTGGCTGAGCATGAGGCTGAACTGGATCGAATTTATGACGATCTTGTGAAAGTGAGAACAGAAATTGCCCAAAAACTTAGGTTTAAAAATTTCGTTGAGCTTGGCTACTACCGTATGATGAGAACGGATTACAATGCTGAAATGGTCGCAAATTTCCGTGCTCAAGTCAAAGATTTCATCGTTCCGATTGCGACAAAATTAAAAACAAGGCAGGCTGAGAGAATTGGCCTTGATCATTTAAAATATTATGATGAAGGATTTGTCTTTAAGACAGGAAACGCCATTCCAAAAGGGAATCCGGATTGGATTATTGACAATGGTCAAAAGATGTATGAGGATCTTTCAGGGGAAACTGGCGCCTTTTTCGAATTCATGCGGGAAAATAATTTGATGGACCTTGTTGCGAAAAAGGGTAAAGCCGGCGGCGGGTATTGTACCTATATTGAAAATTATAAAGCGCCGTTTATTTTTTCAAATTTTAATGGGACTTCCGGTGATATTGATGTTTTGACACATGAAGCCGGTCATGCCTTCCAGGTTTATTCCAGCCGCCATTTTGAAATACCTGAATACTACTGGTCAACCTATGAAGCAGCTGAAATTCATTCGATGAGTATGGAATTTTTCACATGGCCATGGATGGACCTGTTCTTTAAAGAAGATACCGAAAAATATAAATTTGCCCATTTAAGTGAGGCCCTATTGTTCTTGCCATATGGTGTATCTGTTGATGAATTCCAGCATTGGATATATGAAAATCCGGAAGCCTCTCCAAAAGAACGGAAGCTCAAGTGGCGTGAGATTGAGAAAAAATACCTGCCGCATAAGGATTATGATAGCAACGAGTATTTAGAAAATGGCGGCTTTTGGCAGCGTCAGGGACATATTTATAATTCACCTTTTTATTATATTGATTATACTCTTGCCCAAATTTGTGCCTTCCAATTCTGGAAACGCTCCAGAGAGAATCAAGAAGAGGCATGGAGAGATTATGTGAAGCTTTGTAAGCTTGGCGGGAGCATGTCCTTTACAAAGCTTGTTGAAGCCGCCAATTTAATTTCACCATTTCAAGATGGCTGTGTCGAATCTGTAATTGGCGAAATTAAAAAATGGTTGAATTCAGTTGACGATAAAAAATTGTAAAACAAAAAGCGAAGCCTTAGATGAACTGCACCCTGTCAAGTAGACAGTATAAAAAAATAAAATTAGGCAATGGCCTTAGCTCGATATTCTATCGGGCTAAGGCCATTAAATTTGGC
>NZ_JAVDUQ010000039.1:0-50992 GCF_031456445.1 Neobacillus niacini | reverse complement strand
ACACCCGTTCCCATACCGAACACGGAAGTTAAGCTTCTCAGCGCCGATGGTAGTTGGGGGCTGTCCCCCTGTGAGAGTAGGACGTTGCCAGGCAAGATAAAGGACAACCTGATATGAGGGTTGTTTTTTTGTTTAGAAATATAGTTAATGAGGATGGTGGAAGGTAAAATCTCAAAAACGTAAGGTAAACCACTTCCTGGTTAAAAAACTTAAAAAAAGTACGAAGTATTTAAAAAGAAATCGCCTATAGACATACACCCAAATCCAAAAGAGGGCATAAAATAAGAAGCAAGAGCGCCTGAAAAGACTATTCGAAAAATTGTATACAATTATTAATTAAGGGAAGAATAGGTGTATGGAGGTGGACGAATTGAGTTCAATTTTTGCACAAAAATATCATGAGGAAACGTGCGTTATTTGTGATCAATTAAAACCGAAAGGCATACATCTATACACGTCATTTATCTGCATGGATTGTGAAAAAGACTTAATTAATACAGAAACCAGTGACCCAAAATATAAATACTTTTTAAAACAACTAAAAAAAATCACTACCCCGGAGATATTTTCCTAACCAAGTCCTTTTAGGACTTTATTTTTTTGCAAACAAATTGTTAAAATAAATAAGACTCTTTGAAGGAAGTAACGTAAATGAAAAATCAACAGAAAATGCCTCTTTATCAAGCATTAGTAGATCACATCAATAAAAACCCGATTTCCTTCCATGTACCGGGGCACAAATATGGAATGATTGCAAAAGATTACTTCGAGCAAATCCTCAAGCTTGATGTGACAGAACTATCTGGATTAGATGATTTACATTCACCCGAGGGTGCCATTTTGGAAGCTGAGCTGCTTCTGCAGGATTTATATCAAACTAGGAGCAGTTTTTTTCTTATAAATGGATCGACAGTTGGGAATTTGGCCATGATCATGGCGACCTGCCGCGAAAATGATTTTGTGCTTGTCCAAAGGAATTGTCATAAATCGGTAGTAAATGGGTTACGTTTAGCGAAGGTAAAGCCGATTTTTATAGAACCGGAAATAGATGATGAGTGGAAAGTTGCTACTGGTGTTCATTTAGAAACAATTAAAGATGCAATTGATTTATATCCCAATGCCAGTGCATTGATCTTAACCTATCCTAATTATTACGGGATGGCATACGATTTAAAGAATATTATAGACTATGCACATATACATAATATTCCTGTATTAGTGGATGAGGCGCATGGACCTCATTTTATTATAGGCAGTCCTTTTCCACCTTCTGCTGTACAATTGGGGGCTGATATTGTAGTTCAATCCGCACATAAAACACTCCCTGCTATGACAATGGGATCTTATTTACATATTAATAGCAATCGAATTCAAATAGATAGGGTCAAGGATTACTTGCAGCTTTTTCAATCAAGCAGTCCATCCTATCCGATTATGGCTTCATTGGATATAGCTAGGCATTATCTATCTGCCTATCAACAAAAAGATGTACTCCACCTGTTAAAGGAAATAAATAGATTTAAGGATTCACTCAAACAGATTTCAGGTATAAAAGTATTAACCTATCCGAATCATTTAGGTGACCCATTAAAAATAACGATCCAGTCTACCAGCCATCTCAGTGGATTTGACCTTCAAAGCAAATTTGAAGAGCAGGGGATTTTTACGGAACTTGCAGATCCATACAATGTGCTGCTAATTCTCCCTTTGCTAAAGGAAAATCAAATCTATCCTTTAGAAGAAACGGCAGGGAGAATTCAAAAAGTGTTAAAGGGCATTACAGACAATGAGATAATAGTAGAAACCCTGAAGATTGAACAAAAAATATCTGGACTAGCCATCCCTTACAGCGACATGGAGGATTTGGAGGGAAGAATTGTACCACTCACAGAGGCAATTGGCCAAGTTTCTGCGGAAACTATCATCCCCTATCCTCCCGGTATTCCACTGCTACTAAAAGGGGAACGTATTACTGAGGGGCAAATAAGGAATCTTAAAAGGTTAATGGAAAGCGGTGCCCGATTTCAGGGTGGTAGTTTTTTAGAAAATGGTCTAATTAGTGTTTATGTGGCATCTTAAGATAGGTTTTGGAGGTTTATTAATGGAAAATGGAATGTTTATTACATTTGAAGGGCCGGATGGTGCGGGGAAGACGACCATTATTAGTATGGTTGCGAAACAATATGAGAATGCCATCTTGACAAGGGAGCCAGGTGGTATTGATATAGCAGAACAAATTAGAAGTGTAATCTTAAATAAAGAAAATACGGCTATGGATCCGCGAACGGAAGCTTTGCTGTATGCAGCAGCACGAAGACAGCATCTAATTGAAAAGGTTAAGCCTGCATTAGAGGAAGGAAAAGTTGTCTTTTGTGACCGGTTTGTTGATAGCTCTCTAGCGTATCAAGGATATGCACGAGGGTTGGGAATGGATGAGGTTCTGAATATTAACCAGTTTGCCATCGAGAAAATGATGCCTGATTTAACGATTTACTTTGATATCGAGCCAGAGGTAGGCTTAAAGCGGATCAATAAAAATAAAGGACGAGAAATTAATCGCTTGGATTTAGAAGACCTTGCATTCCACCAAAAAGTGAGGGAAGGGTATCATCTTATTTTGGAGCGCTTTGCAGATAGGATTGTTAAAATAGATGCTTCAGGAACGCTAGAAGAGGTATTTCAAAAAACAATTCAGATAATAAAGGATAAATTAGAAGAGACAAAGCCTTGATCTTAAGGCTTTTTTTCTATCTTTCAAAAAGAAAACCACCCCTTTTCTAGTATGTAAAGACACTTAATACCTGTTATAATTATAGAAACGAAAGTCGGTATCGATAATTGAAAGGGTGAAACAAATGAAACTAATCATTGCAGTTGTTCAGGACCAAGATAGTAATCGGTTATCTAAGGCTTTGGTAGAGAATAATTTTCGCGCGACCAAACTTGCGAGTACAGGTGGATTTTTGAAATCTGGCAATACCACGTTTATGATCGGTACTGAGGATATTCGTGTGGATCGAGCTCTTCAAATTATTAAGGACAATTGCAGGGCGCGTGATCAGTTAGTGGCTCCAGTTTCGCCAATGGGCGGAAATGCAGACTCCTATGTTCCCTATCCCGTTGAAGTAGAAGTAGGGGGAGCAACAGTCTTCGTTCTTCCAATTGAACAATTTATGCATTTTTAATAGAAGTGAGTGATAATTTTGGTTAAAACATGGGATCAGCTGGAAGAGGTACAGCCAACTGTATTAAAAATGATTAAAAACAGTATACAGAAACACCGAGTTGCCCATGCGTATTTACTCGAAGGGATTAGGGGGACAGGCAAAAAGGAGATTGCACTTTTATATACCAAGGCTCTTTTCTGCGAATCCCTTATAGATGGGTACAGACCATGCGAAACCTGTAAAAATTGTAAACGGATTAATCATGGAAACCATCCGGATGTACATATCGTTGAACCGGATGGCCAGTCGATAAAAGTGGAGCAAATAAGAAACCTGCAAGTGGAATTCTCCAAAAAGGGAGTCGAATCCCTAAAAAAGGTCTACATACTGGTCCATGCTGATAAAATGAGTGTTAGTGCCTCCAATAGCTTGTTAAAGTTTCTTGAGGAGCCAAGTTCACAAACGACAGCCTTCTTGTTAACGGAGCAGCCGCAGAAAATCTTACCCACCATTCTTTCCAGGTGCCAGGTATTAACATTTCGACCATTGTCTCCACAGGCAATGGTGAAACAATTGATGGAAAATGGTGTTGATCCTATGAAGGCACCTCTTCTTGCCCAATTGACGAATAGTCTGGAAGAGGCATTGTCATTAAATGGGGATGATTGGTTTGCACAAGCCCAAAAAATCGTGGTAAAATTATATGAAGTGTTGAAGAAAAATCCGTTGGAGGCGATGATCATGCTTCAAGGGGATTGGTTTCTTCACTTTAAAGAGAAAGAACAGATTAATCGTGGTTTAGATTTATTACTTCTTATTTTTAAAGATTTACTATATATTCAGCTAGACAAGCAGGAGCAGATTGTTTTTATCGAAGAAAGTGAACGGTTAAAACAATTTGCCCTGCAAGCATCTAGGCGGCGCTTGACCGATCAAATGTCAGCTATTCTTGAGGCAAAGAAGAAGCTTGCGGCAAATATGAATCCTCAGCTAATGATGGAACAGCTTGTGTTAAAATTGCAGGAGGGATCTTCGTTTGTATGATGTTGTAGGAGTACGCTTTAAAAAAGCGGGAAAAATTTATTATTTTGATCCTGGAGAGCTGCAAATTCAGAAGGATGACTTTGTGATCGTTGAAACGGTTCGAGGTGTCGAATATGGCAAAGCGGTTATTGCTAAAAAAACAGTAGAGGAGCACGATGTCGTTCTTCCGCTTAAGAAAGTAGTAAGAATTGCTGATCAAAAGGATCGAATGATTGTTGAGGAAAATAAACAAGCAGCACGGGAAGCATATGAAACATGTAATGAAAAAGTCAATGAACATCAGCTGGATATGAAACTAGTGGATGTTGAATATACATTTGACCGCAATAAAATCATTTTTTATTTTACCGCCGATGGAAGAGTTGACTTTAGGGAACTTGTAAAGGATTTAGCGGCGATTTTCCGGACGCGAATTGAACTCAGACAAATTGGTGTCCGTGATGAAGCGAAAATGCTTGGTGGAATTGGGCCTTGTGGAAGAATGCTTTGCTGCTCTACCTTCCTGGGTGACTTTGATCCCGTATCGATTAAAATGGCGAAGGATCAAAACCTTTCATTAAATCCAACGAAAATATCTGGGTTATGCGGCAGGCTCATGTGCTGTTTAAAATATGAAAATGATGAATATGAATCAGCCAAGGAGCAGCTGCCGGATATCGGTGAAATCATTGTTACTCCCCACGGAGAAGGCAAAGTGGTAGGATTGAATATCTTAGAGCGGGTCCTTCAGGTGGAGCTAAAGGAACACGATCGAGTTCTCGAGTATACTTTGGATGAAATCATTAAAGAAGGTGCCTTTTCGATACAATCCACAGATTAACGAGGTGGAATACGTGGATAAAAAAGAGATATTTGATTCAGTAAGTAATATGGAAACACAAATTGGCCAGCTTTACCAACAGCTTGGGGAATTAAAGCAGCATCTGGCTGAAATAATAGAAGAAAATCATTATTTAAAGCTGGAGAATGAGCATCTAAGGCGCCGTTTAGATGTGACCACGGAAAAGGAAAAGAAGGAAGTCATTAATAAAAAAGGAACAGCTCAAACACAAACGAGTGTTAAGCCTTTTGATATTGGTGAAGGATATGATAACCTTGCACGTCTGTACCATGAAGGGTTTCATATTTGCAATCTCCATTTTGGGAGCTTAAGAAAGGAAGGGGATTGCTTGTTTTGCCTTTCTTTTCTTAATAAAAAATAAGAATCAGCCTTCCTGCCAAAAGGAAGGCTATTTTTATAAATAAGGATGTGTTAAAGGGCATTGTTAAATTTTCTAACTAACTTGATTGGAGCGGACCTGCCCGTGAACCGCTCGCGCCTGGAACGCAAATTAACAGGCTAGGTTAACATAACTATAGACAAAGGTGATACATATGGTTTTATTGAAAGATGATGAACGGCTTGATTATTTATTGGCGGAGGACTTACGAATTATCCAGAGCCCCTCAGTCTTTGCTTTTTCGCTAGATGCTGTTTTGCTGGCAAGGTTTGTCTATGTCCCCATTCAAAAGGGAAATTTAATTGACTTATGCAGCGGGAATGGTGTGATTCCGTTGTTTTTAAGTGCAAGAACAAAAGGGACGATTACTGGGGTAGAAATCCAAGAACGACTATATGATATGGCAATAAGAAGTGTTGAATATAATGGGCTTCAGGATCGGCTAAAAATGATTCACGGTGACATTAAGAACATGCCGAAACTTCTGGGCCATGGGAACTTTGATGTGGTTACCTGCAATCCGCCCTATTTTGTAACACCAAAGGCGGGTGAAATCAATTTAAATGAGCACCTGGCGATTGCCCGTCATGAAATCTATTGCACGTTAGAAGATGCCATCAGCGTTTCAAGCCAGTTAGTTAGGCAGGGTGGGAAGGTGGCATTCGTTCACCGTCCAGGCCGATTAATGGATATCATTTCTTTAATGCGCAAATACCGGCTTGAGCCCAAGCGGATTCAATTTGTGTATTCGAAGATAGGAAAAGAGGCCAATACTTTATTAGTAGAAGCTATTAAGGATGGAAGCCCAGACTTGAAGATTTTACCCCCGATTATTGTCTATAATGAACAGAATGAATATACTCCCGAAATAAGAGGGATTTTATATGGAGAAAAATAATCATTTCTTTTATGTATTGACTTGCGGGGATGGAAGTCTTTACGGCGGATATACAAATAATCTTGACCGGCGGCTAAAGCTTCATAATGAAGGGAAAGGGGCAAAATATACCCGGGGGAGAGGACCGTTATCATTAACGTTCTTCAAAACCTATGGCAATAAAAGTGATGCCCTAAAAGCAGAATATCAATTTAAACGGTTAACGAGAAAGAAGAAAATCGAGTTTTTACTTAGGGAAACGGGTGGTTATGATGTGGCAGCAGAAGAGCTTTGAAAATGAGGAGCAAAAGGGGATTCTTTATCTTGTGCCAACCCCTATCGGTAATCTGGAAGACATGAGCGTTCGGGCAATTAGAATTTTAAAAGAAGCGGACTTGATTGCTGCAGAAGATACCCGAAATACAAAAAAGCTATGCAATTACTTTGAAATTCCAACCTCTGTGGTCAGTTATCACGAGTACAATAAGGAGACGAGCGGGGAGAAGTTGATTTTGAAGGTGAAGGATGGTTTAAAAATTGCCCTCGTCAGCGATGCGGGAATGCCAACCATCTCCGACCCCGGCTATGAGCTAGTTACAGCTGCAATCGCAGAAAAGTTAACAGTTGTTCCTTTACCCGGTGCAAATGCGGCACTCACTTCCTTGATTGCTTCAGGGCTTGTAACCCAGCCCTTCTATTTTTATGGTTTTTTAAATCGGAATAAGAAGGACAAACGCAAGGAATTAGAGGGCCTAAAACATCAAGAAGCAACAATGATTTTCTATGAATCACCACACCGTCTAAAAGAAACCCTGTCCATTATGCTGGAAATCCTGGGTGACAGAAAAATTTCCTTGTGCAGGGAATTAACCAAAAGATATGAAGAATTTATCAGAGGCAGTATTCAAGAGGCGGTAGAATGGTCCAATCAAGAGGAAGTTCGCGGAGAATTTTGTTTGATTGTTGAAGGCGGGGACCGAGTGGATGAAGCAACAAGCAGCTGGTGGGAGGAGTTAACGATTGAGGAACATGTTAATCACTATATTACACTAAAAGATCTTCCATCCAAGGAAGCCATTAAACAAACAGCGAAGGACCGCGGATTAAATAAACGAGACGTATATCAAATGTATCATATTGATTAATCAAAAAGCTCCAGATCATAATGTCTGGAGCTTTCGTCAATTATTTTACTAACTCAAAAGAGTTTTGGATTTCTTTTAATAATTGTTCTGCACCTTCACGGCTAAGAATTAATTTACCGCCAGCAAGTGCTAAGTTATCATCAGAAACTTCCCCTGTTACTTGGCAAGTCATGTTTGGCTTGTACTTCTTAAGGATAATGCGATCGTCATCAACATAGATTTCAAGAGCATCCTTTTCTGCAATACCTAATGTGCGTCTTAATTCGATTGGAATAACTACGCGTCCTAATTCATCAACTTTACGAACAATACCTGTAGATTTCATATGTTTCTAGTCTCCTCTCAATTTGTTTTTCTCTATTTTTTCTTCTTTTTCTTCGTCAATATTCGACAATATTTTCACAATTTAATAATACCAGCCATTCCCATATTCGTCAATTATTTTATTTAATAAAAAAAAGGGAATTTTTTCATGTCTATTAAAGATTGATTTAACAAGGTTTTACTGAACAATTATTCAGTTTTTCAGGTTTCTATAATTGTTGTGATGCGAATCACACAATAGAATTCCATTTCCTATAATTCGACAAAATTCTACATAAATCTACTTTTATCCCTTATATCTTTCGCAGAAAGTTCGACTTTTACGTCCGTCATTTGGGATAATGGAATTAGTAAATTTTCTCTAGCTGTAGGTTTGTTGCACAATTCAAAGTTTTTCGGTATATTTTGATGATATAAGAGGATAAAAATGGGGCAATAATGGTTAAGTAGAGTTTGAGTTTTGCCGATTATAGGAGGGGTTAAGATGGAGGAAAAATTAAAAACGTTTTATATTACGACACCAATTTATTATCCAAGCGGAAATTTACATATTGGGCATGCGTATACAACCGTTGCGGGTGATGCGATGGCACGTTATAAGCGGATGCGGGGCTTTGATGTCATGTACTTAACGGGAACGGATGAACATGGCCAAAAAATTCAGCGTAAAGCGGAAGAAAAAGGAATCACACCTCAAAGCTATGTGGATGAAATTGTTGGAGGAATTCAAGAATTATGGAAAAAACTCGATATCTCTTATGATGATTTCATACGGACAACACAGGAGAGGCATAAGCAAATTGTCGAAAAAATATTTGCTCGGCTGCTTGAGCAGGGAGATATCTATTTGGATCAATATGAAGGCTGGTATTGTACACCATGTGAATCCTTTTTTACTGACCGTCAGTTAGTGGATGGAAACTGTCCTGACTGTGGCAGACCGGTGGAAAAGGTTAAAGAAGAATCCTACTTTTTCAGAATGGGTAAATATGTTGACAGACTTCTGCAATACTATGAAGAAAATCCTGATTTTATTCAGCCAGAGTCCCGTAAAAATGAAATGGTTAACAACTTTATCAAACCGGGTTTAGAGGATTTAGCTGTATCCAGAACAACGTTTGATTGGGGAGTAAAAGTACCAGGAGATCCAAAGCATGTCATTTATGTTTGGATTGATGCCTTGTCCAATTATATTACGGCACTTGGTTATGGAACCGACAACGACAGCAAATATTTAAATTACTGGCCGGCAGATGTACACCTTGTCGGTAAAGAAATTGTCCGTTTCCATACGATTTATTGGCCAATTATGTTGATGGCGCTGGATGTTCCACTTCCGAAAAAAGTTTTTGCCCATGGCTGGCTGTTAATGAAGGATGGAAAAATGTCTAAGTCAAAAGGGAATGTGGTTGACCCTGTTACTTTGATTGACCGCTATGGCCTTGATGCCCTTCGTTATTATCTGTTAAGGGAAGTTCCATTTGGTGCTGACGGTGTTTTCACACCTGAGGGATTTGTCGAAAGAATTAATTTTGACTTAGCAAATGATTTAGGAAATCTGTTAAACCGTACCGTTGCGATGATTGAAAAATATTTTGCCGGTGTGATTCCTGATTATGCCGGATCTGTTGGAGAATTTGATGATGCATTACTTCAAGTGAATCGGGAAACAGTTTCTAAATATGAAGAGGCTATGGAGAAAATGGAGTTTTCAGTAGCCTTAGCTTCAATTTGGCAATTGGTAAGCCGGACGAATAAATATATTGATGAAACACAGCCGTGGACGTTGGCAAAAGATGAAAATCGTAAAGAAGAGCTTTCAAGTGTAATGATGCACCTCGCTGAGTCATTACGTAGAATTGCGATTCTTCTCCAGCCATTTTTAACCCGAACTCCGAATGGTATTTTTAATCAATTAGGGATTACGGATGACGGGCTTAAGGCATGGGAGAGCCTTGATAAATTTGGCTTAATTCCAAGTGGAACAAAGGTTCAAAAGGATGCACCACTTTTCCCGCGTCTTGAAATTGCCGATGAGGTAGAATTTATTAAGGCGAAAATGCAGGGTGGGATCGCGCCGGCTGTCGAGGAAAAGAAAGACGAAAAATCGGAAGAACTTGCTGAGATTGCCATTGATGATTTTATGAAAATTGATTTACGTGTTGCTGAGGTTATCCAAGCGGAGCCAGTAAAAAAGGCGGATAAGCTTCTAAAGCTACAGCTTGACCTAGGGTATGAAAAGCGCCAAGTGGTTTCTGGAATCGCTCAATACTATAAGCCTGAGGAATTAGTAGGACAAAAGGTTATTTGCATTACGAACTTAAAGCCTGTGAAACTCCGCGGTGAGCTTTCCCAAGGTATGATTTTAGCAGGGTCAAAAGATGGGCAATTATCACTCGCAACAGTAGACCAGACCTTACCAAATGGATCAAAAGTGAAATAAAGTTTTATAAAAGAAGAGCCTGTTTAAGGCTCTTTTGCTTTAAGAAAGTTTCACGTGAAACATTTTTCGAGATTTTTCGTACTTTTTTAACTTTTAATGACAGGGAGTTTTAAAATGTTATTCGACACACATGCACATTTAAATGATGAACAATACAACGAGGATTTGCAGGAAGTTATTTTAAGGGCTCAGGAAGCCGGAGTATCCACTATGGTCGTTGTTGGTTTTGATCGCCCAACGATTGAAAAAGCAATGGTTTTGGCTGATACATATGATTTTATCTATGCCTGTGTTGGCTGGCATCCGGTTGATGCCATTGATATGACTGATGAAGATTTACAATGGATTGAGGACTTAGCTTCCCATCCAAAGGTTGTCGCGATAGGTGAAATGGGACTGGACTATCATTGGGACAAGTCTCCAAAGGGGATCCAGAAAGAGGTATTCCGTAAACAAATCAGACTAGCGAAAAAGGTAAAGCTCCCCATCGTCATCCACAATCGTGAAGCAACGGCAGATATTGTTGAAATTTTAAAAGAAGAGGGTGCGGAAGAAGTCGGGGGCATCATGCATTGCTTTAGCGGCAGCCCGGAGGTTGCTAAAGAATGTGTGAAAATGAACTTTTATATTTCACTTGGCGGCCCAGTTACTTTTAAAAATGCAAAAAAGCCGAAAGAAGTGGCTGCTGAAATTCCTTTAGATAAACTATTAATTGAAACCGATTGCCCTTATTTAGCACCGCATCCTTACCGCGGAAAAAGAAATGAACCGGGGTATGTAAAGCTCGTTGCGGAGCAAATTGCTGAAATAAAAGGCTTGACCCTAGAAGAAGTAGCCGATGCAACCACTAATAATGCAAAAAAATTATTCGGCATAAACTGACAGAAAATGCTGTCGTAGTATCAAGAAACTTGTCCAAATTTTTTCGAAAAACAAAAAGTTCTACACGTCTCCTTTCAGGAATAGGATTACCATGTCGATAAGTTTTCCTTTGCTTTCCATCCAACATTATGCATAATTAGAAATACGTTCACAGGAATGCAAGGGTTGACAGCCGACAGCGTGGTTCTTAATATTTTCTCCAAGAAAAGGAGGCGTTTTTCATCGTATTCAAAAACATGAAAAACCTGATTTCCAAGTCTGTGAGCAAGAAGAAATGGCTAATTGCAGTAACTAGTTTAGTGGGGTTTGCTGGTGCTCTTAGTTTCCTTGTGTTTGAAGGGTCGAAGAAAACAGTGGCAATGACGCTGAATGGCCAAGAAAGAATCGTAAAAACCCATGCAGATACCGTCAAAGAGGTATTCGACGAGCTAGGTTTAAAGATTCGCTCTCAAGACTACTTGTTTCCGTCTACAAATAGTAATGTGGAAGATGATCAGAAGATCGTCTGGAAACAAGCAAAGCAGGTTACTATTGTGAAAGACAACGAGAAGAAAACGATATGGACAACAGCCGATACGGTTGCTGGGCTTCTGAAAAATCAGAAGATTGCGTTAAAGGGACATGATCAAGTTCTGCCTAATTCGCAGAAACTGATTAAGAACAAGATGAAAATTAATATTAAATCTGCCTCTCACCTTACATATGTAGATGGTGGAAAAAAGAAACAAGTATGGTCCACTTCGACTACGGTCGCTGACTTTTTAACACAACAGGGGATTAAACTAAAATCATTAGACCGAGTTGAACCGTCATTAACTGCGACAGTCAATAAGAATGATGTGATTCACGTTATTCGGGTAGAAAAAGTCACCGATGTAGTGGAAGAACCAGTTCATTTTGCCGTAATAACCAAAAAAGATGAGAGCCTCGCTAAAGGCAAAGAAAAGACTGTCAGGGAAGGCCAGAAAGGACTTGTTTCAAGAGAATTTGAGGTTTTCTATGAAAATGGCAAAGAAGTTTCAAGAAAACTAATTCGTGAACAGAAGCTTAAAGAGAAACAGGATAAGATAGTGGCTGTCGGAACAAAGGAGTTAGCCTTGCAAGTCTCCCGCGGTGAAAATGAAACCGGTCAAGAGTTCTATGTGAGTACAACGGCTTACACAGCAGATTGTAATGGCTGTTCAGGAAGGACTGCAACCGGAATTAACCTGCGGGCAAATCCAAATGTAAAAGTGATTGCTGTAGATCCGAGTATCATTCCGCTTGGAACAAAGGTATTTGTGGAAGGCTATGGCTATGCTGTAGCGGCTGACACAGGGGGGGCCATAAATGGTTACAAAGTAGATGTTTTCTTTCCATCCAGATCACAGGCGTATCACTGGGGTGTTCGGAAGGTGAAAATTAAGGTCCTGAATTAAGCTTTTTTGTGCAGAGGATGCTATCCTCTGCATTTTGCTTTTTTCAATAATTTCTTTATACTAAGAAAGGCGTAAGCGCGTTGAGTAGCACTATCTGATTCTTTACTCTAATGTATGATGGTTTTCATTTATATAGACGATGGATATTACAAAAATGTTTCAAGTTTTTTTCAATATTTTATTTTTTTATGTTTTTTGGAGGAAAAAATGAAAATTAAAGAAATTATTGTGGTAGAGGGCAAGGATGATACAACCGCCATTAAAAGGGCTGTAGATGCGGATACGATTGAAACAAACGGATCAGCAGTAAATCAGGTGACGATAGAGAAGGTAAGACGTGCCCAAGAAACAAGAGGGGTTATTATTTTTACCGACCCGGATTTTCCTGGTGAAAAAATTAGAAAGACAATTGCAGAAAAGGTCCCGGGGTGCAAACACGCCTTTTTACCAAAGGAAGTGGCAATTGCTAAGAATGGCAAAGGGGTCGGAGTAGAACATGCTCATCCGGAGGCGATTGTGGAGGCTTTAAAGGATGCCCAAATAATGCGGGAAACGATTGCAGAAGAGATAACCCAAGAGGATTTAGTTACAGCAGGTCTAATTGGCGGCGAAGGGTCGAAGGAGCGCCGAATCAAGCTGGGGAAGCTTTTGAAAATTGGCTACACAAATGGTAAACAGCTACATAAGCGTTTAATGATGTTTCAAATCAGTAAGAAGGAATTCGCACAAGCACTTTTAGTCGTGCTTCAGGAGGAACAAAATGAATAAAGATATCGCGACCCCAATTAGAACCAGGGATATTCTGGAGAAATACGGTTTTTCATTTAAGAAAAGCCTTGGGCAAAATTTCTTAATTGATACCAACATTCTAAAAAAAATCGTTGAATTTGCCAATATTACCGGGGATACGGGTGTAATTGAAGTTGGACCGGGGATTGGCGCTTTAACAGAGCAGCTTGCCCGCAGCAGTAAGAAAGTGGTAGCCTTTGAAATCGACCAGCGCTTGCTGCCGATTTTAAAGGATACTCTGGATCCTTACTCCAACGTAAAGGTTATTCATCAGGATGTTTTAAAAGCGGATGTGAAAGAGGTCATTAAGGAAGAGTTCCAAACCATCGATGATCTCATGGTGGTTGCAAATTTGCCGTATTATGTAACGACCCCGATTATTATGAAAATCCTTGAGGAGAAGCTGCCGATTCGCGGTATTGTGGTCATGCTTCAAAAAGAGGTAGCGGACCGTATTTCAGCTGCTCCCGGTACAAAAGATTATGGCTCACTCTCAATAGCAATTCAGTATTATACGGAAGCGGAAACTGTGATGGTTGTTCCGAAAACCGTGTTTGTCCCGCAGCCTAATGTGGATTCTGCTGTGATTCGATTGACGAAACGGACTTCTCCTGCGGTTGCGGTGAAAGATGAGGGCTTCTTTTTTCAAGTAACTAAAGCAAGTTTTGCCCAAAGGAGAAAGACAATATTGAATAATTTAACCAGCCAGCTTCCGGATGGCAAGCAGAAAAAGGAACAAATCCTTGAAGCCTTAGGCGGATGCGGGATTGACCCATCTAGAAGAGGGGAAACACTCTCCCTCGAGGAGTTTGGTCGTTTGAGTGATGCATTATTTCCATATTTCAAATAGAAGGCCTCTTTGGGGTCTTTTTTTGTTTTGGGGCGTGTGGAGATAGAATAGCGTGGAAAGAGTAGGAAGTGTCGCCAATAAGCCCGATAGGGGACAAACCCGTCCAAAGTGTCGCCAAGCCCAATAGGGGACAAACCCAGAGAAAAACCCATCCAAAGTGTCGCCAATAAGCCGGATAGGCGACAAAACCAGAGAGAGCCCCGTCCAAAGTGTCGCCAATAAGCCGGATAGGCGACAAACCCAGAGAGAAACCCGTCCAAAGTGTCGCCAATAGGCGGGATAGGGGACAAACCCAGAGAGAAACCCGTCCAAAGTGTCGCCAACAGGCCGGATAGGCGACAAACCCAGAGAGAAACCCGTCCAAAGTGTCGCCAATAGGCCGGATAGGCGACAAACCCAGAGAGAAACCCGTCCAAAGTGTCGCCAATAAGCCCGATAGGCGACAAACCCAGAGAGAAACCCGTCCAAAGTGTCGCCAATAAGCCGGATAGGCGACAAACCCAGAGAGAAACCCAGAGAGAAACCCGTCCAAAGTGTCGCCAACAACCCGGATAGGGAACAATACCACCATTCCAGCCAAATAATTTCGTCTACAACCAGGTGCCTCAAGGCAGCCCCCCCCTCCATCCGTCACAAATCTGTCGTATTCTGCATAGCCTATGAAAGGAACTTTATTTGGAAGGCCTTATTTGCTGGTCTTATTGGAGTGACAGCAATGGATTTAAAATTAATGGATGTTGTCGGCAGACAATCACATAATTGTGATATTCTCTTCAGAATAATAGATATTCGAGAAATCAATGGCCAAAAGATTGCTATCCTCTATGGTGAAGACTTCCGCTTAATCGCAGATGCGCCCTATTACGATTTGATTCCAATCAACCCAACCGACAGGATGAGAATGACACAGGAATTTCGCACCTTGGAGGAACAATCCTACCGGCTTTTTACCCAAGATGTTGATCTATTGAAGCACAGACAGGAATATGAAGCAACTGACGGCTATGTCAAATCATTTAATTACTTTCAGATTCCCGGTAAGGTTCTCCATTTAGATGGGGACCCAACCTATTTAAAGAAATGCATGGACCTATACGATAAAATCGGTATACCTGTCACAGGGATTCATTGTAATGAAAAAGAAATGCCTGAAAAAATAGGTCAATTAATTGATTATTACCGTCCTGACATCCTTGTCATCACAGGACATGATGCCTATTCGAAAGCAAAAGGGAAAATGACCGATATTAATGCATACCGCCATTCTAAGCATTTTGTCCAAACCGTTCGGGAAGCACGCCGAAAAGTACCGCACTTAGATCAATTGGTCATTTTCGCGGGTGCCTGCCAATCTCATTTTGAATCGCTCATTCATGCAGGTGCCAATTTTGCCAGCTCACCTTCAAGGATCAATATTCATGCGCTTGACCCTGTTTATATCGTAGCAAAAATAAGCTTCACGCCCTTTATGGAACGGATTAATGTCTGGGATGTATTAAGAAATACATTGACGGGTGAAAAGGGATTAGGTGGAATCGAAACAAGGGGAGTTTTACGGACTGGAATGCCATATAATCCGGTCTCTGAGGAATAACTGAAAGCCTTTTTAACTCAAAGGGCTTTTTTTTATGATTAATACATATTCCAGGCAAGTTAAGGTAACCATAGAAATGTTGAAATTTAGAAGAAAAAGTAGAAGAAAAAATATTGACAATCTTTTTATCGTACTGATATAATTTTATATTTTGTTTGACAAAATGGTACCTGCGTGGTATACTTTTACATAGTGAGGTGGACCGAATGCCAAAAACCTTAGCCGATATTAAAAAGGCTCTTGACTCAAATTTAGGGAAAAGATTGTTGCTTAAGGCAAACGGAGGACGCAGAAAAACAATTGAGCGTTCCGGTGTTTTAGCGGAAACATACCCTTCAGTATTTGTCATTGAGTTGGATCAAGATGAGAATGCTTTTGAGCGTGTTTCATACAGCTATGCAGATGTATTAACTGAGACCGTTCAAATCACCTTTGAAGATGCATCAGGACACTTAGCTTTAAGCTAACATATAAGCAATGGTGGGCGGTAAACGGTGGTTTACTGCTTTTTGCTTTCTTCAAAAATCGACATGGATGATTATAGCTAACATGAAAAGTCGAATTTTTATACATACTAATCATACCGTGTGTGAAGAAAGGGGTTGTTTAGATGGGCAGAAGAAGAGGTGTCATGTCCGATCAATTTAAAGAAGAGCTCGCTAAAGAGCTTGGCTTTTATGATGTAGTTCAAAAAGAAGGCTGGGGCGGCATTAAAGCCCGTGACGCAGGAAATATGGTAAAACGCGCTGTAGAGCTTGCCCAACAACAACTGTTGAACAAACGTTAAGAGATCGATATCTTTCTGAAGTCAGTTTAAACCGATAAATTCACCACGGTCAGGCCAGGGATAGAAACTCCCTGGCCTTTTGATCCATTTTATGACTAAATTATTGGAGCGAAAATATTTAATTTAGCAGGATTATTTATCTATCACGTCTTACATTGGCCGTTTTGTGGTAAAATAGGACAAAATGTGGAACTGTGAATTTTTAAAGTAGGTGGACGTTGTGAAGCTTTTAGTAAAAGCACCGGCCAAGATTAATTTATCATTAGATGTTTTGTACAAACGTCCTGATGGATATCATGAAGTTGAAATGATTATGACAACAATTGATTTGGCCGATCGAGTTGAGCTAAGTTTATTAGATCAAGATAAAATACATATTCTTTCCCATAACCGCTACGTTCCGGATGACCAGCGGAATTTAGCGTATCAGGCTGCACAGATTTTAAAGGACCGGTTTCAGGTCAAGAAAGGGGTTGTCATTTCCATTGAAAAGACCATTCCAGTTGCTGCGGGCCTTGCCGGTGGCAGCAGTGATGCAGCTGCTACATTAAGAGGTTTAAATAAGTTATGGGGACTCGGATTAACATTGGATGAGCTAGCTGAACTCGGTTCTGAAATTGGGTCAGACGTTTCCTTTTGTATATATGGCGGAACAGCCCTAGCAAAAGGAAGAGGTGAATTTATCACCGATCTCCCTGCTCCTCCTACATGCTGGGTGATTTTAGCGAAACCTTTTATTGGTGTATCAACAGCAGAGGTCTATCGACGCCTCGACTTAAATGGAATGAAGCACCCGAACACAAGTGGAATGATTGAAGCAATAAAAAATAATGATTATCAGCAGGTTTGTCAAAACGTTGGGAATGTTTTGGAAGATGTTACATTAAACCTTCATCCAGAGGTAGCCCTAATCAAGGATCAAATGAAGCGCTTTGGTGCCGATGCTGTACTAATGAGCGGCAGCGGACCGACTGTTTTTGGTTTAGTTCAGCATGATTCGAGAATGCACCGAATCTATAACGGTCTAAGAGGATTTTGTGATCAGGTTTTTGCAGTCAGGATGTTAGGAGAACGCCATTTCCTTGATGTCTAGCACAAGCGTCCTGCCCTCTAGGTTGTTTTCGCTTTCCTTGATTAAATGCGTACATTAATGATATATTTTTATTAGAATTTTCGTCTTTTGGAGGTTATTATGAAGTTTCGTCGAAGTGAACGGTTGATTGATATGACGAATTATTTACTGGACCATCCTCGCCAGCTCGTACCGCTGACATTTTTCGCCGATCGTTATGAATCAGCAAAATCTTCTATAAGTGAAGATTTAGCGATAGTCAAAGAAACATTTGAGCAAAAAGGATTTGGAACCTTGCAGACGGTACCTGGTGCAGCTGGAGGCGTTAAATTCTTAGTTCAAATAAGCGAAGAAAATGCGCGGCCATTTATTCAGGAACTTTGTGAGTTGATCGCAACTCCTGATCGGTTATTACCTGGAGGCTATTTATATCTGACCGATATTTTAGGAGATCCTCAGGTTGTACAAAAAGCGGGGAGAATCATTGCATCGGCTTATTCTGAGGCAAAAATTGATGTCGTCATGACCGTTGCAACAAAAGGCATTCCGCTTGCCTATGCTGTAGCAAGCCAATTAAATGCCCCTGTCGTGATTGTCAGAAGGGACAGCAAAGTAACAGAAGGTCCAACCGTAAGCATTAATTATGTCTCGGGATCGACCAAAAGAATACAAACGATGGTACTTTCCAAAAGGAGTTTAACAGAAGGCTCTCGGGTCCTGATTGTGGACGATTTCATGAAGGCCGGCGGAACCGTCATCGGTATGATTAGTTTATTAGAAGAATTTAATGGAACAGTAGCCGGGATTGCTGTTTTAGTCGAGGCGGAGAAAATTGAAGAGCGCCTAGTCGATAATTACTTATCTCTTGTGCAATTATCGAATGTGGATTTAAAGGAAAAAAAGATAAATGTTAAAGAAGGTAACTATTTTACATTGAATCAATAGGAGGGGTTTACAGATGGAAATCGTTCAAACAAATCAAGCACCTGCTGCAATTGGTCCTTATTCTCAAGGTATTGTTGTCAATAATTTGTTCTACAGTTCTGGTCAAATTCCACTAACAGCGGAAGGTACTTTAGTGGAGGGAGATATTAAGGTACAGGCCCACCAGGTATTTAAAAATTTACAAGCCGTTTTAGAAGCTGCTGGTGCATCATTAGAAACGGTTGTGAAGGCAACTGTATTTATTAAAAATATGGATGAATTCGGACAGCTTAATGAAGTATATGGGGAGTACTTCCACACCCATAAGCCTGCACGCTCTTGTGTAGAAGTAGCAAGATTACCGAAAGATGTATTACTTGAAATTGAAGTAGTAGCGCTCGTTAAATAAACGAGTGCTTTTTTTGTGGAATAAAATATTTATTATTTTGTCTTAAAATGGAATTAAATTACCGTTTTTTACAAATGTTCACTTATTTGCCCTAACTTTTCTAAAAAATTTTGAAATTAAAGAAGGAAAACTAAGATTTCTGTTGAATTTATTAATCTAGCTTTTTATCTAGAAGAAAAGGGTGTGAGCACATGGAAGTAACTGACGTAAGATTACGCCGCGTTAATACGGATGGGAGAATGAGAGCGATTGCATCAATCACATTAGACAATGAATTTGTGGTTCATGACATTCGTGTTATCGATGGAAACAACGGTTTATTTGTAGCTATGCCAAGTAAACGTACTCCAGACGGAGAATTTCGTGACATTGCGCATCCAATCAATTCAGGAACACGCGGAAAAATCCAAGAAGCTGTTTTGGCGGAGTACCACCGCTTAGGTGAATTGGAAGTTGAATTTGAAGAAGCCGGAGCTTCATAAGGATTTTAACAACTAGGGCCTTTCTTCCATGAAGGCTCTTTTTATTTTTTAGATTACCTCCATTATCCTCCCACTAATACTTTCATAATTCATCCAAATAACAAATTTAGACACTTTCAGAACATTCCTTGAAAAGGCAGGCAATTTACGTTAATATTTTTAATGGATAAAAAGGTAATTGGAGGCATGTTCATGTCTAATCGTTATGCTGTGATTTTAGCCGCGGGACAAGGAACGCGGATGAAATCAAAGCTTTATAAAGTGCTGCACCCGGTTTGCGGAAAACCAATGGTTCAGCATGTTGTGGATCAAATAACAAAGCTGGATATAGAAGAAATGGTCACGATTATTGGGCATGGAGCAGAAATGGTAAAGGCCCAATTAGGTAAAAGAAGCCTTTATGCTCTTCAAGATCAACAGCTTGGAACGGCACACGCTGTCATGCAGGCTGAAGAAATGCTAGCTGGTAAAAAGGGAACAACCATTGTTGTCTGCGGTGATACTCCATTAATTCGTGCAGAAACGATGGAAGCCTTATTTAAACATCATCAAGAACTATCAGCAAAAGCAACCATTCTTACTGCAAGAATTGAAGATCCAACAGGCTATGGCCGGATCATTCGAAATGACCGAGGATTAGTTGAAAAAATTGTTGAACACAAAGATGCCACCGAAGCGGAGCGGGCCATTAATGAAATTAATACTGGGACGTATTGTTTCGACAACGAGGCTCTCTTTGAAGCCTTAACAAAGGTCTCAAATGATAATGTTCAAGGGGAATACTATTTACCGGATGTTATTGAGATTCTAAAGGAACAAGGTGAAATTGTTACCGCTTTCCAAACAGATAAGTTTGAAGAAACGATTGGTGTGAATGACCGAGTTGCGCTTAGCATGGCAGAGCAGATTATGCGGAACCGGATCAATGAAGGTCATATGCGTAATGGGGTAACGCTCATTGACCCAAATAACACTTATATTGAGACAGATGTACAAATTGGCCAGGATACAGTGATTTATCCGGGGACCATTCTAAAGGGTAAGACAGTTATCGGTTCTGACTGCCAAATTGGCCCGCATTCTGAGATCGACAAATGTGAAGTCGGGAATGAAACCGTCATCCGCCAATCAGCAGCATATAAAAGCTCAATTGGCAAAAATGTTAATATTGGACCATTTGCCCATATTCGACCAGATTCTGCGATTCAAGATGAAGTGAAGATTGGAAACTTCGTTGAAATTAAAAAGGCCGTATTTGGCAAGGGAAGCAAAGCCTCACATTTAAGTTATATTGGCGATGCAGAAGTGGGCAATAATGTAAACATCGGCTGTGGTTCCATCACGGTTAACTATGATGGTAAAAATAAGTTTTTAACCAAAATAGAAGATGATGTCTTTATTGGCTGTAATTCAAATCTTGTTGCCCCTGTTACAGTTGGAAAGGGCGCGTATGTTGCCGCAGGTTCCACCATTACCATGGATGTACCTGGGGAGGCATTGTCGATTGCCCGTGCGAAGCAAGTAAATAAGGAAAACTACGTTCAAAAGCTTAATTTGTAAAAATAAGCGAGAATAATGGAGGCCCATCATGTCAAATCAATATTTAGATCCAAATTTAAAGGTATTCAGTTTAAATTCTAATCTTCCCTTGGCAAGAGAAATTGCAAAAGTAATTGGAGTAGAGCTAGGAAAATGTTCCGTAACAAGATTTAGTGACGGGGAAATCCAAATTAATATTGAAGAAAGTATCCGCGGCTGTGATGTGTACGTCATTCAGTCAACGTGCAATCCGATTAATGAGAATCTCATGGAACTATTAATCATGATTGACGCGTTAAAAAGAGCATCTGCAAAAACGATTAATATCGTAATGCCTTACTATGGCTATGCCCGCCAAGATCGTAAAGCACGTGCCCGTGAGCCAATTACAGCTAAATTAGTAGCCAATCTGCTTGAAACAGCCGGAGCCACCCGTGTAATCTGTCTTGATTTGCATGCACCGCAAATTCAAGGTTTCTTTGATATTCCTATTGACCACCTTATGGGTGTGCCAATTTTATCAGAGTACTTTAAGAACAAAGCACTAGACGGAGATATTGTCGTTGTCTCTCCAGACCATGGCGGGGTAACACGAGCAAGAAAAATGGCTGATCGCCTAAAAGCTCCGATTGCGATTATTGACAAACGCCGTCCGCGACCAAATGTTGCTGAGGTTATGAATATCGTGGGTAATATTGATGGAAAAGTAGCCATTCTAATCGATGACATTATTGACACAGCTGGAACGATCACCCTTGCTGCCAATGCATTAGTGGAAAACGGTGCTCTTGAGGTTTATGCCAGCTGTACACACCCAGTTTTAAGTGGCCCGGCAATTGAAAGAATTCAAAATTCAAAAATTAAAGAACTAGTCGTTACCAATTCAATCGAACTTCCAGAAGAGAAAAAGATTGATAAAATCATTAATCTTTCTGTAGCGCCGCTAATCGGTGAAGCCATTATCCGTGTACATGAGGAACAGTCTGTAAGTACATTATTTGATTAATCAGTACAAGAGACCACCCGAATTTGGTCGAATTAAAATGTTTAGACCTTCCTATTTTGGGGTAATTTTATAGTGTCTAGCTTCAGGCGCCATCGGCTCGAGGTCATAAGCCAATCCGTCATGAAGGTTAAAGAACAACCTTCCTGCCGGCTTGTCTTATGCTTGTCGCCGATAAGCAGGCGCCTTCCGCTTTTCGTAAAGTGAACTTAAATAGGAAGGTGACTTTTCATGAGTACTGTTTTACAAGCAAAAGAACGCAATGAATTTCGTCATTCTGCTTTAAAGAAAATTCGGGATACTGGTAATATTCCAGCTGTTATTTATGGTGCAAAGGTTGAAAGCAAGCCTGTTTATATTAATTCTGGTGATTTGACGAAAACGATTCGCTCAGTAGGCAGGAATGGTGTTTTTTCTCTTGATGTCAGCGGAGATCAGCATGATGTTGTCTTAAAGGATTATCAAGAGGATTGCATAAAAAAGGAAATAACTCATGTTGATTTTTTAGCAGTTGATAAGTCTTCAAAAATCAATGTATCGGTCAGACTTGTGCTTACCGGTGAAGCCGCAGGTGTGAAGGACGGCGGGGTTCTGCAGCAGCCTGTTCACGAATTGTCTATTACATCTACCCCAGACAATATTCCGGCTCAGATTGAAGTAGATGTCACAAACTTGCAGGTTGGTGAAAATGTAACCATTGCAGATATCCTCTATCAAGGGTCATTTACGATTAATCATGATGCGGAAGAAGTGGTTGCTTCGATTCTTCCTCCTAAACAGGAAGAGGAAATTAACGCAGGTGAACAGCAAGAAGGCGGTCATCCTGATCAAGAAGAAGGAAGAGAAACGGAACCAATTGGAGACTAATAGTAGTAGACGTAACCTGAACAAAGGTTACGTCTTTTGCAGTTTTTACTTATAGCAAATAATTGGAGAGGAATTTATGCTTCGAAAGTTTTTTAAAAGGTGGTCTGGGCCGGAAGAGGTGGGAAAAATGAAACTAATGGTTGGTTTAGGAAACCCGGGGAAGCAATATGAACATACGAGGCACAATGTTGGCTTTGATGTCATTGATGAGTTGGCACGCCGATTCGATATTCGATTAGATCAATCAAAGTTAAAAGGCTTGTATGGGATTGGATTCTATAAAGGGGACAAGGTTCTATTGTTAAAGCCTCTTACCTATATGAATTTATCCGGGGAATCGATTCGTGCCGTAATGGACTATTATGATATCGATTTAGAAGATCTTTTGGTAATTTATGATGACCTGGATTTACCTGTCGGGAAAATTCGTCTTCGCCAAAAGGGAAGTGCAGGCGGCCATAATGGAATTAAGTCTACAGTGGCTCATCTTGGCACGCAGCAATTTAACAGAATTCGAATCGGCATTGACCGGCCGCAAAATGGAATGAGCGTGCCTGATTATGTTCTGGGGAGATTTCATAAAGAAGAGCAGCCGCAGGTTCAAGAAGTTGTTCAAAAAAGTGTTGATGCTTGTGAAGCTTGGCTGGAAAAGCCCTTTATACAGGTAATGAATGATTTTAATCAGTAAATGTTCATGAGATAGGCCATTCTTTCATAGAATAAAGCGTATATCCTATACCTGGTTTTACGCATTTTATAAATGAATAAGTTCCCCTTATTTAGGTTAATACTATAATTGAATCGAAGAATAGGGAGGGACAGGCGTGGCCATCCATTATCATTGCAGGCATTGTGGTACAAAATTAGGCTCTATTGAACAATCATCTATACACAGCGAAACGCTTGGTCTTGATAAGTTAACTGAACGGGAAAGACAAGAAATGGTTGCGTACGATCCATCTGGAGATATTCACATCACTTCGATTTGTGAAGACTGCCAGGAAGCTTTGGAACGGACTCCAGAATACCATCAATATGATTTTCTTATTCATTAACTAGCTTTGGATGCACTCCAAAGCATTTTTCTGTTTTGATATTTAAAACTTTTATAATATATGAAATTTGTATACTGTCTAGCTCCAGCGCCTAGGGGCTCTAGGTCATAAGCCAATCCGTCATGAAGGTTAAAGAGCAACCTTCCTGCCGGCTCGTCTTATGCTTGGCTACAAAAAGCTAATGCTTTTTGTACGCATTAAGAGCAACTAATCTCTGACTTCGCTACGCTAGTCAATCGATAAGTTGCTCTATATCGCCCCTGAGCAAGGCGCTTCCGCTTTTCGGTTAGAGAGGAGGACATTAGGTTGAACAGTTTAACGTCATTATTCCTTCGGCAGGAAGATATATATTCTGTTATTTCCGGAATGCAAGAAGGTCTAAAGGAACAGTTAATTGCAGGGTTATCAGGGTCATCTAGGACCGTCTTTGCAGCATCCATTTATGAACAAATGAAAAGACCGATCCTGTTCGTTACGTATAATTTGCTGCAGGCACAAAAGCTATATGATGACCTTGTCAATCTAGTAAATGAAAAGGATGTTTTTCTTTTCCCGGCAAATGAACTCATCGCTGCAGAAATGAGTATTGCCAGTCCGGAATTAAAGGCTCAAAGAATTGAAGCTTTGAACCATTGGAGTAAAAATAGCCGTGGAATCTTAATAACCCCTATTTCGGGCTTAAAAAAAATTATTCCGCCGAAGGCTATGTGGAAAAACTACCAGCTTTCCTTAAAATTAGGGGAAGATTTAGATATAGGGAGAACGCTTACAACCTTTGTTGAGATGGGGTATGTCAGAGTAGAAATGGTGTCAACTCCTGGAGAATTTAGCGTACGGGGCGGCATTATAGATATTTATCCACTGACAGAATCAGACCCGCTTCGGATTGAACTATTTGATACCGAAATTGATTCCATCCGTTATTTTTCCCTTGAGGACCAACGTTCCAAGGAAAAGATTTCAGAAATCCTAATAGGTCCTGCAACAGAAATTCTTTTCGAAGAGAAAAATTACAGCCGAATTGTTGAAAGATTGGAAGAAGGTTTAGCGAAAAGCTTAAAAAAATTAAAGGATGAAAAAGCTAAAATCCAGCTCGCGCAAAATATTGGTTATGAATTAGAGCTGCTAAAAAACCGACAAAAGCCTGACCAAGTCTATAAGTACTTATCACTTGCCTATGAAAATGCTGGTAGTTTACTAGACTATCTTCCGAGTAACGGCTTAGTATTTATTGATGAAATCAGCAGGGTTCATGAAATGAATGAATCCCTTGTCAAGGAGGAAGCAGATTGGTATACCTCCTTATTAGGCGAGGGACAGATTATCCATGACCTGGTTATTTCATATGACCTCCATGGGCTTTTACAAAAAAAGAATTTTCCGGTTCTTTATATGTCCTTATTTCTTCGTCATGTGGCAAATACCAGTCCGCAAAATATTATTAATGTTTCTTGTAAGCCAATGCAAAACTTCCATGGACAAATGCATTTGCTTAAAGCGGAAGTGGACCGCTGGAAAAAGGGAAACTACTCTGTCCTTGTGCTGGGACCGGATGCCGAGAGGGTAAAAAAGCTGGAGCGGGTTTTAGAGGATTATGAAATTGAATCCTCACTTTTAGGCGAAGGGCAGGATCCAATGCCAGGTAAAGTTCAGATTATGAGAGGAAATCTCCAAACTGGATTTGAACTTTCCATTCAAAAGATAGCCGTGATTACGGAGGAAGAATTATTTAATAAACGAGTGAAAAAATCTGCTAGCCGGCAAAAACTATCGAATGCGGAAAGAATTAAAAGCTATTCGGAGCTTAGAGTTGGTGATTATGTAGTTCATGTAAATCATGGAATAGGAAAGTACATTGGCATTGAAACGCTGGTAATTAACGGAATTCATAAGGATTATTTACATATTCGTTATCAAGGGACGGATAAATTGTATGTTCCTGTTGAACAAATTGATTTAATCCAGAAATATGTCGGATCAGAAGGAAAAGAGCCGAAAATTTATAAGCTTGGCGGAACCGATTGGAAAAAGGTGAAAAAGAAAGTTCAATCCTCTGTCCAAGATATTGCAGATGATTTAATTAAACTGTATGCCGAACGTGAAGCGGCCGTCGGTTATGCTTTTTCGCCTGATGGTGACATGCAAAGAGAATTCGAAACAAACTTTGCTTACCAAGAAACAGATGATCAGTTACGGTCAATTCGTGAGATTAAAAAGGATATGGAAAAATCGCGACCAATGGACCGGCTCCTTTGCGGGGATGTAGGCTATGGAAAAACCGAGGTTGCTATTCGTGCAGCGTTTAAAGCCATATCCGATGGCAAGCAGGTTGCGTTTCTTGTGCCAACAACCATTCTAGCCCAGCAGCATTTTGGAACCTTAAGGGAAAGATTTCAGGACTTCCCCATTAATATTGGTTTGTTAAGCCGATTCCGTTCGAAAAAACAGCAGACGGAAACGATAAAAGGACTGAAGGCAGGCACGGTTGATATTGTCGTTGGAACACACCGCCTGCTGTCAAAGGATGTTATCTATCGGGACTTAGGGTTGTTAATTATTGATGAAGAACAAAGGTTTGGAGTTACACATAAGGAAAAGATCAAACGGTTAAAAACGAATGTCGATGTTTTAACGTTAACAGCGACGCCCATTCCAAGGACTCTCCACATGTCCATGCTTGGGGTTCGGGATTTGTCAGTGATCGAAACGCCGCCTGAAAACCGTTTCCCTGTGCAAACCTATGTAATGGAGTATAATGGATCGCTTGTCAGAGAAGCCATTGAACGGGAACTCGCCCGTGACGGACAAGTATACTTTTTATATAACCGGGTAGAGGATATTGAACGGAAGGCAGAGGAAATTTCTATGCTTGTACCGGATGCCCGTGTAACTTTTGCGCATGGACAGATGTCGGAAAATGAGCTAGAGTCCGTGATGTTAAGCTTTTTATCTGGAGAATTTGATGTTCTCGTCAGCACAACGATTATTGAAACCGGTGTTGATATTCCAAATGTCAATACGTTAATTGTCTTTGATGCCGATCGAATGGGACTTTCACAGCTATACCAGCTGCGCGGCCGGGTTGGAAGATCCAATCGTGTTGCCTATGCGTATTTTACGTATAGAAAGGATAAAGTTTTGACAGAGGTAGCTGAAAAACGCTTACAGGCAATTAAGGAATTTACCGAGCTAGGTTCCGGATTTAAGATTGCAATGCGAGATCTATCCATACGTGGTGCTGGTAATCTATTAGGTGCGCAGCAGCATGGATTTATTGATTCAGTAGGTTTTGATTTATATTCCCAAATGCTTAAAGAAGCGATTGAGGAAAAAAGAGGCGATCTCAAGGGAGCAGAAAGAAAAACGGTTGAAATTGATCTGGAAATTGATGCGTATATTCCGGATTCCTACATTAAAGATGGACATCAAAAAATTGAAATGTATAAACGCTTTAGAGGTATTCAATCATTAGAGGATACCCAGGAGCTTCAAGAAGAAATGATTGACCGTTTTGGTGAGTATCCAAATGAAGTTGCATACCTCTTCCAGATTGCTGAAATGAAGGTTTATGCCCTTCTAAATGGTGTTGAACAAATAAAGCAAGTGAAACATGATGTAACGATTTTAGTAAATGAAAAAGTAAGCAGCAATATTGACGGTCATAAGCTGTTTAAAATCAGCAGTCAATTTGAAAGAATGGTCATCCCTGGCATGGAGGGCAATAAGTTGAAAATGGTACTCAATGTAAAAGGGTGCGAAATAGCAAAATGGCTTCATGTTGCTTTTGAAATGATCAAGGGGCTTGAAACTTCGAAAAAGGGCGAAGAAAATCCAGTCACATAATTGGAATTTTTCTCACATATGTGAAAAAAATTAACGATTGTGTATAGAACTTTCCAGATGAAAGATACTAAGTTCAAAGTTGGTGGTGATTATTACATAAGCATCATTACCAAGTTAGTTTAAATCATCAGATGAAAGTGAGGCAACATTGGATGAAAGCAACTGGAATAGTTCGTCGAATCGATGATTTGGGTCGTGTTGTCATACCGAAGGAAATTCGTAGAACCTTGCGTATTCGTGAAGGGGATCCGTTAGAAATCTTTGTGGATCGAGACGGAGAAGTGATTTTAAAGAAGTACTCACCAATTAGCGAATTAGGCGATTTTGCCAAAGAATATGCGGAAGCCCTTTTTGACAGCCTTGGAAATCCAGTACTAATTTGTGATAGAGATGCCTATATCGCTGTTGCTGGAGGTTCCAAAAAGGATTACTTAAATAAAAATATTAGTGATTTAGTTGAAAAAACGATGGAGGACCGTAATTCCGTTCTTGTCACTCAACAGGGTGAAGTAGCCTTGTCAGATGGAAGCGCGGAAACGATTTCATCATATACAATTGGACCGATAATTGCAAATGGCGATCCGATTGGAGCAGTTATTATTTTCTCTAAAGAAGGAACAGTTGGAGAAGTTGAACAAAAGGCTGTTGAAACAGCTGCTGGATTCTTAGCAAGACAGATGGAGCAATAAACTAGAAAAGCGGAAGCGCCCTGTTTAGCGACGTATGGACTGGAGCGAGCCGACTGAGATAAAGGAAACACGAAGAGCGATAGCGATTCGATGTTGACTTATCGTAGGGAGGTGAGTGAAGTACATTAGTCGCTGGGCGCTGGAGCTGGACAGTTATCTAGTTTCAGAGAGATATACTTTATATTAATAAAAGAGACAGCGTATGCTGTCTTTTTTCATGTACGGAAATAAGGCTTTTCCTATGCTATAATACATGGGAGTTTGTTTGTCTAGCTCCAGCGCCTAGCCCGACATGGCGCTTACGCTTTTCTGTTTGGAGGAGAAATGTTTTGAAGCCCGTGAATCAATCAAAGGCTCTTTTTCGAGGGGCTTTCATTTTAACGATTGCTGCCCTGATTACCAAAATTTTGAGTGCCTTTTACCGCATCCCGTTTCAAAATATTGTCGGTGATGTTGGTTTTTACATATACCAGCAAGTATATCCGTTTTATGGCATTGCCATGGTTCTTGCAACCACCGGATTTCCAGTCGTTATTTCAAAATTATATACCGAGCAAAAAGAAGCTGGTGATAATGGAAAACCACAGCTTTTGCTCCTAGGATCATTCCTTTATTTACAGATTTTTGGTTTTCTTTGTTTTTTAGTCCTATATGCAGGGGCACAGCCAATTGCCCTGTTAATGAATGACCCAAAGTTATCGATTCTATTAAAGGTCGTTTCCATTGTTTTTTTGACTTTTCCCATTGTGGCGGTATTAAGAGGCTATTTTCAGGGGAATGGAGACATGGTTCCAACTGCCTTATCCCAAGTTGGGGAACAAATTACACGAGTCGTTACGATAATTTTTCTTGCCTATCTTTTTACACGTAAAGGCTATTCCCTATATCTCGTCGGCGGAGGTGCGATGTTTGGATCGATTACGGGCAGTATTGTTTCCGCTCTTATTTTGTTTACATTTCTAAAGTTTCGCAAAGAATGGAAACGAGTAGGCACGAAACAGGGAATGGATCGAGGTTTAAAAAGAGAAACAAATTGGATTTTCAAGGAGTTGCTGTTTCAAGGACTGACTATTTGTATCAGCGGGATGCTGATGATCTTTATTCAAATGGGTGATTCCTTAAATCTTTATTCTCTTCTTGTTTCTAATGGGACGGAAGAAAATTTGGCGAAAAGCTTAAAAGGGGTCTTTGACCGCGGTCAGCCACTGATCCAATTGGGGACAGTCGCGGCGACCTCCATGTCCTTATCGCTTGTTCCACTGATAACCAGCGGGAGATTAAAGGAGGAGCCGGATTTTTTACATCATAAAATTCAACTGGCAATGAGAATCAGTCTTGTAATTGGCATAGGAGCTTCTGCAGGACTTTGGGCCATTATTAAACCGACGAATACCATGCTTTTTGAAAATGGATCCGGCTCATCGGTATTAGGGGTCCTTAGTTTTGTTATTTTATTTACCTCGGTCATTTCAACCATGATTGCGATTATGCAGGGAATGGGAATTTTACTCTTTCCTGCGTTAACAGTCGTTCTTTCGTTTCCGATAAAATATGGACTAAATTTGATTTTTTGTCCGCTGTTTGGCATCATGGGGGCAGCGATTTCGACGATTATTACTCTATTCATAATTCATTTCATGTTATATTTAAAGCTTAAAAACTTGATGAATGCTCCCGTTTTTACGATCCGCTTTATTCGAACCATTCTAACGGCGGCTATCGTGATGGCTGGTTTTTTAAAAGGGTATTTATATTTAACTAATTTCTTATATCTTTCCCACATGGCGGTAAGGGTTGGATCTGCATTTCAAGCATTAAGCGGAGTTTTATTGGGAGGAATTTTATTTTTATTGATTGTGGTCCGCGGGAAAGTCTTTTTAGTGGAAGAATTGGCTTTATTCCCGCTTGGAAGTAAATTAATTCGGTTATTGCCTAAAAAAGGTGAGGGGTTAGAGTATGAAAAAAATTGAAATACTTGGTTTGGGTGCCGGGGATTTGGAGCAGCTCCCGTTAGGTGTATATAAAAAATTAATCCAATCTGAACATGTCTATTTACGGACAAAAGAGCATCCGGTTGTCACTGAATTGGTAAAAGAGGGTTTTACTTACACATCATTTGATTCGATTTATGAAAAACATGATCAATTTGAGGAGGTATATCAGGAGATTACCGCAACCCTGCTAAACCTAGCAAAAACAAATACAGTCATTTATGCTGTTCCCGGACATCCGCTTGTTGCCGAGCGTGCTGTCCAGCTGCTATTAGAGCAAGGTCCCAAAGAAGGGGCCGAAATCATTATTGGCGGGGGGCAGAGTTTTATTGACGCCTTATTTCAATCCTTAAAAATTGATCCAATAGATGGATTTCAGTTGCTAGATGGAACGGCACTCAGCAGCAATCAGCTGCAAGTGGAACAGCATATGATCATAAGTCAGGTTTATGATCAATTCGTTGCCTCAAATGTAAAATTAACCTTAATGGAACGTTTGCCTGATGAATACGAGGTCTTTATCGTTACAGCTGCAGGAAGCCGTCAGGAAAAGATTGAGAAACTGCCATTATATGAACTTGACCGCAACGTTGGCATCAATAATCTTACATCTGTCTATGTTCCACCTGTACAAGACGAAGAAATCTTATTTAAAACATTTGCGAAATTTCGGGGAATTATTGCGGAATTACGCGGACCGAATGGCTGTCCATGGGATAAGGAACAAACCCATGAATCACTTAAGAAATATTTAATTGAGGAATCCTATGAAGTGATTGAAGCAATTGATGAGGGTGATTTGGATCATTTAATTGAAGAACTGGGGGATGTCCTGCTGCAGGTTCTGCTGCATGCCCAAATTGGCGAGGATGAAGGTTATTTTTCCATCGACGATGTGATTGAAGGGATTTCAGCCAAAATGGTCCGAAGACATCCCCATGTCTTTGGAAGTGTGAAGGCAGAAAATTCACAGGAAGTTCTCCAAAATTGGCAGGAAATAAAAAAACAGGAAAAGGGCGAACAGCCGGAATCGCTCCTTTCAGGAGTTTCCAAATCGGTTCCCAACTTGATAAGAGCCTATGAGCTGCAAAAGAAAGCGGCAAAGGTTGGGTTTGATTGGCAGGAAATTACCCCTGCATTGGAGAAAGTGAAAGAGGAGCTACAAGAATTTGAGAATGAGTTAAATGGCGGGGAAGAGCAGCTTGAACTTGCCAAAAAAGAGTTTGGGGATTTATTATTTGCCTTTGTCAATGTAGCCAGGTTTTTAGATATCCATCCCGAAGAGGCATTATTTGAGACAAATGAAAAATTCATCCGCCGCTTCCAATACATTGAAGAAAAAGTAAAGGAAAGCGGAAAAACATTTGAGGAATACAATCTCGATGAGCTTGACCGGTTTTGGGATGAAGCGAAAGCAAAAGGACTATAGGAATGGGGAGTTATAGATGCGCCTTGATAAATTTTTGAAAGTTTCGAGATTGATTAAAAGAAGGACATTAGCAAAAGAAGTATCCGATCAAGGAAGAATTGAGATTAACGGGAAAGAAGCTAAAGCCAGCTCAACGGTTAAGGTCGGGGATGAGCTAACCATCCGCTTAGGTCAAAGAAAAGTAACCGCCAGAATTGACCGTATTCAGGAAACATCCCGTAAGGAAGAAGCGGCTGAGATGTATACCATCTTAAAAGAAGAAAAGATGGGCTCATCAGAATTAGAATAGGTGCTTGTTCTAATTCTTTTATCCCTCACATAACATGTACAAAAAGGTTTGTACAACTGACTGTGAGGGATGAAGAATGAGCCAATATTATGATGTGAATACAACAAAGAGCAGCGTTCCAGAACATGATGTGATTATGAGGGGAAGAAAGCTTTTAGACATTACAGGTGTGAAACAGGTAGAAAGCTTTGATAATGAAGAATTTTTATTAGAAACAGTCATGGGTTTTTTGGCCATTAAAGGCCAAAATCTGCAAATGAAAAATCTCGATGTTGAAAAAGGCATTGTTTCAATTAAGGGCAAAATCTTTGATTTAGTCTATTTGGACGAACAGCATGGGGAGAAAGCTAAAGGATTCTTTAGCAAGTTATTCCGATGACACTTTCTACTCAATTTCTGACGATGCTCTCCATGATTGGAATGGGCGCATTATTTGGAGTGATGTTTGATACCTATCAGCGGTTTTTAAATCGCCCTAGAAGGAATCGCTTTATTGTTTTCGTAAACGACGTTTTATTTTGGATGATTCAAGCATTGCTGATCTTTTACATTTTATTTCAAGTGAATAAGGGAGAAATCCGCTTTTATATCTTTATCGCCCTGCTCTGCGGCTTTGCTGGATATCAAGGTCTTTTTAAAGGAACTTACCTTCGCCTGTTGGAATTACTGATTACAGCCGTTATTTCCATTTACCGCTTTTTAAAACAAACTTTTCTAATGGTAGTCTATAAGCCTGTTGTGGGTCTTATAAAACTAGCTGTTTTTATGGTTATTTTTCTTGGCAGGGGCCTTTATACCCTTGTCAAATTTATTTTAAAGATAGTATGGTTAATTTTAAAAATCATTGTCTTTCCTGTTCAAAAAATATTTATATTAATTTGGAGACTTTTGCCGAAAAGTCTTAAAAAATCCGTCGAGAAGTTATATAATAGAACGGCAGGAAAATTCAAGAAAATAAAGAATTATATTGTTAAGTGGATAGATAAGTGGAAAAAGCGTAAACAGTAAGGAGGTTATGAAATGGGCGCGGTACGCAAAAGAAATGTAGCAAAGATTCAATCAACCTATGTAGAGCAGCAAGAATTTGCTGAAATTGCAACAGCAAGAAAAAGAAAGTTAGTCGTGCGCCGTCTTTCGTTGTTTTTAGTTTTTGCGATTTTCGTTTCTTATTTCATGATTTCCAGTATTCTAACGCAGGCTTCCATGATTGATGCAAAAAAGACACAAAAAAAACAGCTCGATCACCAGCTTACTGGGTTAAAAAAGCAACAAGGTATCCTTGAAGAGAATATTGTTAAATTAAATGATGATGATTACATTGCTAAACTAGCGAGAAAAGAATACTTTTTCTCAAAGAAAAATGAAATTATCTTTAATATTCCAGAAAACAAAAAGGAAAAATCAACCGGTAACTAGTCTTATTGACACTGTTTTTTTACTTTCTGTATAATATAAGGTAAGATTGATTTTTTATTTTTTTAAGGAGGAACATTTTTTTTATGTCAATTGAAGTAGGCAGCAAGTTACAGGGAAAGGTAACAGGGATTACAAATTTCGGAGCGTTTGTGGAGCTGCCGGATGGTTCAACAGGGCTCGTACACATTAGTGAGGTTGCAGACAACTATGTAAAAGATATCAATGATCATCTTAAGGTTGGCGACCAAGTTGAAGTTAAAGTCATTAATGTTGAGAAGGATGGAAAAATTGGCCTATCCATTAAAAAAGCAAAAGATCGGCCAGAAGCACCTCAAAGATCCCATTCAAATTCGCATTCACAACGTCCTCGTCAGGGCAGAACGAACGATCGCAATAACTCTAGACCAGAAAACTTTGAAACAAAAATGGCTAAATTTTTAAAAGATAGCGAAGATCGTTTATCTTCCCTAAAACGAAACACAGAGTCAAAACGTGGAGGAAGAGGAGCTAGACGAGGATAACTTGCTGCTTGTTTATTGAAGGATAAAGAGCAGGTTCATTTAAAATATAGATCAAAAAAGACAAGTCATTATGACTTGTCTTTTTGTTTAAAAATAAACACCGATAAAAATCGGCGTTTATTTATTTACACAAAATTCCGACAATTAATATAATATTTCAGATTATTTGGATAAATTTAGTGGATACCGTCGAACGAAATTTACATATTCGTTCAATTTTTTGACAAACTTTTAACCCTATCAACTTTATAATAGTTGGCAACGATGAATTAATAGGGGAGTGTGAGCTATGGAAAAGTCAAACGCTAGTTTAATAGAGCCGATCGGAGAAGTCAACCTACATTCATCCAAATGGGAGTGGGAGAAGGGAGTGAAAAAACTCCAACATTATTTGGAGTCTTTTTTTATTAAAAAGGGATACCTTTTGTTAATAGTGGGATTTTTGCTTGGACGTGCTTTAATCTTGTCTAAACTTACTCCATTCTGTCTCCCTTTCTTTGCAGCTGTTTATTTAATAAAAAGGGACCGCGCACCACTTGCATTAGTTGGATTAATAGCAGGCGCTGCGACCCTATCGATTGAAAATGCCGGATTTACCTTTGCGGCGGTACTTTTATTTTTAATCGTTTTCCGGATTGGCGAGAAGTGGGTGAAGAATGGAATAAAATCTCTGCCGTTTTTTGTCGGAATCATCTTGGGTGTCGGAAAATTAATTGAATCCTTCTTATTGTCGGGGCAATTGACTTTTTACGATGGAATGATGGCCGGAGTGCAGGCCAGCCTATCTTTTATTTTAACGTTGATCTTTTTGCAAAGCATCCCGTTATTAACCGTGAGCAAACGCCGGCAGCTATTAAAGACGGAAGAAATTGTCGGCTTAATCATTATGCTGGCTTCCATTATGACCGGAACCATTGGCTGGCAAGTATATGATCTTTCTGTTGAACATATTATGTCGAGATATCTTGTATTAGTTTTTTCTTTTATTGCCGGTGCAACAGTGGGTTCAACCGTTGGGGTAGTAACCGGGTTGATTTTTAGCCTGGCAAGCATTACTAGCTTTACGCATATGAGTTTACTAGCATTTTCCGGTGTTTTAGGCGGTTTATTAAAAGAGGGGAAAAAAATAGGTGTTTCGATAGGATTATTTATTGCTACTCTCTTAATCGGTATGTACGGCGAAGGAGGCGGCTCTTTATCGCAAACTTTAATGGAGTCAGCCGCCGCCATTCTTTTATTCCTCTTAACGCCACAGGTTTTCACCTCAAGACTAGCAAAGTATATACCGGGAACTTCGGAATACACGGCTGAACAACAAAAGTATATGAGAAAGATGCGGGATGTTACGGCACAGCGTGTCTCCCAATTTTCAAATGTCTTTTCCGCCCTATCCAATAGCTTTTCACAAATGGATATAGAGTCAAGTGAAGAAGAAAATATGAGAGAAATGGATTACTTTATGAGTAATGTAACGGAAAAAACATGCCAAACCTGCTTTAAAAAAGAACATTGCTGGGCAAAGAATTTTAATACAACCTATTCCTATATGGAAGAAATTATTCATGAAATGGATCAAAACGAAGGGGCTATTCCATCAAAACTTACGAGAGAATGGGACAAGTATTGTACCAGGTCTAAAAGAGTCTATGATGTCATTCAAACAGAGCTTACCTTTTTTCAAGCCAATCAAAAATTAAAAAAACAAGTAAGGGAAAGCAGAAGATTAGTGGCTGATCAGCTTCAAGGTGTTTCCGAAGTAATGGAGAATTTTTCAAAGGAAATTCAGCGTGAGCGGGAAAATCATTATAAGCAGGAAGAGCAAATTATGGAGGCCCTTCAGGATTTCGGTATCCAAATTGAGCAAGTTGAAATCTACAGCCTTGAACAAGGAAATGTTGACATTGAGATGACCATTCCTTTTTACAACAGCCACGGGGAATGTGAAAAATTAATTGCCCCGATGCTATCGGATATTCTTGGAGAAACCATTGTTGTCCAAAAAGAAGATTCCTTAGAGTACTTGAATGGGTTTTGTCATGCGAATTTCCGCTCTTCGAAAAAGTTTATTGTACAAACGGGGGTTGCCCATGCGGCAAAGGATGGCGGCTTTATCTCAGGCGACAGTTATTCAGAAATTGAACTTGGCTTAGGCAAGTATGCGATTGCCATTAGCGACGGAATGGGAAATGGTGAAAGAGCCCATTATGAAAGTAACGAGACGATTCAGCTTTTGCAAAAAATCTTGCAAACAGGAATCGAGGAACAAGTAGCAATTAAATCGATCAATTCAATCCTATCCTTAAGGACAACAGATGAAATTTTTTCAACGCTAGACCTTGCGATGATTGATCTGCAAAATGCATCGGCAAAATTCTTAAAGATTGGCTCGACACCAAGTTTTATTAAGCGAGGGAATAAAATTATCAAAATACAAGCCAGCAATTTGCCGATTGGAATGCTTGAGGAATTCGAAGTCGATGTCGTCAGCGAACAGCTAAAGGCAGGCGATTTGTTAATCATGATGAGTGATGGGGTTTTTGAAGGCCCAAGGCATGTCGAGAATTATGAGCTTTGGATGAAGAGAAAAATTCAGGAGTTACAAACTGACGATCCACAAGAGGTAGCGGATTTAATCATGGAAGAGGTAATTCGCACAAGCTCCGGATTTATTGATGATGATATGACTGTGACAGTAGCCAAAATAAAACATAATACTCCTAAATGGGCCAGTATCCCTGTACAAAAATTGAAAAAAAGAGCCTAAAAGCTTTAATTTGCACAGCTAAGTCTCTAATTATGTATATTTCATCTCCTTCCCGTCGAAAATGGTAACAATTCATGATGTGGAGGGAGATTGGGTATGTATTCAGGAAAAATCCGCCAAATTTTATTAATAACAGATGGGTGCTCCAATCATGGTGAAGATCCTATTGCCATGGCAGCACTTGCGCAAGAACAAGGTATTACGGTGAATGTAATTGGTGTTATGGACCATGATGTGATTGATGAAAAGGGTATGACGGAAATTGAAGGTATCGCAATGTCTGGTGGAGGAGTCAGCCAAATTGTGTATGCGGAACGGCTGGCTCATACGGTGCAAATGGTAACGAGGAAAGCGATGACCCAAACTCTCCAGGGAGTCATAAACAAAGAGCTAAAACAAATTTTAGGAAGCTCACAAACCATTGAAGATCTTCCTCCTGAAAAACGTGGCGAGGTAATGGAAGTAGTCGATGAATTAGGTGAAACTGTCGAATTAGAGGTGTTGATTCTTGTCGATACAAGTGCAAGTATGAAGCACAAGCTTCCGACTGTTAAAGAAGCAATACTAGACCTCTCCATCAGCTTAAATGCAAGAACGGGAGATAATTATTATTCCGTGTACGTATTTCCTGGGAAAAAGAATAATGTCGAAATGCTGCTGGATTGGACACCAAAACTACAATCTTTGACAAGTATCTTTTCGCAGCTATCAACCGGAGGCATTACGCCAACAGGACCGGCACTAAGGACGGCTTTATCTGCCTTTAATCAAAAACAATCATTAAGGAGTCTCGTTTCTCGTGATGATGAATCATACTTTGAAGAGTCAATGTAAGGTTAGCCCTGGCACAGTCATTTCAGGCAAATGGCATTCAAATCAATATACCATTTTGAAGGAACTGGGATATGGAGCAAACGGAGTGGTTTATCTCGCGAATCATAAAGGCACTCAAGTAGCTTTGAAAATGAGTGATAATGGATTGTCGATTACCTCTGAGGTAAATGTTTTAAAATCCTTTGCAAAGGTCCAAGGGTCTGCCCTCGGACCTTCTTTGCTTGATGTTGATGATTGGAGAACGAATCGCGGGCAGGTGTCCTTTTATGTAATGGAGTATATAAAGGGGCCTGATTTACTATCGTTTATTGAGCAGAAAGGAAAATCATGGATTGTTGTTTTAATGTTACAGCTCCTAAATGATCTTGAAAAACTGCATCAAAATGGATGGGTGTTCGGGGATTTAAAGCCTGAAAACTTAATTGTTACCGGACCTCCGCCAAAAATTAGATGTATTGATGTGGGGGGGACTACCATTGCTGGAAGAGCCATTAAAGAGTTTACAGAGTTTTATGATCGTGGATACTGGGGGCTTGGTTCAAGAGTAGCCGAGCCTTCTTACGACCTCTTTGCACTAGCCATGATTATGATCAATACGGCTTACCCAAAGCGATTCACAAAAACAACAGGAGGGCTCTCACAATTAACAGAAGCAATCCGGCAGAAGCCAGAGCTTCAATCCTTGGAAAAAGTAATGGTAAATGCACTAAAAGGACAATATACAAATGCGAGACAAATGAGACAAGACCTGCTCGCGTTATTAACGGATGAGCCGCCCACTAAGCACCGCATGAAGCCCAAAGCAGCTGCCAATAATAGTTCTTCAAGCCCGACACCAGATTTAAATAAGAACAAGCCCAAAACAAGGCAGCAATATCGAAAGAAGAAGAAAAAAACAGGCTGGATTGAAACCGGAGTCATAGCAGCCGTGTTTATTATTTTCTATGTAGTGATTATTTTAAAATTTTTTTGAAACCATTGTGAGTTTCCTACGTAATAAATAGGTAAGAAAATACCTTTGCATTAAGAAGACATTGTTTTTGATAGTTCAAATACAAAAGTGGTAAGCTATTGGTATTCAATTTTAAAATAACTGAGGAAGTATGAAATATGCTGGAATCGAAGGTAATGGATTTTCTGAGCCGCCACTTCTTTTCATTAAAAAGTAAAAAAATCATTGTTGGTGTTTCAGGGGGACCTGATTCCCTTGCATTACTGCATTTCCTTTGGGGACAAAAGGATAAAAGAGGCCTTGCGATTGTTGCGGCCCATGTCGACCATATGTTTCGCGGTCAGGAGTCCCTTGAAGATGCCTTGTTTGTCAAGGAATATTGTAAGCAGCATGATATCCCATTTGAAATGTCCCGGATCAATATTCCAATGATAATGGAGAGAACCGGAAAAAGTTCACAGGTCGCGGCTAGAGAGGAACGATATCGTTTTTTTGAAACCATCATGGAGAAATATAACTATCCCTATTTAGCTCTTGCACACCATGGCAATGATCAAATCGAAACGATGCTCATGCGAATGACAAGGGGTAGTACTGGAAAAGCGCGGGCAGGCATCCCCTTTACCCGGCCTTTTCATAAAGGAATGATTTTTCGCCCCTTTTTAACCTTAACAAAGGAGGAGATTGAACAGTACTGCAGGATAAATCAACTCACGCCACGAATAGACCCAAGCAACAATAAAGGTATTTATAGTAGGAATCGATTTCGAAAAGAAGTTTTGCCGTTTTTAAAAAGGGAAAATCCAAATGTTCATGATCATTTTCAACGCTTTAGTGAAGATTTGCAAAGCGACGAAGCGTTTCTTCAGGAATTAACTGTCCAAAACATGAATAAAGTAATCACAATAAAGGAAAAGACCAAAATCGGCATAGACATAAAACCGTTTCTTGATATGCCTTTACCTTTACAAAGGAGAGGTATTCAACTAATATTAAACTATCTTTACAAAGAAAAACCTGCATCCCTTTCTGCTGTACATATTGAACAGATTTTTTCAATGATTCACCATTCAGGGCCATCAGGGAAACTGGATTTTCCAAATGGACTAATGGTTATTCGGTCCTATCAAACCATGAATTTCCAATTCCAGAATTCAAGTGTAGAGAAATATTATTTTGAAGTGCATTCGGATTCAACGATTGAATTACCAGATGGGGGGAGTATCAGGGTTAATCTTGTTTATAAAGAACCTACAGTATATGATGCTAACTCAGCAATCTTTAATGCAGCAAAGATAAAGTGGCCGATTGTAATTCGGACAAGGAAAAATGGAGACCGAATGTCTTTAAAAGGAATGTCAGGAACGAGGAAATTAAAGGATATATTCATTGACTATAAAGTTCCCCTTCAAGAGCGGGATACTTGGCCGGTTATTACAGATGGAGACCATTCTATTATCTGGCTTCCTGGTTTAAAAAAATCAGCAATGGAAGGCACCGATTCCTCTGCAAAGCACTATATACAACTCACATATACAACGTAATGATTTTCTAGGGGGCAAATGAACAATGAAACATGATATTGAAAAGGTGTTAATTTCAGAAGAAGAAATTCAGGAAAAAATCAGGAAATTAGGGGCTGAGCTTACTGAAGAATATCAAGAACGTTTCCCGCTTGCCATCGGTGTTTTAAAAGGTGCAATGCCATTTATGGCTGACTTGTTAAAACATATGGACTGCTATCTTGAAATGGATTTCATGGATGTATCCAGTTATGGTAACTCAACTGTCTCTTCAGGTGAAGTGAAAATTATAAAAGACTTGGATACATCGGTTGAAGGAAGAGATATTTTAATCATTGAAGATATTATCGACAGTGGCATGACTTTAAGCTACTTGGTAGATCTTTTCCGTTACAGAAAAGCAAAATCAATTAAGATTGTCACATTGCTTGATAAACCTACCGGAAGGAAAAGTGATATTCAGGCAGATTATGTTGGTTTTATCGTACCTGATGCTTTTGTGGTTGGATACGGTTTAGACTATGCCGAGAAATATCGAAACCTTCCATATATTGGGGTTTTAAAGCCGGAAGTATATAGCAACACCCTTTAAGCAAAACCTAAATAAAGGCATTCTTCAAAGTTCAGAATGAAGTGCAATTTCTTGAATTGGAATGATTTTCTATGATACTATTTAATATAGTTTGTTTACCCGTGGGAGGAGGTAAGGGATGAATCGGATTTTCCGTAATACCATCTTTTATTTATTAATATTTTTAGTCATCATTGGTGTTGTCAGTTTCTTTAATGGAAGCAACGAGCCTACTGATCATATATCATATGATAAGTTCGTTACCTATTTAGAGAAGGGTGAGGTAAAGTCGTTTTCAATGCAGCCTGAACGAGGTGTTTTTGAAGTTCGGGGACAGTTGGAAAATCAGAAAGATAAAAACTTCTTAACCTATATACCAAACAGTGAAAAAATCCTTGATCGAATCGATCGCGCAAAAACAAATGTGGATGTGTTGCCAGCCAAAGAAACAAGCGGATGGGTTACCTTCTTCACCTCCATTATTCCATTTGTGATTATTTTTATCTTATTTTTCTTCTTATTGAACCAGGCACAAGGCGGCGGCAGCCGAGTCATGAATTTCGGTAAGAGCAAAGCCAAGCTCTATAACGATGATAAGAAAAAGGTTCGTTTTAGAGATGTAGCTGGTGCAGATGAAGAAAAACAAGAATTAGTCGAAGTCGTTGAGTTTTTAAAAGACCCTCGAAGATTTGCTGAGCTTGGTGCCCGTATTCCAAAAGGGGTATTGCTTGTCGGTCCTCCAGGGACAGGTAAAACGCTTCTTGCCAGGGCAACAGCTGGTGAAGCCGGCGTACCATTCTTTTCGATAAGTGGTTCTGACTTTGTTGAAATGTTTGTCGGGGTCGGTGCATCCCGTGTTCGTGATTTATTTGAAAATGCGAAGAAAAATGCTCCTTGTATCATTTTTATTGATGAGATTGATGCGGTAGGTCGCCAGCGTGGTGCCGGTTTGGGCGGAGGTCATGACGAGCGTGAGCAAACCCTAAACCAATTGCTTGTTGAAATGGACGGCTTTGGAGCAAATGAAGGAATCATTATTATTGCTGCAACAAACCGTGCAGACATTTTAGACCCTGCGTTATTACGTCCCGGCCGTTTTGACCGTCAGATTACTGTCGATCGTCCGGATGTTATTGGACGTGAGGCAGTACTAAAAGTCCATGCGCGCAATAAACCATTAGATGATGCTGTAAACTTAAAAAATATTGCAATGCGTACACCTGGTTTTTCTGGCGCAGACTTAGAAAATTTACTGAATGAGGCAGCGCTTGTGGCTGCTCGTTCTAATAAAAAGAAAATCGATATGGAAGATATCGATGAGGCAACGGACCGGGTAATTGCTGGTCCAGCTAAAAAGAGCCGTGTTATTTCTGAAAAGGAACGTAATATTGTGGCTTTCCATGAAGGCGGTCATACGGTGATTGGTTTGGTTCTGGATGAAGCAGACATGGTCCACAAGGTTACAATTGTTCCGCGTGGGCAAGCAGGCGGCTATGCTGTAATGCTTCCGCGAGAAGACCGCTACTTTATGACGAAACCAGAGCTGCTTGATAAAATTACTGGTTTGTTGGGTGGACGTGTTGCCGAAGAGATTGTATTTGGTGAAGTGAGTACAGGTGCACACAATGACTTCCAACGTGCTACTGGAATCGCTCGCAAAATGGTTACAGAGTATGGAATGAGTGACAAGCTCGGTCCATTGCAATTCGGTCAAGCACAAGGACAGGTGTTCTTAGGTCGTGACCTGCATAATGAGCAAAATTATTCTGATGCCATTGCTTACGAAATTGACCTTGAAATTCAACGGATTATTAAAGAGTGTTATGAGAAGGCGAGAAAGATTTTAACTGAAAATCGTGATAAATTAGATCTTATTGCTAAGACACTTCTTGAAGTAGAAACACTTGTTGCTGAACAAATCAAATATTTGGTTGAAAACGGAAAGATGCCTGATAGTTCCGTTGCTCTTGAAAGTGTTCACATTGGTCCAAAAAAAGTGGAGGATGTAAAAGTAAACATCAACACAAAAAAGGACGAACAAGTTGACCTAACGAAAACAGACGATCATTCTGATACAGAAGAAAAGTAAATGAAAAAAGAGTGCTTCCATTGAAGCACTCTTTTTTTGCCGGAAAAAGTATAACTTCAAGTGGAACCACGCCACATGAATCATCCTAAAGGGCTTTCCAATCGACGAGTTTTCTTTACATGATATAACACAATTATGTTATTATGTTTTCAGTGTGAGAAATGATAAATCTGTAAAGTGAGTGATAGATTTGATTTTTGTCTTTGATGTGGGGAATACAAATATCGTTTTGGGTGTTTATAAAGAGGATGAACTAAAATATCACTGGCGGATTGAAACGAATCGCAATCGTACAGAAGATGAATTTGGGATGATCATCAAATCCTTGTTTGACCACTCAAACTTAAGTTTTTCTGAAATTGACGGAATCATTATTTCATCTGTTGTTCCACCAATCATGTTTGCATTAGAGCGGATGTGTCAAAAGTATTTTCATCTCAAACCGCTTGTGGTGGGACCAGGAATCAAAACAGGACTTAATATTAAATATGAAAACCCAAGGGAAGTCGGGGCTGACAGGATTGTCAATGCAGTTGCAGCGATTCATGAATATGGAAGTCCGCTCATTATTGTTGATTTTGGAACAGCAACAACCTATTGCTATGTAAATGAAGAACGTCAATATATGGGGGGAGCAATTGCTCCAGGGGTAAGTATCTCAACAGAGGCTCTTTACTCAAGAGCTGCGAAACTTCCAAGAATTGAAATTGCCCGTCCGGAAGGGGTTATTGGGAAAAATACAGTTGCAGCCATGCAGGCTGGTATTGTTTATGGGTATGTTGGACAAGTTGAGGGAATTGTAAGAAGGATGATCGAGCAAAGTGAAAAAAAGCCAACAGTCATTGCTACCGGTGGGTTATCTAATTTAATTGCTCAAGAATCAACGATTATTGACGTTGTCGATCCATTTTTAACTTTAAAGGGACTGCAGTTAATTTATAAACGAAATATAGATGCGTTTCACCATAATAACTAGAAGGGAGTCTGAAAATGAACGATTATCTTGTAAAAGCACTTGCTTATGACGGGCATGTACGTGCGTATGCAGTTCGTACAACGGACACGGTGAGTGAAGCACAGCGCCGCCACGATACATGGAGGACTGCCTCTGCAGCATTAGGGAGATCGCTAACAGCTGGAGTAATGATAGGAGCCATGCTGAAGGGTGAAGAAAAATTAACCATTAAAATTGAAGGGGACGGCCCGCTTGGTCCAATCCTTGTTGACAGTAATGCAAAGGGAGAAGTCCGCGGTTATGTTACAAATCCCCATGTTGATTTTGAAGCGAACGCCCATGGAAAGCTTGATGTCCGCCGTGCGGTCGGGACTACCGGTTCATTAACCGTTATAAAGGATATTGGCCTCCGTGACTTTTTCTCGGGACAGGTTCCACTTGTTTCAGGAGAATTAGGGGAGGATTTCACCTACTATTTTGCTACATCCGAACAAATTCCATCTTCAGTTGGTGTAGGTGTTTTAGTGAATCCGGATGACTCGATTCTAGCTGCAGGAGGTTTTATACTTCAATTAATGCCGGGAATTGAGGATGCAGCCATAACAAAAATGGAAAAACGGTTAAAAACAATCCCCCCAGTTTCTAAGTTAATTGAAAAAGGACTTACCCCTGAGGAAATCTTAGGGGAACTTTTTGGAGACGAGCCCGTAAACATCTTGGAAAAGATGCCGGTAAAATTCCAATGTACGTGTTCAAAAGAGCGCTTTTCCAATGCCATTCTCGGATTAGGCGCTGCCGAAATCATGGCCATGATCGAAGAGGATGGACAGGCTGAAGCTCATTGTCACTTCTGTAATGAAAAGTATCTTTTTACAAAGGAAGAATTAGAGGAACTAAAGAAGCAGGCAAAATAAGCTGGGGGCAAATGAAGGTACCAGCATCGGCCAAAACTTTTTGGGATGATGCAAAAGTAAATTGGTTTTATGGAAAAGAAAAAATGAATGATTAAACGCAGAGATAATTTTTCTGCGTTTTTTGCAATCATAAAAATTTTAACAATTTACTAAATAAAATGAATTGACAAAATGGGTCTGAAACTGGTAAATTGTATATAAATCCAATAAAAATACTCGGAATAGAGACTTGGGGGTAACAATAATGGTTCGTGTTGCAAATTCAGTTGCCGAATTAGTCGGTCAAACACCAATTGTAAAATTAAACAGATTAGTAGATGAGAACAGTGCTGAAGTTTATTTGAAATTAGAATATTTTAACCCTGGGAGCAGTGTTAAGGATCGTATTGGTTTAGCGATGATTGAGGCTGCAGAAGAAAAAGGTCTTATTGCACCTGGTAAAGATACCATTATAGAACCAACAAGCGGTAACACTGGTATTGGTCTTGCCATGATTGCTGCTGCAAAGGGCTATAAAGCAATTTTTGTTATGCCTGAGACAATGAGCTTAGAAAGAAGAAATCTTCTCCGTGCCTATGGTGCGGAACTTGTATTGACACCAGGACCGGAAGGAATGAAAGGTGCAATCGCGAGAGCTGAAGCTCTTGTTGCAGAACATGGGTACTTTATGCCACAGCAGTTTAAAAATGAAGCAAACCCTGAGGTTCATAAAAGAACTACAGGTAAAGAAATTGTTGAACAGATGGAACAATTAGATGGATTTGTTTCCGGAATCGGTACGGGTGGAACGATTACTGGAGCTGGCAGTGCTCTTCGTGAAAATTACCCGAACATAAAAATTTATGCCGTAGAACCAAAAGATTCAGCCATTTTATCTGGTGGAAAACCAGGCCCGCACAAGCTTCAAGGTCTTGGTGCCGGCTTTATACCGGATACATTAAATACAGACATTTATGATGAAGTTATTCAAATTACAACAGAAGAGGCTTTTGAGTACGCCCGCCGTGCAGCAAGAGAAGAAGGAATTCTTGGCGGAATTTCATCAGGTGCGGCTATCGCTGCGGCTGTAAAGGCTGCAAAAGAGCTTGGAAAAGGGAAAAAAGTATTAGCGATTATTCCGGATAACGGTGAGCGTTACTTAAGTACACCACTTTACCAGCTTGATTAATCGTTTAACCCAATAAGGTGATGGCTATGTTAGCCACACCTTATTTTTTTGAAAAAAATCGTGTATAGTTAAAAAAGAGAAAATTAGACTTGCCTTGGAGGATGAAGAATGAACAGAGCAGGCATACAACAAATCCATTGTGGAGAGTACACTTTGGACCTGGACAAAAAAACGGTTGTAATGGGCATTTTGAATGCTACCCCCGATTCATTTTCAGACGGCGGCAGTTTTAATGAGGTTGACCGTGCGGTTGAACATGCAAAAGAAATGGTTGCTCTTGGGGCTGACGTTATTGATATTGGCGGTGAATCTACTCGTCCGGGGTTTGCTCAAGTTTCGGAAGAGGAAGAGCTAAAGCGGGTAATCCCGATTATTGAAGCCGTTTCCCGGCATGTTGATGTCCCCCTATCCATTGATACGTATAAAGCGGAGGTTGCGAAACAAGCGATTGAAGCCGGCGCCCGTATTATTAACGATATCTGGGGAGCAAAAGCAGATGAAAAGATGGCTCAGGTTGCCGCAGAATATGATGTACCGATCATATTAATGCATAACCGCCAGGATCGGGACTATAAATTTTTCATCAGGGATGTAATAAATGACCTTTATGAGAGCATTAGGATTGTGAAAAATGCAGGGGTAAAGGATGAAAGAATTATATTGGACCCCGGAATCGGCTTTGCAAAAGATTACCGGGAAAATATCCAAATGATGCAAGGTCTTGATACTTTAACGGCTCTCGGTTATCCTGTCCTATTAGGTACCTCTCGAAAGTCGATGGTAGGACAAGCATTAGACCTACCGGTTAAGGAAAGAATGGAAGGCACAGGTGCAACCGTTTGTTACGGAATTCAAAAGGGCTGCCAGATTATCCGGATTCACGATGTGAAGGAAATGAGCAGAATGGCGAAAATGATGGATGTTCTCATGGGAAAGGGGAATGACCTTGGATAAAATTTATCTGAATCAAATGGAGTTTTATGGTTATCATGGTGTTTTTCCCGAAGAAAATCGGCTCGGACAGCGTTTTATAGTCGATTTAATAATTACCTTGGATTTAAAAAAGGCTGGCGAAACAGATGAACTGGAGTACTCGGTTCATTATGGTGAGCTTTTTCAATTATGTCAGGCAATCGTGGAGGGGAAGCCCTATAAGCTTTTGGAAACAGTTGCGGAAAACATTGCGGCAACCGTATTAAAGGAGTTCATGCTTGTCCACGATGTAACGGTTAAAATGATTAAACCAGACCCACCGATTCCCGGCCATTACAAATCTGTTGCAGTAGAAATTACAAGGAGAAGATAATGGTGGAAAATACAGCATTAATTTCACTTGGCTCAAACATGGGAAACCGATATGATTATTTAAGTAATGCAATTAAGCAGCTCATAAATAATCCAAAAATAAAATTGGTAAATTGCTCCTCTGTTTATGAAACAGATCCGGTTGGGTACGAGGATCAGGATTTATTTTTGAATATGGTAATGGAGATAAAAACTAACTACAGTGCCCACGAACTATTAGAAATCTGTTTGAAAACAGAGCAGCAACTTGGAAGAAAAAGGGAAATAAAATGGGGGCCGAGAACAATAGACCTTGACATTCTCATGTATAATCAAGAAAATATTGAAACAGAGAACCTCATTGTCCCTCATCCTCGAATGCATGAGCGGGCATTTGTCATCGTACCGTTATTGGAGATTCATCCAGACATGATCATTCCAGGGATGGAAAAACCACTTCAAACATCATTAGATGAATTACCTGATAAAGAAGGAGTCCGGATATGGAAGCGGAAAAATGGGGAAGACGTATTCGAGCCTATCGGAAGTTAAAAGGATTTACACAAGAGAGCTTTTCGAAGGAACTTGGTGTTTCAGTATCAATTTTGGGAGAGATTGAGAGAGGCAATCGGCTTCCGCCCAGCGATTTGCTGACCAGAATTGCTCAATCCTTAAAGATAACCATTGATGAATTAGCGCCGCCAAAAGAATCATAGGAAATGGAGATATTTTTGCATGCTGAAAATTGGCGATATTGAAATGAAGAACCAAGTCGTTTTAGCACCAATGGCCGGTGTTTGTAACTCTGCTTTCCGTCTGACGGTAAAAGAGTTTGGAGCAGGATTAGTATGTGCTGAAATGGTAAGTGATAAAGGGATTAATTTTAGAAATGAAAAAACGATGAATATGCTTTATATTGACGAGCGGGAGAAACCGTTAAGCCTGCAAATTTTTGGAGGTGGAAAGGAATCGCTCGTTGAAGCAGCTCAATTTGTCGATAAAAATACTAACGCAGATATCATTGATATTAATATGGGATGTCCCGTTCCGAAAATTACAAAGTGTGATGCAGGGGCTAAATGGCTTTTAGATCCTGATAAAATATATGAAATGGTTGCGGCTGTTGTTGATGCTGTTGAGAAGCCGGTAACGGTCAAAATGCGGATGGGCTGGGATGAAGAGCATATTTATGCGGTTCGAAATGCCCAAGCAGTTGAACGTGCTGGCGGAAAGGCTGTTTCGCTTCATGGCCGCACGCGTGTTCAAATGTATGAAGGAAAAGCAAACTGGGACATTATTCGTGAGGTAAAACAATCGATCAATATTCCTCTTATTGGAAATGGTGATGTGCAAACGCCTCAGGATGCAAAAAGAATGCTTGAAGAAACTGGCTGTGATGGAGTAATGATCGGTCGGGCTGCACTAGGCAACCCGTGGATGATTTATCGTACTGTGCAGTTTCTTGAAACAGGTAAACTTTTGGGCGAACCCTCTGTTCGGGAAAAAATTGATGTTTGTATTCTTCACTTAGAACGCTTAATTGCACTTAAAAATGAGAATATTGCCGTCCGTGAAATGCGTAAACATGCTGCTTGGTATTTAAAAGGAATCCGCGGCAATGGTAAGGCGCGAAATGCCGTCAATGAATGTAATACCCGTGAAGAATTGGTCACTCTTTTAAATGGTTTAGTAGCAGAAGCGGAAGAAAAAGAAGTGACAGTAGGATAAAAGTTTGAGTTTCCAATTTGGCTTATCTATAATGTCTTTGTAGCTGCCAGTGAATTGCTGGCAGTTTTTATCTATGTTTTAAACATTTTTAATGTCTGAATTCCTAAGTTTGTGTAAAATAATAAAGTATGTACAAAAATGCGGATTTAGTATGCTATTTACATAAAAAGAGATAATTGGAGTTGATATGCATGAGTCAAGAAGAATTAAATGACCAACTGATGGTCAGACGCGAGAAAATGAATTCCATGCGCGAAAAAGGGTTAGACCCATTTGGAAAACGTTTTGACCGTACGCATAATGCAATGGAATTAATTGAACAGTACGGAGAGCTTGAAAAAGAAGAGCTTGAAGCTAAAAATGTATCCGTTACGCTTGCGGGCAGAATTATGACAAAGCGCGGTAAAGGAAAAGCCGGATTTGCGCATATTCAAGATTTAACTGGCCAAATTCAAGTATACGTTAGACAAGATGCAGTTGGAGAGGAAAAGTACGAGATTTTTAATTCGGCTGATTTAGGCGACATTATTGGTGTATCCGGAACCTTATTTAAAACTAAGGTTGGCGAGTTGTCTGTTAAAGTACAAGATTTTGAGTTTTTAACGAAAGCATTACGACCGCTGCCTGATAAATTCCACGGCTTAAAGGATGTAGAGCAGCGCTACCGTCAGCGTTATTTAGATTTAATCATGAGCGAAGAAAGTAAAAAAACCTTCATCACGCGCAGCCGCATTATTCAGGAGATGCGCCGATATTTAGATAACCATGGCTATTTAGAAGTCGAAACGCCAATGATGCATGCCATTGCCGGGGGAGCCTCTGCTCGTCCGTTTATCACTCATCATAATACGCTTGATATGCCATTATATATGCGTATTGCCATTGAGTTGCATTTAAAGAGACTGATTGTCGGCGGCTTGGAAAAAGTCTATGAAATTGGCCGCGTTTTCCGTAATGAAGGGGTTTCAACCCGTCATAATCCGGAGTTTACGATGATTGAGCTTTATGAAGCATATGCAGATTATCGGGATATCATGAGCCTTACAGAAAACCTAATTGCTCATATTGCTCAAGAGGTTTTAGGTACAACCACTGTCCAATATGGTGAATATGAAGTAGACCTTAAACCGGAATGGAAAAGGCTCCATATGGTAGATGCGATTAAGGATTATACTGGTGTAGATTTCTGGAAAGAGATGAGTGTCGATGAAGCCCGCGCACTTGCAAAAGAGCATGGTGTGGAAATTACCGAACATATGTTGTATGGTCATATCGTTAATGAATTCTTTGAACAAAAAGTAGAGGAGAAGCTAATTCAGCCGACCTTTATTTATGGACATCCAGTCGAAATATCACCACTGGCAAAGAAAAACGATGAAGACCCAAGATTTACAGATCGCTTTGAGTTATTTATTGTGGCACGTGAACATGCTAATGCCTTCACGGAATTAAATGATCCAATTGATCAGCGTGAACGCTTTGAAGCTCAATTGAAGGAAAAAGAACAAGGAAATGATGAAGCACATGAAATGGACGATGACTTCGTTGAAGCGCTTGAATATGGTATGCCTCCAACAGGCGGCTTAGGAATTGGAATTGACCGTGTAGTCATGCTTTTAACCAATTCACCTTCTATTCGTGACGTATTATTATTCCCATTAATGCGCCAACGCTAATATTTTTTAAAACTAGTGCCGGGTTTTATTCTGGCACTTTTTTATTTTGTATTTTTGTTGGGGACAAAACTAGAAGCTATTAAAGAAAACTGTCTCCAATAATTTAAAACAAGTACGTATTGGAAGATAATATATAAATTAAAAAGTTGAAGAGTATGAATATTTTTATTTTAAAATTGTTGAATAAAAATATAAAAAGACTATTGCACACTAAGTCCAATGGTGGTATATTTATATTCGTTGTTGCGAAACAACAACAAGTAAGAAAAAAGAAATAAAAAAAGTTGTTGACTTTAAGTTGATAACTTGGTAAGATGATTAAGTCGCCTTTGAGCGATAAACAAGATTGCTCTTTGAAAACTAAACAAACAGAACGTCAACAAACAATAATATTCATTTCTTTCGAAATGAAGCCAACGTAACATTCGAGCTACATCAACTTTCTTGGAGAGTTTGATCCTGGCT
>NZ_JAVDUQ010000038.1:0-53476 GCF_031456445.1 Neobacillus niacini | reverse complement strand
GGCGAGAAGGTCACACCCGTTCCCATACCGAACACGGAAGTTAAGCTTCTCAGCGCCGATGGTAGTTGGGGGCTGTCCCCCTGTGAGAGTAGGACATTGCCAGGCTAAGCCCCTATAGGGGCTATTATTTTGCCGAATTTTATAGTTGGCCCCTTGGTCAAGCGGTTAAGACACCGCCCTTTCACGGCGGTAACACGGGTTCGAATCCCGTAGGGGTCACCAAAGTTTTTGCGCACAAGCGAAAATAACTTTCACCATATGGAGGATTAGCTCAGCTGGGAGAGCATCTGCCTTACAAGCAGAGGGTCGGCGGTTCGATCCCGTCATCCTCCATTATTAATGTATTTAAATTGTGCCGGTTTAGCTCAATTGGTAGAGCAACTGACTTGTAATCAGTAGGTTGGGGGTTCAAGTCCTCTAGCCGGCACCATTTATTTTTTTTGTTTTTTTGAGCCATTAGCTCAGTCGGTAGAGCATCTGACTTTTAATCAGAGGGTCGAAGGTTCGAGTCCTTCATGGCTCACCATTTTAAAATTGGATATGCGGGTGTGGCGGAATTGGCAGACGCACCAGACTTAGGATCTGGCGCCGCAAGGCGTGGGGGTTCGACTCCCTTCACCCGCACCAAAGTTTTTTGCGAAAGCGAAATAACTTACCATACATGCGGAAGTAGTTCAGTGGTAGAACACCACCTTGCCAAGGTGGGGGTCGCGGGTTCGAATCCCGTCTTCCGCTCCATAGATGCCGGGGTGGCGGAACTGGCAGACGCACAGGACTTAAAATCCTGCGGTAGGTGACTACCGTACCGGTTCGATTCCGGTCCTCGGCACCATTTGATTTTAAAATGCGCCCGTAGCTCAATTGGATAGAGCGTCTGACTACGGATCAGAAGGTTATGGGTTCGACTCCTTTCGGGCGCGCCATATGAACGGGAAGTAGCTCAGCTTGGTAGAGCACTTGGTTTGGGACCAAGGGGTCGCAGGTTCGAATCCTGTCTTCCCGACCATTCAGAATCTACATTAACATCATGGGGCCTTAGCTCAGCTGGGAGAGCGCCTGCTTTGCACGCAGGAGGTCAGCGGTTCGATCCCGCTAGGCTCCATTCATTTTTATTATAAATGGCGGTGTAGCTCAGCTGGCTAGAGCGTACGGTTCATACCCGTAAGGTCGGGGGTTCGATCCCCTCCGCCGCTATTAAAAATACTAATGGCCCCTTAGCTCAGCTGGTTAGAGCAGACGGCTCATAACCGTCCGGTCGTAGGTTCGAGTCCTACAGGGTCCATTTATATGGAGGAATACCCAAGTCTGGCTGAAGGGATCGGTCTTGAAAACCGACAGGCGGGTCAAACCGCGCGGGGGTTCGAATCCCTCTTCCTCCTCCATAAAGTTTTATTATTATCGCGGGGTGGAGCAGTCTGGTAGCTCGTCGGGCTCATAACCCGAAGGTCGCAGGTTCAAATCCTGCCTCCGCAATATATGGTCCGGTAGTTCAGTTGGTTAGAATGCCTGCCTGTCACGCAGGAGGTCGCGGGTTCGAGTCCCGTCCGGACCGTACTTTTATCCCAGTAGGATAACTACTGTTGATATAGATTTTGTATGGCTCAGTAGCTCAGTCGGTAGAGCAAAGGACTGAAAATCCTTGTGTCGGCGGTTCGATTCCGTCCTGAGCCATCTTTTTTTATATGGAGGGGTAGCGAAGTGGCTAAACGCGGCGGACTGTAAATCCGCTCCCTCGGGGTTCGGCGGTTCGAATCCGTCCCCCTCCACCATTTTAGGGGTATAGTTTAAAGGTAGAACTAAGGTCTCCAAAACCTTCAGTGTGGGTTCGATTCCTACTACCCCTGCCATATTATTATGGCGGTTGTGGCGAAGTGGTTAACGCATCGGATTGTGGTTCCGACATTCGTGGGTTCGATTCCCATCAGCCGCCCCATTTCATTAAATGATTTTGGGCTATAGCCAAGCGGTAAGGCAACGGACTTTGACCCCGTCATTCGTGGGTTCGAATCCAGCTAGCCCAGCCAATCTTACTTTTATAGTGCGGGTGTAGTTTAGTGGTAAAACCTCAGCCTTCCAAGCTGATGTTGTGAGTTCGATTCTCATCACCCGCTCCATATTTTGGGCCTATAGCTCAGCTGGTTAGAGCGCACGCCTGATAAGCGTGAGGTCGATGGTTCGAGTCCATTTAGGCCCATTATCATAAATATTCTAATTGTTCCGCAGTAGCTCAGTGGTAGAGCAATCGGCTGTTAACCGATCGGTCGTAGGTTCGAATCCTACCTGCGGAGCCATTTTATTTTATGGGGAAGTACTCAAGTGGCTGAAGAGGCGCCCCTGCTAAGGGTGTAGGTCGGGTAACCGGCGCGAGGGTTCAAATCCCTCCTTCTCCGCCATTCCTATAATGCGCCTTTAGCTCAGCTGGATAGAGCATACGCCTTCTAAGCGTACGGTCAGAGGTTCGAATCCTCTAAGGCGCGTAAATGTAAAAAACGATTGGATATATAAAATAAAGTTTGATTAAAATCCTGTATTAATTTAAACAGGGTTTTTTTTTGTTCTTACCGATGTTGCAAGGTAATGGTGAATAGATTGTGAAAAATTTCACTTAAACTAAAAGGGCAGTTGAACAAGGATTTTCCAATCTGTTGAAGAAGTTTGTTGTAAAAGGAAAATGAAAAGTAAGATTGATGATGATAAAGGAAATGGATATTCGATGTCATTTTTTCTCTACAATTGGGCCAGATAATTGAATAACACAAGGTATTTTTTTCCCAATACACTTGATTGTTCTACAACAATAATGTTGGTAACTTAAACATTATTGTAAGTAACCATTATTTGGTTAGCCTTAAACGTTGGATGGAGGGAATTGTTGTAAAACACAATTCCCTAAAGGAGTGTGTCTTTTTCATATTTAAGAAAAAATATCTCAATTATAATAATGAGCTATTTTTAAAATTTTTTGTAATTGGAGTTAAGTTAAGGCCTATATATTTTAGATGCGTTTATTTTTAAATATTTAAATACATAATAGAGTGGCCATTTAAAAAGGAGGGATGCCTAAAGAAGGGTGCTCCTAAAAGATTTAATTCCAACTAATTTTTGAATCTATCCAAACTCCTTCTTAATCTTAACTTATGGCAGTTTGTTAGCAATTAGCTTCCATACATCTTCAAAAGTCTCCTTATAAAACTCATTATCCCAACGGTCTGCAAAATATGGATTATGGAAATATACAAAAGCTGTAATAATAGCAGGGCCTGATTTTTTTAATCCATTAATGGATTCCGCTTTTTCCGCTAATTGTTTTAAGTGATCTTTAACGAGGATTTGAGTACGCTCTAAATAATCAGTATATAACCGAAACATACGTTTATCATCATGATAAAGTTTTTTCTTTGTAGTAGTTAGAAGCCAGAGCCAATCGTGAAGTGCAACAGCAGAACTTACACCTTTTGGGGCTTCCCATTCTAATAATTCCTTGGAAGTAGTTTCTAACCACCTGAGTGCAAGTTGTTGCAATAGGTCCTCTTTATTTTTGTAATGTTTATAAAATGCGGCATGAGTAACTCCAAGTTCTTTTGCAATATCAGAAAGAGTGGTTTTTTGTACTCCCTTTCTCATTATGATTTCTTCTGTAACAGAAAATATTTTCTCTTTTGTAAGTATTGCCATTGTGGATCCCCCTAGTTTTTTTCTAAGTTTTATTATACTGGATACACCGCTTAGTTACAAATTGTTGACTTTGTAACTAAGCGGTGTATAATGATGTTGTGGAAAGGTTACAAATAACGAAAAATGTAACTTGATTATTTAATAACAAAGGAGAAATACGGTTGGCAGCCGCCCCGTTCGCGCCGTCATCGATTTCGTCAATGACGGTGCCGAAGAGGTGACGGAGCTTTCCGAGAAAGTTCGGATTGGATTCATTCGCCGAATAGGTTAAGATGATTTGCTCACTGCATCTGCGGCAATGTAAGACGGAATCATATCAAATTATAAAAAGGATGGGATACAAATGGTTCAAACGTTGGAAGGGAAAGTAGCATTGGTAACCGGGGCGTCTAGAGGAATCGGCCAAAATATTGCTGAAGCGTTAGCCTTGGCAGGTGCGAAGGTCGTTGTGAATTTCGCAAGCAATCCAGGGAAAGCGGAAGAAGTCGTGAACGGTATTAGACAAAGAGGCGGCGAAGCGACTGCCGTTCAAGCCGATATTGGGAAAGTTTCTGAAGTTGCACGGCTGTTCGACGAAACACTGCGGGTCTATGGGCGATTAGACATTCTCGTGAACAACGCTGGCGTCATGACGACGAAGCCGCTTAATGCCATTACAGAAGAGGACTTCGATAAGCATTTCACAATTAACGTGAAGGGAACTTTCTTCGCAATTCAGCAAGCGGCGCAGGTCATGAGCGAGAACGGTCGTATTATAAACTTCTCTACTTCAATTGTAGGAATGATGCTTCCCACGTACAGCCTATACGGGGGGACGAAAGGTGCCGTCGAGCAATTTACGCGTCATCTGGCCAAGGAGCTTGGACCGAAGAAAATTACGATCAACGCGATCGCGCCGGGACCGGTAAACACGGAACTGTTTACCGCCGGGAAATCGGAAGAGCAGATTAGGATGAACGCCAGTTTGAACGCCTTCGGAAGATTAGGGGAAACGGAGGATATCGCCAAAATCGTGCTTTTCTTGGCGAGCGACGAATCTCAGTGGATTAACGGGCAGACGATCCGTGCCAACGGCGGTTCCGTCTGATCTCGCGAAATTGTTTTGACGAAACATAGCATGAATGCATCGAAGGCCCGGCATCTTTATTGTCGGGCCTTCGATGCATTCATGCGGTGAAACTGGTCAGAAACCGGAAGGCTTTGCAAACCACAATATTTTCCATCTACTTTACCCCTGATGGCAGCTACGCTGGGACTACCCCATTTTAAAGGAGAAAAACCAATGGATATTGCCATTGGCCAACAGGCGGGTGCAAGCATTGTTCTTTTACCCCTGGCTGGTTCTACCTTTTCGCCTGCCATTCCTTCATCGGCAGTTAACTTGTCAGTACTGGGACTTTCTTTTTTATGTACAGCGGGCGCTTACTTAATCTATTTTGCGCTTATTCAAAGTGCCGGAGCGTTAAAGGCCATGACTGTCAATTTCTTAATCCCTATTTTCGGGATTATGTGGGGAGTTATTTTTCTTCGTGAACAAGTTTCATTACACCTTGTAATTGGACTTTTGATCATTTTAAGCAGTGTCATACTTGTGATGGATGTGCGTCTTACAAAAAGAAGAAAAAAATTATCTCTTGAGAAGCACGATGGTGCCATCTAAGTCTCTTGAAAACAGTTTAACTTTGTTGAAACACTAATTATTTCATTTTCACTTAAAGGGGCTATTGGCGATTGGACCGACTAGGACGCAACATGCAAGATTTGATTTACATTGTGAACAACTTAAATGAAAGAGGTATTGGCTTTCGTAGTCTGCAAGAAAACCTTACAATGGACAAAAGCAATGCAACCGGCCAATTGATGTTTCACTTATTCGCTGCGTTTGCTGAATTTGAACGTAATCTGATAGAGGAACGCTCGGCAGCAGGACGAGCAGCTGCAAAAGCGCGTGGGCTTCTAGGTGGACGCCCGGAGAAGTATGGACCAAAAGATATTGAAATGATGAAAGCTTTAATTGAAAGTGGTACACCGATTAAAGATGTTGCAGAAAAGTGGGGTGTGTCTCGCACGACGATTTATCGCTATTTAGAAAGATAGTAAATCGGAAGGGTTGATGTCTATGCAGAATGAACATCCTCCATTAACAGCTTATTCTAATGAAGAAAACCCAGCTTCAGTGAAGGTAGCTGGGTTTTATAGTTGGATGTGCAAAATAGCACTTAAGATAAGCGCAAATTACCTGAAAGTAACACCCGTTTCTAATTTTAGGAAAACCTTTTTTGTAGGAAGTAAAATTATTTAGCTTATTTTACAAGTAAAGGGTTGTTCAGTTTAAGAGTTTTCAATACGTTATTTTGAATTTGTTTTAGTTGATCAACATTTTCGCCGATTGCATCAAGAACTTCAGCACGATTTTTTTGTCTTTGCCCGATTGCTTCTTTTAAAGCTGATTCTAATTGTGCATGTGATTCAGAAAGTGCTTCGAATGTTTTTTTGCTTGGACTGAAGGCTAAAGCTTCTTCGAATTTATCTGTCCATTCTGTAAGATTACCATAACCAGTTAGTACTTCTTGTAAATTCGCTTTCCATTCAGCTGTTAGCTTTTTAGATTCCTCTTCAAATTTAATAAGTTGTTCAAGAGTTGTTTCGATCAACTCTAATTGGCCTTCAAAAGCTTCTAAAGATTTTTCTTCCACTCTGTTTTGAAGAGATTGGAAAATTTTGATGCTATTTAAAAAACCGCCCCAAAATACATCAATTACATTCGTCACTTTTTCCTCGACCACTTTTACCTCATTTTTTACTGCAGCCATTTTACATACCTCCAAAATTTTATTGTATAACAGTTCAAATTTAACCCTTTATAAAGAACTTGCCCTTCCTACTAAGGAAAATATAATCCTATTAAAATGGTGTGTGCCTTTTTATGTAGTGCCCAATTTGTTTTGTTAAATTGGATTTATATTAACTATCTGCTAAGTATTACATATAGATGTAAATTACATACCTGTTTTTTGTAAATTTTCAAGCCGATATTGAAATGTATTCCGATGAAAATTGAGTTTTTTTCGTTAAGCTGATGCAGCCTTAAGGTGCATTCCTTTAGTCTTTTAATCTTTTTGTCTTTTAGGTTTTCGGATCATTCATATTAAGAATGGGTATTTTCTCAAATAAAAGACTTTCATAGTGCTTTTACTGTGTTTTTGGCATGTCTTGTTTACGAATCCGAAGAAAGAAATAACAATGTGCCTAAATAAGCGGGATCCAACAAGTTCACCCATCTTTGATAAATCCCATCTAAAAGATATATAACTTCCTGTACATTTATTACAGACTAACTTTTAGATGGAAACCAAGAAAGAAAAGAAAGAAAAGAAAGAAAAGAAAGAAAAAACCGATATTTTTGCAGTGTTCAAAACTTACAACTTTTAGATACATAGATGGAGTATTACGGATTTAGAGTTGATAGAAGTTAGGTTGACAGAACTTAGTATCTTTTGAATGATTGGAAAAATTATGAAGATGGGGATAAAAGAAAGTTGGTCGATGCTCAGAAATGGAAAAGTATATCCCTACAGCTAGGGATGAAATCTTCAAAAAATACCTTCATATTTTAAACAATGAATGCACTATTCACAGGGTTTTTATATTTCAATTAATTATTTAAAAGAAGAAAATATTTAAATAATAATTTAAATCTTTGAGGGGGTATGAAAAATTGGCACTAATAGATTCATACAGAAGTAATATACTGAGAAAAAAGAATGAATTAGCCAAATTACAGTCTGACAGAGCCAATGAGACAAAGAAAATCCCTACCCAGACAAACAAAATTTTATCTGCTAAAAAAGCCATAGCTCGAACTAAATCGATGTCAACAATCCAAACAAAATATAGGGAGATTGAACGTGCTGAAAAAGAGTTGGCTACTATTAATAAGAAATTAGCTGATATTGATCGGAAGATAGCTAGGAAGGAAACGGAAATCTTTGTTGAGGAAAAGAAGCTGAGTAGAGAAAATGAGAGTGAGCAAAAGAAAAGAGATACTGCTGAAAAGAAAAGGATTGTAGAAACTGAGAAACGTATGAAAGAAGTGAATAATATTTTGGATAAACACAGTAAATTGCATTCCGAAACAAATAGATCATTAGAAGAATTGAAGAACATCCCCGAAAAAATTACTGTTCTCTTCATTGCTTCAAATCCCATTAATGTAGCCCCATTAAGACTGGATGAAGAAGCACGCGAAATCCAAGAAATGATTAGAAAAACTGAATATAGAGATTCGGTCTCATTTGTAACAAGATGGGCTACAAGGCCGCTAGATGTCTTGCAAGCTATTAATGAGGAAAAACCTACAGTAATTCATTTTAGCGGTCATGGTTCTGACAAAGATGAAATTGTGTTTCAAGATAATCAAGGGAATGCTAAGTTAGTATCTAAAGAGGCGATAGTCCAAACAATGATGAGTACATCTGATAGCATAAGGTTAGTATTTTTTAATACCTGTTTTTCCTTTGGTCAAGCACAAGCCGTTACAGAACATGTAGATGCAGCGATAGGAATGACTACGTCAATAGGAGACGATACTGCAAGAGTATTTGCCGCACAATTTTACTCAGCAATTGGATTTGGTCTTTCAATCCAAAAGGCGTTCGATCAAGGAAAAACTGCTTTAATGCTTGAAGGTATACCAGAGGAAAGTACTCTTGAGTTATATTTTAAGGAAGGTTTAAATCCAAATGAACTTATCATTGTTAAACCATAGGAATGGCAAAAAAGTAGACAACAATGTTACCAATAATAGAAAACACTATAGAATTATAGATCTATTGCATATGGGGCCTTGTTTGATGGAGTGATATTTGGCATAGAGATCTTTAGTCGCTGGTATGAAGTCCCGAACTACTGGAAATCTAGATAGATTATTTTTTGGAAATTCAGTCAATTAGACTGAGTTTTTTATATATCTAAATTTTTTAGATTAAAAGGATTCTATAAGAAACACAGTAAAATATATGTATGGTATCAAAACTTAAAAGTTATGAAACTGTATGTTTTAACGAAATTAAAAAAGTCGATTTCCAAGTTTCAGAATCGACTTTAAAAAACTTGACGTTTCCTTTCACAAAGTGCATGTAGCAAAAAGCAATGTTCGAAATAAAATAAAAAACCGGGTTTCCCCGTATCACCATGCGCATGCGTCTTCGAGTCCATTGGTCCATTTTTGCCATAAGACCCTTCATAAAAAACAAGAATGTAAAAGGTAAAACCCCTGCCTTGTTTGCTTTATTTACGTATCTACCTAGCCCACATTTCGAAGATAAAGCTTGCACACACCAGGATAAATGCTCCGCCAAGACGGGTAGCCAGCTGTGCATAAGACATTAAAATGAGTCTATTTGAAGCACCTAAGACTTCAAGGTCACCCGAGCCCCCGCGGTTAACATGGCAAAGACCGCCGGCAATTGCTGCTTCAATTTCATAAAAGTTAACTACTTTAGCAAAAAACCAACATCCTATAACAGCACCGATAACCGTAAATAAAGAAATGACAACGGTTTGAAGGGTTAGTGCATGGACAAGTTCATTAAAATCTGTATAAGTTATGCCCACTCCTGCTAAAAATACATATAATAGTTTCCCCAACATAAATTCGTTAACTCTTTTCACCCCTGCTTTTGCACGTTCAGGAATGATGTCAAGCGAGTTTGCTATGATTAGTAGAATGACCATATAAGCATATGGGTGAATGGAGAAAGAACCGATTTTTGGCAGTATTCCGATTCCAACGAGATTTCCTAATCCATAGAAGGCAATGGCTGTAAATAATCCAAAAGCTGCGTCCTCCATTGTAGCAGTATTTACCTTTTTGGCTTCAGCTGTTTTTTGAGTTACTTGGCCTTTAATTAATTCCCCATTGCCGGTCCATTTTGGCATTTTCTTTCCGATACCATTTAAAAGTGCACCAATCAGAATGGCAAAAACGTTACCAATTGTTAAGATGGTAATAGCAGAAGAATACCAGATTTTTGGGTCTTTGTGAGTAACCTGTCCCCAAATTTGGCTCATTGGGATGGCACCGGCACCATTACCTCCGCCCATGATTGGAAGAGCATAATTCATGATGACTTGTTTATATGGAACACCTACAATTAATCCACCTATGATTGCCAAGATAAATGCACAAAGGGTACCAACCAGAACCAAAGGAATAAACCCGCCAATTGCCTTGGCTAAAAACTTTTTATTAATAGACAAAATGGAACTGGTTATAGTAACGGCAATAAAAAAGTGAAGCATTCCGTTCGTATCGAAAAGTGTCCTTACGCCTGAGGATGCAGATTTAGAAATAATGCCTTGGCTTACTAAAAAAGAAGCACCCAAGAAAGCAAGCAGAGAACCGCCGCCAAGATAGTCTTTCCAAATCGGAAGTGAGTCCCCAACCTTTCCAAAGAAAAATCCAACAACAAATAAAAGTAAAATACTATCGACAAAATTTACAGAGAAGGATTTCGTCATTGTCCCAAACGCATGAATTGCCAAACCGGCAAGCCATGCCCATAGTGGAAGCCCATACATATTAAGGGTTGAAAAATTTCCTTTTGAATGTTTTTCTTCTATAAATGTTCCTCCCAATCGTTATTAATTAATTTAATACCAGCCACATAATATAATAAAACCTAAAATCCCCCATAAAACGTATAAACCTCCAAAGAAATTACCTTCTTACTAAAATAATACTATTCGGACAACGTTACTTTATTAACCTGTTTTAGTTAAATAACGATAAAAAAAAGGACTGCCGAGGATTAAAACATACTAAATGCTGAAAGAGGGCCTTAGAAGCCCTCAGATATTCAACATAAACTAAGTTGATTTTTTTCTCCTTAATTAAGGCCTTCCGAGCATCTCAATGTTTGTCGCTTTCCACATGAATCAAAGTTTTTGATCAGTTTGATCAATGTTGTTTTGTTCTCAATAAAAAATCATGTCAAAAAATCAAATCCCGTACCATTTTAAAAAATGATACGGGATGCTTTAGGGTTTCAACAATTTAGAAATCAGCGTTATTAAGGATAAATCGAATGGTCCATTGGCCCTTTTGATTCAATATCCCATGTGTTGTAAATGTCATATGAGGATTTTCAGGTCTGTATTGATGTAGTTGGGCTTCTATCGTTCCTTTATATTCGTTGTTTCCTACTTTTTTAAACGTATCGGAGTTTTCACGAACTAACGTGTGTTCAATCCAAATATGCGGACTTGCCATCAGGCTTTTGACTTGCGGATTTACTTGAATATTTGAATTGGAATGTATCGTATAATTCAGCCTAATGGTGTGACCATGGTTTACGATGGAATAGCCATTGAGTGTTAGCGTGATTCCGTTATCTTCAGCTGAACCTAAGCCCTGATTTAGAGATTCAGCACTGGTCAAAGCAGGGGAGGCAAAGCCAAAGAGCAAGCAAAGGAAGAAGGTGACACCCTTGAATCGTACGGTATATTTCGTTAGGTTCCTCATTTTACCACCATCCTTATTTTTCTTTTATTCTTGAAACAATCTGAGTCCGAATGAAGTGATCGGACTCGGACTGCTTCGAGAGAACGGATTCTATTGTGGAAAAACCGCATCCTCAACGTATCTATTATTTCTTTTTGGAAAGCCATTCCGCTAATGCTTCAGCTTCTGCGCCCTTAGCTAAGCCTGCCGGCATGCGGTCACCGCCGTTTAAGATTTGATTCAATATGTCTTCTTTGGACATCGATTTACCGATGTGTTGAAGATTTGGAGCAGTTGCGCCCTGAAGATTATCTCCGTGACAAGAAACACAACTTCTTTTGTAAACCTTTTCCGGATCGATCACGACGTCGGCTTGCCCCTGTAATTTAGCATTTTTATTAGGGGCTGCGATCTTTTCCTTACCGCCGAGTCCATAAACCACAACCCTCGTTCCACCAGTAATTACCGCAATATATTGTTTGCCATCAACCATATAAATGGAAGGGGCCATTTTAATTTGTTTTCCTCCACTTTTCATGCTCCATAATACTTTTCCTTTTTTAATATCGAGAGCATTCACCGTTCCGTCCAATTCCCCGTAAAAAGCAAGACCAGTAGCAGTACTTGTGAATCCTCCATACATCGGATCATCGGTATTGAGTTGATAAACTTTTTTCCCTGTATTCACGTCAATAGCAGTAATGTTACCAGTTGGATCAACATCTGCTGGTAATGGAAGTATCTTCGTACCAGGGAAGGTATTGTTATCTTTCGCAATCTCTTTCCGATCTTTTGGTGCTAACATTAAATTCGGGTAATTAATACCTGGAATCAGCACATAGTTGGTTTCGGGATCATACGTCTCTGGAGCATAGCTTTCGCCACCTGGCGTACCCGGCCATTGAAGTTTCACTTTGCTCTGATCGCTTGGTGGTTTGGAATGTTGAATTTTGACAAACGGTACACCATCATAAATGGTTTTTCCAGTTTTGGCATCCCATGCATACCATTTTCCATTCTTTCCGCCTTCCACCACAATCTTCTGCTTTTTCCCGCCGACCTTGGTATTGAGAACCATCGGTGTCGCGGCAGCGTCATAATCCCATAAATCGTGATCAACTTCGGAGGAGGCCCACTTAAATTTCCCGGTCTTACTGTCCAAAGCAACGATGGAATCCGTATATGGATTTTTTCCTTTTCGATCTTCATCGTAAAAGTCAGGGGCTGGATTCCCTACTGCAAAATACATCATATCGGTATCTGGATCGAACGACATCGGTGTCCATACGGAGCCTCCGCCCGTATATTTACCCTTCACCCAGCCCTTTCCTCTTTCAGGAATGGTCCAAAACGGTTCTTTCCAGAGTGGTTCGAGGCTATCTGCTTTAAACGCCATAACAAAGCCTCGTGTACCATTATCACCACCACTGCTTCCAACGTAAATGTTGCCATCATAATACATTGGAGCCGAAGATTCATAATATCGGTTTTCTAATTTAATGGAGGGAACATGATCCCAAAAGTTGACCATTTTTATCAGTTTTCCGGTTTTCGCATCAAGTTTGGCCAGTCGATTGTCGATCATCAAGACATATACATTTCCGTTGGCCACAGCGACACCTCTACTTGCCACATTGGATTGCCATGGCAAACTATCAAGATGGTCAAGTACCTTCTTAGGAGGTGTCCATGCCCAAAGTTTCTTTCCGCTTGCGGCATCGATTGCAAATACATGATTTTTTGCACTCGTTACATACAAGACCCCGTTTTGTACGACAGGGAAATCCTCTTGTAAATTAGGAACGTCCTGATTCCAGTCCAGGATATCCTGTTGCCAGACAATCCCCAATTTTTTTACATTGTCTTTTGTAATTTTTTGATAGGGGACATGTCGGGTATGTTGAAGGTCATAACCCCAATTTGGGAATCCTGTCTCCTTTATCTGATTTGCCTGGTTGTTGTCGGATGATTTCTTGGTCCCGTTATTCGAATTGTTCTGCTTATTATTCGATTGACAGCCAACAAGGACCATACTGGCCAACAAAACCGAACCTGTTGCTCTTAAATAACGCCTCACGAAACTACCTCCTCACATTGTGAAATCTTAATATGTAGTGAATCACTGATCATGAAATGTTCCAGTTTGTTACCTCCTTTAGAGGATCCAATTTTGATAAGAACAAAGATATGGTGCCCCACGAAATCCCTAAATTATACAAATCGTGAAAAATCTACTTCTTTATTTTGTTGGAATGGAGTTTTCTTGTTTTTCGTTTCCCTTTTCCAGGATTGGAATGATAAAAAATCAAAGAAAAGATTTTTGAAAGTGAAAATATTGAAATATTTTAGATTTTTAAATGTCATTTAATTTAAAATAATTAGATAAATTATTAGGCTGGTATGGTAAAATTGGGTGGAATTTTCCAGTTTTATTAATGAGGGGAGGCACCTAGTATATGAAGCTAACCATTTTGCATATAGAAGATGATCAAGAAATTGGCTCATGGGTAAGCAAATTTTTAACAGATTGTGGATATGAAGTCATTTGGATTACATCTGGTCATGAGGCAATGAAGCATATCGAGCGGGCTGATCTTGTTATTTTGGATATTATGCTGCCGGGTTTAGATGGATATACAATCGGTCAGCGTCTGAAGCAGAAGTACCCGAATACGCCAATCATGATGCTATCGGCAAGAACTTCAATGGAAGATAAGTTACAGGGACTCACTTTCGCGGATGATTATATGACAAAGCCTTACCATCCTGATGAGTTAGCTGCACGTATTCAAGTATTAGTAAGGCGATTAGGAATTGTTTCACCGGAAATTATTCAGGTCATGCACTTGCGAATTGATCAGAAGGCAAACCGTATTTTGAATACAATTTCGAAAACAGACATCGTTTTGACCGGGAAACAATTTCATATATTTATGTATTTATTAGACCACTTGAATCAAATATTGACGAAAAAACAAATCTACGAAGCAGTGTGGGGAGATCCATACATTGAAGGGGATAAAACATTAATGGTTCACATACGCCACTTGCGTGAAAAAATAGAGTTGGACACAAGTAATCCGCAAATTATTGAAACAATCAGGGGGATTGGATATAGGATGAGATCATGAATATCATACAATCTTTAATGACTAGATATTTGTTTCTTATTTTATTTGCTTTAGTCCTTTTTCCTCTTATTCCAGCCATTTATTATTCTCCTCTTCTATTCAATAAAGTATTGTACGATCCAGAGGAAATAGAAGATATATGGAAACGGGAGGCAGCTCAATTAGCTGGTCAGGAAGGGGAGGTAATTCATCACCGTCTTCAGTCTATAAAAAATAAGTATCCAAAGGCTGAGGTTTTCTGGATAAATGGAAGTGGCGAGTCTAAATTCATCGGAAATCGGTCTGCCGATATTCCTGAAAATTGGACATTTACCGATTCCCTTGTATTTATGGAAGAAAGCAAATTTCATGTGGATACGTTTTTACAAAATAAAGACCCTCAAAATATATATACCATTACGGAATTAATAGGAAACGATCCTAGGCAAGGGGTAATGGTTCTTCAAGTTCCGATCACTGACACAAATCTTGGCAGTATTTCTCTATACGAAGACTTTCCATTCGTGATATTTTTTATCTCTATTAGTGGAGCTTTTCTATTAATCTCCTGGTTTTTCTTCTTTAATATACGCAAACGGCTTGTTAGGCTTCAATTTGCGATGTCTGTGACGGGAGATGAAGGGATCCCTGATGAAGTCGTGATTAGAAAAATGGACGAGATTGGAAGGCTGGAAGGTGCTTTTAACGAGATGATCAACCAGTTGAAGTGCAGCAGGGAGAGGGGGAAAAAGGAAGAAAATCTTAGAAAACAGCTAATCGCCAATATATCTCATGACTTACGAACACCTTTAACAGTCATGAGGCAGCACGTATATTCCGCAAAGAAATACCCAACATCCTCTGCAGAAATAGAATCACTTCAAATTGTTGAAAACAAACTAGATGATATGGACAAAATGATCAACAATCTTCTTTCTTACACACTGCTTTCAGCTGGTAAACATCCAATCGATATGCGAGACACGGATATATTGGATGAAGTTCGGAAAGTTATAGCGGAATGGTATCCTATATTCGAAGAGTATAGGTTTGAAATAGATATTGATTTACCAGAAAAATCGCTGATATGGAAGGTAGACTCTATTTGGTTTAAAAGTATTTTGGACAACCTAATTCAAAATGTCACTCGACATGCTCGCTCAGGACGATATATTGGAATTCAAACCGTGGAACGACATGGATCAACCTTCATTGTTATTAAGGACAAGGGAGATGGCTTTGGCCAAGAATCTGAAGATAAAGGTGCTGGAATTGGACTTTCAATCGTTTCGCTCATGATGAAGGAAATGAATTTAGATTGGGAAATTTCCACTTCTTCAGAGGGAACCAGCATTTATTTGGGGATGAAAACTTAAACAAATCTTTAACTTGAAGTCATCTTAATGAACACCTTTGCAGTCTATCCTTTTTATAAGTACAAATAGAAAGGATTGTGTTCAAATGGAGATTAGTACTCACTTAAAGGGGGAGTTGAAGAAGAAGTATTGAAATTGAAACATGATTTCTAAATATTTTGTATATTAACTAAGGGAATAAACAGGGGGGATAAATTTGGATAAGGTTCTTTTATCTAAAGGTCTAAAGGAAAAAGAAGGGGATCAGAAATGACGATCATCACCTACTCCCGAGAACAGGGAACACTTATTGAGGGTACCGCCCTTCCGGCGGCCGAGGTGACGACATGGCAGTAACGGCAGAGCGGGCAACCCCACGATTGATGAAAATGCGTAGAATCTGCGGTTATGGCGCTGCCATAGCGGTGACTCCGTATCTGCTGATCAAAATCGCCTGGACTTTCGGGCTCTTTCTTCCGACAGAGCAAATGGGCGATGCCAGTTGGCGAGCGATTAACGCAGCTACCGTGGTTGTCGCCGCGGTCGGCATCCTGCTGGCGATGGCGTTCTGTAGGCCGTGGGGTGAACGGCTGCCCGCGTGGCTGGTGGCTCTGCCCGTGTGGTTGGGTACCGGTCTTCTCGTGCCCATGCTGTTGCTAGTACCGGTCCTTGGCCCGGCCGCCATGACCCGAGATAAGGAAGCAGGCGCCACCGACTTCTGGGTCTACGAGCAGGTCTTCGTTATGGTCTCTCTGGTCGGGGTCGGTATTTGCCTGCCGCTAGCTTTGGCAGGGTACGCCAAGGCGCGGTGGCCGGAGGCGCTGGGCGGTCCGATCGACTGCGGGGAGCTGACGGGACACACCCGGCAGCTGCAGATCACCCTGGGCAGGATTGTCGCAGCCGGCTGCATTCTGCTCGGCGTCATCAAGGTGTTCTGGGCGATGGGCGGCACCCTCGGCATCGACCCGGGCATGCTGGATGACCGTGATCTGTGGTGGCACCTGCTGACGTTGAGTACCGGCGGGTGGGCCTTCGCGGGGGCGTGGGGCCTGCTAGTGCTGACCACCCGCCGCGGGTCGAGGAGGTTCCTGCCCCCCATGGTGGCGGCATGGATCTCGTCGGGAATGCTGTTCTCTTATAACCTCTTTTCCGTCATTCGCCCCGATTTCCAGTCCACCCCGGAGTACCCGCTGGCACGGGTGCTATCCACAGAGGCCGGCATTGTACTGGGAATGATGATGGGGATGATCATCCTGCTGGTACTGCACGACCGCCGGCGAGCCCTGATGAGGTAGGAGTAATGGGGAGACTATTCTCAGGGGAACTAATAGGAACTTTAATTAGTAACGAAAAAACACCGTTAATGGAAGAATAGAACTAAAAATCTTATAACTCTGTTTTTCTATATTTTTATTGAAGTAATGTAACATGTGTTAGTACTTAAAGGATATAAAGAATAAAAAGGCAAGACCTGAGTTCGATGATTAACCGGACTCAGGTCTTTTTGTATGATGGTAAGCCTTGCTCCACACTCTTGTCCTTTTTTGCTGTAAATTGCAAACTACCGGAGCACTTTAGGACAACTCAAGGTCGAAATTCTAGTTATTTTGGGATATTTGCCGTCATAAGATGAGGTGAAAGGGAAAATCAGACACTCTTTTGAAAGAAGATAATAATCGCAAAAGCCAATAAAGGAGGGATAAACATGTGGATAAAACCTGAGTATAAGGTGATTAATACAGCTTCAGAGGTGACAATGTATATCTACATTGGCAAGTAGCATGAACACGGCTTGCCTCTTTTAAATCTTTTAAAACGGTTTAACAAAACAACGGAGGTTGTGCGAATGAGATGGAACCGTTACCTAAAATCACTGATAGGCGCGATTATTGGATGTGTAACCGCTGGAGGGTGGCTGGTTGTCGATCTCCTACTTCCTGATCCGATCGGTGACTATATATTATTTCCTCTTATGGGTCTAACCAATATTGTGATTGGATGGCAAGTTGGAAGGTTATTGGGGAAACGGAAGGAAATGGGTAATAACGATGCACAACTCACAAGTGAAAGGACTGAAGGCAAATTCGAATTAGAGTCTTAGGAACAGCGGCGGGAGGAGGTTTTCCGCAGTGGAATTGCGCCTGCTCTAATTGTCGTGGTGTTCGCGAAGGAAACGATGCACTTAAACCGTTATTACAATCTTCTCTTGCAGTAAGTGACAATGAAACGGATTGGTACCTCATCAATGCTGGACCGGATGTACACAGGCAAATTGAATCATTTGCCAAGTTGCATCCGGGACCTGGAATACGGGAGACCCCGCTGGCTGGTGTTATTTTAACAGATGCTGAACTTGACCATACAATTGGACTATTGTCACTGCGGGAAGGTTCTTGTTTGACCATCTACGGAACCGACACTGTAAGAAGGTGTTTGCAGTCCGCCTTTCCCGTGTTCCAAATGTTAAAAAACTATTGCTCATGGGAATGGCAGTCTCTTCACCCCGATTTCGAGCAAAAGCTTGGTCCACTTGGGGATGGAACCATAACCGTTCAAACAATCCCCGTTTCAAAAAAACCACCGCTTTATGCCCAGTCAGACAAGGAAGGGAAATCTCCGGAAGATTTATGGGAGGTCGGGTTGGTTCTCCATAATGAGCGTTCAGGGAAATGTCTTGCTTACTTTCCTACATTATTAAGGATTACCCCAGCAATAGAAGCTTGCTTGCGGAAAGCGGATATCTTAATGGTCGAAGGAACTTTTTGGTCAGAAGATGAATTGGTCAAGATAGGGGCAACGGAACGGGATGCAGGTAGCATGGGACATTTACCCATAAGCGGTCCGGCGGGTATCGCAGAGAAGTTAGCTTCCTATCCAGCTGAGCGAAAAATCCTGATCCACATTAATAACAGCAATCCTATTTTAAGGCAGGGCTCCAGCGAAAGGTATAAATTGGAACAACTTGGATTTGAGATTGCCTGTGACGGAATGGAAATGGAGGTGTGATGGATGCTGGAACAAGGTGGAATTGTCAGCCGGGAAAAAGTATCTTTCCAAAAAAGTGAAAAGCCTTGGACAAAAAACGAATTCACAGAGCGACTAAAGGATGTCGGCCGTTCGTTTTATCATGACAAACATCCTTTTCATATCGCAATGCATCAAGGAAAATTAAGCAAGGAACAAATTCGCGGCTGGGTGGCTAACCGGTACTACTATCAGAAGTCGGTTCCGATTAAAGATGCAGCCATCTTGTCAAATCTGCCGTCAAGGGAGTTAAGACGTGAATGGATTGGGCGAATTATTGATCATGACGGCATGCATGGGGAAGATGGCGGCATTGAAGCATGGCTGCGATTAGGCGAGGCTGTAGGATTATCCCGGGAAGAAGTACTTCGGGAGAACCATGTTGTACCAGGCGTTCGTTTTTCTGTTGACGCCTATGTTAATTTTGCACGAACAAAACCGTGGATTGAAGCGGTTGCTTCCTCGTTAACTGAATTATTTTCACCGGATCTTATTTCAAAGCGAATGAAGGTGCTGGAACGATTGTATCCATGGATTGATAGTAGAGGCTTTGACTATTTTCAAAATCGCTTGACGCAAGCCCCGCGTGATTCGGATTGCGCCCTCAGGCTTGTATTGACTTATTGCGAAAGGCCGGAAGAACAATGGCGGGCTGTTAATGCTTTACGTTTCAAATGTGATGTGTTGTGGGCACAGCTTGATGCAATCGAAAAGGCTTATCCCGCTAAAGAGTGAAAGAGAGGTTATAAAGACAAGGAAAATCCATGATTGGTGGTGGAGCCAATTTTAACTGCCAGCTTTCCAAAACTTGCAGCAAAGGCACGGCTGAAATTTGATAAGGTAAGAGAAAAGTATCTTCTTTTATTGCCAGAGAGGGTTGTGGAATTGAACCAGTCCGCCGCATCGATCCTTACTCTATGTGACGGAAGCCAAACGGTATCCGCCATCACCGAAAAAATGCGGACTTCGCTGCTAACTGGTAAAGAAGAAATGGATACAAGTGAATTGCCAGATTTGAAAATGATGGAGGCAGACATTTCCGAGTTTCTTCGGGAGATGGAGGATCACGGATGGGTGGTGATCAATAAACATGGAACAGCCGATAAAGCAGAACAGCAATAGGATTCAACCTCCATACTCGCTGCTTGCAGAGTTGACCCATCGCTGTCCTTTACATTGTCCATATTGTTCAAACCCTATAAATATGACAAATAAGGCTATGGAACTATCAACTGAAGACTGGTTCCGGGTCTTGTCTGAGGCTGCCGATTTGGGAGTCGTGGAAGTCCATTTCTCTGGAGGGGAACCACTTTTACGCGACGACTTGGATCTCCTGATTCGCCATGCTCATTCATTAGAAATGTACATCAATCTCATTACAAGCGGTATAGGATTAACAACGGAAAAGGCCGTTCAGCTCAAAGAGGCCGGCATCGCTAATGTGCAGGTGAGCTTCCAGGCGGGTGAAGCGAAACTTTCGGATCTCATTGGAGGATATAAGGCCTTTGGGAAAAAACGCGAAGCTGCTATTGCAGTGAAAAAAGCTGAATTGCATTTGTCGTTAAATGTTGTATTACATCGGATGAATCTTGATTATTTAAATGAAATCATTAAGCTCGCTGAAGATATGGAAGCTGAACGTCTGGAGCTGGCGAACACACAGTATTATAATTGGGCCTTGCTCAACCGGGAACAACTGCTGCCAAGTTGGGAGCAGATTGAACGTGCACGTGAAATCTATGAAAATGCTAAATCACGTCTTGCGAAAAAAATGGAAATCATTTGGGTTATTCCGGATTATTACGAATCGGTACCCAAGCCTTGTATGGGAGGCTGGGGAACAATCGGCCTTACGGTAGCACCGAATGGGATTGTCCTGCCATGTCCAACCGCCGGGATGATTGACGGTTTATCCTTTGAAAATGCCCGTGAGGCATCGCTAGGGCATATTTGGTATGAATCAGAGTCTTTTAATCGTTTCCGTGGTGAAGCATGGATGCCCGAACCTTGTCGTTCATGTGAAAAGCGGCACCAAGACGGAGGTGGATGCCGTTGTCAGGCGTTTGCCTTAACCGGGGATGCCTTTGCGACAGATCCCGTCTGCCAATGGTCGCCAAACCATCATTTGATTGATACGGCTATACAGGGTGCCAATCACCAGCCTATGAAACAATCATCATCCATTATTTATCGGAGACATCTAGTGGAAAAAAACGCATCGAAAAGTCGGATAAAAAAATAAATAAATGTCAATTTTGCGCTAGAAGTGCCCTATACATAACCTTTAGCGCTTTTTTTATTTACACGTCTTGGTGTAAATTTAAAATTCACAATATTTACACAGATATTAAACACTAACAGGTGTATATTTAAGGTGAAAATAGGATTCTGAAAGGAGTGTACATAAATGCAAAAAGAGTTGACCTATGAGGATATTCAAATAGGGGATAGCGCTGCTTTTTCCAAAACCATTTCTGAATTTGATATTTATCAATTTGCAGGTCTTACAGGTGACTTTAACCCCATGCACATTGACGAGGAATTTGCTAAAAATACTTTTTTTAAGGAACGAATTGCCCATGGACTATTAACGGGAAGTTTTATTTCCACTGTTCTTGGCATGAAGCTTCCTGGACCTAACTCGATCTATCTGTCTCAAAACTTTACATTTACAGCTCCTGTCAAAATGGGTGATACCATTAAAGCAATCGTAGAAGTAGTGGAAAAACGGGATGACAAGAAATTAATTAAACTAAAAACGCAGATATGGAATCAACGCGAGGAATTGGTTGTAGATGGTGAAGCTCTGGTAATGAAGAAATATTAAGAAAACAGAAAGGGGATTGGGATGGAGAAATCATTTAATCAATGGTTGAAGATAAAAAAGAAAGAGCCGGAAGATGTGTTATCCTTCATTCGGGATGGAGATGATCTCATTCTTCCTATTGCCAATGGAGAACCTAAAGTATTAATGGATATGATAGAGGAGCATGCTGATCACTTTCAGAATGTTAGAATTCATCAAATGCATGCATTAAAGGAACGATCGTATATCCATGGAAGAATGAAACCATCTCTGTCGTATGTTGCCTATTTTTTAAGTGAAGCTTCTCGGATGGCTTTTTTACAAGGGCAGTGTGAGCTTGTTCCCAATCACTTTCATGAAGTCCCACGTCTATTGCGTGAATCGACGAAGACTTCTCTGGTTTTATCCTGTGCATCTCCAATGGATGAGCATGGTTTCTTCTCCTTAGGTACACAAGCGGATTATGTCGCTTCTTTTATAGGGAAAGTTCCTTTTTTCTTAGAGGTCAATGAACAGATGCCGAGAACCTTTGGATCCAATCAGATCCATATTAGTCAAATAGAAGGGTATATTCCTGTTAATTATCCTTTACATGAAGTTTCTTCCCCTTCTATCACGGAAATAGATCAACGCATAGCATCCTTTATTACAGAGCAAATCGAGGATGGATCTACCATTCAATCCGGCATTGGGGCAATTCCAAATGCAGTCATAAGTTTGTTAAATAATCATAAAAACTTGGGGATACACACAGAGTTATTGTCTGACGGAGTGGTTGATTTAGTAGAAGCGGGAATTGTAAATGGACTCGAGAAAAAAACATATCCTGGGAAAATTGTCGCAACTTTTGCATTAGGAACCAAAAAGTTATATGAGTTTATTCACGAAAATACTGGGGTTGAATTTCTCCCTGTTGAAGTGGTTAATGATCCAAGGGAAATAGCAAAAGAAGACAAAATGATTTCCATTAATGCAACAACAGAGGTCGATTTCTTCGGTCAATGTGCGTCGGAGACAATTGGTGGTAAATATTATAGTTCGAGTGGAGGACAAGTGGATTTTGCATTAGGAGCTCGCCTTGCTAAAAAGGGAAAAGGTTTTATTTGTCTGCATTCAACTACAAAAGATGGTTCTATCTCAAGAATTCACCCTTGTCTGACTCCCGGATCAGTAGTAACGACTTCCAAAAATGATGTCGATCGTGTCGTAACTGAATATGGTATTGCAGAGTTACGAGGAAAAAGTATTTCACAACGATCAAAGGAATTAATCAAAATTGCTCATCCAAAGTTTCGTGAGGAATTGGCATATGAAGCGAAAAGGCTCGGATTTATTATTTAAATGAGAGCATAATTTAGGGATAACAATTCATTTTCAATTTTGTATAAATGACAGTGCCGCTTGGAACTCTATTAAGTAAGTGAAACCAGAACATCCCAGATATTATATTTACTAAATTGTATTCAGGAAGAATAGAGAAGAAGTGGTACAAATGAAGTTTAAGCTTGGTAAGAAGGTTGATCATGCAGCAGGGCAAACTCATCCGGCGGCCAGAAAACTCATGCTGGTCAATGCAATAAGAAGTATCGGACAAGGCATGCTGGTTGTGGATTTGGCGCTATACCTTGATGCCTTAGGGTGGAGTACGGCGGAGATTGGTAGTGTACTTGCAGCCGGGGGTTTACTTGGCGTTGGACTAGCACCATTCATCGGTATTTATAGTGATCGCTTTGGGAGAAAACCGTTTATCCTTTTTTCTGAACTATTAACCGCCGGATGTGCATTGATAGGAGTATTATCAACAGACGCTATTTGGTTATTTATCGCAATTGCCCTTTCTGGCTTTGGGAAGGCGGACGCTGGTTCAGCAAGTCCATGCGCCCCGGCGGAGCAGGCCTGGCTGGCGAGCTATATCCCAACAACAGAGCGTGGAAAAATCTACAGTCTAAATAATGCCCTCAGCTTTTTCGGAATGGCTACGGGCGCGGTGTTGGCGGGGACTATGCCTTTATGGGAAAATAAACTTCAAGAATTATCTGGTTATCGACTCGTATTCTGCTTTATTTTCGTTTTATCACTTGTTACTACATCTATTATTTTAACTATTCAGGAAAAGAAATTGGGTAGACAACAAGGATACATAAAAGAGAATTCCGGAAATCAAGAAAAGAAAATTTTACAGGAAGAAAATGCAGCGGTCTTGAAGCTGGCCGGAATTAATATTCTGAATGGGATTGCCATCGGATTGACGGGGCCGATGATGTCTTATTGGTTTTCGGCGAAATTTGGGGCAAGCAATACACAAATTGGGAGCACATTAGCGGTTACATTTATCGCGACAGGTGTTACCTCCATGTTGCAGGCAAGATTATCCCAAAAACATGGGACAATCCGTTCCATTGTGTTGGTTCGTTTCATAGCCAGTCTGTTGTTAATTCTCATGCCCTTACTATCTTCTTATCTCCTCGTTTCTGTCTTATATATCATTCGAACGGCTTTAAACCGAGGCACACAAGGGGCACAGCAAGCGCTAAGTGTCAGTTTGACACGGGACATGCGCCGCGGTTTTGCATCAAGCATCAATATCTTTTCAATCAGGCTGCCCATATCGATTGGACCGTATTTCACAGGCTATCTTTTTGGACTGGGTTCACTGTCCCTGCCTTTTTACATAGCTTCCGGTTTACAATTGAGTTTTGCTTATTTATATGGAAAAATCTTCAACGCCTACGAAATTCGGATGAAATCTCATGCTACTTCTGGGTGAAAAAAATAAACAAATTAAAAAGATGTGAAATCAAAGTGATTTCACATCTTTCTATTCATAACGAATTATCCAATTTTACGGTCCATTACTGATTTTGCTTTTTTGCCAAACAATGTCTCCATAACAGGGTTGTTTCTTTCCTGTGCCCGTTTTGCAAAAATTGGATTTAAGATCAGGATGAACAGAATATTAACGATAAGCCCCCAAAATCCTTCATAGACTCCGAATGATTGGTGGGTGGCATAAAGAACAGCGATCACGACCATCCCTGCGATAAACCCGGTAAGGGCTGCTTCTTTTGAAAGCTTTCTCCAGTATAAACTGAAAACGACAGCAGGGAAAATTTGAACAATACCCGAAACACCCATTAATTGTAAGGAAATTAGGGCATTTGGGAATAATAGACCAAATAATAAAGCAAGTCCAATAACAACAAATACCATGTAACGAGTAACCATTGTCATCCTGGATGATGACGCTTTTGGATTAATGACATCCCGGTAGATGTTGTTAGCAAATAAACTTGATGCCCCAATGGCCATAATTGAACAAGGGACTAAGGATGCCAATGCAATCGTAGAATAAGCCAATCCCTGCATGGTTCCGCCATAGGATTGATGAATGAGTTCTAGGAAGGCGAAACGCGGATCTGCTCCTTTGGGAAGAACCAAAAAGGCTGCAATCCCTAAAAATGTAACGAGCATTAAAACAATGTTATAGAAAGGCAAAACAATTGCATTTTTTCTTAATGATTCACCGCTTTTTGAACTGAATACACCCGTAGCAGTATGAGGCCACATAAACAACGCCATTGCCGAAATCAGTGCTGCGGTGGAGAACCAAAGCATCCCTTTCGGACCTGATGTTGGTAAAGTAAGCATATGTGGTGATTTAACAGCTGCTGTTTGCATCATATGGCCCCAGCTTCCAAAGTGAATGGTTGGAATGGAAACGACCATGTACAACATAATTACCCAAACTAAAATATCTTTAATAATCGCCGTATAGGTTGGTGCTTTAATCCCGGCAAAGAATGTATAGAATGCAACAAGTAAGAAGGATACAACTACAACAAATGTAATATTAATATAGCCTGTACCTGCAATTCTTAATGTATCTTGGATCCCGCTTAATTGTAAATCAATATACGGAATCAACATTAATACACCGTTAATCGCAATTAAGACCGAAAATAATTTACTATCAAATCGACCTTTAATATAATCGGCAAGTGTAGTAAAATTATGTTCCTTACCGACCTTCCAAATTTTTGGCAAAAAGAAGTAGGCAAGTGGATAGGCTAAAACGACATAGGGCGTCGCAAAAAATGCGATACTTCCACCAGAATAAGCGGAGCTGGTCAATCCTAAAAAGGTATACGCTGTATAAACGTCTGCTCCAATCAGAAACCATACGAACAAGCTGCCTAATCGACGCCCTCCGACAGACCATTCTTCAACAGAACTGCGTGATTCTTTACTTCGGCCTGCATAAAAACCAATACCGATCACAATCAAGACAATGATAGAAGTGACAATAAGAGCGGTTAAATTCCCTTTCATTCTCCAACTTCCCCCCTAGACTTCTGAATTTTATAAACTACCCATGTAAATACTGGAGTAAGAATCATCCAGATGAGAAGCCAAAAATGAAATAATGGAAAACCTAGAATCATAGGGTGAATCTTATTCACTAATGGCAACGCTACCAATTGTGCGAGAAAAGGGATTAGGACTAATACAAATATGACTGCTTTCAAGTGTACTGCCTCCTTTGAATGCGTTTTCATTTTCTGGATTAATTATATCAAGGCAGTTTAGGAGGCAATTCCTTTTGTTCTTATCATGTTGAAAAACGTTTGTAAGATGTTATAATTCCACTTTTTCACGTAATTCCTTCACATAATTACGGCTGACAGGCACTTCCGATTGTAACTGGTCGTTCATAATGAGATTATAGGATCCGCTAAACCAAGTTCTTAGTTCTTTAATATGTTCTAGGTTGACCAAATAGCTTTTGTGAGTACGGAAAAAGGAAAAACGTTCAAGTTTTTCAAACAATTCATTAAGTGTAAAGAGTGCCTTCATGGTTTTGGTTTTTGTATGAATGATCACTTCACGCCCTTGTTTCTCAATAAAATAAATTTCCTGTGGTACTAAATAAGTAATTCCATTTTCTGTTTCGATGGCCAATTTATTTTTAGAATGAGTAGTATTAAGCTGGGATTCCTTTAACGCATCGGAATAGGTGTCAAATACTTTTAAAAGATCCTCTAAATCATAAGGCTTTAAAAGATAATGAAAGGCACGCAATTTAAAGGCTTCAATCGCAAAATGGTCATAGGCGGTTAAAAAGACAATTTGTACAGTGACGTCTAATTCGTTGATCAGTTCTGCCACTTGCAAACCGGTTAAATCGGGGAGTTTAATATCCAAAAACATAAGATCCGGTTTTAGCTCTTTTACCTTTTTGACCGCCTCTATTCCAGTGGATGCCTCAGCAACTAGTTCTACCCCCGATATTTCTCCAAGCATATAGACCAACTCTTCCCGAGCAGGCTGCTCATCATCGACAATTAATACACGTGCTTTCATCCTAAACCACCTCTAGCTTTTATTTTGTTTCATCAATGGGTCGAATAAAGGATACTATGGTTCCTTTCCCTGTATGTGACTCTATCGAAAAATTGGAATTCTCCCCGAAATGATAGAGCAGACGCTGCTGGATATTGGCTAAAGCAACGCCCATATGTTCTTCTTGTTCTCCCTTTTCATGAGGAGAAGTTATTCCTTTTCCGTTATCCATCACACGAATCTGAACCCCATTCGTCATTTTTGTAACGCAAATTTTGATTAAACCATTGCTGCTCATTTCACTAATTCCATGTATGACCGCATTTTCTACTAATGGTTGAATCGTTAAAGGGGGAATCGTGTAGTCTAGACCCGTTTGATCTAGCTCCCACACAACCTCTAACCTTTCCCCAAATCTCGCCTTTACTAAACTTAGGTAAATTTCGACATGATCTAATTCCTCTTTTATAGAAATCAAATCTTGATTCCTATTTTGCATATTCTTTCGTAAGTATTTTGCCAGTTGTGTGATTAATTTTCTAGATTCATCAGGCGAAGTTCGAATCAGGGATTTAATCGTGTTTAATACATTAAATAAAAAATGTGGATCCATTTGCGCCTGAAGTGCTTTAATTTCAGCATTGGTCACTAAATGCGCCTGCCTTTCTGCTTCCGCCAAGGCATACTGCTGGCTGAACAATTGACTTAACCCTGTTAGAATGGCAGTCCCCTCAGCAAATCTATGATCTTGCTCCCTCTCATAAAACATGCGGAAGGAACCAATTTTTTTTGTACTATATTTTATAGGCAAATCGACTTCAAATGGGGTAATCACCCCTTGCTGAAATATTATTTTTTCTTTCTGATGAAAGGAAACACCAATTGCTGCTGTCTCCCGAATAAGAGCTTGGCCAATTTCCCGTACTGCTTCTTGAAGAGGTTTCCGCCAATAGGATAATGTCATTTCGGCAATTTGCAGTGCCTTTTGTGCATACTGAGCGCCAATTCTTTCTTCTTCAAGGGCCACTTGAATCAAAATTACAAAGAACGCAGCAACCCCAAGACTGTTGGAAAGAATTTGGGGGATCCCAATTAACAGAACAAGAGAAAGTGCTTTATCAAAAGGATGGGCAAGAAGTAAAATCAACAACATTTGTAATGTTTCAGCAAGAAGGCCAACCAAAAACGACATTTGTATCGAAGAAATATGCCGATATCTTTTTTTAAATGAATTTTTCAAGAGTCCGGAAAAAAGCCCCTGAAGGATAGGAGCAATCATGCAGGGTACAGCAACAAAGCCTCCTAAAAAATAGCGATGGATGCCAGCAATCAAACCGACACAAACTCCGGCTCGCACCCCGCCAAATAATCCGGCAATCACGACGCCGATGGTTCTTGCGGTAGCAATGGCCTCCCAGCCTGAGATATTATGGATCCAGGGTGTTTCATGAAAGCCAAGCTCCGTTACCGGTAGACCCGAATAGGTGCCTAATATGGCAAAAAAGCTAAATAATAAAATAAAATACCATATATTTTGCTTTTCTCCTTGATAATTCATAAAATGGCGGAGCCTTTGCTGCCTCGAAAGCAAAAAGGCCATCGCGATCAGGAAACCTACACGCTCCACTTGTTCGGCTAAAAGGTAAAGCATCGGTAAAAAGACCTCCAGTTGAAAGAAAAGGGGGAGTGTCTGGCCCCCCACCCGAATTCCATCATACGAATAGTAATTTGGTATAGAATCCCAAAAACATGCTCACCTTATTCTACCTCACTTTTTGTTCGGTCTTAAATAAAAAAAACCCCATTTAGGGGTGTGAAAATAAATCATTAAATTATCCTTTAATTTCGCTATGAATATAGCCCTTATCCGTTAGGTAAACTTCAAACCACTGGTATCTTGTGGATTTAAACCATTCGTAATGCGGCAAATAAATAACATAGCTTAATAGACCATCAGCATCGAGTATCGATTTAAAGATTTTTGCTGTCCCATACCCAAATGTCCGATCAAGATACCCTTCAATTCCTTCCCTGATGATTCTTTTTCTGTTTTCCTTTTCTTCCTGATTTAACTCAAACAACCCGTTAATAAAAGCGCTCAACAGAAAGATTGTGACAGGAATTAATACCACAAAAACGATGAATTTTAACAATACAACCGCCTCCTAATCTTGCCTTTTAGTCTTATCTGTATTTGATTATGCCATCTCTCATCTACAAATGGTGTTACAAATAATCGAACATTTTTATATAGAGCTGATTTTTAGGTTAAGTGGTTAAAATTTGAGAAGGTTTTAAGGAAGAAGGGAATAGAAAGTCAGTTTCATTACCCAATCGAGCTGGTTTAATGGCGGTACGGATAAAGGGTTTATTATCATCCCTTGTGAACTTATTGACCGAAGCGGTGAAAAACTAAAAGAAATCGTCCTTTCAGTATGCAGAGCTTTGAGGGCTGGGTGAGGAATTTATTCAGTGGGTTCACGAGGCAAATACCTTTTGCTCAACGAATACACCACTTTTTGAAAATAAACCTCATTGGATTGACTATAATGCAGGCATATTGCTTGAGCAATCAGCAGATGTGGTATTAAGAGATTTCATTAACTATTGTATCAAGGTTGCAAGTGGGGAGCTTGTCAATAACGAAAAAAATGATTTTAGAGAGAGTGCTATTTTTAAAACAGGGGTCACTTTATAAGGTTTATAAAAATGGGATGAGGTGCAGGACATGGAAAAGAACTTACTTTTCATTACTTGAAAAGGAGAAAATCATTGCTGTTTGTTCCCCGCTCTCATTTGGAATGTCCGGTAAGGAAGTTGTTTTGCGATAATAGAATAGCGAGTGAAGGAAGTTCTCTGAAAACGGAGGGCTTTTTTTGTTTTACGGCACCAAAATTAAAAAGATGTAAAACCTGATGGTTTGTGTTTCTTTAGAGTTAGAAATTGTATTTTGTCAATAAAATGATTAATATTATTAAATTTTTTTACGAATCTTCTGACACATATGTTTGGAAATGCTTCTTTATGTTTTTAAACCCTTCAAATTAATAGTTTTAAATAGTTTCTATTGGCACATATCTTGCGTTAACTTTTATCGAGTTACTTTATTAAATTAATGGAGGGAAAAAACATGATAGAACGTCAAATTCATTTTTATAGTGAAGGATAGCAGTTGTGAAGAGTGTGAATAACTTAAAGAAGGAATGGTGAAATTTTGTGATAAATGAAACCCTTACTGCCTATATTAAATCGGAATCACTAGACCAGCTTGATAACAGCACCTTTAAACTATTAAAAGAAGCGCTTGCGGACATTATCGCTTGTTCAATTGCCGGAAGTAATACAAAAGCGACCCAAATTGCGAAAGAATTTGCAATGTCGCAATGGGGAACAGGAAGGAGCTCACTTTTCTTGTTTCCTGAAAAGTTAACAGCCGCAGGTGCCGCGTTTGTGAACTCAACGATGGCGAATGAGCTTGATTTAGATGACGGTCACCGTCTTACAAAAGGTCATCCAGGTGCTATTATTTTTCCAGCCGTCCTTGCTGCAGCAGAAGACTACAATGTAAGCGGGGAAAATTTTTTAACAGCACTTCTTGTAGGCTATGAAGTTGGCATCCGTGCTGGTATCCTAGCACATAAACTTCGACCTGAATACCACTGTACTGGTTCTTGGGGTTCAATTGGTGCTGCTGCAGGTGTATCACGAATGATTGGGCTTTCAAGTGATAAATTGGAACATGCACTTGGTATTGCTGAATATTTCGGTACATATTCACCGAGGATGCGTTGTATTGAATTTCCTTCAATGTTAAAAGACGGTATCAACTGGGGGTGTATGACAGGGATTAGTGCATCATACTTGGCAAAGGGAGGATATACTGGGATTCCATCATTATTTACAATGGAAGAAGCTGTAGAGCTAACGAAAGAGCTATGCACATATTACCGTATTAGAGAGCTTTATATCAAACCACATGCCTGCTGCCGTTGGGCACAGCCGGCAATTGAAGGTATTAAAGTGATTAAAGGTGAGTGTTCACTTTCAGCTGCCAATATTAAAAAAATCATAATTCATACTTTCACAGAATCAGCCACACTTTCAAAAAAATATCCGAAAACAACTGAGGAAGCTCAATATAACTTATGCTTCCCTGCTGCAGCTTATCTTGTATATGGTGAAGTAGGACCAAAGGAAGTATTAGACCAGCTCGACGATCCTTTAATTTTAAATATAATGGATAAAATCGAAGTAATTATTGATTCAGAATTTAATGAAGAGTTTCCGAAAAAAGCATTAAGTAGGGTTAAAATAATCACAATTGATGGTAGCGTATATCAATCACCAGTCATGCAGGCAAAAGGAGATTATGATTTTCCACTTACACCTGAAGAAAAGAAAGAAAAGTTTTTCTGGCTTACAACCCCACTTATTGGTGAAAGAGTAGCCTCTCAGTTATTTGATTTGATCCACAATGTTGAATCGTTAAAAAGAATTCGTGAACTAACGGAAGTTTTAGCATCAACTAAAGACAAATAAACTCCTTTTTTAAAAAAGGCCACCGTTTTTTTAATAGGCTATGCATACTGTTCTATTACTACAAAAACGTAGTCCAATCCTTTGAGAGTTAATTACAACCTTCAATAATATGTTGTCAATAAAATTATATATGCTGTTAAAATTTTTTTACGAATTTTCTGATATCTGTGTTTTAAAATGCCTTTTTTTATGCTTTTATATCTTCAAACTAGCAGTATTAAATATTTTTTTAATTGGCACATATCTTGCATTAACCTTTATTGAGTAACTTAATTAAATTATTGGAGGGAAAAGCATGATAGAACGTAAAATATATTTTTATAGTGAAGGATATAAGTTAGATGGAACAGTGTACCTTCCGGATAATTACAAGCAGGGAGAAAAACGTCCGGCAATTATTCCAAACTCTGGTTATAACGGATTTAATGAATTTTATCCAAAATTATTTGCAAAAAATTTAACAGAGGCTGGTTATGTATGCTTAGGCTTCGATTACCGTAGCTTTGCAAAAAGTGAAGGGGAAGAAGGTCGTGTAATCCTAGATGAACAGGTAGAAGACATTCAAAATGCTATTACATTCCTTTCCCTTCAAGAGGAAGTGGATCCAGACAGAATCGGAATCCTTGGCTGGGGAATGGGGGCTTCCAATGTTGTTCGTGTTGCTGCGAAAGACAAACGTGTTAAGGCAGTAGCTGCATTAAATGGGTTCTATAACGGTGAAAGATGGTTACGCTCAATTCATTCTTATGTTGAATGGAATGATATCTTGAAAGTTATTGAGGAAGACCGCAAGCAGCGTGTATTAACTGGTAAATCACAACTGGATCATCCGTTTATTCATTACCCGCTTGATCCGGCAACAGCTGATTATGTTGATAAAGAGCTGGCGATTCTTGCACCATTCGGACAGCAAACTGTTCTTCAGTTTACCGATTCCATTATTGGTATGAATGCTGAGGAGGCGGCAAAAAATGTCTCGGTACCGCTCTTTGTCGCACATGGTAAAGACAATTTATTGCATCCGGTTGACGAAGCTTACGGCTTATATGATGCAGCAAATGAACCAAAACAATTGTTTATTATAAATGGTAAACACAATGATTTTATGTATCATGAAGATGCCGTTTTCCAAGATTTAATCACTAAAGTAAAGAACTTTTTTAATCTTAATGTTGCTGGAAAAGTAGAAACTTCCAAACTAGTACAATTACAGCCTTAAAACTTAAACAAAACAGATGGCAAATTTTTTGCCATCTGTTTTTTCAAAGGGGAAGTGAACATGGGAATCAGGAAGCCTTTTAAAGCTGCAGTCATTGAATTTAATCCATGCCTAAATAATTTAGATGATAATATACATAACTTACTTCATGCGGTAACAGAAGCTGCAGAAAATGGAGCAAAATTAATTGTTACGCCCGAAATGGCGACAACAGGGTATCACTATGAAAACCGCCAAGCGATTCAAGCATTTGTTGATACCCTTCCTGGAAAAACAACGGAGGTTTTTGAAAAGGTTGCGAGAGAGTATCATACCCATATTGTAATTGGCATGGCAGAGGTTGATGAAGACGGAATACTTTATAATTCTGCTGCGCTTATTGGACCTGCAGGCTATATTGGTAAATATCGTAAAATTCATCTTTGGGCAGCGGAGGAAACATGGGCGAGCTGGGGGGATATGGGGGTCCCTGTATATGAGACGGAAATCGGCAATATTTCTATGATTATCTGTATGGATGCTAGTTATTTTGAAACAGCAAGACTTGCAGCTATTAATGGAGCGGATATCCTTTGCTTTCCAACAAACTCTACTGGAGGGACGCTATCCATGCTCCAGGCCTGGGCGGAGATGAATGGTTTATATGTATTGGGAGCAAACCGTTCGAATACTGAAAACGGCTATCATATGATTGGAACAAGTGCAATTTGGTCGCCGATGGGGGAAAAGCTTGCAGAAGCTGCATATGTTGAGGTGGAAAATGCGAAGGATGAACGAAGCATTTTTTACGCAGACATTGATCCAAGTGCGTATCATAATCCTGCGAAAGATCGGATGGCCAAACGAAGACCAAATCTTTATGGTGATCTAATGTTATATTCTGGACCTTGGAACGAAACAAGGCCTAAACAAATTTTGAATAAAAAAAAATGTTCAGCACTTTTACAATATACTCCGGTGATTGGGGAGAAAAAAGAAAATCTCAAGAAAATAAAAAGAATGATCTCAGAAGCGGCAATGAAGGCACTAGATAAGGGCTGTTCACTGGCGGTAGTCGTATGCCCTGAGCTCTCCTTAACTGGTCCTGTTCATTCACTCGACATAGGGACCATTCAGCAACTTGGAGAAATGGAAGGTGATGAGACATTCTGTGAAATGCAAGGGCTTGCAAGAATATTTAATCTGCACCTTGTGTTCGGTATGGTTGAAAAAGAAAAGCAGCATTTTTATAACTCGACATATGTAATGGCTCCTAATGGTGAAATAGCGGCTAAGGCTCGTAAAATTCATTTAACAGATGTAGATGAATGCTGGGCAGTCCCAGGGGAAGAGATTGTTGTGACGGATTTGAAGGGTATAGGTCGGGCTGGGCTTATGGTCGGATCTGATGCAGCGTATCCTGAGATAGCAGGAGTGATGGCGGTTCATGAGGTTGATTTTATTTTTATTCCGTCCAGCTGGTATGGGGAATTTGGCCAGACACTGTCACTGCATGAAAAAATGATGGAAAACAAATACCCAGCTAACTCAATGACAACATGGGATGCAATCGCCAGATTTTCGCAGGCCAAGACTTTAATAGCAAATTTCACTGGAACCAGTCTTGGTTGTAAGGGAGGAAGTGCTTTATATACGCTTGATCCAATTTACGGTGGTGACCTTCCGAAGGTCGCCTCGCCGGATAGGGAGGAAGTTCTTATCGTTCCTCTTAGTCAAAACACTGATGATTGGTGGTTTGACCAGCGAAAGCTTTTATTGACCCGGAGAACTCATTACTACCGGGATCTTATAAAAAAACAACCATTTAATCAAAATGCCATCGACCTATTCAACTCGGAAGTGTCGTTATTTAAAGGAATTTGAGACATTTTGGCGAATATCTACAATATATTATTTTTTCAAAACATTTTGATTCGATATTTTATGGTGCCAACATCATTATCCATCACGAGGTACTGCTATGAACTTATTTCATTCCAAACTTACGAAAAGATATGTCATCACTGTATTAGTTGTTATCGTTTTTATTTTGACATTGATTTATTTGGTTACAGTAAATGTCATGAATACCTCTGTCCGTTCACAAATGGAATACCGTGACGAGTTGCTGGCAAAATCGTTGGGAAACCAAATAGAAAGCCTATTTCAAAATATCATTGATAATACGAGACAAATTTCACCGATTGTAGATAATGGAAACAGGAGTACCTATCAGCATGAGATTGAAACAATTATTTCACGGGACTCCCTTTATTTGTTTTTTGAAGTTTATAAAAGAAAAAATCAGCTTCTCAGGATCCCTGATGTACAACTTTCCGATCCTGATCAAGTGGATGCTATCTTAAAGCGATTGTCATGGAGTAAGACAAGCTATATATCTAATTTGATTGAACTCCCAGATGGACGTAAAACGATTGCAATTGCCTATCCCACATTGAATGAGCAGGGAGACTTCACAGGTGCCATCATTACGTATTTAAATCTAAATGTTCTTTCTGACCAACTTCAAAAGTTCTCAATCGGCAGTAAAGGGATGAACGCCATTATTGACCGAAATGGAACCATTATAGCTCACACAAGTAATCAGTTTATTGGTTCATCGATTGAAAATAACGAGGTGGGGAGAAATTTAGCAAAAGAACGATATGGCATATGGAATGGGCAGATCTTTAATGAGAAAATGGTCGTTTCCTATAGACCCCTGCTTTTAGGCAATATCAGTTTGATAGTGGGTGAACCAATTAAGCAGGCTCTTACTCCAGCTAGTTCAGTTACAAAATTACTTATTCAGGGCTTTGTTTCAGTGTTTGTGATTGCACTAGTCCTTGCGGTGTTTAGTGCATCAAGAGTTGTCCGCCCCGTAATGTCACTTATTAAGCAGGTTCAGGAATATAGAGAGGGCAGACGGGAAAGATTTAAGCCCCTCCAAACAAGGGATGAGATTGAGGATCTCTCGCTTGTTTTATCAGAAATGGCCACAGAGCTTCGTGAAAAGGAAAGAAGCATGTTTTATATTTTAGAATCTATTCCATACTGTGTAATTACCACAGATCAGGACGGAAAAATTAGGACCTTTAATAAAGGGGCAGAAGAGCTGATGTTAATAAACCGTAGTGAAGTGTTGGGAAGGAATATCCTTAAACTTCCAATCAAACATGATGTTCAGGAGTCGGTTCTTTTGAAAACCTTAAGGGAAGGGAAGGCGTTCGAAGAAGTAGAAACACAGATTGTGGACGAACAAAAACAGGTCCATGATGTCCGTATTTATGCTTCCCTATTTAAAGGTGAACAAGATGACCACATTGGATCTCTGCTTGTTATTCGAGATGTCAGTGATCTGAAAAAATTGGAAGAATATTTAAGACAAAGTGATCGCCTTGCCTCGCTTGGGCAGCTGACTGCAGGGATTGCCCATGAAATTAAAAATCCGTTAAGTATCATACAAGTTGCGGCTGAGACCATTCGCCTTCAATTAGATGATAGTTCGGAAGAAAGAGAGATTATTGAAGAATTAACGGATGATATTTTAATCTCTTCTGAGCGGATGAATAAATTGCTTACAGATTTCTTGAAACTTACAAAAGGTAAAGATAAAGAAAAGGACAATGAAGCAGTTCTTATAGACTTAATCTCGATTGTAGATGAATTACTGAATTTGCTTCGGAAAAAGTTTAATGACCAAAATGTTAAAGTGACGAGGGATTACCCAGCCAATCCCTCACTTGTACTGGGAGATAAGCACAGGCTGACGCAGATGCTGTTAAATGTTCTGCTAAACAGTCTTCATGCAATGAAAAGTGGGGGAACCATTTCAATTAATTTAAAAGACGATTTAGATTTCTGGCAGCTATCGGTGTCCGATACAGGGGAAGGGATACCAGAAGAAACATTAAAGTGGATTTTCAACCCATTTTATTCTACAAAGCCGGAGGGGACAGGTCTAGGATTATCCATCGTACGTGAAATTGTAATTCAACATGGGGGAAAAATTTGGGCAGAAAGTGTGATCCATCTAGGGACAACCATTCACTTTCAATTACCGAAGGGAGAATGAATATGAAAAAGAGCATCTTGTTTGTAGATGATGAAATCAGACTTTTGCGAGCGCTTTCATTATCATTTCGAAAAAAAGGGTACGATATCATCCTCGCAGCAAATGGGCAGGAGGCTAGGAGAAAAATACAAGAAAATGAAGTAGATTTGGTTTTTCTTGATTTAAATCTTCCAGATGCGAACGGTTTGGAGCTTTTAGGGGAATTTAGTACTCTTTATCCACAAAAGGTATTTGTCATTATGACAGCCTATGGCGAGGTTGAAAGTGCTGTTTCAGCAATGAAAGCAGGTGCATTTGACTATATAGTAAAGCCGGCAAAATTGGATGAGATCGAACTAATTATTAATAAAGCTTTCAACTGGATTAATATGAAGCAGGAAAATCTTCATTTAAAAGAACAGCTGAAGCAACTTGAAGTAACCAATGGTTTTATTAGTACAAGCTTAAAGATGAAGAGGATTTATGAATTAATTGAACGGGTTTCATCGACGGATGCGACCATTTTGCTTCATGGGGAGAGTGGAACAGGGAAAAGCTTGATTGCCCGAATGATTCATAATTTGAGTGGGCGCAGCCAAGGGCCTTTCATTGCTGTCAACTGTGCTGCTATTCCTGAGCAGTTACTTGAAAGTGAGCTTTTCGGTTATGAAAAGGGGGCATTTACGGGAGCTGCAGCAAGCAGGGCCGGAAAATTTGAAGCGGCGGGGAACGGTACGATTTTTTTGGATGAAATTGGCGAAGTACCGCTGTCACTTCAGGCGAAGCTTCTTCAAGCAGTACAGGATAAGTCGTTTATTCGTCTTGGAAGCAACCAGGTAAAGCAAGTAGATGTTCGGATTATTTCGGCAACCAATCGTAATTTAAAACAAATGGTTCAGGAAGGAAGCTTCCGCGAAGACTTGTATTACCGTTTAAATATAGTCGATATGCATATTCCACCGCTAAGGGAACGTAAGGATGATATCCCGCTTCTTGTGGAAGAATTTTTAGAAAAGCACCGCAGTAAAATGAAGAAAAACTTTCGTGTATCCTCACAACTGTTGACTATTTTAGCTGGCTATGAATGGCCAGGGAATGTCCGGGAGTTGCAAAACGCGGTAGAGCGTGCAGCAGTGTTATGTAATGGTGATGATCTATCGATTCAGGATTTTCCTCATGAAATCCAAGGATATAGCCCAACAAACCTATTACCATCAGGCAAATTTTCATTTGATAACTCGAAAACACTTCCCGAACAACTGGAAGACATCGAACGGCAAATTATTTTAAATGCGATTGAGGAACATCATGGGCAGATTGCTTCGGCTGCAAGAGAGCTTGGAATCTCGCGGCAGCGGCTCTTTTATAAAATGAATAAATATCTTGAACAATAAATGCCATTCGATTTGCAGAATGGCATTTTTTTAATGAAGTCGCGAAAAAAATTTTTACACATAACAGGAAAAGGGTGGAGAATAACGCGTCTTGTCAGTTGGCATAGTTCTTGCAAGTTAACCTATCAAAGAACAATTAGAAGAGGAGATGGAGAGATGAGCTATCATCCATTATTAGAAGGTGCAATTGAACTACATTGCCATAGTTATCCGAGCATTTTTCCAAGAAAGCAAACTGATTGGGAACTTATAGAAGATGTAAAAGTGGCCAAAATGGCGGGGGTTGTGTTAAAAGCGCATGAGGCAAACACAGTGGACCGTGCAACATTAATACGGCTGAAGGAGCCTGAACTTCATGTATATGGCGGTATTGTATTGAACGAATTTACAGGTGGACTTTCACCAAAAACAGTAGATGCTGCCATTAGGCAAGGGGCTAAAATCATTTGGATGCCGACTATTTCGGCAAACCAGCACTGCTGTCATATCGGTAAAAAGAAAACGCGCTTTTTTAATAGTGAACGGCCCTTGGAAAATGCGGAAGTCGGGCTAACCATTCTAGATGATAACAATCAGCTCAAACCAGAGGTCCACGAAATTTTAACTCTAATCGGTGAAGCGGACATAGCCCTCGCAACCGGCCATTTATCTGCGGAAGAGGTTGCAATTTTAATAGATTCAGCCAAAGAGCATAAAATTGAGAAGATCCTCATTCAACATGCCGATCTGGGGATTGCACCTGTTCCTCTTGATATGCAGAAGGAGTTTGCTAGAAAAGGGGCGATCTTAGAGAAGTGCTATTTAGCTTGTAGTGAAGATTTTCAGGACCTGACGGCTGTTCAAATGGCTGAAAGTATAAAAGAAATTGGGGCCGATTCATGTGTCTTGGTAACGGACTACGGACAGGATCATAATATTCCTCCGATTGCTGCGCTAAGCAAATTTGTCCACGAGATGGTTGAAGAAGGGATCTCAAACGAAGAGATCCAAACAATGATTGTCCAAAATCCAAGGAAACTTCTTGGTATTTAAAAAAGGGGTGTAAAAAATGATCGATGAACAGCTAGTAAAGCAAATTCAAACAATTGTCTCACCCGAACGCATCTTAACGGAGTTAGCAGAAAGATATTCATATAGCTATGATGCTTCCTTCGGGGAGTGTTTACCAGATATTGTAATTCAACCGAAAAATACGCATGAGGTTGCAGCCCTTGTTAGACTTGCAAATGAGCATCATATTCCTGTTTACCCTAGAGGGGCAGCGACATCCTTAAGCGGTGGTTCGCTGGCGGTTGAAGGTGGTATGACACTGGACATGTCACAGTTTGAAAAGAAGTTGACAATTGATCGAGAAAACCTGCTGGCTATCACAACACCAAGTGTTATTACGGGAGATATCCATAAAAAAGCAGAGGAGGCTGGTTTATTTTACCCACCTGATCCTAGCAGTTCTCATGTATCTACAATTGGTGGCAATCTCCTAGAAAACTCCAGCGGACCAAAAGGCCTCAAATACGGGACAACAAAGGAATATGTGATTGGCTTAGAAGTAGTTACTCCAACAGGCGAGATTATTCGCACTGGCGGTCGTACGGTAAAAAATGTGACCGGCTATGACTTAACAAGATTGATTGTTGGATCGGAAGGTACACTTGGCATCGTCACTGAAGCAACGTTAAGACTTATTCCGAAACCGCTTGCAAGAAAAACCCTTTTAGCTTCCTTCACCAGCATAAATGACTCTGGTCATGCGATTACAAAAATTTTATCCTCTGGGATTTTACCAAGTGCCATGGAATTAATGGATAATGCCTGTATTCGTGCCGTTGAAAATTACCAGCCGAGCGGGCTTCCGATTGATGCTGAAGCCATTGTCATTATCGAGGTGGATGGCCATCCTGCTGCGATTGCAGAAGAAATGGTTAATTGTGAGGGAATTTGTTGGGAGCAAGGGGCGACAAATGTAAAAGTCGCGAGCACGGAAACGGAGAGAAATGAAATTTGGAAAGCGCGGAAGATGGTATCGCCTGCCATTATGCAAATGGGACCAACAAAAATTTCAGAAGATGCAACAGTACCTCGAAGCCAAATTCCGGCCATGGTGGAAAAACTCCAGAAAATACGTGACAAATATCAATTAAACCTTGTTGTGTTTGGTCATGCGGGAGACGGTAATCTGCACCCGAACATTATTACTGATAAACGAAATATAGAAGAAATGAAGCGGGTCGAATATGCAGTCAGTGAAATATTTGAAGCGGCAATCGAGCTTGGCGGCACGCTTTCAGGCGAACATGGAATAGGGACATTAAAAGCACCGTATATGGAGAATGAGCTTGGGAGGGATGGACTTTTCATGATGAAAAAGATCAAAGAAGCCTGGGATCCTAATAACATTTTAAATCCTGGAAAAATCTTTCCTCAGCCAGGTCAGACAAAGGTGGTATTAATATGAGTGGAGTGGCAGCCCCCAAAAAAGATGGAATACAAGAAAGTGAATATGCCAGGAAGCTTCGCCAGCTTTCTTATGATGAAGCAAATCAATGCGTCCAGTGCGGGTACTGTTTGCCGGCATGTCCTACGTACGAATCAATGGGACGGGAATCACAGTCACCGCGCGGAAGAATCAATCTTGTCAAAATGGCTGCTGAGGGAAAAGTGGATATACTTAAAGACCTCGCCGAACCAATCGATCTGTGCCTTGGATGTCGTGCCTGCGAAGTGGCATGTCCTGTTAACGTACCGTACGGGAAAATTTACGAAGCAGCAAAAGAAGTGATTGCAGAACAACAAAGGGATGAGCAGAGAAAAACAACTACGAAACGAAAAATGAACTTTCGGGATCTCACATTGAATCAGTTATTTCCGTATCATAAACGGCTTCGGGCAACGGGGAATATGGTTTGGCTCTATCAAAAAACAGGTTTGAACAAGCTTGTTCGTAAGACCAAAATCATCAACAAGATTTCTAAGCCGATGGGGCAATTTGAAAAAGTCCTGCCCCCACTTGAATCACCGCTTAAACGCTATAAGTTTGGCGATAAATATGCTCCTATAGGGGAGAAAAAAGCACGGGTAGCCTTTTTCCCTGGTTGTATTATGGATGCCATCATGTATAAAACGAATCGACAAACGATAGAACTGCTTCGGTCTGTTGGTTGTGAAGTAGTGATTCCTGAACAGCAGAGCTGTTGTGGAGCACTTCATGCACATCAGGGCTTAACTGAGGAGGCTAGGAAACTAGCAAAAGAAAATATCGTAGCCTTTGAGGCTTCGGGTGCGGATTATTATATTAATAATGCCGGAGGTTGCGGCGCCGCGCTGCGTGAATATGATCACCTTCTAAAGGACGAACCGGATTGGAAGAATCGCGCAAAATGGTTTGTCAAAAAATCAAAAGACGTTACAGAATTGCTTGTTGAACTTGGTCCGCTTCCATTTACGAAGGAATGGAATGGAATTATTACGTATCAAGATTCCTGCCATTTACGCAATGTGCAGGGAGTAATTGACCAACCGCGAAAACTTCTCCGATCGATCCCAGGAGCAAGTTTTATTGAAATGGAAGGTCATGACCGTTGCTGTGCATCAGGCGGTATTTATAACTTACTCCATTTTGACGAATCGATGGAGATTTTAGACAAAAAGATGAAGAACGCGGTAAAAACAAAAGCAACCACCATTGTGACGACGAATCCAGGCTGTTTATTACAAATGAGACTAGGTGTCGAAAGAAGCGGAATCGGAAATCAAGTCCAAGCGCTGCATATTGTAGAGGTACTGGCAGAAGCGTGCGGAATCAAGTAGAAAGCAAAAGAGCAAAAAATTTTGACACGTTTTCAAAATATTTTAACAACTATTCAGAATAATCGTAAAAAACATCAAAATAGGGATTCTCTTTCTTGGCACAATACTTGCATTAAGTATTATTAGATTATTGAAAACTTATTAAAGCAAAAGGAGGGAACTGTGGTGGCAGATTTTTTTAACTTAATCGCATCTAACTGGGATGAGATCCTTATGATGACATGGCAGCATATTGAGCTTGTTGGTTCTGCTGTCATCGTAGCCATCCTCATAGGCGTTCCGTTTGGCATCTATATTACGCAGCATGAAACACTGGCTAATTTAGTGTTAGCCGTTGCAGGTGTGATGATGACGATTCCAAGTATCGCCCTATTTGGAATTATGATTCCAATTTTGTCGATTATTAATCAAGGGATTGGATTTTTACCTGCCTTTATTGCCCTTGTTTTGTATTCACAGTTGCCGATCATCCGAAATACCTTTATTGCCGTTAAAAATGTTGATCCAAATATGCGTGATGCGGCGATTGGAATGGGAATGACTACCTGGCAGCGTCTTCGTAAAGTGGAAATCCCGATCGCACTTCCGGTTATCATGGCAGGAATCCGGACTGCTGTCGTGTTAACCATCGGCATTGGCGCTATCGCTGCTTATATCGGAGCTGGCGGACTTGGAGATTACATTGCAAGAGGGATTTCAACAAGCTACACGACAATGGTACAGGTGGGGGCGGTTTCAGTCTCTGTATTAGCCATTGCTGCCGATTACTTACTAGGTCTAGTCCAAAAGCGGGTTTCACCAAAGACAGCACATACAAAATAGGAAAGGGGATGCTAACCAAATGATCACTTTCAAAAATGTATCGAAGGTTTATAAAAGCAGCGACAAACAAGTAAAAGCTGTAGATGATGTAAATATGACAGTCGAAAGCGGCGAAATTTGTGTATTTCTTGGCCCGTCAGGCTGTGGAAAAACGACCCTTTTACGAATGGTTAACCGGCTTGTTCCAATTACCGAGGGGCAAATTGAAATTGGAGGTAAGGACATTTATTCCTTAGATTCCATTGAGTTACGGCGCTCAATCGGATATGTCATTCAACAAAACGGATTGTTTCCTAATATGACAATAGAAGAGAACATTAATGTCGTTCCCAAAATGCTAGGCTGGGACGCGGAGAAAATGAAAAAACGCTATAATGAATTAATGGAAATGATGGGACTTAGCCCTGATGAATATCGTAAGCGCTTTCCTTGGGAGTTATCCGGCGGACAGCAGCAGCGAATTGGTGTCGCACGCGCCATGGCTGCAGACCCTCCAGTTATGTTAATGGATGAGCCGTTTGGCGCTTTGGATCCGATTATTCGGGAACATCTGCAAAATGAATTTTTACGGATTCAAAAGGATGTAAAGAAAACCATTCTTTTTGTCAGCCATGATATTGATGAAGCCATTCGCTTAGGTGATAAGATCGCTATTTTTAATAAAGGGCAATTGATGCAGTTTGGCACACCAGATGACATATTATCAAACCCGAGAAATGAGTTTGTCAGAGACTTCATTGGTATCGACCGTGAAATTAAGCGGCTGACCCTCTTAACAGTGAAAGACCTGTTCAGTAAAGGGAAAAAGACCAATAGGAAAACAAATATCAAATTAGAAATAAACGAAACTGTTGTAACACCTGATATGGACCTGCGTACTGCGATGGGCGTACTATTATCGTCTCCAACAGGAGAAGCTGTGATTATTGATTTAGGGAATCATCCACTTGGAATATTAACCTTCTCAGATTTTGAAATATTAACAGGTATCCATCCTTCGAAATTAAAAACTGTGGTTCATTAAGGTGGTGGTGAATATATGAAAGGGAAAAACAAAACTGAAAAAATCATTCGCATCGGGCTGTATATACTCCTAGCGGCATTGTTTATGTATGCCTTAAAAATAGGAGCCTTTACGTATATTTTTGAGAATACTAGTGAAGTAGTTTACCTAATTGGGCAGCATTTAAAACTCGTAGCCATTTCATCGTTAGCCGCAATTGGTTGTGCAATTCCACTAGGGATATTTATTACAAGACCTCAATTTAAAAAATTCGAATTTATTGTTATGAACTTTGCCAATATTGGCCAAACCGTCCCAAGTATTGCGATTTTAGCTCTTGTCATGTCCTACTTAGGATTAGGCTGGCAAACAGCAGTATTTGCCTTATGGTTTAGTTCCTTGCTCCCAATCTTACGTAACACCATGGCTGGTATTAATTCTGTTCACCCAGCTATTATTGATGCAGGTAGAGGGATAGGAATGACACAAAAGTTGATTCTTTGGAAGCTTGAACTTCCCAATGCATCCTATGCAATTCTAGCTGGAATTCGAACCTCAACCGTAATCAATGTTGGTACAGCAGCTCTTGCCTTCTTAATCGGCGGAGGTGGATTAGGTGATCTTATCTTTACGGGCATTTCCCTTTATGACACGGGTATTATGCTCGCTGGAGCGCTGCCCGTAATTTTACTAGCGATTTTAATCGATTTTTTGTTGGGAATATTAGAAAAAGTCATTATTCCAAAAGGATTACAACGAAACCTAGAAATTATTTAATAATAAAAGGGGGAACTAGGATGAAAAAAATTATGTTTTTAATTTTGTCTATGATTCTTGCAACAACTCTTGCAGCATGCAGCTCCGATTCTGCATCAGGCTCTGGGGATAAAGGGAAGATTACAGTGGGCGGGAAGGATTTCACAGAACAACATATATTAACAAAGATGACATCTATTCTATTAAAAGAAAAAGGATATAAAGTCGATGAAGCAAGCAGTATGGGAAGCACGGTTGCACGCTCCGCGCTTGAAAACGGCCAGCTTGATTTATATTGGGAATATACAGGAACTGCCCTTTTAGTTTATTTAAAGCAGCCTCTTGTAACAGACCCTGATAAAGCATATGAAAAAGTAAAAGAACTAGACAAGAAAAATGGACTCGCCTGGTTAAATAAATCTGATTTCAACAACACATATGCCATCCTAATGCGTGAAGACAGGGCAAAGGAGTTAGGGATTAGTTCACTAGATGATCTTGCTAACTATATAAACAATAATCCTAACAAACTAAAATTTGCCTCAAATGCAGAATTCTTTGCACGTGCAGATGGACTCAAAGGTCTAGAAAAAAAATATGGCTTTGATTTTCCGGCAAAAAACATTGTAAAGATGGACTCAGGTCTGGTATACAACGCATTAAATGAGAAACAAGTAGATGTCACTATGGGATTTGCTACTGATGGACGTATCAAAGGATTTAATCTAGTTGAATTAACAGATAATAAACAATTCTTCCCGCCATACAATGGTGCGCCAGTCATCCGTGAAAAAACATTAAAACAGTATCCAGAGGTAGGTAAGCTTTTAAATCAAATGGCTGACAAGTTAAATGGTGATACCATGAAAGAACTCAATTACCGTGTTGATGTAAAACATGAGGATGTCTCTAAAGTAGCAAGAGAGTGGCTGACAAAAGAGGGATTAATCAAGGAATAAAAACTGGAAAAGAGAAAAAGCCTGCTTCTTTTTGAAGAAGTAGGTTTTTTGCATTTTTTGTAAGTTCTTACAGGATTTATTTTTTATTTATAGAATTAATTAGAATGATGCAAACATTTGGTGTAACAACAGAGGAGGATGTAATGTGTCCCTTGAAAATATGAACCCAACAATGGAAAGAATACTAGTGAATATTGAAAAAGTAATGATTGGAAAGCGGAATGTCGCTGAACTTAGTCTTGTCGCCCTAATGGCGGGGGGACATGTTCTTTTAGAAGATGTACCAGGTGTCGGTAAAACGATGATGGTACGGGCGCTTGCCAAATCCGTAAATGCTAAATTTCGGAGAATACAATTTACTCCTGACTTATTACCTTCGGATGTTACGGGAATTTCGATTTACAATCCAAAAGAGATGGAATTTCAGTTCCGCCCGGGTCCCTTGATGGGAAACATTATCCTTGCAGATGAAATCAACCGGACTTCACCGAAAACTCAATCTGCCCTTTTGGAAGGGATGGAGGAAGCAAGCGTAACGATTGATGGTGTGACCCATAAACTCGAGCAGCCGTTTTTTGTTATGGCCACCCAAAATCCGATTGAATATGAAGGGACCTATCCGCTCCCAGAGGCACAGCTTGACCGCTTTTTATTAAAAATGAAAATGGGTTATCCCGATTTAGGAGAGGAAATAGAGGTATTAAACCGGGCACAAAAAATTCCGCCCATTCATGAACTAGAGCCGGTGATTGACCTCGATGGGCTGCTTCTGCTTCAAAAGGAAATCAAAGAGGTGTTCGTCGATAATACGATTAAGCGCTATATTGTCGATATTGTCAGCCGAACAAGAAGTCATGGCCATGTCTATCTTGGAGCAAGTCCAAGGGGATCGATTGCTTTAATGAAAGCAGCCCAGGCGTATGCTTTTATGTACGGTCGAGATTATGTTCTTCCTGATGATATTCAATATCTAGCCCCGTTCGTCTTATCCCATCGGATTATTTTAAAATCAGAAGCCAAATTCGAAGGGATTTCCGCAGAAGAAGTTATTAGCGGGGTAGTAGGAAGAGTCCCAGTTCCAGTTCAAAGGCTTGTGAAATAAATGAAAAAAACAGCAAAGCTTTTAAAAAAGGTTTGGAAGATTACAGTCTTACTTTTATTGATTCTTTTAACCTTTTCTTACGCGATGTTTCAAGGAGGATTTGTCAGTTGGTTTTTGTTTTACAGTTTTTTACCATTTGCGCTCTATTGCATGGCCCTGACCTTTTATTCCTTAAATGACATTACAGTGACAAGGGAAATAGCAAAAACTGATTACAATGCCGGGGAACCAATGAAAGTAAAAATCACGGTCCGAAGGAGATCTTCTTTTCCGGTGTTCTACCTAATGGCAGCCGACCATCTCAGAGATCCTTCACTTCCACTAGAGACAAACCAAAAGGCACTCCTCATTGCAGGTATGAAAAAAGAGCTTTCCTATGAATACAGCATCGATGAATTGCCGAGAGGTGAACATCTTTTTCAATCGATTACTGTAAAAATCGGTGACCCGCTTGGTTTAATCGAAAAGGAGAAGTCCTTTGTGGTTGAAAATAGAATTATTGTCTACCCTGCCTATACAGAAATTCTATACCGACCGTTTGAAAACCACTATGATCAAGGGATGACGGCTTCGAGGGAGAGAGTGCAGCGCGATACCTCTTTGGCGATTGGGGTAAGGGATTACCAGCCGGGGGATCGGTTTTCCTGGATTAACTGGAAGGCGTCTGCCAAGCGGAATGAAATGATGACAAAGGAATTTGAGCAGCGCCAATCGCATGATGTGTTTGTTGTTATGGACTGTGTACCTCATCAACATTTTGAATCAATAGTTTCCTTTACTGCCTCCCTTTTAAGAGCAGTATTGAAAAAAGGAGCACAAACGGGTTTATTAACATTCAGTCATGAAAGGGCCTCATTTCCAGTGCGAGGGGGAGAGCAGCATCTCCAGCAGCTTTTTTATCACCTCGCTAAAATTGAAGCCAAAAGCTTTTCTTCCTTGGAAAAGGTGTTGGAAGCCGATGGGTTATTTATGCTGCAAACACGATCGACAATGCTGGTAACCGCACAGCTGACCAAACCGCTCATTGAAAAAGCAAGCTTTCTCGGTCAAAGAAAGGGCTCAATCACCCTTTTCCTCATCAAAGCAGAAAAAGAATCGCCAACTAAAGATGAACGTTCGCTCATCGCGATTGCGAAGTCTCGGGGAGTGCATATTGTCATGGTCCATGAAGGGGACTTTTCCCAGACATTCTCGGAGGTGAATTTCCGTTGAAAAATCGGGATATTTCAACGTTTCTGTTATATGCCTTGGGGTTTCTCCTTTTGTGGGAATGGCTTCGGCCGATTGAACAATTAACGGATACGAGTCATATTTGGGTCTTCATTGCGTTTTTACTATTATCGTTAGCGATGTCATTTTATCGAATAAAATGGGTCTTTACTTTTTTGATAAAAATATTTTATATCCTATTTTTCATTAATCGTCTTTATTACCAGGAAGGGCTTTTTTACTTTGGTTGGATTGCTGCGTTTTTCTCCAATATAAAAAATAATACTCTCTTGCTTCTGACAAGAAATTGGATCGATTTATCAAACGAATTCCGTTCCTTTTTGTTTTTTATTTTCTTATGGTTAATGGTGTATTTACTTCATTATTGGTTGTTAAGACGCCAAAGAATCTTTCTCTTTTTCTTTATGACCTTGATCTACATTACCGTTTTGGATACTTTTACACCCTACAGTGCAAAAGAGGCGATTGTCCGAACCGTTGTTGCCGGATTTACTGTTATGGGAATGCTGACCTTTTACCGGATGATTGCAAAAGAAAAGGTCAATAAACAATATGCTGCGCCGAAAAAATGGATGATCCCACTTGCCGGGATGGTTGCCTTTAGCGTCCTCGTTGGGATTGCCGTACCAAAGGCAGCTCCGATCTGGCCTGACCCGGTTCCCTATTTAAAAGGAGATAAGAAATACCACAGTGTTGACAAAAGCGGGGGAATACAAAGGATTGGCTATGGAACGAATGATGCCCAATTAGGGGGTCCGTTTCTGGGTGATAATAAAACTGTTTTTCGTATTGAAGCGAATGAGAAGATTTATTGGAAAGTGGAGACTAAGGACACTTATACAGGAAAAGGCTGGGTGTTATCGCCGGAATCTAAAACCCTTCAATTTAAGGAAGGGGATTTAGTGCCTGTTTTTCCTTTTTCAAAAACTGTACAAACGGATAAGGAAATTGCTAAAGTATTTCCAGTTCAGGATTACGGATATCCTCATGTTATCTATCCAGCCGGGATTAGGAAAATCTTCGACTTCTATCCTAATTTTGGAGGAAAGGCTACGTTTAACGTGGATACAACAATGGAGCGAATTGTTGCGGTTACTATCTATGACCAACCGATCGTACCTAATCTTTACACAATTGAGTTCGACCTTCCAAAATATCAGGCAAAGGAATTAAGGCAGACAAAGAAATATGACGCTAAAGGAATGAATCCTGTTTTATATAAAAAGTATACACAGCTGCCTGAAGAGCTGCCGCAAAGGGTTGCAAAATTAGCGAAGAAAATAACCTCGAAAGAAACAAATTGGTTTGACAAAGCAAAAGCGGTGGAGAAATATTTTAGCCGGATGGAATACATCTATGAACAAAAGGATGTCGCCTTCCCAGGGATGGATGATGATTATGTTGACCAATTTTTGTTTGAGACAAAAAAAGGGTATTGTAATAACTTCTCCACCTCGATGGCAGTTATGCTGCGGACAATTGGGATTCCAACACGCTGGGTAAAAGGGTATACGGGAGGAGAATTTTCGCAATATAGCAAGCAGGACCCTTCCAAAGAAATTTATGAAATTACCAATAATAATGCTCATTCATGGGTAGAGGTGTATTTTCCGAATCAAGGCTGGGTTCCATTTGAACCGACGAAGGGTTTTTCAAATGATGTTTCGATCAGCTATTTGGATAGCTCGACCACCTCGAGCAGTACAACAACGGCAGCACCTGTCATGAAGCCTGTGAAGAAACCGGTTAAGGAAGAGGACCATGTGAAGGACTCCGGAAAATCCGCAGACCAAAAGAGTTTTCTAAACAACATACAAGTGTTTTTTAAAAACCACTGGAAGCCACTGGTGCTTATTCTGTTGGTTGCCTTAGGAATTGCGGGGATTCTTTATCGAATTCGCGGGAAATGGTATCCATATTTGCTGCTTATAAAATTCCGTTTTAGGAAAAAGGATGAAAATATTGGTTATGCGTATTTAATTTTATTAAAACAACTTGAGAGGTACGGAATAACCCGGAAGGAATACCAAACATTAAGGAATTATGCCCGCTATGTTGATTCATTCTTTTCAACAAGTGAAATGACACGCTTTACCTCCCAATATGAGCAGTTTCTCTATCATAATCATCTGCAACAGGGAAGCTGGAAAGAGGCGCGTGAATTGTGGGAAAATTTAATTAAAAAGACAATTGCTTGACCAAAAAAACGACCTATTGTTACAATAAGTTTTAATTCAATAAGGTTCGTTTTACGTTACCTTCATATATCCTCGATGATAAGGTTCGAGAGTCTCTACCGGGCTGCCGTAAATGGTCCGACTATGAAGGCAGAAAGTTTTTTCAAGCGATTTTGCGAGAAAACTAGAATTCTGCCTTCCTATTTTTTTGGTTGGAGAAAGCTAGTTTTCTTTTTTTTATTTATTTTTTTCAATTGTAGTAAAAACTAATTAAAATTGCATGAAATTAAAAAAGAGGTGGCCACGTTGTCAGGTAAACAAGATATGATTGTTGTTTTAGATTTTGGAAGCCAGTATAACCAACTTATCACTCGCCGAATTCGTGAATTTGGTGTATACAGTGAGCTTCATCCCCACACGATTACTGTAGAAGAAATCAAAAAATTGAATCCGAAGGGGATTATTTTCTCCGGTGGTCCGAATAGTGTTTATGATGAAAACTCTTTCCGCTGTGATGAAGGGATTTTTGAAATGGGTCTGCCAATTATGGGGATCTGTTATGGGATGCAATTAATGACCGTTCATTTTGGCGGCAAAGTGGAAAAAGCAAAGCAGCGTGAATATGGAAAAGCAACGATGACGATTCAAAATCCAACTGCCTTATTTAAGGACCTTCCGAATGAGCAAGTGGTTTGGATGAGCCATGGTGATTTGGTGGTGGAAGCACCTGCAGGCTTCACGGTAGACGGAACGAATCCGCACTGTCCGATTGCAGCAATGAGTGATGAGGAAAGAAAACTTTACGCTGTACAATTCCATCCGGAAGTTCGTCATTCCGTTTATGGGAATGACCTTCTTAAGAATTTTGTTTTCAACGTTTGCGATTGCAGCGGCGATTGGTCAATGGAAAACTTTATCGAAATGGAAATGGAGAAAATCCGTCAGACTGTTGGTAATAAAAAAGTTCTTTGTGCCCTTAGCGGCGGTGTAGACTCATCAGTTGTGGCAGTCCTAATTCACAAAGCAATCGGCGATCAGCTGACATGTATTTTTGTTGATCACGGTTTGCTCCGTAAAAACGAAGCAGAAAGTGTCATGAAAACTTTCTCTGAAGGTTTCCATATGAATGTCATCAAAGTGGATGCAAAAGAGCGTTTCTTATCCAAATTGGAAGGTGTTTCAGATCCTGAGAAAAAACGCAAAATTATCGGTAACGAATTTATCTATGTATTTGACGATGAAGCAACGAAGCTTGAAGGAATTGAGTTTTTAGCACAAGGTACGCTTTATACCGATATTATTGAAAGTGGTACAGCAACGGCTCAAACGATTAAGTCGCATCATAATGTCGGCGGTCTTCCGGAAGATATGCAGTTTAAATTAATTGAACCATTAAATACCTTATTTAAGGATGAAGTTCGTGCCCTTGGAACCGAGCTTGGAATTCCGGAGGATATTGTCTGGCGCCAGCCATTCCCAGGTCCGGGCCTAGGTATTCGTGTATTAGGGGCCATTTCTGAGGATAAATTAGAGATTGTTCGTGAATCTGATTGGATTTTACGTGAGGAAATTAAGAAGGCGGGCTTAGACCGTGATATTTGGCAATACTTCACTGTTCTTCCTGATATTCGCAGCGTTGGGGTTATGGGCGATACCAGAACATATGATTACACGATTGGTATTCGTGCCGTCACCTCTATCGATGGGATGACATCCGACTGGGCACGGATTCCTTGGGATGTACTTGAAAAAATCTCAACACGAATTGTCAATGAAGTTGCTCATATAAACCGGGTGGTCTATGATATTACCAGCAAGCCGCCGGCTACGATTGAGTGGGAATAAAAAAATAAAATAAAATAAAATAAATGTAGAAAATACGAATGTTTTTATTTATTAAATAAAAAACGTTCGTATTTTTTATTGACAGCCCCCCCCCTCCTTGATATGATACTAACGTACTAAATGGTTTACCATATTGTGTCGTATAATCTTGGGGATATGGCCCAAAAGTTTCTACCGAGCTACCGTAAATAGCTTGACTACGAGGCAAGTTTTTAATAGGGGATTTTTGTCCTTTTATTATTTACATAGCCTTATGTCAACGCTTCGGTGGATACCGGAGCGTTTTTTGGTAAGTTTAAACGATATAGAATTATTTTTAGGGGGAAGTAAATTGAAAAACTACTTTCAGTTTGAAAAGTTTGGGACGAGTTACCGCCAGGAATTTATGGGTGGAATGACTACCTTTTTAGCGATGGCTTATATTTTAGTGGTGAATCCACTAACATTATCATTAGCAAGTATTAAGGGATTTCCGGATGCTTTAAGAATGGACCATGGAGCCGTTTTTGTGGCAACTGCTATTGCTTCTGCCGTCGGTTCGATCGTCATGGGACTTCTTGGAAAATATCCGCTTGCCCTTGCGCCTGGTATGGGATTAAATGCATTTTTTGCCTATACGGTAGTATTGGGGGATAAAATTCCTTGGCAGCATGCATTGGGTGCGGTATTAATTTCAGGTGTGTTTTTCTTCGTATTAACACTTACCGGTCTTCGTGAAAAAATCATTAATGCTATTCCAATAGATTTAAAACATGCCGTTGGAGCCGGTATTGGTTTGTTTATCACCTTTATTGGACTTCAGGAATCAGGAATTATTGTGAAAAACGATGCAACTCTTGTTGGATTAGGCGATTTATCCAATGGAAATACCTTACTTACGATTTTTGGGATTTTAATCACTGTTGTTATGATGACTAGAGGAATAAAAGGAGCCGTATTCTTTGGAATGATCATCACGGCTATTGTGGGAATGATTTTTAACTTAATTGATGTTCCTCATCAAGTTGTTGGTAACGTACCAAGTTTAGATCCGACATTCGGTGCTGTATTTTCATCTTTTAGTGATAGTTCCTTCTGGTCAACAAGTATGGTTGGAATTATCTTAACGTTCTTGTTTGTTGATTTCTTTGATAATGCGGGAACATTAGTAGCGGTTGCGAACCAGGCGGGATTAATGAAAGACAATAAGCTTCCGAATGCAGGAAGAGCATTATTATCTGATTCGATTGCAACAATGGTTGGTGCAGTATTAGGGACGTCTACTACAACTTCTTATATTGAATCTACTGCAGGGGTAGCAACAGGTGCTAGAACAGGATTCGCATCATTAGTAACAGCAACATTCTTTATTTTGGCGCTATTCTTCTTTCCGTTATTATCAGTAGTAACCACTGCTGTTACTGCACCGGCACTCATTATTGTCGGGGTACTGATGGTTTCTTCGTTAGGCGATATTGAATGGAAAAAATTCGAGATTGCTGTGCCAGCATTCTTAACAATGATCACAATGCCGCTTTCTTATAGCATTGCAACAGGTATTGCAATTGGATTTATTTTCTACCCAATTACGATGATTGTAAAAGGACGTGTAAAAGAAATTAATCCAATTATGTATCTTTTCTTCGTCATCTTCCTTGCTTATTTTATCTTGAAATAATTGAAAAAAGAACCTCAGTCGAGCTAAAATGTACCCTATAGAGTAGACACTTAAAAAAAGTCCTCTATAGGGTACTTTTTTGTATAATTAAGAAAAATGGGATTGGGGAAAGCAAGAGT
>NZ_JAVDUQ010000037.1:0-57007 GCF_031456445.1 Neobacillus niacini | reverse complement strand
ATCCATTTACCCTCCACTTTTACAGAATTATCTTCCAGTTCGAGCAATTTATCGTCCAGTTCGGGGGTTTTATCTTCCACTTTTGCCAATTTACCTTCCACTTCGAATTTACACCAAGCAAAATTCATGAAAAAGGTAACTTCAACCCCATTATCAGAAGAAAAAAGAGAGATTTACCGATTAAAGCTTCTAAAAATCCACCAAACTACTAGCCCCAATCCATTTACCCTCCACTTTTCTCGATTTATCTTCCAGTTTGAGCAATTTATCTTCCAGTTCGGGGGTTATATCTTCCACTTTTCCGACTTTACCCTCCACTTCGATTTCCACCAACCCCTGTTCTATTTACCCACGTTATCCGTATGATATTTATAAATATAACGATTTGGAGGCGGGAAATTGAAAGCAATTGTGTACACCAAGTACGGTCCCCCCGACGTTCTTCAACTGAAAGAGGTAGAAAAGCCTATTCCTAAAGAAAATGAAATTCTGGTAAAAATAAAAGCAACAACCGTCACTGTGGCAGATATACGGGCTCGGAGTTTTACCGTTCCTCCTGCTTTCTGGCTGCCTGCCCGAATAACACTTGGTTTCAAACAACCCAAAAAAGAGATATTAGGAATGGAGCTAGCCGGAGAAGTGGAGTCAGTCGGGAAAAGTGTCAAAAAGTTTAAGGAAGGAGATCAGGTTTTTGCCGCGACTCTTTCAGGTTTTGGCGCGTATGCCGAGTATAAGTGTCTGCCAGAAGATGGCCCTGTATCGATTAAACCTTCCAATATAACGTATGCAGAAGCCGCTGCCATTCCAATTGGAGCACGCACAGCACTGTATTTTCTTAGAAAAGCTAAAATTCAGAGCGGCCAAAAGGTTCTCGTTTATGGTGCTTCAGGAAGTGTTGGAAGTTATGCTGTTCAGCTTGCCAAGTATTTCGGGGCACACGTTACAGGGGTTTGCAGTACAACGAATTTGGAAATGGTAAAATCTCTGGGAGCCGACAAGGTAATGGACTACACTGCAGAAGATTTTTCTAATACAGATAAGACTTATGATGTAATTTTTGAAGCAGTAAATAAGAGTTCTTTTTCAGAATGTATCAAATGGTTAAAGAAGGATGGTACCTATATAAATATCACGGAACCCCTGCCAAGTGTTCGAATGCTATGGACGAAAATGACAAGCAGCAAGAATTTATTATTGAGTCGAAATTCACCAGAAACCCCCGAAGCACTAAACTTCCTGAAGGAACTTGTTGAGATGGGGAAGCTAAAAGTAGTCATTGACCGATCCTATGCGTTTGAAGAGATTGTGGAAGCTCATAGATATGTCGAAAAAGGACACAAAAAGGGAAATGTCGTCATACATGTGGAATAACTCTAACACATGTTGAGCAAGGTGCACGGAATCTCCATTTTGCACGATCTATGTTCCGTTTCCCCCTGTTTATGTTCCAAGTTCGGTATGATATGTTCCGTTTGGGTCAATATAAGTAAATAAAGCTAGGAGGGATTATTTTAATGACTTCTTCTGGAGTTCCAATCACATCGTCAGAATTAGCAAATTTATGGATGACGTATCAAGAAAAAACCATGATGATTCGAATGCTGGAGCATTTTATCGAACACGCTGATGATGAAGAAAAACAACTGTTACAGACTCATTATAATAATGCTTCTAAAGCCATAAATACCATTACGGGAATTTTCCAAACTGAGGGAGCCGTCATTCCGCTTGGTTTTACAGAAAATGATGTACATAAAGGTGTTCCCAAGCTGTTTGATTTCCTGTATGATATCATGTATTTGCATTTGATGACGAAAGTGGAAATGAGCCTTTTTTCACTTTATTGCGGAATGTCTTATCGGAAAGATATGAATGATTTTTTTATCAATTTGACAGCGGAAGCTCAAGAGATGAATAGCAAAGCAACTCAACTCCTGTTAGAAAAAGGGGTCTTGGTACGCCCGCCATTTGTATCCATGCCGACAGAGGTGCATTTTGTACAGGATAAAAAATATAGGGGAGCTTTCAATCCATTCCGTGAAACGAGATCGCTAAATACGATTGAAGTTTCGCTTATTCATCATGCCATTGAAACAAACCTTGTAGGGATGCAATTAATGATTGGATTTGCCCAAGTTGCTGATCATAAGGAAGTACAAGAATATCTTGCCAAGGGGATGAAATTGTCCAAAGAAATCGAAATCGATTTAGGTGAGTATTTACGTCAAAGTTACATTGAACCGCCAGCTACACACGCCGGGAAAGCAACTCCGTCAAAAATCGCACCATTTTCTGAAAAAATGATGTTATATAACACCGGTTTGTTAGCTACATTTGGGCTCGGAAGCAATGCATTAGGAGGCGCATTTAGTTTGCGAAATGACTTGCCGGCAAAGATGGCTCTTCTTGCAAAAGATATTTTCACTTTTGCTCAAGATGGAGGAAAGATCATGATTAAAAATGGCTGGATGGAAGAACCTCCACAAATGGAGGATCGAATTCAACTAACTAAATAATCTTTTTGAACAGATAATCATCCTAATATCTTTAAGGATGATTTTTTTTTGGTTTAATTTTCCTTAATGATCTGTTAAAATTTGGATGGAAAATAAAAAAACAAAGGGGGAGTATTTGTGAAGGTACTAAAAACAATGAAGCTTTCACTGGTGTTAGCGGTCATTTTGTCGATGTTTTCTGCATTTGTTTGGAACAACGAACCAGTCCAAGCCGCCATAACCAAAACGGCTACAGTTGCGGTGGACCAATTAAATGTGAGAAGCGGGGCGGGAATCAATTATAAAAAGGTTGGATCTTTGAATAAAGGCACAAAAGTGACTGTTTATGCTCAAAAATCAAGTGGCTGGTCGGAAATACGCTATAAAAGCAAAAAAGCCTATGTTGCAACCAAATATCTAAAATTTGGAGTTACGGTGAAGAAATACAAATATAAAAATATCAGCGACCTCAAGTATCCGCAGGTGACCGGGCTTAAAAGCAAAACAGCTGAAAAGAAAATAAACCAGGCCTTATTAACCTATGCAAAGAGCGCTTATAAGAATTACCTCAAGATGTTGGCAGATGAAAAGCAAATCAAACAAGACGAGCCAGATTTGTGCAAGGAATCTCCATACGCTTGTGATTATGGTTACGCCACTTCTTATAGTGTTAAATTCAATGATGGAAAGCACTTAAGTATTCTACTCTATGATTCTTTGTATCAAGGCGGTGCACATGGATTAGAAACGGCAACCTCCTATAATTTCACCATCAGTAATGGAAATCAAATCAAGCTTATGAACATCCTTACTTCAAAATCGAAAATCAGCAAAGTGCAAAAATACGCCTACAACTACATGATGAAGCATCAGGAGACTTTCTATATAACAAAACTTAGCGATGTTGTCATTAATAAAAATACCCAGTTTTATTATACCGATGGCGGGATTAAATTGGTCTTCCAAGAATACGAAGTAGGTCCATATGCCGTAGGTTTCCCAACTGTAAAAATACCGAGCTCGGTTTATAAGTAATTGCCAAAAAGGACCTTTCCGAGATCTTTGGAAGGTCCTTTTTCTATCCAGGGGATAATATTTTATGTGGATAGGTATATTCCTATTTCTCTTCAATTTCTCGATAAATCTCTTCAACTTCCTCTTTGCTGAAACTTCCCTTTTTTATTAAACGCTCTATCGATTTCTGTGAATCTCCCTCTTGAATCGCTTCTTTTAGAAGTTCCTTCATTACTTCTTTTCGCCATTATCTAAATTGCTCTTGTATTTCTTCCTTCACAATATCCATTTGTTTCAACTCCCCTCATATTCACATAAAAATTTCCCCAATTTTTGTCGAATTTCCAAACAATCGGAAATTGTCATGGTTTGTACATGGGATTTTGAAGGATTTGGTCATATGATAGAAACGAGATGGCAATAGGGGGGGAGTTCTAGTAGATGAATAGGGAAGAGCGATTAGAACGAATCACCCAATTGGTTTCTGAACGGGAAATCCATACGCAGGAGGAACTGCAAGAGCTGCTGATCGAGCAGGGATTGAATGTGACGCAGGCTACAATTTCGAGGGATATTCACAGTTTGAAGCTGGTGAAGGTACCTTCGAAGGGGGGCAAGCTTAAATATGGTTTTCAGGTGGACACCGAGCATCTAAGCTATGAAAAGCTCCGTCACAAATTAGTGGATGCCCTAGTTAGCCTGGAGGCTATTCAATGCTTTGTCATGGTGAAAACACTTCCCGGGCACGCCCATTCCTTCGGGGCATTGCTAGATTCAATGGAAATCCCGGGCAAGGCAGGCACCATTTGCGGAAACGATACATGCCTGATTATTTGCCGTTCTCCTGAAATGGCGAGCAAAATCAAACATCAATTGGAGGTCTACAGTGAATAAACTCGAGTGAAAGGAGCGAACGAAATGCCGGCTGTCGGAGTCATTTGTATGGACACATTAGCGGATTTACGCCAATTTGATCTTTTTAAGAAATTATCAGATAAAACCCTTAACCAATACCTGCCGCATTTTTATTTTCGCAGCTATAAGAAAAACCAATGTCTGTTTATGCAAGGAGACCCGCGCGATAAGATTTTCTTTTTGCTCAATGGCTATGTCATGTATGAACGGAGCAACGAGGAAGGGGATATGGTAAGCATTGACTTTATCAAAAAAAATCAAATGTTCCCCTACGTTGGATTATTTCAGGATGGTGTCTATCAGGATACCGCAACCGCGGCCACAGATGTTGATTTATATTTTATCCAAACCCATGTCCTGGAGGAGTGGATGAAAACTCATCCAAGGCAGCTGCTGAATGTCATTCACAAGTTGTCCGATATTCTCGACCTCTATCAAAATCGTGTACAAAAAATTATGACCCCCAATGCCCATGATCGGGTACTGCACTCCTTGCAGTTTTTGATGGAGGACCTCGGGGAAAAAAGCAAAGAGGGAATTGTCATTCCTTGCCCGCTTACCGCGGCCAATATTGCAAAAATCTCCGGAACCACAAGGGAAACGGTAAGTCTATTGATGAACCAATTGAAACGGGATCAAGTGATCTCGATAGACGCTAAGAAAATTACCTTCCTTCAACCTCAATATTTTCAGGAAACCTACCATTAACATAATTTTTAGAAAAATTAAGCAAAATTATTTATTTCCTTTCACCTTTTTCCTATACTAATAGTAAATGGAAGGGGGTGTCCTCGATTACCAAGGTTTCCTATCATATTCTCGGACCACTGGTTTTTGGAATCGGCCTGATTCTTGTAGTAAAAATGCCCGCAAGCGGCGAATTAGTGGGGGCTTCCTTCTTCGGTCTGCCCCCTGATGGGAATCAAATCATCCTAAGAATGGGCTCCGGACTGATGCAGATCACGGGAATTCTCCTCTTTTTAAAATGGTTCGGAGAACATGGGCGGGAAAAGCATGTCCGACTCTACAAAAAATATGAACCAATGATTCTCCTTTTTTTGGTCATTCTTACTCCGATCCTTTTAAATGCCACCATCAGTTCTACCGCCAAGGCCTATGTCTATGCGGGAAAAAGCGGAACCGAAGCAGTAGAATATTTGCCGACCGATCACCCATGCACAGTGAATCCAAAACAAAAGGCGATTCATTGCGTCATCACGTTAAAAAACTACAATCATTCTTCCCAGAAGGTAACCATGCAACTGAACTGGAAAACGCTTGACCGAAAAAGCTTGATGCCTGTTTTCTTGATTCAAAGACAGGAGAAAAAGACAGCGATCAAAATTCCGTTAAGCGATTCAGAACTGCGGAAACTTGCGTCCGCTCCTGAAGAGACACAGCCGGAAATTCTCATTCAATAACCCAATTGGGGTTATTTTTTTTGCCCAAAGCCAAACAACCTTATTTTTCAAAATCTTGCAACATTAGTTATGAATGAAATGTGAAATTCAGTCATTATTCATGGGATGGCCCCAAAATAAGCCGGAATTGGTGGAGATATACATAAATATGCAGGCGACTTTATCTCGTAGACAAATTTTCGTTAGGATTTTAACGGTTGAAATGTAAGGGTGCTAACAAAATCAAATAAATGCATCCCTTAAAATAAGGGTGTAGCAAGGAAAGCTTAGATAAAGGAGGAAGAAGAAATGAGCTTAGTAATCGAACTGAATTCTGAAAAAAGAAACCTGAGTCAACTTAAGCATCCCATTCATGTTACTTCCGAAATCGGTACACTAAGAACGGTGTTACTCAAGCGTCCCGGAGGAGAGGTGGAGAATTTAGTACCGGAATACCTGCAGCGTCTGCTGTTTGATGATATTCCCTATTTACCTATTATCCAGAGGGAACACGACTATTTTGCCGAAACATTAAAAAATAGAGGCATAGAAGTCCTATACCTCGAGAAATTAGCTGCCGAGGCATTAGCGAACCCCGAGCTAAAAAAACAATTTGTTAATGATATTTTAAGAGAAAGCCGGGCAAATGTCAATGGAGCGGCAAACGTTTTAAGAGAATACTTGTTATCGTTCCCGACGGCAGAAATGGTCAACAAAATCATGAGCGGAATACTTAAAAATGAAATTGAAGCCAGCAAAAAGACTCACTTATATGAATTTATGGATGATCACTATCCATTCTACCTGGATCCAATGCCGAACCTCTATTTCACCCGCGACCCTGCGGCATGCATTGGCAACGGTTTATCCATTAACAGCATGCGCGAACCGGCCCGCTGCCGCGAGTCGTTATTCATGCAATATATCATTCAGCATCATCCACGCTTTGCCGGTCATGATATTCCGGTTTGGCTCGATCGTGACTATGAATTTCCGATTGAAGGCGGAGACGAGCTTGTCCTAAGTGACGAAGTGATCGCGATTGGGGTGTCGGCCCGCACATCTGCCAAAGCCATTGAACGGTTGGCCTTGAATTTGTTCAACCGGAACAGCTCGTTTAAAAAGGTGCTTGCCGTTGAAATTCCAAAATGCCGCGCATTCATGCATCTTGATACGGTCTTTACGATGGTAGACTACGATAAATTTACCATCCATCCTGCCATCCAAGGCCCTCAAGGAAATATGAATGTTTACATCCTTGAAAAAGGGGAGGACGAGAAGCATGTCTCGATTTCCCATCGGACAAACCTTCAAGAGGCATTAAAAGAAGCGTTGCAATTGAGTGACCTGGTCTTAATTCCATGCGGCGGCGGTGATGAAATTGCCGCATCCCGCGAGCAGTGGAATGATGGTTCCAATACGTTGGCGATCGCCCCAGGCGTCGTGGTCACCTATGACCGAAACTATATTTCCAATGAATTGTTACGCCAGCACGGCATTGAGGTAGTCGAAATCTTAAGCTCAGAATTATCCCGCGGCCGTGGTGGCCCACGCTGCATGAGCATGCCGATCGTTCGTGAAGATATTTAAAAAAATAACCCTAAAAGGAGCGAAATAACATGTTAGCAACCATTCCATCATTACAAGGCAGAAGCTTTTTATCTGAAAAGGATTTTACAAAAGAAGAATTCCTATATTTTATCGAACTTGCTATGAAATTAAAGGATGAGAAAAAATATGGCATTCCGCATCGTCATTTGGCAGGCAAAAACATTGCCCTTCTTTTTGAAAAGCCATCCACTCGTACGCGCTGTGCCTTTACAGTAGCTTGTATCGATCTTGGCGCACATCCCGAGTATTTGGGAAAAGATGATATCCAATTAGGCAAAAAAGAATCGATTGAAGATACAGCGAATGTATTGGGACATATGTTTGACGGAATCGAATTCCGCGGTTTTGAGCACAAAAAAGTAGAAATGCTGGCAAAACATTCAGGTGTACCGGTTTGGAACGGTTTGACCGACCAATGGCATCCAACTCAAACATTGGCAGACTTTTTAACTGTAAAAGAAAACTTTGGTTATTTGCAAGGAATCAAATTCGTTTATGTGGGGGATGGCCGGAACAATGTGGCGAACAGCCTGCTTGTCGGCGGTGCACTCGTCGGGATGGACGTGCGGATTTGTTCTCCAGAATCACTGTTCCCGGCTGAAGAAGTCGTAGAAACAGCCCAATCTTTAGCAGCCCAATCAGGCGGTAAAGTAACCATCACCTCCAATGTAGAAGAAGGCGTTGCCGGCGCGGACGTTATTTATACAGATGTTTGGGTTTCCATGGGGGAAGAAGATAAATTTGCCGAAAGAATTGAACTGCTTTCTCCATACCAAGTAAACATGGATATGGTGAGAAAGACAGGCAATAAAAACATGATTTTCTTACACTGTCTGCCTGCTTTCCATGACCTTGAAACCAAGTACGGCAAAGACATCTATGAAAAATACGGCCTTGGTGAAATGGAAGTCACCGATGAAGTCTTCCGCAGTGCGCATTCAAAAGTGTTTGATCAAGCAGAAAACAGAATGCACACCATTAAAGCCGTCATGGCAGCAACACTTGGCAACATGAAATAATCACTTACTTGCTGGAGAAGGAGTTTTTCTCCCTTCTCCTTCTTTCCTTAAGGCTCTTTTCGTAACGTTGTTGTTTTTTATCCATTAGAGTGACCCTCCAATATTCTGCGAAAAGATGCCGGAAGTAATCGGTGGTTACGGATAGCAGCAATCGAAGCGAAAACAGTCTTTTAAAAAAGTTTGAGGAGTGGAGAAAAATGGCGGACGGAAAAAAACTTGGCTTGCTGTCGTTAATTGCGATTGTCATTGGCTCAATGATTGGCGGCGGTGCCTTTAACCTTGTATCGGATATGGCCGGCGGAGCTTCTGCCGGGGCAGTTGTGATTGGCTGGGTGATTACCGGAATTGGAATGATTGCACTTGCCTTTTGCTTTCAAAATCTTACGAACAAACGTCCCGATTTGGAGGGAGGAATCTTTAGTTATGCGAGAGCCGGCTTTGGCGATTATTGGGGATTCAACTCCGCATGGGGCTATTGGTTGTCAGCCTGGCTTGGCAACATTGCTTTCTTGACCTTGCTTTTCAGTGGAATCGGCTACTTTATTCCGATTTTTGACGGAGCCAATCTGGCTTCCATCATCGGTGCGTCGGTCCTGCTTTGGTTATTGCATTTCTTGATTTTAAGAGGGGTTCATTCCGCTGCGTTGGTGAACCTGGTGGTCACCATCGGCAAGCTCGTTCCAATTTTCTTATTTATTATTCTTGCAATCTTTGCCTTTAAAATTGATACCTTTTCCATTGACTTCTGGGGGAAAAATGGTTTCAGCTTTGCTGATTTGATGGGTCAAACCAAGAGCACTATGCTGGTAACGCTTTGGGTATTTATCGGGATTGAAGGAGCAGTCGTTCTCTCCAGCCGGGCAAAAAACATGAAGGATGTCGGGAAAGCAACCGTGATCGGCTTAATTTCCACGTTAATCATCTATATTTTGATTACGGTCTTATCTTTTGGGATCATGTCGCAATCCGAGCTTGCCGGGTTAAAGAGTCCTTCCATGGCTTATGTATTAAAAGAAGTTGTCGGCCCTTGGGGGGCGGCAGTTGTCAACTTGGGATTAATCGTTTCCTTATTAGGCGCCTTACTGGGCTGGACCCTGCTCGCGGCTGAACTTCCTTATTTGGCTGCCAAGGATGGTATTTTGCCAAAAATGTTTGCCAAAGAAAATAAAAATAAAGCGCCTGTTAATGCTTTAATTGTCACCAACGTACTGGTGCAAATTTTCTTGCTCACCTTATTAATTTCGGATAAACCATATAACTTTGCCTTCTCATTAGCGAGCTCTGCTATTTTAATTCCGTATTTGTTTTCGGCTCTGTACCAGGTGAAATACAGTCTTCAGCACAAGGAACGGAAGCAATTGGCGCTTGGGATTGTGGCAACGGTCTATTCGGTATGGCTTTTGTATGCAGCCGGCATCAGCTATCTGCTGCTAACGGCCGTACTGTACGCCCTTGGAATCTTCGTCTTCAGAATTGCCCAAAAAGAGCGCGGCGAAAATACCTTTAAGCCTTTTGAACGGATTTGGGCATTGATGTTTGATCTTTTAGCCGTACTGGCGATCATCATGCTAATCATTGGAAAAATCAGTTTCTAAAAAAGATTCCTGCACAAGAACTTCATAGTGGACGAACGGAAAGGTTCCGGTGCGGGAACGTGATCTTATTTTTGAAAACGTAAAGGAGGATTCACCCTATGTCTAAGAAAGTCGTGATTGCTTTAGGTGGGAACGCTATTCAGTCAGGAGATGCATCAGCAGCAGCTCAACAATTTGCACTCGAAACCACTGCCCGGCAGCTTGTGGATTTGATTGAACAAGGAATGGATATTATTATTTCACACGGAAACGGTCCGCAGGTCGGCAATATTCTACTACAGCAGACAGCCACCGATTCCGTAAAAAATCCAGCCATGCCGCTTGATACATGCGGTGCGATGAGCCAGGGAATGATTGGCTACTGGTTGGAAAACGCATTGGATAAAGTCCTTAAGGAGCGCGGCATTCATAAAAATGTGGTCACGGTAATCACGCGTGTTGTGGTTGATCCCTATGATCCTGCGTTCATCAACCCGACGAAGCCGATTGGACCTTTTTATAGTGAAGAGGAAGCCAGACGAATCATGGAGGAAACCAATGCTTGCTTGAAAGAGGATGCAGGGCGCGGCTGGAGACGAGTGGTCGCTTCACCGAAACCTGTCAGCATTATGGAGCATGAAGTGATTCAATCACTGGTAGAACAAGGAAACATCGTCATTTCAACAGGTGGCGGCGGAATTCCCGTGATGGAGACCGAAAACGGGATTGTCGGTGTGGAAGCGGTGATTGATAAAGACTTCGCTTCGGAAAAACTGGCTGAATTAATCGATGCCGATGCGCTTGTGGTTTTAACCGGGGTAGACAATGTCTATATTGACTTCAACCAACCAACCCAAAGGAAACTGGAGGAGGTAACGATTGCAGAGTTGAATGAATATACGGAAGCGGGGCAATTCGCAGCCGGAAGCATGCTTCCTAAAATAGAAGCAGCCATTCAATTTGCCAAAACCAACCCGGAACGGAAAACCGTCATTACCTCCTTGGAAAAAGCCTGCGACGCCATAAAAGGCAAAGCAGGAACCATTGTCTCCTTATATGGTTCTCCAGTCCTTGCTTAAAAAAAATCGGGTGGTGCCTGCTCACCACCCGATCTTTATCGAATCACACGAAAAGCTTCTCCGCCGCAAACAAGGCTTTCTCATCCTTCAAAATATCCCCAGGCCTACTCCCTTCGCCAAGGACATACCCGGCAAACTCCATACCCATAAAATCAAAGATATGCTTAAACTGCTGGATCATCGGCAATGCCTTCACATAAGGATGATCACCGCCGACAGCAACTACATAGGCTTTCTTCCCCGCCATTTGCTGCTTGAAGTCAGGATACTTCGCATCCCGCATCGAATGCGACCAGCGATCGATGAAGTTCTTCATCGTCCCGGACATACTGTACCAGTAAACCGGCGTAGCAAAAATTAACGTGTCATGCTGCAAAATCCGGTCGATCACAGAATGATAATCATCCGCCACATCCTTAAAGCCACCCTCCGCATGCCGTGCATCCTCAATCGGCAAAATCGAAAAATCACTTAAGTGTATTCTCTCAACATCCAACCCTCGAATCCCATGCTCCGTTAGGGTTTCCGTGTTTCCATTTGGACGGGTTCCCCCGTAAATAACCGCAATCGACATCCGTTCCATCTCCTTTATAAATGGATTTCCCCTTCATCATACCAAAAATCAACCGAAACCAACTGAACCGTGCTCATCCGACATAAATATACACAAAAATACCATTAACTCCAATTTTATCTTAAATGATATAATTTAGGAAAAAGACGAATCTTAAGAGGTTAAGCCCATGAGGAAATCAGGACAAATCACGCTCGTAAGTATTTCGCTAGTATTTACTGCTTTTCAAAAAATGTATGATCAACATAATTTTTTCACGATTGACTTTTTTATTTTTACCATTATTGCTTGGATCGTGGGCTATCAATATGACAAGGTCCACCATTTCGAAAAAAAAGTCCGAGCCAGTGAGCGCAGCTATAAAAAACTCATCGATTCCCTACCGGACCCCGTTTACATCCTAAAAGATTACAAATTTCTTTATGTCAATCACGCGGCTGTCAGCTTAACAGGGGCAAAAAACAAGGAGGAACTGATTGGTAGGCATATCCTGGATTTCCTCGTACCAGAATATCATGACCGTGCCCTTGAACGCTTCAAACAAATCAATAAAGAGAAACGGCCGGTGAACACCATCGAATACAAGGCAAAACGTCTTGATGGCTCGACCTTTTTCTTTGAGGTCTCTTCGATGTACATCGTTATTGGCGGGCAAGAAGCCGTGCTTTCGATTGGAAAGGACATCTCAGAACGCAAAGAACAAACAGAGCAGCTCCTGCAAAAATCAGAAAAGCTCGCCCTGCTCGGGCAGATGGCGGCAGGGATTGCCCACGAAATCCGCAACCCGCTCACATCGATCCGCGGCTTTATCCAGCTGTTCAAGTCAGGACAAAATTACCCGGAGTACTATGATATCGTCCTTTCAGAGCTCGACCGGATTAACAGCATCGTCAGTGAATTCCTCGTCCTTGCCAAGCCAACCGCTGCCGTTTTTATCGAAAAAGATGTGAAAAATTTAGTCAATGACGTCATCACCCTCTTTAATACCCAGTCGATTTTGAATAATGTCCAGATTTTTGTGGAGTTCGACAGTGATCTGCCTATGGTGATGTGTGAGGAGAATCAGCTGAAGCAAGTGTTTCTCAACCTCCTGAAGAATGCAATTGAGGCGATGCCAAAAGGCGGCAATATTGATGTGAAGGTGAAGCAAAAGGAAGAGGGCAAAATTTCCATTCAGATCATCGACCAGGGCATGGGGATTCCAGAAAACCGGATTTCAACGCTCGGTGAGCCGTTTTACACTACAAAGGAAAAAGGTACCGGCCTCGGCCTGATGACGTGTTATAAAATTATCGATAGCCATAACGGCGAAATTAAGATTACGAGTGTAGTAGAAGAGGGTACCACGGTCGAAATCACACTGCCGACGATCACGCAGTCGTTGTTGGGGGTGTCTTAGGGGGATCAGATACCTCGGTTTCTGGTAGATTGAATGAAAAGTGGTCGGTAAAAGGGCAAAAGTGGTGGGTAAGAAGGGAGAACCGGTGTGTAAACTCTCCAAAGTGGTGGGTAAAGAGCCAAAACCGATGGGTCAACGAAATGAGGTTGGAAAAGGGTACTGGTCTGGTGATTGGAACTTACTGAAAAAGGTAATTTTTCTTTTAAAAAGGTAATTTCCAGAGAAGGATACCTGGTTTTTAGTAGCTTAAATGAAAAGTGGTCGGTAAAAGGGCAAAAGTGGTGGGTAAAAAGGGAGAACCGGTGTGTAGACTCTCAAAAGTGGTGGGTAAGAAGGGAGAACCGGTGTGTAGACTCCCCAAAGTGGTGGGTAAAGAGCCAAAACCGGTGGGTAAACGAAATGAGGTAGGAAAAGGGGACTTGTCTAGGGATTGAAACTTACTGAAAATGGTAATTTTTCATTTGAAAAGGTAATATCCAGAGAAGGATACCTAGTTTTTAGTAGCTTAAATGAAAAGTGGAGGGTAAAAGGGGGGAGGTGGAAGGTAAACTCCCCAAAGTGGTCGGTAAAGTGTTAAAACTGGTGGGTAAACGAAATGGGTTCACAATGCCTGGATCAGGTCATTTTCCCTCCCGAGAACTCCGAAAACTAATGGCAATGTTAGCGATAGGTAGTAGTGCTTTAACTATATCCTTAACTATAGAATTACCGCAGGTTGTAGAATGGCTCTTCATTATTGTTGCTGTTGTTTTTAATATGTGGGGTGCAATTGGGTTGATCCAACACGTTAACATACAAAAACTAAGTAAGAATTGAGCATTTTAGGGAGTTTTTTATGTCAGTAATTCTTGTTATGTTGATCGTCTTTGGTTTACTTGTTTTAGCGGTTAAAGTATGGAAAAAAAGTAAAATCCTATCACTTGGATTAACAGCTCCTGTCTTTTTAGGTTTATTCTTTATTGGATACGTTGTTTATAACTCCTGGTATCAAACTACTCCTGAATCCCTTAAGGTGACTGTTCAAAAAGAAAAGCAACGATATACCCTTTCAGGAGTCTGGGTGAAACCACTAGATGCATATAGATTCGTCACTGATTATATTGTCATCTATGTCCCATATAATACAGAGGTGTCAAATGTAAAACGAAACAGGTATAAAAACTATAATGAAATGGATGATGAAGGATTGGAGGCAGCTGCTCGGTATTCCATAAAAGATGAAATTTCTTCAGATTTGCACCCGTACATATTTGATATTGAGGCAACTAAAGAGTTCACTGTTTCTTTCGACCTCTCAGAAAACTTAAACCCAAAAGATATGAAAGCTTATTATGTTCATATTCGAGAAGAACCAATGAGTTCATTGGAGTTTTGGTTTAAAAAAATCAGAATAAATTAAATTGCATTTTTTCCAACCGTTATTGTTCTAACCGAGCATTGTTGAAGAAGAAAAATAAGAAAAACGTATCCCAATCCTTATCCGATACTCGATTGATTTGAGAAAAAAATATCCTCTCTTTTAAACCTTCAAACTCTAAAACTTTTTGACCTATTTGTTGTGCTAACTTTTCAACAGTTGAAGCATTTGTCTCTTAAAAAACAATTGGAGCAAATGCTTATTTCAGCTTGTCAAAAACGCTGTTCAAATGTTTAGAAGAACATAAAAAAGAACCCAATTCTATTAAGGGGTTCTACTATTGCTAGTTAAAAATATTGAAGATAATCGGTAACGATAAAATACAAAGTTAATAGGATCAATATTAAATTGGATTTTAACACATCTATCAACTTTTCCCCCTTTTTTAAGCCATTTACAATCGATACAGTAATCGTCACGATTATAATGAATGTAACGATAGCATCTATTATGGTCCCAGATATTATTAAACACGATAAAACATCTCCAATTCTCGTAAACTAATTTTTCAATGGTCTTAACCATAGGAGCATCACTAAAATAAGGTTCTCGTTCAAGAAATTATTATATTATTTTCAATATTAATCAAGTAGTTCCTTCAAAAACTTTAAGAAAACTGCGTATGAAAAAGAATCCATATCATTCCCACAAACTGTTCAAGTTTTAAAACTCAATCTCAGACCTGAAGGTAGCTAGAGGTGGGGACCCAAAACTACGGCACCACCCAGACAAAGCAATAATAAACGAAGACAGCGAAAATCTCACGATTTTCATCAAAAAAGCCAGCCCCATTTAAATGGGGACTGGCTATTTAAATCAATAGAATCTCTTAAAACTAGCAAAATGTTCTTTGAAGTAAGAGTTGCTTAGGCTGGCGATCGTGATGCCGCGAGCCTCATCGGCGTGGATAAATTGGTTGTTGCCAATATAGAAGCCGACGTGGGAGATGCCGTTTTTATAGGTGTTTTCAAAGAAAACAAGATCGCCAGCTTTAGGCTTGTCCACATAGTAAGAGCGGTTGTAGTAGCCATCGGCTGAATAGCGACCGATATCAATGCCGGCTTGGTTCGCGACATGATAAATGAAGCCGCTGCAATCAAAGCCGGACGGTGTACTGCCGCCCCAGACGTACGGGATACCAATTAAGCTCTTCGCCGTATTAACAATTTGGGTGGAAACATCGTTACCGGAAGCTGGTGGCTGTGGTTGTGTCGACTCTGGTACAGACACAGAATTCGCCTTAATCTTCAGCTTTTTGCCCACATAAATCCGATCGGAAGTCATGTTATTCAGTGCTTTCAATTCTCCAATCGTCATCCCGGCCTTCATGGCGATTCCACTTAAAGTGTCACCGCTTTTAACGATATAATCAGTTGTATTGGCAGGCGGTGTCTGTGGTTTAGTAGTCTGCACAGGTGGCTTTGCTGCTTGAGCCGGTGGTTTAGCGGCAACCGGCGGTTTGCCGGTCACCTTCAGCCTTTGTCCAGCATAAATAAAATCTGATTTCAAACCATTTAGCGCTTTCAAATCAGCCATGTTCAATCCAAATTGCTTGGCAATCTTGCCTAGTGTATCACCGGCTTTGACGATGTAGGTGGTCACGTTTTTAGCAGGAGTCGTCGTTGTCGTCTTCGCAGTACCAGGAACCTTCAACTTCTGCCCAACCTTGATCCGGTCAGACTTCAATTGATTCAGTTTTTTTAAATCCGACACAGTCAACTTATATTTTATGGCAATTTTACTCAAACTGTCGCCTTTTGTAACGACATAGGTATTCGTCGTTGTTTTAGAAGAAGGGGATGGCTTCTTTACAACCGCTTCCTTCGTAAATGTCGTCCCCGACGTTCCTGTAACCTTTAGCACCTGACCAGGATAAATGATCGTGCGATTAAGCGTATTCCACAGCTTTAAATCGCCAACGCTTACATGATATTTGTTGGCAATCTTAATTAAGGAATCACCCTTTTGGACGGTATAGGTCTTGGCCGGTGAGGATGTCTTCGTGACGGTCGCCTTTTTTGCCTTTGTATCTGGGAGCTTGAGTTTCTGATTGATCTGAAGAAAATCTGATTTTAATCCATTCAATGCCATTAATGTATGAACACTGGTGTGATTTTTCGAGGCAATATGTGATAGGTTGTCACCCTTTTTGACCATATATGTACTGGCATGTGCCGTCCCTGCGTAAACAGCCGAAAGAACCGCTGCTGTCGAAACCGCACGGACTATCGTTTTCTTCATGGAGTCCATTCACCTCTCTATTTTTTCATTTTTTAAATATTTTATCATAGTTTGCCAGTCTTTCGGGGCACAAAATTGAAAAAGGTGACAAATGATCCAGTATTTTGTGGAAAAAGGGGGTTGTTAGCAGAGATTCATAGGGAAACTACGGTAAATATGGAAAAGACACTTCCGTCAAATGACAATTTCCATAAAATTCAGCCAAATTGCGACTGGTAATCTATTTACATTTTAAATGGTTAGCTATAAAATTAGGAATTAGGATGACGGTAGGAGGCGGAAGAAGGACGTGGAAGTCAAGGAGAAGAATAGTTACTCTGAGGAGCAACATGTGTTTTCAGAAATCATCAAGAAGGCTTATGAAAAAGGCCTACATGATAGAAATCTCACCGTACATAAGTTATTAGAAGATTTAGAGGCTGAACTGAAGAATATGATGGTAAGTTAAATAATGATAATAGGATCGTTTATAAACGACATCCTGTTATCTTTTTTTATTATTAAGGCATCAAAATCGAAAATCTACGAAATTCATCGATTGATGGGGGCTTAAGGAAGGTCTTTTCCGTGGGGAAAAGACCTTCTTAATTTGGAAATTTCCCGTTATCTTCCCGTGAAATATAGTAATAAATGCCTACCATCGTTGAAAATTCCTGCCAATTTCCTATTTCCTCTTCAATTTTCTTACAATAAGATGTTAAATAGGAATGTAAAAGTTTTGTAACATAGCGGGGAAGAATGTCAAAATAGGAGTTTTGGGGGAAACCTATTCGGCACGATTCGCCAACTTTGAAAAAACAGCTTATATTTCAAAATGAGATTCATCGATTGATGGGTATGCGGGAAAGATGATCCCTTCTGCTATCACTTTTTTTTTGCGAAAAAAAAACCGAATCATTACGATTCGCTCTCACTGTTCATCAAATAGTGTAATAAATATCCGCTCCAAACGTGAATCCCCTTTTCATTTGGGCCGCTTTCATCTGGAAGCAAGTAATCATTAAGTTCTTTTTTATGATAATCCGGCCAGGCGGACCAATGATCAAGGAAAGGAATCTCATTCTCTTTCGCGTAATTCTTTAATTCAGCCACTTGATTCGGATAAAAATTTGCTTGATAAATGGGATAGGATGGTTGGAGAACAAAGCTGGTGTCTCGATTCTCCTTTTTCACCTGTTCAATAAAATGTGTCACGTTGTCCAGCGTATCCTCAATCGCTACTACACCATTATCCTTTAATAAAAAGGGTTCGAGTACGATAAGATCGGGCTTTTTATTTGCAAGTTCCTTTAGATTATCTTGGCTGATATAGTCGGTAGAACTTCCTTTAAAGGGTAGAACACTCACTTTAATGTGTTCTCCAAAAGCTTCATCAAGCTTCTTTTTAACTTCTTGGTATGTACCTTTGGAATCAGCCTCAGAACCAATCAAGAATAGTTTAAAAGGTTTTTTCTGATCAAGGCGATGTTTGAATTGCTTAGCCGCCTGATCGGGCCAATTTTTTGTTAAATGATCAAAATCTTGAAGATTACTAGGCTCCGTTTTTTCATTTACAGCTAAAGCTTTTTTACTAGCAGCTTCTATTTTTTGTTGATAGTTTGAATAGCCAAAAAACAGCACAGCAACACAGATAATCCCTAATAGGATTGTTAAAAAATTCTTCATAAGAACGACTAACCTCCAAAGTTATTGCTCTACTATTATAACAGACGGAGAAAGAAGTAGTTTATTCCAATTTAAAAAAAGACCTACAAAAATTTACATTTAACTAGTAGAATAGGTTAGGGAATTGGAAGAAGTTTGGGAGAAATTGTCGAATCTAAAAAAAACAGGCAATATTTTATGATATAATATTGGATGTTTTGAATCCGAAATATAATCAGGAGGACCCCATGGAAGAAACAATCAGTTTACAGGAATTATTGCAAACACTCAAAAAACGGCTGAGATTAATCCTCTCGATTACCTTTATAGCTGTTTTAATTAGCGGTGTGGTTAGTTATTTCTTCTTAACACCCATCTATCAAGCTTCAACCCAGTTACTTGTCAATCAATCAAAAAATGAGCAGAATTTATATAATTATAATGAAGTTCAGACCAATCTTCAGTTAATTAACACCTACAATGTTATCATTAAAAGCCCGGCGATTCTTGAGCTGGTCATTAAAGATTTAAATCTTCATATGACAGTGAAGGAACTAAATGAAAAAATTACAGTGCAAAATGAAACAAACTCCCAGGTAGTCAATTTGTCCGTTCAAGATACAAATCCAGCTAAGGCTGTAAAGATTGCAAACAAAACAGCGGCTATTTTCCAAAAAGAAATTGTGAAAATTATGAGTGTAGATAATGTAAGTGTACTTGCGAAAGCAACGATTGCTGAAAATCCGGCCCCGATTAAACCGCGACCATTATTGAACATTGCCATCGCATTAGTAGTAGGGTTAATGGTTGGTGTAGGCATATCCTTCCTCTTAGAGTATTTTGACAATACAGTGAAAACCGAACAGGATATTGAAAAATTAGTTGGATTACCTGTGCTTGGAGTGATCACCACGATAGATGATTCACGTATGAAGGAATTGGCGAATAAGCGGTTCAACCGAAAAGCAAAAGTAAGAGGTGAGACCATTGGCTCTTAAAAAAGATAAAAAATCAAATAATAGAAGAAATTTAGTTGCAATGATTGATCCTAAATCAACGATTGCAGAACAATACCGTACGATTCGAACGAATATTCAATTTTCCTCTGTTGATCAGGAAGCAAGGACGTTAATGGTTACCTCTGCCGGACCTGGTGAGGGGAAATCGACAACGGTTGCGAATTTAGCCGTCGTTTTAGCCCAGCAGGGAAAAAAAGTGCTGCTAGTAGATGCTGATTTACGCAAACCAACGGTTCATTACACTTTTAATAAAACGAATACGTTTGGATTGACGAGTGTTCTTACCAAACAGGTGAAGTTAGAAGAAGCAGTGGTAGAGTCTGCTGAAAGAAATCTTTTCGTTTTATCCAGTGGGCCGATTCCTCCGAATCCGGCTGAATTACTCAGTTCTATGGCAATGGAGGTTTTCCTCGAAAACGCATTAGAAGAATATGAAATGGTCTTATTTGATGCTCCGCCAGTACTAGCGGTCACAGATGCCCAAATCCTTGCTAATAAATGTGATGGAACCATTTTGGTCGTATCGAGCGGAAAAACAGAAAAAGATAAATTAGAAAAAGCAAAAGAGTTGTTAGAGGCTGCCCAAAGTAAAATCGTAGGAGTCGTTTTGAACAACAAAAAGATAGATTCAAAATCGAATTATTACTATTATTATGGAACGAACTAATTTCAAAGATTAATTACTATTAAACTATAGGATGAAAGGGTGGTAGTCAAAATGATTGATATACACTGTCACATATTGCCAGGCATCGATGATGGCGCACAAAGCTTTGAAGATAGCATTGCAATGGCAAAGGAAGCTTCGAAAGAAGGGATTCATACAATCATTGCTACCCCCCATTTAAATAGCCAATATGATAATCGCAGACCACAAATTCTTACTAAGGTAGAAGAGCTTAACCGAGTTCTTCAAGAAAAAGAGATTGATGTTAAAATCCTGCCTGGACAAGAGCCAAGAATTTATGGTGAAATCCTCGAAGATTTTCAACAAAATCAAATTCAAACACTGAATGACAGCTCATATTTACTTATTGAGTTCCCATCCAACCATGTTCCAAGGTATACAGAGAGGCTTCTATTTGATGTACAAATACAAGGGTTAATACCGATCATCGTTCATCCGGAACGAAACTCGGAATTAATGGAACGCCCGGAATTGTTGTATCAGTTTGTTGAAAAAGGGGCACTTACACAGGTTACCGCTTCAAGTGTTGCCGGCTATTTTGGAAAAAAAATCAAGGAATTTTCCCATCAATTAATTGAGACAAATTTAACTCATTTCATTGCATCAGATGCTCATAACATCACAAGTCGTTCCTTTAAAATGCAGGAAGCGTTTGATTTGATTCAATCGAAATTTGGAATCGATTATGTTTACCTATTTAAAGAGAATGCTGAGCTAGTGGTTAATGGAGAAAATGTGATGAGGGAAGTTCCAGAGCCAATAAAAAAGAAGAAAAAGTTTATATTTTTTTAGCAGAAGGAACTGAATGGTTTTTACAATCTATTCAGGTAAAAGTACACCTGAACGGCGAGGCTTACCTGTCCGATATCCATGGAGGCACTCGATTACACTATGGAGTGTAATGTGAGGACGGGTTTGATGCCCAATACATAAAAGTAATAAATATCTAATGAAAGAACAGGTGTTACCACACATGCATTTCCATTAGGTATTTATTTTTTTGTGAACTCACTTAGAAAAAGGAACTAGAGAGATAAAAGGGGGAAGTAACCATTGTCCTATCGACAGAGATTGACCACACTTGCTTTATTGGATTCAGTGATTGTGTTAACAGCGATTTACATAAGCTATTTCACACTGGTTCCAGAAATCCCGATTTTTAAACTAGAAATGCTGCCGATAACCGCGATTACGTTGTTATGCAGTCATCATTTATTTGCATTCATTTATAAGCTTTATAATAAGGCCTGGCAATATGCCAGTGTTGGTGAACTGGTAGCGATTGTGAAGGCCGTGACCTTTTCCATAGCCGTTACAGCCATCATGCAAGAAATCGTATTCCATAATATTTATGTTCGAGCATTAATGATTACTTGGATGCTTCATGTAATCTTCATCGGTGGTTCACGGTTTTCATGGAGGATGTTCCGCGACAACATCATGAACAAACGGCAAAATATCAAAAAAACGCTCATCATTGGGGCAGGTTCTGCTGGAACAATGGTGGGGCGTCAATTACAACATAACCAGGATGTTGATTTAAAGCCGGTAGCGTTCATTGATGATGATCCAGCGAAATACAAGTTGGATATTCTTGGAATACCGGTTGTCGGAAATTCTGATTGTATTGTACAAGTAGTTCAAAAGTACCAAATTGAAAACATAGTTATTGCCATTCCCTCATTAAAACAGAAAGAGCTAACCCGGATTTTCGATGAATGTTCCAAAACTAAAGTAAAAACCCAAATTATTCCGAAGTTAGAGGATTTAATGGTAGGCAAAATTTCCGTTAATCAGTTCCGCGATGTTCAAGTGGAGGACTTACTTGGCAGAGAACCAGTCGAATTGGATATTGCTGGAATTTCAGAGAAGGTTGCCGGTAAAACCGTCCTTGTGACAGGTGCAGGTGGTTCGATTGGATCCGAAATCTGCAGACAAATCTGTAAATTCAGCCCTAGTAAAATTGTATTGGTTGGACATGGCGAAAACAGTATCTATCAAATTGATATGGAGCTTCGGAATAAATACCATAATCAAATAGAAATTGTTCCGGTAATTGGTGATATCCAAGATCGGACAAGAATCTTTGAGATTATGGAAGAGCATAAGCCATTTGTTGTTTACCATGCAGCAGCACATAAGCATGTACCGTTAATGGAATACAATCCAAGAGAAGCAGTTAAAAATAATATTTTTGGTACCAAAAATGTGGCAGAAGCGGCGGAAACATTTGGCGTTCATACATTTGTGATGATTTCTTCAGATAAAGCTGTAAACCCTCCAAATGTGATGGGGGCAACAAAACGTTTTGCGGAAATGATTATTCAGAGTCTAGCCCAACATAGTAATACGAAATTTGTTGCCGTTCGGTTTGGAAACGTACTTGGCAGCCGCGGCAGTGTGATTCCATTATTTAAAAGACAAATCCAAGCCGGGGGACCGGTAACCGTTACTCATCCGGATATGACCAGATACTTTATGACAATCCCCGAAGCGTCACGTCTAGTAATCCAAGCTGGATCATTAGCAAGAGGTGGAGAAGTATTTGTTCTTGATATGGGAGAGCCGGTTAAAATAGTTGATTTAGCTAAAAACTTAATAAAACTCTCCGGTTATCAAGAAGAGGAAATTGGAATTCACTTTACCGGGCTTCGTCCAGGAGAGAAGATGTACGAAGAACTTCTCAATAAAAATGAAGTACATCCAGAAAGTATCTTCCCGAAAATTCATATTGGAAAAGCACATGTATTGAATGGCGAAATACTTAGCGAATTAATCAATCAACTCTTAAATATGAGTGAAACGGAAATGCATGATACATTGATAGCTGTTGCTAACAATAGGTTTGAACATACACCAATTTTAACAGCTGTAAATTAATAAATAATTACAACTATTTATCGAAATCATTATCTTTTTTATGTCATACAAGGGTGGAATGAAAATGAAAAAAGTACGAAAAGCGATAATACCGGCAGCTGGACTAGGAACAAGATTTCTTCCAGCTACAAAGGCAATGCCAAAAGAAATGTTGCCAATTGTCGATAAACCGACCATCCAATACATCGTCGAGGAGGCCATTGCATCGGGAATCGAGGATATCATTATCGTTACGGGTAAAGGGAAACGTGCGATTGAAGATCATTTCGATTTTGCCCATGAACTCGAACAGAACTTATTAGAAAAAGGAAAAAACGATTTACTCGACAAGGTCCGTTATTCTACGAATTTAGCTGATATACATTATATTCGGCAAAAAGAGCCAAAAGGTTTAGGGCATGCAGTATGGTGTGCGAGAAATTTTATTGGCGATGAGCCATTTGCGGTTCTGCTTGGTGACGATATTGTCCAAAGCGATACTCCATGCTTAAAACAATTAATCAATATATATGAAGAAACTCGTTCATCTGTGATTGGAGTTCAAACGGTACCTGACGAAGAAACGCATCGTTACGGAATCATTGATCCATCGACTCAAGATGGACGACGTTATCAAGTTAATAACTTTGTAGAAAAGCCAAAATCGGGTACAGCTCCTTCAAATCTGGCTATTATGGGACGATATATTTTGACACCAGAAATTTTTATGTCTTTAGAGCAGCAGGAAACTGGGGCTGGTGGCGAGATTCAGTTGACAGATGCGATTCAGAAGTTGAATCAGTTTCAGCGTGTATTTGCATATGATTTTGAAGGTACAAGATATGATGTTTGGGAGAAACTAGGTTTTATAAAAACAACAATAGATTTTGCACTGAAGCAAACAGAATTAAAAAAGGACTTATTAGAGTATCTATCTTCTATCTTGAGTGAAGAACTCGTTAAATAAACACTATAAAATAATGGAGGTTATCACATGAGAACATCCGCTTTTTCTGAAAAAAGTAAAATGAACATTTCTTTTTCCCCACCGGACATTACAGATATTGAAATACAAGAAGTTGTTGATACACTTAAATCCGGCTGGATTACAACTGGTCCGAAAACAAAATTGCTAGAAAGTAAAATTGCAGCATACACGAATACATCTAAAGCTGTGTGTTTAAATTCCGCAACTGCAGGTATGGAGCTTACATTAAGGCTTTTAGGAGTAGGAGAAGGTGATGAGGTTATTACCTCAGCATATACCTATTCTGCATCAGCAAGTGTGATCGATCATGTTGGTGCAAAGATTGTTCTTGTAGATACCGCAAAAAATTCCTTTGAAATGGACTATAACCTTTTAGAAAAGGCTATAACAGCAAGAACAAAAGTTATTATTCCAGTCGATATAGCTGGGGTAATGTGTGATTATGATAAGATATTTGAAATCGTTGAAAGAAAAAGAGAAGTTTTTGATCCTACAAACGAAATACAAGAGGCATTTGGCAGAATAATAGTTTTGGCTGATGCGGCTCATTCTTTTGGTGCGACATATAAAGGGAAACATAGTGGTGAAGTGGCGGATTTTAGCAGTTTTTCATTTCATGCAGTGAAGAATTTTACAACTGGAGAGGGCGGAGCCGTTACCTGGAGACAAATCCCTGGGATTGATAATGAATACATTTATAAACAATATATGCTTCTATCACTCCATGGCCAATCAAAAGATGCGTTGGCAAAAACAAACCTTGGAGCATGGGAATACGATATTGTTTCTACTGCTTATAAATGTAATATGACGGATATTATGGCTTCGATAGGATTAGCTCAGATGAAAAGATATCCATTACTGTTGGAAAGAAGAAGACAAATTGTTAGAAAATATGAAGCTTCTTTACTAGAGTCAAATGTTGATACATTAAAACATTATGGTCAAGACTATTCCTCAAGCGGCCACTTATATCTTGTTAGACTATTAGGCAAAGATGAACAATCCCGGAATACTGTTATTGAAAAAATGGCAGAGAATAATATTGCAACTAATGTGCATTATAAACCATTGCCAATGCACACGGCATATAAAAATTTAGGATTTTCTATTAATGATTATCCAAATGCATATGAAATGTACAAAAATGAAATTACACTTCCGCTTCATACCGGTTTAACAGATGAACAAGTAGATTATATAGTTGAAACTTTTAATAGAATTATTAGTGAATAGACAAGGAGAAATTTAATTATGAAACAAAAGGTATTAATTTTAGGGGTTGCCTCTGTCCAAATGGATGCTATCTTAGAATTAAAAAAAATGGGCTATGAAACATATGCGTGTGCAATGGCAAATGATGGACCAGGTGCCGAGGTTGCAGATCATTTTGACCAAATCAATATTCTGGATAAAGAAGCCCTTATCAACCATATAGAGAAAAATGGAATTTCCTTGGTCTATTCTGTAGGTTCAGATTTAGCGATGCCTGTAGCAAGTTTTATAAGTGAACAACTGCAAATGCCTCACTTCGTTTCAGAAAAAACTGCACGTATTTGTAATAACAAAAATTTAATGAGAACAACTTTAGGAAATAACTTTAAAGGTAATGTTAAATTTCAAGTAATTTCCAGTGAGGTGGATAAACTTGATTTAAGTTTCCCTTTCATCGTAAAACCTGCTGATTCTCAGGGACAGCGGGGAGTAAAGTTAGTTAATTCACCAGACGAATATATAGAAAGCTACAAAGCTGCTAAAAAGTATTCCCGTTCAGGTTTAGTAATTATTGAACAATATATTTCCGGACCAGAATTATCTGTAAATGGGTATCTTATTGATGGTAAAGTGAAATTTTTAATTGCATCAGATCGTGATACTTGGCCTGGATATACGGGACTTATTCATAAACATATTGTGCCAACAGATAACCTTACTTCTGAGGCATCGAATATCTTAGTGGGTATAATCGAATCTGCTTGTAAGAAGATGGAAATCATGAATGGGCCTGTATATACGCAAATGAAGTTAGAAAAGGGGATTCCTTATATTATAGAAATAACTCCACGTTTGGACGGATGTCATATGTGGAGTATTTTACAGTATTACACGGGAGTAAATTTATTAAAGCTTACCTTTGAGCACTTATTAAATAATGATTGTTCGGAATTGAAAAAGCAGTATAAAGAATTTAGTGAAGGCTATGTTCTTGAATTTATTTGTCAAGAGCCTAACACAAACGCTGATTATTCGGCTTTCCAGGAAAAAATCAAAAATTCTTTAACCAGCTTTAATTACTATGAACAAGGTCAGATGATCCGTCCTGTAAATGGAATTTATGATAAAATCGGTTATTTCATTTATAACAACAAAAAGAACATAGATTCATTAAATAATGATAATTATATTTCAAATTCTAATCTAGTATAAATAAAGCCAGGAAAGAGGTTTTAAATGAAAATAGCTGTGACAGGTGGTACCGGTTTTTTAGGTAAATATGCTGTTGAATCTATTAAAGAAGAAGGGCATATCCCGGTTATACTTACCAGAAACCCAATTGACACAACAATTATTAGAGATGAATATCGCCAAACGGATTATACGAAATTAGATTTAATAGGTAAGTTACATGATATAGATGCAGTAGTGCATCTAGCTGCAAAGCGCGGCAGCCAAGGGTTAATTTCTGAATTTCATGATAATGAGGAAATGACACAAAACCTATATGAAGCTTGTTCTAAAAGAAATATTACCAATATCGTCTTTGCTTCTACCATATCTGTTTATTCGAACGAAAGTTTGCTTCCTTGGACTGAAGAACAAGTTCCTGAACCGAAACTTATGTATGGTGTCTGTAAATTGTCGTGTGAATATATAGGCAACATCTATACAGAAAAAAAAGGATTGCATATTAAAAACTTAAGGCTTGCACACCTATATGGCTTTAATGAAAAAAATAATTATATGATTAATCGCTTTTTTCGCCAGGCATTTCACCGTGAACAGCTGATTTTAAATGCCAAAAGTATTGCCAAAAGAGAATTCCTTTATGCGAAAGATGCGGCCAAAGCGATTATTCGTGCTTTAAAGCAAGAAACACTTTCTGGAACTTTTAATGTTGGCAGCGGGGAAGCTCTCACTAACTATGAAGTAGCAGATACAATTAATACGATATTTCATAATGAAGAAAACCTTTTGGTAAAAGATCCTAAAGCAGATGAAGGCATCCATTCTTCATTTATGGACAGCAGCAAGGCAAAAGATGTGTTGATGTTTAGTCCAGCTTATACATTTACTACTGCAGTAGATGAAATATACACATTAATGCGGGGGTTGGATGATGTACCGTTATGGTATTAAACGTTTGATCGATGTGACAGTATCGTTATTGGTATTGCCAATTTTCTTGATTATCATGATACCTGTTTCCATTTTGATTAAACTGGAAGATAAGGGTCCTATTTTTTATAATGCTCCAAGGGTTGGAAAAGATATGAGAGAGTTCCCAATGTATAAATTCCGCTCAATGAAGGTAAATGCACCGGACATACGAAATACAGACGGCAGTACCTTTAATTCGGAAAATGACCCAAGAGTAACTAAGATCGGAAGGATCTTAAGAAAGACAAGTATTGATGAAATTCCCCAGATACTTAATGTATTAACAGGGGATATGAGTTTGGTAGGACCAAGGCCAAGCCCGATGGGCAACAAGGATCGGTATCCAAAAGAGTACTTTAGAAAATTTGATGTCAGGCCGGGAATTACCGGATATAACCAGGCGGTATTAAGAAATAAATCGACAATGGAACAAAGAATTCAAAACGATTTATTCTATGTGGAGAATATTTCATTTTCATTGGATGTCAAAATAATATTTTTAACAGCTGCTTCTGTTGTGAAATCTAAAAATATTAATAGAAATGATAATGGAAATAAACAAAGGATGGGGCTATAGTGAATAACTGCTTAATATTATTGACCAACTATTATCCCTTTCATAAAGGTGAGGAGTATTTAGAGTCAGAAATCAAGTATTTAGCTGCAAATTTTAAGCATATTTATATTGTATCTACAATGGTTTCTAATGAAATGAAACAAACAAGAAGTGTTCCCGAAAATGTAACACTTTTACCTATAGGAATTAAACATTCTATTACGGGAAAGGTAAAAATGGTTTCCCGGCAATTCAAAACAATTTGGACAAACAATGATAAAAGAGTGATGCTGACGGAAGATTCTAAAGGAAAACCTCTCCCGACATTATATAGTTACTATTTTGAATCTCGTGCAATGGATGTCTATGACCGTGCAGAAAAGAAATTAAATGAGTTTGATTTTCAACAGTATGACTCAATTACATTGTACAGCTATTGGCTTTATATTACTGCAAGGGTAGCAGTAGAATTAAAAAATAAGTATTTTAAAGATAGAAAGCCATATACCATTTCTCGTGCACATCGATATGATTTATATGAGTATGCTGCACCGTTAAAGTATTTACCTGAACGGGAGTATTTGTTAGAATCTCTTGATTCCATCTACCCTTGTTCACAAGATGGAGTGGATTTTCTAAATCAAACCTATCCTCATTACAAGGACAAGATCAATGTTGAAAGGCTCGGAACGGTATCCTCAAATGTCCATAGCCATACAATAAATGATAAACTGTATATCGTAAGTTGTTCGGTAATGCGTAAGGTAAAACGTCTTGATTTACTAATCGATGCACTGGTTGAGTTAGAGAAAAAGAAAATTCCATATTTGTGGACCCATATTGGCGGGGGACCTGAATTTAAAAATATAGAGAAATTAGCTCAAAAAAAATTGAATATAGAACATGTTCAATTTACAGGGTTTATGAAAAATCAGGATGTTTTAAACTGGTATAAAGAGAACCCTGCAACTGTATTCGTTAATCTATCATCCTCAGAGGGTGTACCAGTAGCCATCATGGAGGCATCTTCCATGGGTCTTCCTGTTATTGCAACAGATGTTGGAGGCACTAGAGAGATCGTTGAAAATGAAAGTAATGGCTATTTGCTGGATAAAAACTGTACTGTAGAACAAATTGTTGATTGTTTTCTAAAGTTTTATAAAAGTAACGAAAATGATTATAACAAAATGTGCGAAAGTGCATTGAAAATATGGAATGAAAGAAGTAATGCGAAGATTCTTTATTCTAATTTTGCTGAAAAATTAGTTAAACAAAGTTTTAAACTTACTAAAGTTTAAAAATAAAATAATTGGAAAGGAGGATCCTATGTTATTTTCTATAATCATTCCAGTTTATAATGCAGAAAAATATTTAGCTAAATGTTTAGATAGTGTAAAAAATCAAACATATGGAGATTTAGAAATTATATTAGTCAATGATGGTTCAACTGATAGAAGCGGGTTGATTTGTGATGAATATTGTAGAAATGATGATCGCTTTATCGTTATTCACAAAGAAAATGGAGGCGTGTCATCTGCAAGAAATATGGGATTAAAAAAAGCTACTGGCCAGTATATCGGTTTTGTTGATCCAGATGATTGGATCGAGCCTAATATGTTTGAAAGGCTTTATCAATTGTTGGCTGATAACCAAGTAGACATATTAATATGTGGGTACTTTAAAGAAAGCTTTAATAGCACATTCCATAATAAAATAATGGAACAATCAATTATTAAATTGGATCGGAAAAAGGCATTAAATAGTATTCTTGATCCCAATGGGTTCAAAGGATTTACCTGTAATAAACTATTTTCTTCAGAATTAATTAGAAGGAACAATATTTCTTTTGATGAGGAAATACATTTTTGTGAAGATTTGTTATTTTGTTGTCAAGCATTCTTGATCTCAAAAAATATCATTTACGATACTACTCCTTATTATCATTATATCATTCATGATGGGAACGTCTCTCAATCGCAATTTAGTCTTAAAAAGATGACATCTCTAATTGCTTTAGAAAATACTATTAATATATTAGGCGAAGAAGATGGAATAACCTTAAACAAGTTTAAAAATTATTATGAGCATATGAATATCAGCTTATTAATGAATGGCATAAAGGAAAAGAAAATAAATAAGGACATTCGAGAAAAATTAAAGGGGAATTTGTTTCGTTATAAGGTTAAGGATTTGACCAATAACTTTGTAAAACTATCTTGTATTCTTTCCAGAATAAATATTAATTTATATTATGTTATTTGGAGAAATTTAAAAAGTATTTCTGCTAGATCCTAGTTAATTTACCGTTAATTAGTGTTTTTGTTTAATAAAAAATAAGGAAATGTTAATAAAGAGGCAACCTACGTGAATAATAAAATTAAAAAATTCATTAAAAATTTTACTTACACATTTAGTGCCAATGCTTTATCTATAATTATTTCCACAGTTTTAATTTTAATAGTGCCAAAATATATTAGTGTTACAAATTATGGTTATTGGCAGCTATACATTTTTTATTCATCATATATTTCATACATGTCTTTAGGGTTAACAGATGGGGCATATTTACGTTTTGGTGGATATGAATATAAAAAACTACCAAAACCAGCATTTGTATCTCAATATTGGTTTCTTGTTTTTTTTGACATTGTGGTTAATTTTTCTATCGCGCTATTTTATGGCTTACAATCAGATGATCCTAGCAAAACTATAGTGGTTATTTTTACTTGCCTAACTGGTATACTAGTTGTTCCAAGGTCTTTATTGACGTTTATGCTGCAAGCAACAAATCGTATTAAAGAATTTTCCATTATTACAATTTTAGAACGCATTATTTACTTTTTTCTGGTTATTGTGTTTTTAATATGTGGAGTAAGAAAATTTGAATTTCTTATTTTTGCAGATGTAATTGGGAAAATCTGTTCAGTTATATATTCATTTTTTGTATGTAAAGAATTAGTGTTAGGAAAATTTGAATCTTTAAAAGTTAGTTTAAAAGAAATCTTGGTGAATATTTCTGTTGGAAGTAAATTATTATTTGCAAACTTTGCAAGTATGCTTATCATAGGAATTGTACGATTTTGTATTGAAAGAAATTGGAGCATTAATACTTTTGGAAAAATATCTTTGGCTTTAAGCATTTCTAATATGTTAATGTTATTTATTAATGCAGTCGCAGTGATTTTGTTTCCAGCCTTACGCCGTACATCAGAAAAAAATTTTCCGGCAATTTATAGAATTATGAGATCCATAATTATGGTTCCCTTACTAGGACTTTTAACTTTTTATTTTCCAGCAAAGATACTACTTTCCGCATGGATTCCGCAATATACCGAAAGTTTAGTTTATATGGCATTATTATTCCCAATGTGTATTTATGAAAGTAAAGTACTTTTGTTGGTTAATACTTATTTAAAAACACTTCGTAAAGAGAAATTGATGCTAGTAATTAATTTAATAACGGTTGGGATAAGTTTAGTGACAACATCAATCATTGTTTTTATTTTTAACAACTTTAATTTAACAATTTTGTCTATTACATTTTTATTGGCACTTCGTTGTGTTGTTGCAGAATTAGCTCTGGCAAGGATACTAAAAATTCAAGTTAAGAAGGACATTATTCTAGAAATATCTATGACTGTAGTTTTTATAGTTGTTTCATGGAATTTAAATAATTCAATAGCAATGATTGTATACTTTATATCTTATTTGTTATATTTATTTATTAAGAAAAATGAAATCCTTTCCTTAATAAAAAATAGTAGGGTACTTCTAAAATCTAAATAACTTGATTCCCAAATTTAGAAGCGTATCATGAATTTTATTTTTGAGGGAAAGGGGAGCCAATTTTATGTCTTTCTTGGATCATAGATATAGTAAGAAAATTATAGTAAGAAACAGCATTCTTTTCATTTCAATTTCATTTTTTGTTATAGGACTGCTTTTTTCAAGTACAAACGTTCTTGTATGGTCATTATGTTTCATGCTTGCTCACAATCTTTGGTATGCTTGTGAGAAGTTTAGTGAGAGAATAATCTTTTTTGCATTTAATTGTACATTTTTTACCTTCCTGGTTGGAAGACTCGTTATTAAAACATTTACAGGTTATGTAGATCCTTGGAATAAAAGTCGGTATGGGTTGGACTTTCAGGGTGATAACATAATTTTAAGTATTTTTATTATTTTATTTTTAGGATTATTATTTCTTTATTTCGGGTATAGAGTTGTTAAAAATGAAAACTTTAATTTTAAAAAATCAAAGCTATACTCAATTAGACGAGTAGAATCTATCGCTTTTGTAAGTAAATACTTATTTTATTTAACTTATATTTTTAATGTTTTAATTCTTCGAGATAAAGCTAATTTTACAGATAATAATGGATATTATGAGTTATACGCTTCTTATACCTCTTCCTATCCAGGGTGGGTAGAAAAGCTTTCTCAAATGTGTCCAACAGCCTTGTTTATATATTTAGGTACACTTCCATCAAAACGAAAAAGTTTCTTCCCATTGGTACTCTATGTAATTTCGGGAGTTCTATCACTTATTGTTGGCCAAAGAAATAATTTTGTCCTTAATTTACTAATAGTTTTGGTCTATTTATGTCTTCGTAATATCACTGATAAAAAACAAAAGTGGTTTGGGAAAAAAGAAATTATTAGTTGTATAGTATCTTTTCCAGTCATTGTGGTTATATTAAATGCTGTTTCTCACATTCGTTTTGAATCATCATCTGCTCCAAAATCTTTTTTAGACGGGATAAGTGAGTTCTTTTATAATCAAGGTGTTAGTGTTAATCTAATTGGTTATGCTCAAACATTAGATCAACAATTTCCAGTTGGAAAAAACTATACATTTGGAAGAATTATTGATTTTTTAAACAATAACTCTATTACCCAATCAATATTTCATGTACCTAAATATAACCCTCAAACTTTAGAATCAGCCTTGTATGGAAATAACTTTGCGGATAGCGTTTCATATATCCTAAGTCCATCTAGGTATTTAAAAGGGTGGGGGTATGGTTCGAGTTATTTAGCTGAATTATTCCATGATGGTGGGTATGCAGGTGTTATTATAGGAAGTTTTATTTTAGGCATAATTCTTGCTTTAATGATAAGAGCCTTTAAACATAGTATATTAGGCATTTGGATGTGCTTATCTATGACAAGATTATTACTTTATGCACCACGTGATACTTCAACATCTTTTTTCGTGTCGACGTTTACTTTAATTAATATATTAACACTATTTATTATCTTTTTAATAGCTAGTTTACTTTGCAAATATAAATCTGAGAGAAGTCCATTATATACACTCGGTGAAATTAGGCAATAGGAGCTTCGATGAACAAATGTTTTAAGAAGTTTTTTCCTTAATCCATAAGTTTTACGTGATTTGACATATATAACATGCTAAATCGTTTTAACCGAATGAATAAAGAGAGAACATGTAATTAAACTTATGAAGAACTAATGACAAATTAAATAGTAAACGTAAAATAATCCTAATATCATTTGTAAAGTGGGGATTATTTGACGCAAACCTTTAAAACTAGCACAATATTTTAGACCCTCCTTTTCACTTTAATTTCGGAAAGATGTCTGAAGTATTGTGCTATTTTTTGTCATATTATATTGGTAGCCAAAGAGAACGGATCTATCTTGGAACTTTATACCGTAAATAAAACTGTTGTATCCCCTACTTGTATTAATAGACATAGATTCCTTTTAACAAGCGTACCATGACGTTATTACTAACAACCGTTAATGTCTTGAAATTAAAATGGTATTAATTGTCCATGTCCTAACAGAAATTTGGACAAAGAAAAGTACTTTTACATCCTCGTAAGCTTTTCCTTTATTCTAAATAATAACTTGATAGGTTTATTGGGTTTTAAATACAATTTAGAATCATTTTGACCAATGACAATATACTATTATCTTCCGAGTTTCGTCTGGTCATGAAAGCTTCCTCCAATCTCCACAGTGCACCTTTTAACTCGTGTTATCTCCCAGAAGACTAACCAACAATCAAGATGCTTATTATATTTCATATCTTTCCATGGGCACTTCAAGATAGTTCATCCTGAATGACTTCTTTATCAAGTTGTTTCCCACAGAGTCGAAGGAGATCATACGCAAGGCATGTATTTGCGCATTTAAATAGAGCCACTTCGGTTACGAAATCGAGAGCCACTCAATTTCCAGTTTGTGCACGTCTTGATTTGGAGTGAGAGGTATGATAGGCGTGTTGCCTTCTCGAAACACCTTGGTGTGCCGCCCTTCGAGCAAAATCATACCTCTGGAGGTCCCATGTGAAGACATTCCAAATTTTCCAATCTCATAGGGACAAGTGGATCACCTTTTGATGATCAGAGTGGCTCAAAGTGCAGTTTGCAAAAACAACGCATAACACTCTTTTGTTCTTTTAGAAAATCGCTAGTCTTTCAAATTTAATCCTTTAATGCTTTGCCATTCTAGCAACAAGGCCTTCTCCAGTAGATTACAATAAGCTGGAATCGCTGCAGGGATTTTTCTGATCTCTCATGATAACAATCCTATTCATATGTTCACGAAGAGTGTAAATCAGCCGTCCAAGAATTAACAGAAAGTATTCAAATTTATAATAAGGTTATCATTTATTTGTGGAATCCGTATTTGGATAGGTTTATAGTTTGTTTTTGGGGAAAATAGTTTCGTTTTTTAATACTTTTATGTTTGTATTGTTATTTGGACTACATGACACTGTTACTTGCATATTATCGGAAAAGTTAGCAAATTGTTGAGTTTGAATAAATTTATTATTTATAATACTAACCTTTTCACAGTTTTGATAAATACAGATAGGTGTTCGACAATCAATAAAATTATTATCCGATATATCTATAACCTCAATATGTTCATTATCAGGATTAAGAATCGCATCAAAAGTCGAACTGAGAAATATGCCATAACCGCCACAATTGACAAAGGTGTTCTGTTTTATTTCCGTATTTTTAACAGTCATTTGAGCATCAAAACGAATTCCATAATCTTCTTTGTCGGAAGTTCCGTGAGTTCCTTTAGGAGCCCTATATTTAAAAGTAATTTTGTTGTTTGTAATTTTCGTTCCTTGAAATTTTCCTGTCTGTACCCCATCGTGTCCTTTGGCTCCGATAATTCCACGATATAAACCAATACCATATTTTTCTCTATTAAAAATATTGGATTCATTTTTTCCGATGATATATATTTTATTATTATCAATTTTGCAATTTTTCATATAAGAACCCTCTTTGACATTCATTCCCCATAAGGTAATTCCTGCAACTAGGGATTCAAAGTAATTTGATTGTATAACATTATCTTTTGCTCCTAGTTCAGTTATTGGGGTCAGAGGGTTATTATATCCAGTGTTTTCACTTGCAATCATTGCAACCTTAAAACCAATAACTTTATTATTGTAAAAGGTGTTTCGGTGTCCTTGAGTCTCGATTCCTGTTTCCGGAACAAAATCATCTCTCCAATTCGCCGTTAAGACGTTATGAATAACTTTATTATTTTCTCCTCCGATCCAAATGGTACTTGTATCAAACGACGCTCCTTTGTAAGTTGGGGGAGTAAATTCAAATTCACAATGTTGTACAATGGCACTTTCACAAAATCCACGTAAAGCCCATATACCATTGCAAATAAATTTTACATTACTAATTAAGACGTTTTTGGCCTCATTCAAGTTTAATAAAACACGATTGCTATTCATCCATCTACCGGTAGTAGTTACTTCATTGTCTAAATTACAATCAAGGGTAAGATTTAATAATTTAAAGTTTTCCAATAAGATATTATTGGCAATAAACATATAACCCCAATCGCCTGTTTTATCTTTAATTTTAATGGTGGTAAGACTTTTACCAGCTCCTTTTAATGTGACATTGGATTTTAAGGAAAGAATGATGTTGCTGCCCGTTACAATATAAGTACCTTTAGGAAAATAAACTGTTCCACCGCCAATAGATGCAACTAAATCAATTGCATTTTGAATAGCTGGGGTATCATTTGTTACTCCATCACCTTTGGCACCAAACCATTTAACGTTTATAGAAATAATTTTAATTATGTATCCAATAAAGAAAGCAAGAAGCAAAAGTAAGAAGCTTATTAAGAAGTTCCTTCGAGTCAAAATGTTCACCTCTGATTAACCATCCATCAATACTAAATACTGAATAAAGTCCAGGTACACTACCTATAAATTACATTGTTAATTGTGGTATAACACATACATTCACATTAATTTGACCAATGTATAAGGGCCCTTATGACGGTAGGATACCCGTTTTAATATAAGCTGAAGAGCTTTATAATATCGAAAACATCTATTCTAGTCTAACATTATTCGAAGCTAGATATGGAAAGAAATCTTTATAGATCTAAAAATTTATGTATCTAAAAGTTGTAGATTTTGTACACTACGAAAATATCAGTTTTTTTTTATACGATCCGGCAGGCTTTGAGTAGACCGGACCACCATACCAAGCTTTGCCTCAAACCGATAAAGCAAATAGAGTGCTACTACTATTGAAAAGCCCGCTTCACTCATGAACAGAATGATCTGCTCGACTCAATTTTATTAAGAGTAAATTTCCAAAGGAAACTGCGTTTATTGGGGCATTGTCATTAGATGGAACAGTTATAAAAGCAGATGGAATGCTGCCAGTTTGATATCAGCGAAAACGCTAGGGATAAAATGTTAGTAGTTGTGTCTAACATTTACGGGGCAGTTCAGAATTATGGAGTTGTTAGGCATCGCTTGACTCGAACTTAAATGGCTATATCTCTAACAATAAAAGATTGCTCCCTATTCCTAGCTATTGCTCCCTCATAAAACACCCCGCTATAGCCGGAAAACCCTTGAATTCCTTCTTCATATCCCGAAATGAAATGACATCATTTCCAGTAGTAAGCTCCAAATCTAGCGGATACTCGTGACAGTTCAATGGAGCGTTATGAAAGGTTTGGATATAGAATTGGATGGCGTCTTCCGGACTGCTCGCATAGATAAAGGCAAATGCCTTTTGGTTCATCTTTAAGGAGTAGATACCCACCTTATGAATACCTAATACATTGTGTTGAATCATTCCTGATACTTTCTGATGATCCGCTTGGTTAAAGTCTATTTTGGATATTTCGTCATTTAATGAAACTTTCTTCTCCAACAGTAAATGGTGGATGTAATGGGCCAATGAGGATTCTTGATAAAGCAAACAATCTTGGTATAGATCCTTCACAAGCATGTGACAACACCCTCTTTTTCATCGATGGGCTTACGTTTAAAAGGGCTAAGGATAGGTTATTCAATATTAAGACTCTGTTCCTTTTGGTCCTCTAGTCTTCCTGTATGCTTGTTGTAATTCACCCGGATGGTTCCAACCGGACCAATTCGGTTTTTCGAGACAATGATTTCAAGGGAATGGTCCTCGGAGTCCTTGTCATAATACGCTTCACGGTACAAGAACAAAATGACATCTGCATCCTGTTCAACACTGCCCGATTCCCGTATATCCGACATCATCGGCCGTTTATTCGCTCTTGACTCCACCGATCGATTGAGCTGTGCCAAACAAATGACGGGGCAATCAAAATCCTTCGCCATCGTTTTCAGGGATTTAGATATTTCCGTTACCTGTAAATGGGAATTACCGCCGTAAAATTGACTGGAATGGATCAGGGTCCCCTTTCTTTTTGATGAAGTACCCAAAAAAGAAAGCAAGTATCCAAAATATAAAGTTTATTAAGAATTTCCTTCGATTCAAAATACTCACCTCTATTACTATAATACTTCAATCCTAGCTTTATAATAAAATAAGTTATTGCTTATATATGATTACGGCCATAGGAATTTAACACTTATGCAATCTTTTGTACCACTCATTGACAAAGATTTTACCAAGCTTTTCTATCCCCTTACCAATGAAAAAACTCCTCTACATTACTAGATAGTAATTAAAGGAGTTATGTTATGATTCAAAGGATTATGTTAACCCTTGAAGAACTTAATTATGATTTTCCAACATACGTAAAATCGTTGCCAAACGTAAGAAAGAGATTCAGGAAGTCTTCATTCCACTTGACTTTCAACTCGGCCACCAATTCCAATTCGACGGGGAGATGTGGATATAATTCTACAGGGTAGTACACAATTTATTTTCCTCTTCTGCGTTCTGTTCTATTGCAAGCCGTATGCGATTTGTACGAGCGTATTTTCATGAAAAACAGGAAGCATTTCTTGATGGGTTTGTCCATGTGTTTGAGTTCTTGGGAGGAGTTCCAACAGAGAGGGATTACTAGATAATTTAAAACAGCTGTAGAAAAAATCCTCCAAGGGAGAGATTACTCTTTTAGTAACCAACCTTTTCACCCCTTGGAAATAATTATCGGCTATCATTCGTAAATATCAATACACATTAATGTATCTTGTTCTCCAAGTGCGAAACATTATTGTAACTTGATTTCCGTAACTCTTAGACCTGGAGCCATTATCTCATTACCTGAAATAACATAGTTTACGTTTCTTGGATAAGTGTTAGTAGTTTTGTAAATACAATAGGTCATATCGCTTGTTCCACCATAAGTTGTAAACTGTGTGAAAAGGTTATTCTTACAGATAACTTCGGATAGATTTCTCCCTAATCGTATAGGCATTAATACATCTTTAAAACGATTCCCAGTGATAAACACTTGGTGTATCCAGTTAGTTGAACCTGTATCCATATGAAGGGCGATACCATTAGCACCACAATTTACAATCGTATTATTCTTTATTTCTAATCCAGTTAAATTGACATTTGCATAAAACTTAATTCCTGCATCTCCTGAATAAAGATTGGTAGAAACTGTTCTTGTTTTATATTCGATATAGTTATCATAGATTCGTACATTTTTAACAGGTGTTTTTTGATCCCATTTAGGAGTTTTTAATTTAAACGTAATCCCTGCCCTCGGATCTGGCGCCCCTTGAACGTCATCTGTGATAACAATTGTATTGTTATACACACTTAAATCCTCTAAATAACCTTTTGTCAAATTCATTGGCCAAATAAATACACCTTTTGAAGCTACTTGAATAGAATTGTTATACACCTTTATTCCTCTTCCGCCGGGGTCTAATGTAATAACACCACTGGTCGTATCCGTATATGGAGTTGGTAAAATACCGTTTGCGTAGCCTAAACATTTGTTATCATGAACATGGAAATTATGACCTTGAAATTCAATTGCTGTTTCGGGAACGAATCCGCAGTTTCCAGATGACCAAATAATATTATTGCTAATATCGTTATTTTTACCTCCCCACCAAACAGCTGAAACATCCCACCATGTAGCAGGAACATTCGTTGTATTATATTCAACTTCATTATTGATAAATCGACTGTTCATTACATTCCCATGCATAGCCCAAACACCGTTACAAATGAAATGCACATTTTGAATTAAATAGTTATAGGTATATCCTCCGTTTATCCACATTCTGTGCTTATCCCACATGGTAGGTACTCCGACAGTATTGTTAATATTACAGTCGAACGTTAAATCTGCAAATTTAACATTATACATAACAGCAGCTGGAGTAGGATATGAAAATAATTCTCCCCAATCTCCAGTAGTCTTATGGATTTTAATAATAGAGGTATTTCTAGAAACCCCTTTAATCGTAATGTTGGACTTTAAGATTATGTTATTTGCTTTTCCTGATTTCGGTTTTACATAAAATGTTCCATCAGGGATAAGAACCGTTCCTCCACCTAACGAATCAACATAATTAATTGTTTGCTGAATGGCGGATATATTGTCAGTTAAAGATGTACTGGCACCAAAATTTGTAATTGGTACTTCGAGCGTATCTAATCGTTTTGCATTATCCGCCAGTTGCGAATTTATCTCTTTTAGTTTGCTTGAAACTGAATTACCATTATCGTCAATAACCATTGCTGCGTGTGCTCGTTGTATTCCTATAGTTCCATCTTCTTTTTTAAAGGGAAAAATGAAAAAAAAGCCAAGTATCCAGAAAATTAGTGCAGATAAAAAGTTTCTTCTATCTTCGTTATCATTATCATTTGGTATTTTAATAAAAGATGAAGAAATTTTTGTTTTCATAAATTACCTCCAAAGGTGTTTGTTCTTAATAAGATGCTAATTATTTATACATAAAGAAGAAAATTTTTTTCTTAAATAAATCAAACCTCTGGTTCCTAAGAACATAATTTTTACAGTCATGAAGATCTTTTTAGAGACCATCATTATGTAAGATCATTTAATTTAAAAGTATGATAGTTTATTTTTTTCTGTAATTTCATTCTTAACATACTATCGAGACAGGAGTCTTGTAATAATTGATAGTAATTTCTCCTTGCAGCATGCCAAGTAATTTTTAACTTTAAAAAAATTACTCTAATCCTCAAAAATTTTCTCCCCTTTATATTTATCATTAATCGTAATTCCCTATTCTGAAACTGGCTATCATAGGCATTAGCATGACTTTAGCCTCTAAAGTTTTGGAATCAACATTTTGTCAATAGGTTTTCCATTATTGTATGATTTATGGAATATAAGATAATTATAGGATAAATTATCGCGCTTCGATAGTTCTTTTGTCATATACACGTTGAAATTTTTGAGAAATATTAATGAAAAAGGTCGTGGGTGAATGTGAAAAAAGACTTAGATCACGGTTCTGTCATCTTTTTTGGTTTTAGAAATAAATAAAATAGATTGAGAGAACCGTTCCTATGGAACCTGGTTTCTTGAAATTTGTCATTTAGGAATTACATGATGAAGTTCATGTACAGGAGGGGAAGAATAAAGAGCTAAATAAAAAATTATTGATACAGTTTTTCGAAGTACTATGTCAGTGTAAAGGAGTCATGAATTTTAAAAACTATAAAAGAAAATCACGAATCACTGCCTTATCTGTAAACGTCAAGTAGAATTCAGCAGTTTTCATCAATTAAGATTCAACACTTTGATTATAAAATAATGCTTTTCTGTATTTCACACTGATACCTGTATTTGTCAATTCAAAATTCCCCTACCAAAATGGGGAATTTTATTTTATCTTTTAAAACGGAAAAATATCCAGCTTAGAAATTAGCTTGGGATTTTCAATGCGTAATTCCTCATTTTCCTTCTCTAAATAAGCAATCTCTTCGAATAATCTTGCGATTTCAGTTTTATCATCAATTCCTTCCTCGTATGCAGTTCCGTACACTCTTAACCAATCACTAAAACTATACATATCCCATTCGTCAATTTCATCCTTTTAATCTCTTAGGGCGTGTCCTGCTGGGCATTTGTCCATCCATTCACCAACTAGCTGCTCATCACATTTCACCTCGTAGGATCGGAAGAAAAGAGTTGCTTCTTTTACTGTTATCATTCTGTTAATCTCATTATTCTTCAATTCTTGGATTATTAAATAATGCTTTTCTGTATTTCATCTTGATACTGTCTTGCTCTTCACTAAAGGTCAAAATTTCACTTCGATGAGGAAGGCGGTCTAAGATTGCTGTAGTAAGCGTTGGGTCTCCGAGAAATTTACCCCATTCTCCAGGTCCTTTATTAGATGTAAGGATGAACGCTGCTTTATCATACATTTCATAAATAAACTGAAAGAACAAGTGTGCATCTTGTGGTTCATACGCCATATACATAACATCATCAAAGGAGAGTCGTCCCGTATACTCACTTGTTTCTAAAATGTTGGACAAAGCCTTTAATGTTTTGTTAAAGGAGAAACTTTTTATTAAATCCTCTATTAGGAAAAATGATGGATAAAACAGTAAGCAGAATCGCATGATTTGATTTCCTCAACAGAAGAATCTCGACAATCTTTTTACTAAAGTGGAGGAAGAAACCCCTAATTTACAATGTTTTGTCAGGTTCTAATCAAACGCTTGATTGGATGGGTGATTTGTAAATATCATTAAAATTTTGTGAGTAATGCTATTTTTTGACAACTTGTGGGATCATTAAGGAAAATAGAACGATTTCATCGACAAAAAATTTCCCCGGAAACTGGACAATTTTCTTTTTTCAAAAGGCTTTGTAGCGGTTTTAATCAAACGATTGATTAAAAAGATAAGTGTCGGAACAGGTCGAATGGAAAAGAGTATTGGAAGGTATTTTGATAGAAGAATGCCAATTCCATCATTTCACAGTATCAAATGAATAGCATTTAATGAGGAAAGAGTGAAGCATTGAAAGCCGGGTTGGGTGTTTTTGATTTTTCAATAATCGTAAAGTTATCTTAAATGGATTTTTCAATCAAGGGGGTTAATGAAAATGAAAAAGTTGATCGTTGGTTTAGTAGTTCTTCTTGGGATAGCCCTTTCTGGGGTGCGGAAAAACGAACGATGAATCAACCAAAACTTCCTCAAAAAGCTCGGAACTAAAAATGGAAACGGCAAAAACAACATCACCATCTTCAGAAGACCATGGGGACGGTTCCACTGGCATTCTTCTAGTATTTAGTAGTGTAGGGCTATGCATATTGTCACCATTCGAATTTTGTCATATCTTGATAGGTTAGTTTGAAAGCAAGGTACAGTTCAATTTCTTCTTTTTTTCCTAAGGACCATCATAAATGATACTTCTTATCTCGAAGGGGAGTGGAAAAGTAGTGTCTAAAGTTCCCTCAAGTTGATAAAATAGAAGAAAAATAAATATAGGTGATAATATGAATATGTGTGAGCAATGCGGTTCTGGTAAGGTGAAAGTATTTTTAGACATGGAAGCGGGTACCATGCAGTTATGTCTGAATTGTTATAACGAACGCATGTCAGAAGAGCTTGAGGTAAATTTAGAACAGATGGTAGATTCTTTTTCTTTGAAGGATTATGAAGGGACTACTCGTACCTTTTTTGTGGAAATACATTTATATCCAACGGGGATTTGCCTGGAAGCTGTGGAAAACATAGAATTTGGCTATAAATTTGCTGTACATGGTGAATTAAACAGCAATCAGCAGGATTTACTTAAAAAATTAATGGATAAAACACGAAAGGGTATTGGAGAGAAACAAGTTGAAACTAAAGTTTTTCCTAATGGACTATCTTACTATACATTGATGAATGACCAATTTACAGGCCTTATAGAATGTGATGAAGCTTCTGACGGAGTTCCACTATCATTGATAGAAATAGTTCACTCCTTTTTTTGCTTAGAATTCCCCCTTGTAATTACCCACCAAACGAATTAATTGTCCTTTCCATCTTTTTTCAATCAATTTAACCAATTCTATTCATTTTTCCAATTTTAAAAATTTGACTCTATGAAACAGAGAATATTAAAGACCTTTTTTAAAGAGTCTCTAAAAGGACGTAGAGCCTTAGACAGGAAGCCTAAGAAAAGAGGGGGAAGAGATAAAAAGAGGGGTATTAGTAATCTTAAAATAGCTGTTGTAGTTGCACAGGACCGAAACGGTCAAGTCATCGCTCAAAAAGCAGGAACTGGACGGGTACGTGCAGAGGAAATTGACGCGGTTATCGGGTATTATATTGACCCGTCTTCTTTGCTATGTACAGATACTGCTACCAACTACAAAAAGTTTGCCCTCATCAAGGCATTGAAGCACGAAACCATTAACCTAAGCAAAGAGGGCTACGTTAAAAAAGGCATCTATCATCTACAAAACGTCAACAACTACCATAAACGGTTAAAGGATTGGCTTGATAGGTTTCAAGGTGTTGCAACCTAGTATTTGGATAATTACCTGTATTGGTTTAGTTTTCTTCAGCAAAGTAAGAAAATGGCGGATAAAGAACAGATAAATCAGATGCTTTTATGTGCCTGTCAAAACTCAAATAACTTTACGGTCAACTTTCTACGGGAGGTATAAAAAAACAGCCATTCAATTGAAGAACGGCTGTGGTTCTTGATTCCATTATCGACTCCGTTATGAAATAAGTAACGCCTATATTCTTATTTCTTCCTTATTGATGTGACAACAATGGATAAACCGATTAAACCTAATAGGATGGACAGTATTATTGGTAGTGTTCCTACCTCTCTTAAAGCAGTTCCAAAAATTCCGTACCGTCTATCCCATCCTCGACCATCATTACCTGCTAACCCTTGAGAATAAACCGATGCTGAAATCAATGCAGAACCATAGATAATTGAACTCAACAATAAAAATGTTAAACCAATATTTATATATTTAATACAAATCGCCCCCTAAGCTGCCCTTTAGCAGAACAAGTTCTTGTTTTTATAATAGCATAAAAGGTAAATTATTCCTTTCTTTTTTCAAAAGCCACAATCTTTACGAAAAGAGCCAATTAAAAAAATCGCAAAATGGCAGTGATTTATATCTTTCAATTTGCGATTTTTCATTTAGGAATTTCGGGGTCAGCCCCCACTCAGCCCCCATTACTAACTTTTACCCCCTCACAAAACATCCCGCTATAGTCGGAAAACTTCCGAATTCCTTTTTCATGTCCCGAAACGAAATAACCCCATTTCCTCTAGTAAGCTCGCATTCTAGCGGATATTCGTGACAGTTCAATGGAGCTTTATGAAAGGATTGTTTATAGAATTGGATTGCCTCTTCTTGACTGCTCGCATAGATAAAGGCAAATGCCTTCTGGTTCATTTTCAGGGAGTAGATGCCAACCTTATGAAAACCTAGTACATTGTTTTGAATCATTTCCGTTACTTTGTGATGGTTCACTTGGCTTAAGTCGATTTTGGAAGAGTCGTCCTCTAATGAAATTTTCCTCTCCGCCAGTAAATGGTAGATGTAATGGGCCAATGAGGATTCTTCATAAAGCAAACAATCTAGGTATAGATCCTTCACAAGCATGTGCCAACACCTCGTTATTCGATTCCTTTTTCAGCCGTGGGCTTGCGTTCATAATGGCTAAAATAGGTTATACAAGGGTAAGGTTCCTTTAGGTCCTCAATCCTTCCCGTATGCTCGTTGTAGTTCACCCTGATGGTTCCAACTGGTCCATTACGATTTTTCGAGACGATGATTTCAAGAGAATGATCCTCGGAGTCCTTGTCATAATACGCTTCACGGTACAAGAACAAAATGACATCGGCATCCTGTTCCACACTGCCTGATTCCCGAATATCAGACATCATTGGCCGTTTATCGGCCCTGGATTCTACCGATCGATTGAGCTGCGCCAAACAAATGACGGGGCAATCGAAATCCTTCGCCATCGTTTTCAGGGATTTGGATATTTCCGTTACCTGTAAGTGGGAATTCCCGCCGTAAAATTGACTTGGATGGATCAGGGTTAAGTAATCAATAAAAAGGATCGGTTTCTTGTAGGGAAATTGATGCATCAGCTTTCTCGTTTTCGCTCTCATTTCGGCAATCGTTTGTCCGGCCCCATCAAAAATTTGCATATGGGTTTCCGTGAGATCCCCAATCACATCCGACCATTTATTCTTTTGATTTTGCGTAAGCATTCTTTTCGGATCCCGCATTTTTGCCCGGTTAAAGCCGCCAGTCGAAGCAATTAATCGAGACGTAATCTGCTTTTCAGGCATTTCTAAGGAAAATACGAGGGGCAGAAATCCTGCCCAACCCGTCATTTTGGCAAAATGGAGCATCACGTCGGTTTTTCCCATCGACGGTCTTGCCGCTAGAATGGTTACTTCTCCACCCTGAAAGCCTCCCGTCACTTCGTCGAGCTTTTTGATTCCTGTTGACGCACTTCTCAAGGCTGCTTGATCTTCCCAGGGTGCCTCATAGATATTGGCCAACGCCAGTTGTAAGGACGTATGATCCTCTAGCTTCATTTGGTTAATTTTGTCCAATTCGGCAATGACTTTCGCAATCTCCCAATCATTCATGGCGGCAACATTCAAGATGTTTCTCTTTTCCCGCTCCTTCCACAGTTCAAGAATAAGCTTCTCCGTTCCGTCAAATTTCTCCACATCTGCAAACGATAACACTTCCGTTAGGTAAGACATTCCACCGAATGATTCGAGGTCGGGTAAGGTAGTAAAGGTGATCAAATCAATATTCTTACCAGCCTGTTTTAACTCCACCATTTTTCGCATTAATTCTTGATGCCGTGTGCTTTCAAGCTGTTCCGGTTGAATGACGGTCTCCTTGAGTAAGTACTCCGCCTTCATTAAGCTTCCTAAGAACGTTTTTTCTGCGATACTCATCACGCTTCACCTGCCGTAAGGTCGAGTTCAAATTCCCTTGGAATGGATCTTCCAGCAGGAGGTGATTTGGTGAATGGCCTAGACTTATGGGGAGGCTTTTGGTTCTCACCATACGAATCCACTTCTTCTACAGTCAGTAAAGATTCATTTTCCCAGTTTTTGAGAATCCCCACAATATAGTTCAGCCTTCGCTTGTTAGTGGCACAGGCAATCTTCATGGCTTTTAAAATCATCTCTTTTGGCTGTAAAAAGCTTGAATCATCTAGCCAAGATAACAGCTGCTGTTTCGCATTCACGTTCGTAAACCCAAATCCATTCGTGTCCCAAAACTCGATAATTTCTTTCACATCTTCTTTTTTGGGGGGATTTTTTATATTTGGGTAAAAAGCTTTTAGTTGTTTTTCATTTTCATTTTCTTTTTTATTTTCTTTTTGTCCACGTATCGTAGGACGATACGGGTACGGATCGTCCATTTCTTTACATTCCGTACGATATGTATTATTTTCATTTTGATCTCTTTCTTTGTTGCTGAAAAACCTCTCATAGAGGCTGCGAAAGTACTCTTTCGGAATGGATTCCGCAACATAACGGATAAGTGAATGATCCTCTACCTTTTTTAATTCAGAAAGAATACAATCCACAACCGGTTTCCCGCCTTTATCCAGGTTATCCTTCCCCCAGTTTTTAATCGCGAGTTCTCTCGTTTCCGGATTGTAACGAATCAATTTGTGATGGTTGATGAAGCGATCCATTAAGGAATGGACACTCTCCATCGAATAACCCAAATCAAAAGCCATTACTTTTTTGGTAATTTTATAGATTCCAATTTGAGTTGTATGTGGATTCGTAAGCAGATAAAGATAAAAGTATTTGTCCTCCGGAGTCATCTCTTCTGAAACGATGGGAATCTTCCAAAATTCAGTTTGTACCATACGATATTTTGCCATTATCGACCACTGTCCTTTCGCTGGCCATGGGTGGCCATGGGGACGGTTCTCGCGGCTTTTTTGGGCCAACAGAACCGTCCCTGTGGAATCTTCTATTGTCTTTTCCGACCAAGTTCCATCCGTTTCCTTTTCGGCTCTAGCATAAAACAAAGTGGATCTCTTGCTATCCCACAAGTAATCCTTCTAAACTGTTCAGCCGTCTGCAGTTTTGTGTTAAAGGAAGACAACCTGCAAGGAACAATAAGGGTATGTCCATTCTTAAATTCTATTTTTGTCTTGTTGTAATAGCTGCTCGTCCTCAGGATTTGGTCCGGGTTCAGCCAGATGGAGTCCTCATTTTTGATTGATTTCGTGGGGAACACGACAATTCTCAGAATCGGATTCACCATGATGGGACACATATACGAATCCCCCATGATCCATTTGGAGGTTTCCAAGGCGCCTTTAAAATTAAAACCAATGCATCGAATGCTGTCATCGAGAATTTGGACAGGGGATTTGTCGACAAGAATGATTCCATCTGTTTGGGTTACCTTTGTACAAAGCTTCGCGTTTCGGTCCACATGACCTTCCATATACATAATCGATGGCTTAATAATATGAAATTTTTCCATAAACGCTCCTCAACTCCTTCATTTAATTAAACTAGGCATGACAGAAAAAAGGGAGAGCTGTTCCATTTAAACGGTTACAAAAGTTAGGGATTTCATTTTGGCAAATGGTTTTATTGCCTGAGGATGGAGTACTAACATTATGGGGTTGAATGTTGAGGTGCCGAGGCTGAATGTTAAAGAAACGCTGGAATATCCAATTCTCTTAAACAATATCATTTGTTTCCATTCACCAAGATAGAAGGGCGGCAAAGGACATTTGTGTGATTAAAGATTAGCCGCCCCAATTAAGATCATTACAACGATTTGGTATGTATGTCTTCCAGGTCAATTATTTCGCGAATATCATTGACGTTAAAGACGTCGGCAATCCGCAAAATATGGGGTAAATGAATATTTTGCATTTTTTGATTCATTAATTTACTTAAAGAAGGACGAGGAATATCCGTTAATCTGGACATTTCTCTTACGGACAAATCATGTTTCTGTACCAAGCTTTGCAATTTGAAAATCACTTTCTTCTCCATCTCTCTGCCTCCACTTTTTGAATTGCCTCTCTAGTAAAAAAGTAACATAAAAAAATAATTCGAGTGGTATACCTTCATATACCTTTTGGAAGTTTTTATACAGTTGTTCAGGATTTTGTCAAATTTTGCGGTTTCAATATTCGACATCTTTCTTATTTATTTAAATAGAAAAAGCCCTTCTTACGAAGGGGTGTTACCGGAGGACCATGGGGACGGTTCTTATGGCACTCTCATAGTAGCGTCACAGTGAGAACCGTCCATAGATGTGCTGTCAGACCCCAGCTCACTTCGAATTTTGTCGAAGATTAGTAGGTATTTGGTTAGGTATAAAATGATAGAATGGAGTTGCAACTGAATATTGTGAGGGTGGCCGGATTGTCGATCTTCTTTTCCTTGCTTTAGGAAAGGAGGTGATAATCATGGAAACTTTTCTTGAAATCGTGAAAGAAATTCTTAAAGGAATTTTGCGTGAAGTCAGCGCTTATTTCTTTCGGAAAAACGTTCTAGAAAACAAGAAAACCACCCTACGCCGTAGCAAGCCTAAGGGTGGTTCTCATAAAGAATAATACTTAGACAACCACCACCCTAACGGTAGAGGTTGCAGGGAGAAGTGTTAGCCGCACTTCTCTTTTTTATTATATATCCATTATATACAAAAAAATTCTATTATAAAAGTAAAAACAAGTTCTCGTATGTGTCAGGTTTTTCTCCGAGACCATGCGGGCGGGTTCTGTCGGCTTTTTTGGACCATGAGAACCGTCCCTGGAAAGACCATCAGATAACACCATTATGATGGTAATTATGTTATCACTTACATCGGCTGGATTAAATGGATTTTCTGGGTGCTTCTTTGCTTATATGACATTCTTCTTCACAGAATCAACTGCACCTATTGGGATCGCCTTAGTCAATTCACTTGCAGCATTAGGTGGATTTGTGGGACCGATGGTTCTTGGGGTGGTGGAGTTCACACAAGGTATGCTGATCTTGGCCGGATTACTTACATTCGGTTTAAGCGTTTTATTAACATTAAAACTATCAGCTAAAAATGATATACATATTGATATCTCTGAATCTCAAAAGGTATTAATTAATACTACTAAAATCGATACGTAATCAGGCATAAACGATATTTGGGTCAAGCAATTCCATTTTTGGTTCTTGGAAAGCTATGACCCAAAGAGGCCATGGGGACGGTTCCAATGGCATTCTCATAGTAGCGGAACCATGAGAAGCATCCCTAGATGGGTCAGAATCACATTCACTACATTTGCCCTTTCATAAAACACTTTTATTGTTTCAAAATAGAAAGATTAAGTGCAGCATTACGGACAAAAAACTGAAACAACCCCTCGAATTGTTTATTAGCTTTCTTTTTTCATTTCGGTCATTCTCCCTTTATGAGATGACCGCTTTTTTTATAGATAAAACTACAACACCACTATATGAGTAGGTGTATTTGGTATAGGTGGTGATGATTAATGGAACCTAAATGGCTGGATTAACTTATTCTTAAGATGTTATGACTTGGAAAGTATATAGCTAAAAACAGCATTTTTTAACATCGTAACGCAGATAAACGAGTTCAGGCTTTGCAATAACATAATGAGGGGATTATAACGTAGATTCTAATGCATAAACGAAGTGAATACGAAGAAAATATGGAAAGAAAGGAGGGGAAATTAGCATAAAGAGTCAACGAATCCAAGAACATGAACTAAATCAAACGACTACTGCCGGCCAAGTAATTGAAAATAACGCGAATAAAAAGTCTTCCATGACTTCCTTATCAGGAACCATTGAAACAAAAGAAGCCAATACAAATGAAGCAAAGTAACAGGCGGGGGCATGGCCTCCTGCTCCTTAATCCGTTCCCCTGGGTAGAAGTTCTTCTTATCATTCTCCGTTCAACTTTATTGTTATTCCTTTGTATTTGTGTAGTAAGTAGATTAGATTCGCAGATAAAACACCTCGGAACGCAGATAAAGGCTGCATTTGCGCAGATAAATTCCTTAGAATCGCAGATAAATTCCAATTTAACGCAGATAAATCTGTATTTTTGCTGCTTCTACATATCCTTCATGCGTCGAGGGATGCCCAAAATTGTGTTTGCTCGGTTTCTAATCAACGGTGATTGGATTGGAGAAAAGAGTTTTGGCGGAAAATTAGTCTAATAAGGCAATTATTTGAGAAGAGAAGTCGGCCGATTTTTGTGATATCAACATATTTTAGCGGGATATCAACACATTTTTATGGGATATCGACATAGATTCCAATTATATCAACACATATTGGTAAGATATCAACACAGTTTTCGGTTTTATCGACAATGATAATGGAAATCTACTATTTAGTCGGTGTCTGCCCTAATCCGAAACGGATGTAAAAAAACTGTCGAAAATGAAACAATTCCACAGCTCTTTATTAATATTATTCAATAATAAGGCGTAGCCTGTTTTTTAAAAACTTATTGGCTAGGTCGTCCAGAATCAGAAAATAAACCGTATAAGAGTACAAACCGATTAAAGTTGAAACCATTTTAGCCTACCATTCATCATGGAATCTTTGAATATTTTGTGGAAACCCGTGAATTTTACCAGGATGGTGTGTATCAAGCGAAAAAGTTTATGAGGATCGTCTTTTAAGTAGACACAGAAGGTGATAAGGAAGTATGGCAGGGTGTATTGTCTCTCTGCCACTTCCTTACTAGGCAATTCTCGACAATCTTTTTACCTGCTATTAATTGATGAAGAATGAAATAGACATGTAACGGCAATTTAATCAGACTATATTTATTCATTATTATTAAATTTTTCAAGAAACTGTCATGTTAGTAAAAAAGCGTCTCCACTGTTGTAGAAACGCACCCTTTAGCCTAATAAAATGACGGAAACAGTTGGTCAGTTGCCGTTTCGTATTCTTACTAGAATAATAGTATAGTATTAAATTTATTAAAAGGAGGTGATTATGTGTCTGATTTACACGAACACCATCACCATCACCATCATTGTTTTCAATATACAGCTCTTGGAAATTCCATTGCATTTGGAGAGGGTGCTTCATTTCACGTCAATGATACGGAAAACCACGGATACGGATACGTTTATTACTTTCGGGACTTCCTTTCGACGATTTTCCCATGTGTGAATTTGAGTAATCTTGCCCATCCTGGTGACACTAGTACTAATTTACTTCAGAAGCTACAAACCGAAGTGTTTAGGGAAGCAGTAAAAAAAGCAGATTTAATTACCATTAGTATTGGTGCCAACGATTTATTGATTTGCCTTCGTCAGCCCGACCCTACCATTCCTGCCTGTTTGTCAAATGCCGTTGCAACTTTTGCCCAAAACTGGCCGCTGATTATGCGTGAAATTCGAAAAAGCATTCGATCCCATGCTGAAATATTAGTCATGACCGTTTACAACCCTTTTATAGGTGGCACGCCATTTTTTATGTTGGCAGAGCCCTTTATTCAGGGAATTAATGATGTGATTAAAGCAAACCGTTTCACTTTTCATTATAAAGTGGTTGATGTTCATGCAGATTTTCTAGGGCAATTCACTAACACCACACAACCGAAGGTTTGTATTTGGACACATAGCTGTGAAAACCCCGTACCACCTAATTTTTTACCTAATCCACATCCTACTGATTGCGGTCATTTAGAGATTGCTCGCTTGCATGAATTCATATACCTTAAAAATCATCCAGACAAGCTATGCTATTGATATGGCAACTGCTATGGGCATTGAACTTTTAACGGAAGAACAATATCGAGCGTTGCAGAAACTTGGAAAATTCGATATGAAAACGTCGAGTTGGGTGCAAACACCCTCTGATATTAGAGAACTCGGCGGTTCCCTTTTTTGCGATTGTCGCTACGGGCACGTCTTCGTGTACCAATGGAGCAGAATCCTACTATGCTGCCAGGGGTTTCCGTGGCTCGCTAAGGGTCTAAATTTTGCACAGACAGCTAAATTTGAATTTGAGAACGAATCACCTGGGAAAGTATAAAAAGAATCTTCGGTGAAGCTCCTTTTTTCGTTCTATTGAAAATTCTTTTGTTGCGATTTAGCTGTAGCTTGCTGAACTTCTTGTTGTGCTTGTTGAATCTGCTGTTGAGCTTGTTGAAGTTGTTGTGTAGTTGCACTTGCTTGAGCAGATTGAACAGCTTGTTGCGCTTGTTGAGCAGCTTGTTGTGCTTGCTGAGCAGATTGAACGGCTTGTTGCATTTGTTGTTGCTGTTGATTTTGTTGTGTCATAAATATAACCTCCCGGGTGTATGTATTTTGTTTGGGAATTGAAATAAAACTTCAACAATAATTAAACTTTGCTAGGTTGGAGTGGTTTATACAAAAATTTTTTATTCCCACCTTTTTCTAATTTGGAGATAGAACAACTTAATTGTCTAAAATCTTTTGTTCCGTGTTGAGGATATGCCTTCAAGGACAAGTTCGTAAAACACATATTATTTCAGGTTATCAAGACCTAAATTGTAAAAATTATAAAAAAAAGGCGATGCATATTAGACATAGTTATATGTATCGCTCTTTTATTGCTCATCAATCGCGCCCGTTTCTTGAATAAAAAATATAAAATATACATTGAAAAAGCCCGTTTTATGATAAAACGAGCTTTTCTGGATTCAGATGCTAATTGCCTCTTATTCCAGAACCATAGGGATATTATAAGTTACTCGTTTGAACGTCACGTTCATTCAGAGGTTGTACAGGACGATGATTATCTGGGAAGATTTTACGGTAAGCATCGATTTGTGCTTTGGACATCTCAATTGGTTGCTCCAATACCACCCACTTGACTTTTTCAGAACAAGGAGGTGTTGTCAGCGAGCCATTATATCGAAACGATTTCTGACTCTTCGGCAGCAGACTTGTCAAATCAATCGGTTGAATTAACTTGATACCCTCTTTAGTTTCTTCTTTTGGCAGCTTGCCCCAAATCTCTGCCAAAGATTTGTTCTTGCTTCCTTCTTTGATCATAATGCCCAGTACCGCTAGCCTATTATTTTTATCTTGATGTACTAGATGGATCTCCATTTCAAAGTTTTTCCTATTAAACTGGTGTTCACTTGGCTGGTGGAAATGGAATTGGGCAAGTTTGTATTCTGTTCCTTCCACTACTATGCTATTATTTAGTTCAATGGTATTGGCTTGTACAGTATGACCGTTATTCTCGAAAGTAAATACCGTTGGCTGGTAAGTGATTTTGACATCATCCAATGCTTGATTGGGTTGAACCTTGGATATTTCAATATTAATAGGTGATTGTTCCTTGCCATTGACACATTGAGAGTTTAACGTATCTATTTTTCCCCAGTTCTTTGGACTTGTTTCTCCTTCATATGACCACTGAGTAGAGTGTTTGTTTTCTTCCCTTGAAGCTTTCTCTTCTTTTGGTTCAGTTGTGTCCTGCGTTTGAACTGAGCAAGCGCACAGTGGAATGCTTAAAGATACCGCTAAAAATTTATAAAAGAGTTTATTTTTCATATTTTAGTAATATCTCCTTTTTTCATCTATTCCTTTTTTTAATAAACTTTTTTTGCATTATGTAGATTTAGCTTTTACTACTTTGCAAATAAGTGGTTCCCTATTCTGATTACTGTTTCCCTAGTAAAAATCCAATCATTGGTTGCTAAGGTTGGATTATAATAATAAACCGAACCGTATGTAGGGTCCCATCCTTTTAAAGCATCAATCACTGCTCGATAAGAGTAACTGTCAGGTGTCAAATAATATTGACCATCATGTACAGCTGTAAAAGCATTCGTCTGGAAAATAACATCGTAAATATTTTTAGGAAAACCTGGCGTGGACAATCGATTTATAATAACAGCAGCCACCGCTACTTGTCCTTCATACGACTCACCGCGAGCTTCTCCATAAACAACCCTTGCCATCATTTCTATACCATTTAATTTTTGTTGCGTTTGAAAATCTAAAACTCCATTTGGGGATAGTCCAGTATCTAGCTGAAATTGTCTAACTGCATGATCTGTAATCGAACCATAATACCCTGTTGGTTGGGTGGTGAAATAACCCATTTTCTTTAATTTCTCTTGCAAGTTATACACCATTTTTCCCTGACTTCCTTTATGCAAAACTTCTTCTGCAAAAATGGAGCGGGGGGTAAAAAACAGAAAACAAATAAAAAAAACAAACGAAATTTTTACATTTAACTTCAAAATTCCACATCCTTTGATATTTTCCTAATATTTTACTATAAAGGTAAAATATATTTATCTATCAATAGCTCTATCTTTAACTAGTCTAATTTTCCCAAAAATGAAAGCTATACACATTTAGTTTATCGGAGCGGACAAGCCAATGAGGTAGTACACTTTCCCAAAGTTCTCCCCATTAGTAAAATTAGGTGGTATTAAAACTGCCCTCTAGAGGGGGGTTTTTCCTAATAAAAATGAAAAGAACTCCCAATAAGGAGTTCTTTTCGATGCAATTTATCTATAACATCAGGGGTATTTTGATTATACCAATATTAACCAACGTAAAAAAGAGGAAAAATCCTAGACTTTCCTAGGTAAAATGAACTTTAAATTTGATCCTCCGGCCTTTTTAAGGAATAATAAACTTTTCTCATCTATAATGTACCCCTTTTTCATTTCAAAAAATCCCGGCTGATTCTCCCAGCCGGGTCTTTCTTTTAATTATTGGAAGATGATTCATTTGTGGATGGTGTTCTACTTGAAGTCGTTTTTCCAAGAAGATGATTTTTCAGGATTAACTTTGTTTCGTTCAATGATGCTTGATCTAATTGGTAATAATAAACCCCATTAATATATGAGTCGGAACCTTTCAGTGTTAGGGATTCGGTATTTAAGCCGCTACCCGCTTTTAAATAATTAATAAACGATAACATTTGATCAAAAGTTAAATCTGTTGTCATATTCTTAGCAACCGCTTCGATTACTTTTGAATAGTTGGATACTGATTTTACGGAAGTAGCTTTGGCTAGAATAGCTTTCATAATTTCTTGTTGTCGTTTTCCACGATAAATATCGCTGTCATAATGTCTTGTTCTTGCAAAAGCCAGTGCTTGTTCTCCGTTCACATGCTGCATTCCTTTTTGTAAGGTAATCGCTCCCTGGTGGTCCTGAGAATCCTGTTCCGTAAAGGTATATGGAACATTGACATCAATTCCGCCAAGGGCGTTAATGACATCCATAAAAGCATTGAAATTCATTTCTACATAATAATTAATCGGGATATCGAGCAATCCTTCGACAGTATCAAGGGTAAGCCTTACGCCGCCATATTCATGTGCATGTGTGATTTTCGTATAAATATTCTTTTCAGGGATTTGAACATAGGAATCACGCGGGATGCTTAGAAGTTTAATTGATTTATCTTTTTTATTAAATGTAGCGAGCATCAAAGCGTCTGACCGCGAATTTCCTTCTTTCCGTTTTTTACTGTCATCGATTCCAATGAAAAGAATCGATGTGTTTTCAACGGTAACATTTTTAAATACCCGTTTGGATCCCCGGTCAATCGGTTTGTATGAACTATTCATAACCGATTCTGCCTTGCTATAAAGGAAAGTGGCATAGGCTGCACTGCTTAATCCAATGATTAGGGCAGGCAAGAGGATCCAGGACAAAGATCTCTTTTTTTCTTTCTTAGATTTATTATTTATACGGTCTTGTCTATTTGCAGACACAGATGATCTCCTTTTCATTGTAAAGTTTTGTATGAGTTACTTAAATGTTGTTGATTCCCCTTAATGAACTCGTTTGATTCAGAACGTAAACGAGGGGGACCCTCCTGCTGCTGGTGTTCTGCCTTCCTACAAATACGGACGGCCAAGATACCCACTCAATTTGTTTTATTCGGTGTACTGTTCTGGCTGCTAAGGGAATTAAAAAGCCGGCTTTCCTCATATCACAGGAAGTCCGGCTTTTATTAGGGAAAATTGCTACCCTTGGAATTGATCGTATTTACTATATCATAGCTTGTTTACAGTTTAGTTAATGAAAAATAACAGTTTAACAACATGGGACTTAAACCAAAAAATACTCCTTATAACCAAGACCTAATAATATCGTAGCTGTTATGGACTGCAATAAAGTTTAAGGGATACGGAAACGATTCGAAGAATGAGAAGAATTAATAGCTGAAAAACGTCCGCAAAAAGCATTATCTGAATATGAAAATGTATTTGGTCAACAGGAATTAAAAGAACGTCTTAAAGAATATAGAATCAATGAAAAGGAGTTTAAATAATAAGTCTTTCTCGCTTTTCTTTTTGTCTGTTAATGGATCAATAGGTGAGACACCTTTAAATTCAAATCGGAAACGATGTGAACGCTGTACAGATGATTGTTGTAGAATTGAAAAAAATTTCTGTTGCAAGTGAACGCCGACGGTGTTAAACTGATAAAGTTGCTCTTTAAAAGAGTGGATAAGCAAACAATTGGGAAAAACTTTCTCTTGCTTTAATGCACACTACGTGATATTATATAAAAGTATCTCTAAAAAAGAGCGCGAAAGTCAATCGCAATTGGAAAAAAATTATGATTGATAGAATCTAAGGAATGTGATAAAGTAATATTCCTGTCACTTTTTATTAAATGACATTGTTCTTTGAAAACTAAACAAACAAAAACGTCAACAAACAATAATAATCGTGTTTCTTCTATTATATAGAGAACACGAGCCAACGTAAATTTTCGAGCTACATCAACTTTCTTGGAGAGTTTGATCCTGGCTCAGGACGAACGCTGGCGGCGTGCCTAATACATGCAAGTCGAGCGAATTTTTTGGGGCTTGCCCCAGAAGGTTAGCGGCGGACGGGTGAGTAACACGTGGGCAACCTGCCTGTAAGACTGGGATAACTTCGGGAAACCGGAGCT
>NZ_JAVDUQ010000036.1:0-57340 GCF_031456445.1 Neobacillus niacini | reverse complement strand
TCGACTTGCATGTATTAGGCACGCCGCCAGCGTTCGTCCTGAGCCAGGATCAAACTCTCCAAGAAAGTTGATGTAGCTCGAATGTTACGTTGGCTCGTGTTCTCTATATAATAGAAGAAACACGATTATTATTGTTTGTTGACGTTTTTGTTTGTTTAGTTTTCAAAGAGCAATTTTTCGAGAAGGTCTTTAGCATACCATCTCACTTACAAAAGTGTCAATTGCTTTTTAAGAATTTTTCTCTTAAATCAGCAGCGTTTATTATCATAACAGAAACAATTAATTAAATCAACTACTTTTTTGAAGTTTAATATTTTCTGTTGGTGACAAGAAGTAATATTACTAGATTATTTTACTGATGTCAACAGTTTATAAATAATTTATTCCCATTCTTAAGGAGCCTTTTCTGGTTTATTACGATTACCTTCGAGAAAAGCTGCCAAGTGTGAAGGACCGTAGACCCGAATTTTGTACAACAGTTTAATTTATTAAAAGGATACGTGAATTTCCCACGTCATTTTTATATTCGTTTTTCCTTCCCCTCTCCTTTGAGAATGACATTGTTTTCAGATTGTTCAACTATTTCCGACATAATCCTGCAATATAATTGCCACGAAGGTAAACGAATTAACATCTCTCTGTTCTTTGTTTCAGAAAAATTCATGTTACGATTATGAAAAATTAGCAACCAAAGAAAACGGAGGGTAAAAGAATGCTTAAAAAAATGATAACAATGATAGCAGTTGCTGTACTCTCAGTAACTGTAAGTGCTAATGTACAAGCTGCAACGATTACGGTACAAAAAGGGGATACCCTTTGGGATCTATCCCGCGTACATAATACATCAGTAGAAAATATCCAAAAGTTGAACCATCTTACTACAGAACTTATTTATCCTGGCGATAAACTAACCGTTGCACAAGAAAAACATCATATTGTCAAACAAGGCGACACATTATGGGACATTGCCATGGAACATGATACATCTGTTTCACTTATTAAAGAATGGAACCATTTAAATACCGATCTCATCCATCCTGGATTAAACCTATTAATCTATGAAGGCATAAATACGAATAACACGGTTGTTACAGAAAAAGCAGTGAAACTTTCTGCACCTTCAGTAAAGGCTGAATCAACACAAGAGGAAAGTGCACCTGCCGTAAAAGCTGCATCCACAAGTAATTCGAGTTCAAAGGAAATTACCGTGAAAGCCACAGCCTATACAGCCTATTGCGAGGGATGTTCCGGTACTACCGCAACTGGAATAAACATTAAAGCAAATCCAGATAAAAAAGTCATCGCGGTTGACCCCTCTGTAATCCCGCTTGGCAGTAAAGTGTATGTTGAAGGCTATGGTGAAGCAATCGCCGGAGATACTGGTGGAGCCATTAAAGGAAATCGAATTGATGTCTTTATTCCTTCTGAACAAAATGCGGTTAATTTTGGAGTAAAACAATTAAAGGTAAAAATATTAAACTAAAAGGTATATCCTGAGAGATCTCTGAATACAAAACACTGCAACCCCAATATATAAAGGGGTTGCAGTGTTTTGCATTTTTGCCGTATCACTTGAAAAAGTTATATATGACACAGGAAAAACGTACCCATATCCCCCTTTGTATATTGTTGAATAAAGAAAAACCTTGAAAGGCATATAGCCAATCAAGGATAAAGGTTATTTTTAATTTACAAACAAACCAAGTCATAATTATCATTTTCTTCTATTTTTCTTAAAAATTTGGTGAAATAAGCCGCATAAAGCAAAAATTCTTTACCGAACATATCTAGTATATGTCCACCAAAGTATGTTCTTGCTCCTGCGCCCAACGGGCCATTTCGAAGAAATCTAACCGGCACAGGGTATGAACATATATCCATCCATACTTGTTGACGTTCACGATCCGTATTCCACGGATAGGTTGCTGGCCAAAAAATACGTGTCACCCCAATCATTCAAATATTATCCAATCAAGGGGAAATATAATTCCACTGAACTATGAATGGCGATTATCTTTAGTACATTTCGCGCTAATATAACAAATTTTGTAATTTATTTACCGTCTTTAGAAGGAAATTTAAATTATACATAAGAAAAGCGCAAGCGCCTTGGTCAGCCCCGATATAGTAAGACTAGTCGATGGTAAGCGTAGCGACCTAGAGGGGCTAGGCGCTGGAGCTGGACAATTCTCAAAGTCGAAATTTTCTTTCTTATCTTTAAAATAAAAAGCCAGGATTTCTCCTAACTTGTACTTTCTTACTGTCCAGAAGTTATTTTCACACCAACAGCTCCTATTATAATACAAATAATTAGTAACAAAACACTTCGAGTGTATACCCTCCAGGTGCCTCAAAAAACTCTTGTTACACAACTGACATATTCAAAATAACGATGACATATAATTTATCAATCACATAGGAAGGAGGAGGAACCAATGGATAATCGGATTTTCTTATTTCTTGCTACAATTTTATCTGGTTTTGCACTTATAAAAGTTCCGTTAGCTGATTCATTTCTTGAAAGCGTTTCACCGGTTACAGATATTATTGGCATTCTAACCGTTATCGTCTTCTCACTCGTCCTAATTTATAAGGGTGTAAAAAGCTTGTTCTCTAAGTAAATCGGATGAATACGGAAAGCACCCTAGATGGGTGCTTTTCTCTTAGGAATTAATAAAATAAGATTATATGGATTACAAACATTAACAAAACAATGGAAAAAAGACTTGCTTCGAAGCAAAAAGGTTCATGTCATTGAATATGAAGCGGAATATAGTAAAGCGGTAGAGGAAGGTCGAATCCAAGCGGAGCGGGATCCTAAATGTTATTTTGTGGATGATGAGAATTCACATGACTGGCGGAAATATGGTTCCTGAAGAAATGATGATGGAATATTATCAAAAAGGATTGGATTATCGTTAGGAGAACCTAAAGGAAAGTAACACGGGGTAGGTGAACCCTGTGTTTCTTATGCTCCCTCTATAAAAGCGAACCATACAAAAAACGCTCATCTCTGAGCGTTTTTTTATGAATGGATAGGGAATTTCTGCCTGTGACTTCCTAAAGTTGAATTAAGATCGTCTCCTTCGATTGCGCAAAAACGATGGAACATCCAGAGAGTCTTTTGACTGTGTGGAGTATCGATCATAATCTTCCTTCGGAGGTTCGGAGTATCGGTCGTAATCTCCCCTCGGAGGTTCAGAGTATCGGTCATAATCTTGAACGGGTTCGCTTCGGTATCTCGGCTCACGTTGTCTCCCCTGTAACCGCTGTTCCCTTTGATATGGATGAGATATTTCTTCCATTGAAGGCTGGGAAGAAGGTTGTTCAAATGGAACCTCCTCCTCCTCATTAAATCCTGTGGCAATGACCGTTACGATAATTTCTTCATTAAGGTTTTCGTTAATGACCGACCCAAAAATCATATTTAATTCTTCGTGAGAAGCAGATGCAACGATGTCGGCTGCTTCCTGTACTTCAAAAAGACTTAAATTACCGCCGCCCGTTATGTTCATGATTACACCCTGAGCTCCATTAATAGAAGTTTCCAATAAGGGACTATTTAAGGCTTTCTTTGCAGCCTCAGCCGCACGATTACTCCCTGTGGCAATCCCAATTCCCATTAGGGCAGTACCTTTATGGGACATGACCGTTTTCACATCAGCAAAATCAAGGTTGATTAAACCCGGCACTGCAATTAAATCGGAAATCCCTTGAACCCCCTGCCTTAGAACATTATCTGCTTCACGGAAAGCTTCTAGCATGGGGGTATTTTTATCAACAATCTCCAATAAACGATCGTTTGGAATAATAATAAGGGTGTCCACCGCTTGCCTGATGGCGTTAATTCCAATTTCAGCGTTTTTAGCACGTTTTTGACCTTCAAATTTAAATGGACGTGTTACCACCCCAATTGTGAGGGCACCCAGCTTACGTGCAATTTTCGCAATGGCAGGGGCTGCCCCTGTTCCGGTACCGCCGCCCATTCCAGCTGTAACGAAAACCATGTCTGCGCCTGCTAACACTTCTTCGATCTGCTGTTTGCTTTCTTCCGCAGCCATTTTTCCAATTTCCGGATTTGCCCCTGCTCCTAAACCTCTTGTCAATGCTCCACCGATTTGCATCGCGATCTCTGCTTTTGATTGATTAAGTGCTTGTGCATCTGTATTAACAGCAATAAATTCTACACCCTCAACTCCAGCTTCAATCATACGATTCACGGCGTTGTTTCCCCCGCCGCCAACACCGATGACCTTGATTGTGGCGAATTGGTCGATATTTGTGTCAAATTCCAACATAATGATTCCTCCTCCTTTATCCAAATTGCTTTGAATTCACTTACCTGGGGTGTATGATCAACATTTTAAATTTTCTGTCTATTTTGTTATATTTAGTAGTTTAAGAGATCCAAATAAAATGGCTAGAATGCCTCTCTTACCCTTTCAAAGTGGTTTAGTTTTTAGTCTACTTAACCTTAATTTTGTTGTCTAGTTAAGATAAACCTATTCAAAAGGTTAAAAAGTGGGCAAAAAAGCACACCATTCACTAATAAAAAATCACTAGGCAAGCATTTACCTGAGGTTCTGATCCGAAAGATTTTTTCCATCCCACTTTTGTAGATATCCTGCTACATTGTTGATATAACCAAAAAATATGTCGATATCCGGCCAATTTGTGTTGATATAATCGAAATCCATGTCGATATCTTTAAAAAATATGTTGATATAATCCGATTTTGTGTCGATATCCGGCTAAATTATGTTGATATCAAAATTCCCCACCTATTTAAAGGAATGAACATACGAAAAAAGCCACCAAAATGGCAGCAGAATCTTGATCTCCAGTTTTTTAACAAGTTTTATTCTCCACTCTTTACCTGAACTTTTTTATAAAAATGCCTCAATAAAATCCCGCACATATCTACAATTCATCCACTCTTACACAAGACATTCCTCGGCTTGATAGTTCTTTAAAGACATCTTTTAAAGCATGAATGGTATTGATGGGAGCATGGGCATCCGCTCCTAAGGTTTCTCCGCAATCATGCAAGAGGATGACATCCCCACTTTTTATCTTCTGCATCAAGATGTTTTTCACTTTTTCACTGCCACCTTTACTTTTCCAATCTTCCGCCATGACTGACCAATGGATAATCTTATACTTTTTCATGAGGAAAAAATCAAATACGTTCATTAACCCCCACGGCGGACGATAATAGATTGTGCGTTCCCCGGTAATTTTTTCAATGATGGAAGCACTCTTCCGCAAATCCCGCCGAATCTTCCAAGGGCTCATGACCCAGTTGGCTTTGTGCACGTAATTATGAATTCCAATTAAATGTCCCTCTGCATGCATTCTTGCGATTAACTCAGGGTATTTTTCCGCTTTCGAACCAACAACAAAAAAGGTCGCTTTGATATCATTTACTTTTAACAGGTCCAATAGCTGCGGTGTGAAAATACGATTGGGACCGTCATCAAAAGTAAAGGCAATTTTTGCGGAAGAATCCTTCCGTTTTAATACCCCAATACCTAAACGGGCTGTAAGAATAAAAGGAATGAACCAGTAAAATGCCAGCAACAACAACACAAGTAAAATAAGCTTAACCATATCCTTGATTCTCCCCTTTAAAGACTTAATCCACTTTTCTCCGTAGGACGATGCTTAAAATAGAAGACAAGATAAAGAGTCCGCCGCCGACGATAAACGGAAGGAATTTTCCATATCTTAACCCGGCAAATAACATACTTACCGATATCGTATACGGCAAGATCCCTAAGGCGGTTGTCCAGATAAAAGCCCTTCTGTTCACTCGCAATAGACCTGCCGCATAATTGATGAAATGGTAGGGAACCAATGGAACAAAACGGATGAACAAAAGACCCAAATCTCCTTGTTTTTGCAGCCAACGGTCTATTTTTTCCAGGTAAGGCTTTGCTAATGGTTCAATGATGGGACGGGCGATCCAATGGGACAAATGATACGCAAGGACTGCGCCTAAGATCCCGCCAATCCAGGAATAGAGTCCGCCTGCAACGGGACCATATAGTTCAATAAGAAAAACAGAGACAAATTCGCCTGGCGCAGGGATTACATTGACAAGCGTTTGGATCAAAATCCCTAAGAGGATCCCGAAAACACCTAAGTGACGAATGGATGCAAGCCAGACTTTTGCCGTTCCGGTATGAACAAAGTACAAATAAATTCCTGTAAGGAGCAAGAAGAAAATCAAACTCCCAATCGAAAGAGAGCGGGCTGTCCGATTCTTTGAGTTAGATGACGCAAACATAGAATTTTCCATCTTTCACCTTCCTAAGGACTTATGAGCCAAATGAATACATGAGGTCCTGTATACGGCTATGGGACTCTTTTGTATCCTTAATAATTTCAACGGATGCAAACGCAGATTCCTTCGGATGAAATTGTTTTGAATTCTCCTTCATCTGTTGAAGCAGTTCTCTATTGCTTAGTAATTTGGCTAAAAGATCGGTTAAATCACGGTCCGTTTCGGCTTGAATCGCCACTCCTGAACGAACTAAAAATTTAGCGTTATCCTGTTCTTGGCCAGGAATCGGTTTGTAAAGAAGCATCGGCAATTCCATGGCAATCGCTTCAAAGGTAGTGACTCCTCCCGGTTTGGTAATCATTAAATCGGAAATCGCCATTAACTCGTGAACATAATTGATATAACCAGTGAGATGGATGCGATGTTTGGAGTCCTTTAGATTTCCCTCTAATTCCATCCGAAGTTTTTCATTATGCCCACAAACAATGATCAATTGAATGGGCTGCGGTAATGCATCCAACTCCTGAAGGGTGGAACTTCCATCTCCAATCAAGCCACAGCCTCCTCCCATCACTAAAACGGTAGGTAAATGCGGTTCTAGACCATGTTTCGCAAAAATTTCATCTCGTTGAAAGGACTGAGAAAATTGCTGTCGAATCGGAATCCCTGTATCAGCAATACGATTCTCTTCAACGCCTAAGTCAATTAAAGAATCACGGACACTCCTTGAGCCGACGATATATTGATCGGTACAAGGATAAATCCAGCAGCTATGGTCGGTATGATCCGTAATCGTTGTAACGGTAGGAACATCGGTTAAACCATAGGATTTCAATTTTGACATCACGGCAGCTGCCAATGGAAACGTACTGACAACAACCGTCGGCTCCACTTCTTCAATTAATTTAACCATTCTTCCGATCCCTGAAGAGAAAATCGTCTTCATCATCCTGGAAAAAGTGTTCATTCTCCGTGTCTTTTGATAAATATAACCATACAGCTGAGGGAACTTTTTTACCCCTTGAAGATAAAGGAAACGGCTTACATGATTAGAATACGGATGGACCCATTCCATAAAATCAAATATCACAGGTTCTAAGGATGGAAATCGAATTTGTATCGCTTCATGTATAGCTTGTGCTACTTGAATATGACCATCTCCATAATTTCCGGTAAGAATTAAAATTTTTCCTTTATTGACTGCCTTCATGGATCTCCACTCCTTTTAAATGTTCTCTATAGGTTTCAAATGCCCACCAGCGGTTCCTCTTTAGGCTATCTTGGCTAGACTGAAAAAGATTTCTCCGCAACAGGTTTTACTTTGCGTTTCGGTACGGATAACCAACGATAAACGATCTCTACCATCTTAAATAAACACTCAACCAATAAAATGGCGGCTAAAACATCGATGATTACATGTTGTTTGATAAACAAGGTGGCAAGGATTATGGAAGTCGAAAAACATCCTATCATCCACCCGATCCACTTGTTTTTCCACGAACGGTTTCGAATCGCCCGTATCAGTAAATAACTGCTCAAGACATGAATGCTTGGAAAGCTATTGTACGGTTGATCCATTTGATATACATACGCCAACATTCGTGATAGAAAGTCATGACCACTGATCACAGGGCGTACGGGCCCTACCGTTTGATAAAAATAATAAATAAGAAAGCAAACCAGTAATCCAAGGTCAAAAACAAGAATCGTTTTGAATCCAAGCGTGCGATCTTTAAAACAAAAGTAAATCAACGTAATCGATATATAAGCAACCCAGGCAACGTAGGGTATCACAAACCATTTCACAACAGGAATGGCGTTATCTAAACTCGTAACAAGCGAATGAACACCACGAGTCGGTGTATTCAAGTATGGATAAACCAACATCATCGCTGGTATACTGAGCAGAAAACAAAGAACACCAACGGTTTTCCATTTTTGATTCATTCCGAATACCTCCTCGTCTGCATGTATGTATCGTACAAAAAACTTCTTAAGGAAAAATATCTTTCTTTCTGAAGAATTTCTTAAGAGTTAAGGGAGAACTTCAGAAAATCTTCAGAATTTCTATCGTTTTTTCTTAAGAGGATTAGAGTAAACTTTAGGCATTAGAAAGGAGAGGTTTACATGTCACAAGAAACCATTCTAATTATTGATGATGAAAAAGAAATTCGTGATTTAATTGGGATTTATTTGACGAATGAAGGATATAACGTGTTGAAAGCAGCCGATGGAATCGAGGGGTTAGAATACCTTGAAAAGGAAAATGTCCATTTAGTCGTGTTAGATATCATGATGCCTCGTTTAGATGGAATTCAAGCCTGTATGAAAATCAGAGAAAACCGAAATGTTCCTATTATTATGTTATCGGCAAAATCGCAGGATATGGATAAAATCATGGGGTTAACAACCGGAGCAGATGATTATGTAACGAAACCGTTTCAACCTTTGGAATTAGTGGCAAGAATTAAGTCGCAGCTTCGCCGTTATCTCCGATTAAATCAAAGTGACGGAAACCCGCAGGCGAATATCGGCGGGCAGATGGATGTGATTTCAATCGATGAGCTTATGATCAACATTTCTACACACGAGGTCACAGTCGAAGGGAAAGAAATAAAGCTAACGCCAAGGGAATTTGCCATTTTAGAACTTTTGGCTCGCAACCCCGGTGTCGTGTTTAGTACGGAAAAAATCTATGAACGGGTATGGAATGAACCCTTTTATGAATCAGAAAACACAGTAATGGTTCATATTCGTAACTTGCGCGAGAAACTGGAGAACAACCCGCGTACACCTCGATATATCAAAACGGTTTGGGGGGTGGGCTATAAAATTGAACAATAAAAAACCTCTTCTTAAAGGGAGCTATTGGGATAAATTAATTTATCCCGTGGAGACAAGCATCCGAATTCAGGTGATATTAGCCTTTGCATTTTGTATTCTGGTTTCACTGCTTGTCGGTTTCGCCTCAAGCCCTTTCTTTGTGAATCAAGATCGGAGGCTTGATTTTACGGAAGGTATTGTCACCATTGATGAAAGTGCACGAAATATGGCTAGACAATTAAATCAAATGAATCAAGATACGAGCGGGCTTGTAAATGAATTAGGGGACGAAGATCCTGTTTTTAAAAATAAGTTTCTCAACCGTCCTCTCCCTCCCTCAAAAGGGAATGGGGAGTGGTTATCCGTTCCAAACGCTGCGAATTCCGTCTATCATTTAACAAAAAATGAATTAATTCAATATGTAATCAATAAAAATAAGCTCCATACCGTCATTACAAATTTAGATGGAAAAGTCCTTTATCAATCGAAAGGCAGGAGCGATACACAAGTAGATCTTCATGATGTGACGGCAGATGCCCAAAAGGCTTTCGTTGGAAAAGAACATGAAGAGCATCCATCGATTACAAGAATTTATCCGATCACCCTTAATGGAGGAAAAAATTATTTAATTGTAAAGGGGGTTCCGAAGTCTACGGCATTTTATGTAGAAGAACCCGGAGTGACTCCCTATCTTCTTGGACTTGTTACGTTTATTCTCTGTTTTTATTTGATCACCCAACGCAAAATGAAAGAAATCGAGGAGATCGCATTAGGGTTAATGGAAATCGCAAAGGGAAAATTACACTATAGGATTCGGGAGAAAAGCAAAGATGAATTGGGAACGCTCGCAACCAATATTAATTACATGGCTTTTGAATTGAACGAAATGATTGAAAGACAAAGACAAACCGAAAAACTAAAGGATGAACTGATCACCAATGTTTCCCATGACTTACGTACACCGCTAACTTCTATTATGGGTTATTTAAGGCTGGTGAAAGACCATCAATATAAGAACGAAACACAATTAGACGAATACGTCGATATTGCCTACGGAAAATCAGAACAATTAAAAAAATTAATTGAGGATTTATTTGATTTTACTCGTTTAAATTATGAGGGTGTACAGCTCAAAAAAGAAAAAGTCAGCCTAAACCAAATGCTGAGACAACTAATGGATGAACTCGATCCCATCGCGAAAGATCACAAAGTGATGTTTCGGGACGAACTTCCAAAAGAACAATTCCTGATGGAGGTGGATCCGAATCAAATGGTTCGGGCATTGGAAAATGTATTGACCAATGCAATCAAATATAGCACGTCCCCTGGAAACATTCATGTGAAAATGGTTAAAAGTAAACAATCGGTTCAAATTTCTGTAGCAAATCCATGTGAATCCCTCTCAGAAGAAGAAGTTACGAGATTATTTGATCGTTTTTATCGAGTCGATCCTTCTCGTTCTTCTAATACATCTGGAGCAGGATTAGGATTAGCGATAACAAAAAGCATCATTGAATTGCATCATGGATCCCTCCAAGTGGATTACAAAAATCAAGTCATTCAACTATCGATTATTTTGCCCTATAATGAAAAACATGACCCCGGTTCCAGATAAAGAACCGGGGTCAATGGATGATTTTACTATGTTAAAAGCAATTCCGGATGAACAGAAAAAGCAGCTTCTGTTTTTTCCTTTACTTCTTCTACCGAAACTCCCTCTTGTGTATCTACTAGGACCATACCTTCCGTAGTAAAATCAAAGACGGCCAGATCCGTGATTAAGCGGTGGACCACCCCTTGTCCTGTTAAGGGAAGAGAACATGTCCTTTTTACTTTTGATTCTCCATGTTTATTGACATGTTCCATGATCACAACTACGCGTTTGGCACCATGGACAAGATCCATTGCACCGCCCATTCCTTTAACCATTTTACCTGGGATCATCCAATTGGCTAAATCCCCGGTTTCAGAAACCTCCATTCCACCAAGAATGGCAAGGTCAATATGCCCGCCCCGAATCATCGCAAACGATTCGGCACTATCAAAATAGGAAGCACCCGGCACAATCGTGACAGTTTCTTTTCCTGCATTGATCAGATCAGGGTCTTCATCCCCTGCAACCGGATAGGGTCCAATCCCTAATAATCCGTTTTCCGATTGAAGCAATACTTGATAATCGTTCGGTATTTCATTAGCTAAAAGCGTTGGCATTCCAATTCCCAGATTCACATTCATCCCATCCTGGATCTCTTGTGCTGCCCGCTTTACAATTCTTTGTCTCGTTTCACTCATGCGTTTTCTCCTCCCAAATAGTTTCTCTATGCGTGGCTAACCGTAAGCCTTTCAATTCGCTTCTCATAGTTCGTTCCGAGGAAGACCCTTTGAACAAAGACACTAGGGGTATGAATTTGATCGGCATCTAACCCGCCAATCGGAGTGATTTCCTCCACCTCCGCAATCGTGACCTTTCCGGCCATCGCGGCAAGTGGGTTAAAATTGCGCGCTGTTTTTCGATAGACTAGATTTCCAAGCGGATCTGCCTTCCATGCTTTTACAAACGCAAAATCTCCGACAATTCCCTCTTCCAAAATATAGGTTCTTCCGTTAAATACTTTATGCTCTTTTCCTTCCGCAATCGGTGTCCCTACACCGGTCGCCGTATAAAATCCCGGAATTCCAGCACCACCGGCACGAATTCTCTCAGCGAGTGTCCCTTGTGGCACTAATTCTACTTCGATTTCACCACTCAAAAATTGGCGCTCAAAAAGCTTGTTTTCCCCGACATATGAGGAGATCATTTTTTTAATTTGCCGATTCTCTAATAAAAGACCAAGACCCCAATCGTCTACCCCACAGTTATTGCTGACAATCGTTAAATCCTTTGTTCCTTTATCACGTAAAGCAAGAATGGCCTTTTCTGGGATACCGGATAGACCGAAGCCGCCAACAATGATTGTTGCCCCATCTTGTATATCGTGAATGGCTTCTTCTATTGAATCGATCGTCTTATACTTTTCCATCAAGTATCATCACCTTTGAAAATAATTTATTTTCTTCTAAACTTTGCCACGCCTTCAGATTGTTCATTGCGTTTAAACTTTAGCCTGTTGTGGAATACCCTCGGCTTTCATTTTTCCAAGTTTAATAAAATTTCGGTCTCGTTCATTCAGCTTTTGGGAAACAATTCGATCATCATATGGATAAATGCCTTCGCCTGATTTTGTTCCAAGCTTTCCCTGTTCAACCAATTCCCGAATGATTTTAGGGGCTTCCACACTTTGATCCAAATCAGGAGCTACATTTTCAAACACTCGCTGCCAGGTATCCAGTCCGCCGAAATCGGCAATTTCAATCGGCCCTGTAAATGCCCAGCGAAATCCTGGTCCGCCCGTGATCGCGGTATCAATATCCCGTGCACTGGCAACACCTTCTTTAAGCAAGTAAAAGGCTTCACGCATTAAGGCCGTCTGCAACCGGTTGGCAATAAAGCCGGAAATCTCTTTCTTTAAGAGAATAGGTGATTTACCGATCCGGCGAATCAGATCCAATGTCGCATCCACAACCTCCTCTTTTGTTTGAGGATGCTTCACCATTTCAACTAAAGGGACTAAATGACCGGGATTAAAGAAATGCGTAATCATCATCCGCTCTGCAAAGGAGACCTTTTCCATTAAACGTGAGATGGGAAACGTCGATGTATTGGAGGCCACGATAGCATCCGCTTTCATGATTCGTTCCAATTTTTCATAAAGCTCCCACTTCCACTCAATGACTTCCGGAATCGCTTCAAGGATAAAATCCGCTTCTTTGACCGCATCTTCTAAATCTGCCGTATAGTGAATATTCGCTAAAACAGCTTGCTTTTGCCCCTCATCCAGACCTGCTTCTTCCACCATCAGTGAAACATTTTCATGAATCCGCTTCTTTGATTTTCGTAACAACTCTTCATTTAAATCATGGATCAGGACCGAATAACCACTAGCCGCAAAAGATTGAGCAATGCTACTCCCCATTACTCCTGAACCAATAATGGAAATATTTTTAATCACTTTGACTTTCCTCCCCAGGCCTTTTCCATCTAGGTGGCATGGCTATTTGATATCGTATAATTTGCATTTTTCATAAAAACTGGTTTTACTAATTCCAAGCTGCTTGGCAGCTTCTAATTTATTTCCATTCGTAACGGCCAGTGCCTGTTGAATGGCTTGTTTTTCAACTAGGGCTAAGGTTTCTTTTAATGGTTGAACAGGTGAAGAAGATAAGTCTGCCATAGCGTTGATCGTTGGTTTTGGTAGGTTTGGAGGATTCCGCTTGGGCTCTTGGTCCCGTAAATACAATGGCAAGTGATTTGGTTGAATCGTTTTGCCGTCCATCACATTAATGCAGCGCTCCAGTACATTTTCCAGCTCACGAATATTCCCTGGCCATGTGTGCTCCATGAGTCTTTCCTGCACTTCATCCGATAGTTCGATTCCTTTTCGGTAGAACCTTTTTTCCAATTTTTTTAAGAGGCTCATCGAAATCAATGGAATATCCTCGTTTCGTTTTCGAAGGGGAGGAATTTCGATCTTTATAACATTTAAACGATAGTATAGGTCCTGACGAAAGTTTCCTTCCTCTACCATCTTTTCTAAATCTCGATGGGTGGCAGCAATGATTCGGACATCCACTCGAATGGATTTATGTCCGCCCACACGCTGCACCTCTTTCTCTTGCAGAACCCTTAAAAGTTTACTTTGCATAGAAAGAGGCATGTCTCCTATTTCATCCAGAAAAAGAGTTCCCCCATTCGCATGTTCAAACTGTCCCATCTTTCCGCCTTTTTTTGCTCCAGTAAACGCTCCCTCCTCATACCCATAAAGTTCTGATTCGAGTAAATGCTCTGGAATAGAGGCGCAATTGATCGCTACAAACGGGGAGAAACAACGAACACTATTAGCATGCATCGCATGAGCAAATAATTCCTTTCCGGTTCCAGACTCGCCAATCAGCAAGACGGAGGAATTACTGTCGGAAATTCTTTTCGCAAGTTCTTTTGCTGCAAGGAACGTGGAATTGGTCCCAATTAAATCATGAAAGCTGTATTTACTTTTCAAGTCCTTTTGAATCTTGGTTTGATAATACTTCAGTTCTTCAACAAGATGCTGAATTTTACTTTGATACATCCGCCATTCTTCAGGGCTGCGAAACATCACGGTCCCCAACGCCCCTACTACTTCCCCTTTTTCAAAAAGCGGAAAACGGTTGGCGATCATTTCACTGCCGTTAATCGGTTGAAGCGCTGCCAGTTCCTTTTCGCCTGTTTTAGCCACGAGGTGCATTCGTGAGTTTTCAATCACATCCCTTGCCGGACGTCCCAGAGCGTTTTCAACCGTTGTTCCGATAAACTCACAATAGGCTTCATTGATATAGAGGATAATGCCCTCCCGATCGACGATGACGACTCGTTCAGCTAATAGATTAATAATTTGCTCATGCCAACTGGAAGGGACTCGTTCAAATCCTTGATTCACTTTCTTTCCACCTCGTCACCTTTTTTACCTTATTATAGCAAAAAGGAAGAACTTCGAAGATAGGAAGAAACGCCATGCATTCATTGCAAACTTTTCACTTAAACACCCGTCCAGCTACAGGACGATAACCGAGTGATTTTCTGAAAAGATAAGAAGGCATAAATTTTTTGTCTTTGAAAATTGTCCAGCTCCAGCGCCTAGCCCCTCGAGGGAAAAAATGAACTGCTTTTTTCCTAGGTTGCTTCGGTCCTGCCGATGAAGTCAAAGAACGACTTCACCGTCAGGACCTCCAGCACTTGGCTACAGAAAGCTAACGCCTTCTGTACGCATTAAGTGCGACTAAGTCTCTGGCTTCGCTACGCTTACCATCGACTAGTCTTACTATATCGGGGCTGACCAAGGCGCTTGCGCTTTTCTTATTGCGCTGTATACCCTCCATCCAAGATAACAGCTTGCCCTGTTACGCCTCTTCCTTTATCACTAGCCAAAAAGACGGCATAGTCTGCAATTTCCGATGCAGATAATAGCCTTTTTTGCGGGATAAGCGGCAAGAGGACTTCTCCGATCACACGGTCCAAGCTTACATTTCTTGTTTTGGCTAAATCAGCTAATTGATTTCTGACCAGCGGTGTATCCACATAGCCCGGGCATAAAGCATTGACCGTAATTCCATGCTCGGCCCCCTCCAATGCTGCCACCTTTGTCAAACCAATCACACCATGCTTGGCACTATTGTAGGCCGCCTTTCCAGCAAACCCGATGACCCCATTAATGGAGGCCATATTGATGATTCTGCCAAATTTTTGCTCCTTCATGAGCGGGAATACGTGTTTAATTCCGATAAATGGAGCCGTTAGCATTACTTCGATTAGTAATTTAAATTTTTCCGTAGGGAATTCCTCAATCGGTGCAACATACTGCATCCCGGCATTATTGACTAAAATATCGATCTTTCCAAAAGTCTTCTGTGCCAAATCAATCCCATTCTTAAAAGCTTCCTCGTCGGTCACATCACACGTTGCAGCCAATACTTCAAATCCCTGCTCCTTTAATTCCAACACCGCTAGTTCACTTTTTTCAGCATTCAAGTCTGAAATCACTACATTTGCTCCTTCTTGGGCAAAGGTTTTGGCAATTTCGAGCCCAATACCACTTGCTGAGCCGGTAATAAAGGCTGTTTTGCCTTCCAATGCTTTTGTCATGCTTGCTCCTCCTTGTAAATTTGAGTTTACGAGTATAATAGTCTTCCCCTTAAACAATGCCGAAGAAGGTGTAAAGGGCAATAATAAAGAAGACAGCCACTGTTTTAATAATCGTTACGGCAAAAATATCTTTATAAGATTGCTTGTGTGTTAACCCTGTTACAGCAAGCAAAGTAATAACCGCTCCGTTGTGCGGCAAGGTGTCCATACCGCCAGATGCCATTGCTACAACACGATGCATAACCTCCGGTGGAATATGGGCAGCGGCAATCGCCTGGTTATATTTATCTGCCATTGCACCAAGTGCAATCCCCATCCCACCGGATGCCGACCCCGTTATTCCGGCAAGCGTACTCGTGGTCACGGCGCCATTGACAAGCGGATTATGGAAGGTCCCTGAAATACCTCCACTAATCTTAGCAAAGCCTGGAAGTGCGGCAATAATTCCACCGAACCCGTATTCCGCCCCGGTATTCATGGTGGCCAAGAGGGAACCACTAATAGACGTGTTTAGTCCCTCCTTCAAATTCTTCGTCACCTTTTTCCAATCATAAAGAAGCGAAGTGAGAATCCCCACGATTAGTGCCATAATAATCGCCCATATCGCTGCAGTCGTAGTCACATCCACTGTATACGTTTTCAAACCAATCGCTGAAAAATCAAATCCGTTTGGATACCATTTCGGGATATAGGTAATAAACACTTTATTCATGACCCCGACAAGGATCAGCGGTACAAAGGCAAAGATCTGTTTTCCAAGTGGCTGCTTTGCCGTTAAATCAGGAACAATCGCTTCGTTTAGATTCTCTTTCGCGCTTTCCAATGCAGCTGCGTTTTCAGCATCAAATCCGTAATAACCTTCACCCGCTTTTTCCGCTTGTTTTCTTCTCATCTCCAAATACAACAGACCGATAATAAAAACAAAAATGGCGCCAATCGTCCCTAGGGTCGGTGCTGCATAAATATTGGTTTTAAAGAAAGCGATCGGGATAACGTTTTGAATTTGAGGTGTTCCTGGTAACGCATCCATTGTGAACGTAAAGGCACCGAGCGCGATCGTGCCCGGAATAAGCCGTTTCGGAATATTTGCCTGTCTGAACATTTGAGCAGCAAATGGATAAATGGCAAAAACAGCGACAAACAAGCTTACACCGCTATAGGTTAAAATGGCTCCCAATAGGACAATCGCTACGATCGCCCGTTTGGCTCCAAGCAGGCGGACAATCGTCTTGGCGATGGATTCGGCAATCCCCGACATTTCGACGACCTTTCCAAAAATAGCCCCCAATAAAAAGACAGCGAAATACGACTTAATAAAGCCCACCATTTTTTCCATAAACACACCGGAAAAGAACGGTAAAACATGACTCGGAGCAACGAGAACAACCGCTAAGAGTGCGCAGATTGGCGCAAATAAAATAACGGAATAACCCCGGTAAGCAACAAACATTAACAGCCCGAGCGCTAGTAAAATGACGAATAAATCCATATAAATCCCCCTTTTAAAGTTCGTTCCTTCTCTTTACGAATTCTTCATCAACCCGTAATGATCATTCTTGTCAATCATAGACCCCACCCCAGTTTCTATGAAAGCGGTATCATTTGGTTCAAAGGAAAGGCTCATCTTCCTTAAGAAAAGCGGACACCAAGTTCTTTGCTGTGATCCCCCATAAATCCATCTGCTCCCTCTAAAAATGGACGAAACTTCTTCCAGTGAAACATGTGTTTCCTGCATGCACCTCCTAAAATGTTCATCAGTCCGTCCGCTATCCCATTAACTTGCAAGTATCGTGCCAATGTAAAAAAGTAGATTTTCAAGGAAACAGTTTCCTATAGCCATTCCGAAAAAACGGAAAATTCCTGTAATCTGGAAATATATTATAAACATTCCTTATTTTCGGAATATTTATAATATAAATTTTGCATATATCGTTTATGGAGGTTGATCGAATCAATTGGTTCGGGCATTGGAGAATGCATTTAAATGGAGATTTCAACTCATAATAAAAGTAGGGAGGTATCCAAACGATGAATATAAATTGGTTGCTTGGACTTATCATTTTATCTCAACAAGTGAATATGCCCGGAAGTTTATTACTCACGAACCATGGGCAGCCTTTGTCTTACATAAACCGTTCAGACCTTTCAATGAACCTACCTGGCCTACCCATTAATATAGAAAAGTTTGAAAAATTTATGGATGAAATCGACAAAAATATTTCGAAACAGCCTAAAAACGCGATGATGAATCATCAAGGGAATATCATCCCTGAACAAGTCGGATCCATTTTAGATCGTAAAATTTTTACAGAACAAGTGTTTTCCTATTATTTTAATAATGGTTCATCAAAATTAGAGGTTCCCATACAGAAAGTATATCCTAGAGTGGACAGTGAATTACTTGGAAACATTCGAAGTGAAAAAATCGGGAGATATGTAACATTCTTCAACCATTATCATAAAGAACGCAACAAAAATATTGTTCTTGCTGCAAAAGCAATTAATAATTTTGTACTATTCCCTGGTGAAACCTTTTCCTTTAATAAAGTGGTTGGAAAAAGAACGGCAGGAAAAGGATATATGGCTGCTCCGGTAATAATTAAAGGGGAATTTTCAGAGGATATTGGTGGTGGAATTTGCCAAGTATCAACTACCCTTTTTAATGCAGTGGACAATGCGGGACTAAACGTTCTTCAACGTCAATCACACAGTAAAGAGGTTTCCTACGTTCCACCTGGACGAGATGCTACCGTTAGTTGGGATGGACCTGATTTAGTCTTTAAAAATAAATACAATCAACCGATTCTCATTCAAGCAAAAACGGCAGAGAACAAACTAATCATTGAGATTTTTTCTTCAGATGTCATTACTTATACACCTAAAAAGGTTCCATACCTTCCCAATGAACAAAATCGCCTGCCCAAGTAAGGGCCCTTACTCTGTTTTACTTATTTGCCAGATTACGAAAAGGAAAAAGCAGAAGGTGATTGAGCCTTCTACTTTCGTCCGTGCCTATCTCGCACTCTTCATTTTATTGCTTGTGAAATCCGCAATCCCACGAGAAACGTCTTCCATTAAATGAGTAAGATAGGTGGGATCCGAAAGATTTTTATCCTCGATTGGGTTTGTCATGAATCCCATTTCAATTAAAATCGCCGGGACCTGAGACCAATTTGTGCCGGACAAATCGTCACGAAGGGAAATTCCATTTACTTGGACATCCCTAGCTTTTTTTACCTCATCGACAATTAATTGGGAAGCCTTTAAACTATCTTTGTAAATAGTTGAAGTATAAGAATTCTTGCTTGAAGGAGTGAGAATCGAAAAACCTCTGACATTCCGATCCGTTGACCCGTCCGCATGAAGGCGAATAAACAATGCCGCCTTATTCCGATTGGCCATTTCAGCTCTTTCTTTATTACTTACATTCACATCGTTCGTGGTTCGTGTATACACGACTTTAAAGCCTTTTTCTTTTAACATTTCACCTAAAATCATAGAAGCCTTTAAGGTCAGTTTATATTCGGGTGTGCCGGTTGTGATTCCCCTCGTTCCCCCTGTTACTTTCGGTTTTTGCAGGTTGGATCTTGGTCCGATTTTTTCAGTCGATAAATCAGCCTTCTGTTGGTGGCCAGGGTCAATACAGATGATGAGAGATTTCCTTTTAGGTTTTGCTGTTATCGGTGGTGCTGGCTTTTCCTTTTTTTCAACTCTAGCTGACGGTTCTTTTTTTTCAACCATTCTAAAACAAACAAATGTGATGAAAACCATCACAAGGATGAAAAAGATAGAACCATATCTTTTAAAAAACGAGTGCACTACAGATGATTCTCTCTCGACTTGATGATGGCTACATTTTGTTTTTCCACTTCAGTTAAAGAGCCATCAAAGGAAGGGTTTGGATGATACCATGATTTATTGGCAAAATATTTTTGTAAATCCTCTGATTTAAAAATATAGCCATGACGGGCGTAAATCTCATTTCTAGCTAAACGCAGCTGCCCTTTTGTAAGAGTTGCAAGGTCTTCTTCCTGCATCACCCTCTTGTCACTAGCAGGCAAAATTGTATCTTTTGAAGAAAGAGTTGAACTTTCGTCCTTTTTCGGCTGTTGATTCTGACTAGGTTTACTTTTATTTTCTACATCTTTATTTTTTGCTGGAGTAATCGTTTTTGTGGCTGCAACATTCGTATTAGGTTTAGGTTTATGAGAACCTTTAACCATTGAGTAAGTAACGCCACTGACGAGCAGCAACGCCATAATCGAGCCAACCCCTGCCATTAATCTCGTTTTGGAACGGGATTTCTTTTTTTCCATGCGCGTTTTTGGGGTTGGGGACAGGTTGTTATCTTTTACCTCTTTTGAACCGCATTTCGTACAAAATCTACTAGATTCATTTATTTTTTGACCACAATTTGTGCAATAATTCATGAAAGCATTCCCCTTTCTATTAAATATTCCTTATCGATCTATTCGGAAAGGACATCAAAAAACGATAATCATACAATATTATAGAACAAAAAGAGGAGTTATTTTTTTCAAATAGATTAATTTGATGTGACATTTGAACTAACGCCAAACCAGTTTTGTAGGTAAGAGTTGCAATATCTTGTAGATATCTTGCACCCACGTCGATAAAATCGAATTTTCTGTTGATATCCGGTCAAAAAGTGTTGATATATTCCGAATTTGTGTCGATATCCCACTAAAAAGTGTTGATATATTCCAAATTTGTGTTGATATCCAGCTAAAATATGTTGATATCCTTAAACCAGACCCGCTTCTCATCCGAAAAATAAGCCTTAAAAACAAATAAACCCTTATCGATCTTTGATAAGGGCTAATGCTTTTTTGTTTTTGCCTATAGTTTGACGTTGTTTTTGTCGATTTCTTTGTAATTCGCTTTGTTTCCATATGTATTTTTGCATATACAGCCTAAGGACATCTTTCATTGACTTCCCATTTCTCTCCACGGCATCCCGAAAATCATCACGAATATTTTCCGGAATTTCAATACATAACCGAACGGTTTTGGTGTTTACTCCCTTTTCCCTTTTTTCTTGACCATTTTGGTGCATGAATGAACCTCCTGTAAGATTTAAACAGTTTTCAAATTAGTTGCTGAAGCGTAAATATTATAAATATTTGACCGTATTCATCTTAACAATTGAAAGCGGATACAAAACTATATACTTTTCGACAAACTTCGACATTTATCCATGTTCAAATAAAAGTAGAATTCTCCTCTTTATTTCAAATGAAAAATTCATTATGTCTAAATAAAAAGAGGCTTTTCAAAAGGTCATTGAATACGACTCTTTTGAATCAGCCTCTATATAACAATTAATCTATAATGGATTGTTTTAATGACTCTAGATTTTTTTTCATCACATCTATATAATCAAGACCTTTTTCTTGCTCGTCTTTTGTTAATCCTTCTAATGGATTTAAGACTTCTGTTTTTGCCCCTATTTCATTGGCTAATGTCTGAGCCACTTTAGAAGAGGTAAGTCCCTCAAAATAAATGATCTTTATATTTTTCTTCTTCGTTAATTCGGCTAATTCAGCCAATTTTCCTAGAGTTGGTTCCACATCAGGAGATAATCCTGCGATTGGGATTTGCTTTAAACCATATTGTTTTGCCAAATATCCAAATGCAGCATGCTGTGTAACAAATTCCTTTTTCTTTGCCTTAGCGATCGTTTCTTTGAATAAATGATCCAAATCGACGAGTTGGGATTTAAAAGCTGAAGCATTTTTTTCATACTGCGCTTTATTTTTAGGGTCTTTCTGCTCTAAAGCCTGTGCAATATTGTCAACCTCTTGCTGGGCTAACACAGGCGAAAGCCAAACATGTGGGTCCTTGGAAGAAGAATTTTCATTAGATTTTTCCTCTTCTGAGTCTATTGCATTCAATAATGGAATTCCTTTCGCTGCTTCAACAACAGTTAAGTTTGATTGATCAAGGCTATCCAGTACTTTCGAAACCCATAATTCAAAGTAACGGCTATTATAGATAAACACATCTGCGTCTTGAATTTTAGCCATATCCTTTGCCGTTGGTTCCCAGTCATGAGGTTCTACACCATTCGGTATTAATAAGTCAACGTCTGCTGAACTGCCAGCCACTTTTTGGGCAAAATAATACATGGGATAGAATGTCGTGACAATATGCAGTTTTTTGGTTCCCCCACTAGCCTTCTCCCCATTTGTGTGAACTGCACTTGAGCAACCACTTAATAACATAGCCAATAAAATTATTGGGTAGACTATTTTTTTCATGCTCTATCTCCCTTCAATTATATCAATTAGGAATCATTACGATTTAAATCGGATCATGAATTAGTATTATTTGAGTTTTTTAGTAAAAGATAAATCGTAAACATTACGAATTGTATCATATAATGATATTTTATTTATGTCAAATTAAATTTACTTTAAGGAACGAAATCTAATAAACTGCTCTTCCTGCGTTCCGGATTAAACTAATAATGTGGTTAGATCTTGATGTAGGTATAAAGACCAAAGGAAAATAGAAGGATTTACTTTCCTCTTTCATACCTTAAAATACATAGATGGAGGTATGTAACCATGTTTAAAAGAGCTATCATTCTTGTTGTGCTCTCATCTATTTTAGTAGCATTAATATTCGTAAAGGATCACACAGCTAATCCTGTTACCAATACCCTTTCTAAGAACAATGACTCCTCAATGTACATCACAAAGGTTTACAAGATTAGCAAGATTAAAGGGGAGAACTACTACGGAAAAGGAGCTGACGGGACCGGGATTCGTTTTTCTTATAAAACAATCGTTTCGGGTGAAAAGATAAAAGTTGATGATGAGGTCATATGTTATTTTGAAAAAAATAATTTGGGTAAGGGCATAGTAAAAGTTGAGAAGAAATAATATCATAAGATGTCTCCTTGAATCGTTCTTACATACTTAATAAAGATGGATTAGAAGACTAGCCCTACTTTTTTCAGGAGTAAAGAAAATGAAGATTTCTATTTTTGACCTTTTATTTATTTGTATCGGGTGTATATACGGTACGTATGAATTATTTATAAACCAGACACATCGAATTAGTTATAAAATTACTGGAATACTATCCATCGTTTTATCCATATGGATGTCTATTTCATGGGTAAAGTCTCTGAAATCTAAAAATAAATCAAAATAAGAGACTCATACAAGATATATGATAGAAAGGAAAATGAATTTGAAGGAATTTACAGTTTGCTATACTTTTGATCATGAAATTATCACTGAAAAAGTGGTGAAAGAATTGGATGTTAGAAAAGAAGAGGTTGAACAAGAGATCATTGAAAGGATGGAACGTTACAAATTCTTTAATGTAAAAAATGATAACGGGAATTATGTGATAAATTCCTATTTAGTACGGTATGTACGGATTATAAATGAAAGGATATTAGTCTAATCAACAAATAGAAGAATACCTTTTATTTTTTTTGTCCATTTAATTGCTCCGCGTTAAAGAATTTAAAAACCATTACCATATCCTGCCCCTTGCTTTCCCATGGCAGTATTAAACTTAAATCCCTCTTGATCGTTTTAGCAATTAAGAAAGTTGTTAAAATGAGTGGCATTTTCAGCCACTCAACACTTCAGACCTTTTATATTGTCTATTTTTGATGATGATAATCAACTTCCATCATATTAATGGTAGCTTTTTTGATTTTTCTTCGTGTATTAAAAAAAGGGATTGAATAGAAAATTTCTATCTTTGCTTCATTATTGCAAAATGAACAGGTGCAATGATTATACTGCACTTTTTTTACATGAGGGACAATAAGAGAATTCAAAGCATTTTTCACATGGTTATAACAAACTAACACTTCATCCCACTCCCCGCTTTTATAAGTATTGATTTAATGCCATTCATGATATAAAGATTTTTTATTTTTCTTATCTCGAAAATTCATTAGATTACATTGTTTATTCAAGTGACATTTACTACATTCATCACTTTCCTTATTCCAATAATACTCTGACTTTTTTATGGAGTCTTTTATAAAATCAAGGTAAATCAAACCTTTTGAAAATTCCTGCTCGTTGGGGTAAAAGGTGAATTTTTCCCCTTGCAATAAAGATATTATTTCTATTTTTTCAGGGAAAACGCCAAATGCTTTAAAAGAAAAAACAGTCATTAAATATTGAAATACTTTAATCATGCTCTCATCCGTATCCAAAAGATACTTTTTAATCATAAAAGCATCGTTCGACCATTCTCCAATGTCAAATGTCAAAGATAGTTCTGTTTCAATTTCCTCAACAAAAATATGTAATTTTTCAAAAAGAAATAATGGGGGATTCTTTTTTGGTGTTAAAGATTGAAGCAAATAATCAGTCACTTTCGCCAACACAGTGTAATAGTGAATCTGATCATCAAAGATATTCATTTTGATGTTTCGCCAATTTTGATCAATTAAATGTAGTAAGCAAATTTTATTCTGTTTAGTAATTGGCAAAGAATAATATTCTTTTATTATGAGATTAATTGATTTCTGAACCTCTTGTCTCCAATGAAACGGGCTATGATTTTTACTTAGAATATACTGATAATAAAATTTATAAGGACAACTTATAAAGGCTTCCAAATGGTAATCAGTTAAAGTTTTTATCCTTACTTCAAGGTTATTTTTAAACATCTCAACCCCCCCTTTTTTTAAAAAGAATTAGCTTTGGTTATATTTATCGGTCAACTTTTTGATAATTCAGTTCTTATTATCAATAATAATTGAAAATGATTATCATTGTCAACAAGATAAAAAATAACATTTTCCACTTATTGGATCTTAAAAATGATGATTGGATACTACCGAGTGCTTTCGTTGAAGACCGCTGGGCTGTTTATGCAGCTCTTTTTTTATAAACGGGCAGGATAACAGAATGAAGCTCAAGAATTTATGAAGATAGGATAAAGAATATAAGCTAAATGGCTACAATGAAGTAGGGATGATCATAAAGGAAGGAAGTGCAAAACGATGGACTTCGAAATGGTTATGCAAGAACTGGAAGCGCTCGGCAAGGAACGAATGAAAAAGACTTACATAAGCAATGGCGCACACGAGCCGCTTTTTGGAGTGGCTACAGGCGCAATGAAGCCGATCGCAAAGAAAATCAAGAAAAATCAGCCTTTGGCCGAGCAGCTTTACGCCACCGGGAACTACGCTGCCATGTATTTTGCCGGCATTATTGCGGACCCAATGGCAATGACGGAGGCGGATTTTGAACGTTGGATGGATACGGCGTATTTTTATATGCTGTCCGATTATGTGGTTGCCGTAACTTTGGCTGAGACCGATATTGCACAAGCGGTTGCCGATAAATGGATCGAAGGTCAATAATAAAATTGGCCGATTGGAGGAAAAATTTAATCACTCGATCGTTAGTCAAGCATTAGTTCAAATACTCTCATTAAGTGAATCCGTTGAATCAACAAGAATTGAAGGAACTCAAGTTACATTTACAGATATGGTCGAAGAGCAAAATGAAAAAAACCCCCGTTGGGAAATTATTGAAGTTAGGAACTATCAACAAGCTCTTATTGAGGGATATGAACGAATTAAAAATGGGTATCCTATTTCCTCTAGATTAATAAAAGAACTTCACGAGATTTTAATGATTGGTGCACGAGGTTCTACACAAGCCTCTGGTCAATTTCGAAAAATACAAAATTTCATTGGGCCGAATAACCGCATTGAAGATGCATCTTATATTCCAATTTCTGCAGATAAAATTGATGAGTATATGCAAAACCTGGAGTATTTTATTAATTTGCATCCATACAATGAACCATTACCTATTAATCATTTAAAGAATGGTGATTATATTTTCAATGAAAATTCTGATCCTTTAATAAAGACAGCCATCATACATGCACAATTTGAATCGATTCACCCATTTCTAGATGAGAATGGAAGATTAGGCCGAATATTAATAGTATTAAACCTGGTTCAGTCAAAAACAGTCACACACCCCTTTTTCTTTGTTAGTGAAGAACTTGAAAAAGAACGACCTCGATATTACGATATGTTAAATGGGGTAAGGGGCAGTAATCCTAATTGGGCAGATTGGATTTTGTTTTTCTTAAATGCATGTAATCGAATGTCGGACCGAATCCACCGTAAATTAGTTGAGGCTGAACAATTAGCTAAAAGCGGCTTGGCCCAATGTAATACGGAATCCGAGAAAAAAGTTTGGGTTTATACTTTTTCTGACCCTTTTACAAACGCAGCAACGGTTTCAAATAAACTTCGTATTTCACCGAATACTGCTCGTAATGCACTTAATTCTTTAGCAGAGAAAAAATTAATATATTCAGATACTGAAGTAAAAAGGAATAAAAAGTATCGCAACTATGATTTAATGAGAATTCTAAGAGACTAAATTATAAAAGGTGCATCAGCACCTCCCTTCTACAGCATTAAAATTTGGTTTAAAAGAAGCGGTCGTCCTGAAGCAAATCCATCATATGGTCATACAAATAGTTAAAAAACAAAAAAGTTGCCCATTTTTTTATAGGCAGCTTTATTTTTCTGATAGATTGGAAATGATCTTCTCAAAAACGTCCAATTGATCAGTCACAATGAAAACAGGGAGAAGCATCATCGCAAGAAATACAACAAGATTCGAGCCAATCCCTATTTTAAAAAAACTAGTTAAAAACTTCATAAAGGTCCCTTCTTAGTTTTAGTGATAGTACATGCTATGCAGAACGATTGAAAGGGATTGGACAACTTGACAAAAATGATGCCACTGAGGTAAAAACTTTTCTTGGGCACTCTCCCCTTTTTCTAAATCCACAGTGGTTTAAGTGAATCATGATGAATAAAATCAAATATTTAAACCAAACTATACTTACCAATTAAAGGGAGGAATTATTCTTGCGTGATAATAACAATTTCGTCGTAATAATCTTTTTTTCAATCTTAAGCATTATTGCAACAACCATTTACAGCGCTATCATCATTTCTCAAAACAACAATATAAAGTCTCAACTTGAAAACAACAAACAAACGTAAAAAACCTTTCAAGGATCCTCTTGAAAGGTTTTTTCCATCTTTCGCCTTTTTATCTATAGGTATACATCATCCAGAATCCAATATCTTCAAAACCAATTCGCTTATAAATGGCCCCAGCTTCCGGGTTATCGTAGAACAAACATAGTTCCTTCCCTTCGTATAAAAGCTGGCTGCAAAGCCTAAGCATACACTTGGTTGCATATCCCTTTTTCTTATAGTTTTCTAAAGTAGCAACACCAACAACCATTGCGGACATTGAATTTTCTGCAGCCGTTGAAGCAGTCGATACCATTTTTCCATCGACCTTTAGAAAAAATGACCTTGAACTTCCATCTTTCAATTCACGATGTTTTCTTTCTAATGTAGTGGTTGAATCACCAAACTCTGGAACGGAGGTTAACAATTCAACAAGTGCTGCTGCATCCTCAGGTGTTGCTTGTTGAATATTTGAAAAATCAATATTAAAAGCATCAACATTTAGTTTAGTACACTTGGCATAATGTGTTTGTCTTTTCCTTTTATAGGATTGATTTAAGAAAGGCTCAATTTGCTCCGTGATTTCCTTTAGTCCGGACATCATCTTAAAAGCAGAATCTATTGACATGATTTCGGCAAATCCTTGGGCATTAAATGAATCTGTCGCAAATGGTATATAGTTTTCCTCGAACTTTAACAAGACAGCAATCAATTCTCCATTTTCGTTAAACTCTCCCCAAAGCTTTTGAAATTCTTGCTCATATCCGTATGACTCAATATCACCAATAATAAACAAGTTTTCTGCAGGTCTGGTCTTTAACAATCTTAGACAAGCCTCATGATCTCTTTTATCTAGTCTTCTTATCATAATTCTCCTCCAAAAATTATATTTTTCTTCATAAAATTTTCCACCTCTAGATTATCTTGTTTAGAGCTATTTTCCAAATATTTAATCATTAATTCTTGACGTCAATTTTTATGAAATAAAGATAAAGGGGAACTCAATGAAGTTCCCCCTTATCTTTCTGGTAAACCAATAGTCGATTTTCTTCCTATTAAAAATTACTAGGTTAAATTTTAGATATTGCTTCTTTAATATATTGGTAAAGATCCCTGTCTACCCCATTTTGCATAGGATTACCTGGATTCTCCCAATAAAAACGTTCTGCTGTTTTTACAATTTCTTGGTCCCCACCAGTAAATTGATGTGTCATCCGCTTCCACTTCTTGGCTAACTCTATTACCTTTGGGTCTTCAGATGGAGTATTTTTCTCTAATTCTAACCGAATATCTGCAACCAATTGAGCCCACTGATTATCCATTTGTTCTTTTTCTTCTGCACTAAATTGATCTGTTTGACTTTTCATTTTTTCTAACTGTTCTTTAGTGAAATACTTTTCAATCATTTGAGTCACCTCGATTAATTGAATCAATTCATTTGCACTTACATTCTTTTGGGAGTTCAAGAGGTGATAGATGGTTTCTAACCTATGGTATTGTCCCTTTTGAACCTCCATCTGTTTCTTAACAATTTGCATATGCATTTTAATGATTTGGATACGATTTAGGTTTTGATTTTCAATCATCTCTTTTATTTCGTCTAACGATAATCCCAATTGTTTTAAAGAGATAATTTGTTGAAGCTTCTCTATATCCGATTCGGAATAAATTCTGTGTCCTGAATCTGAAACCTCTGATGGAGTAAATAACCCAATTTGATCATAATGGTGCAATGTTCTAACGGTAAGGCCGGTAAGTTTAGCTAACTCGCCAATTTTCCAAGTTCGTTCGCCCATAATCATCTCCTCATTTCGTACGAAAGGTTTTGTCGACAATTCCACTATAAAACATGACGTTACGTCAGATTCAAGCCCTTTTTCACTTTTTTTTCAACTTTATCAGCTTTTAGCCGCTAGGTTTGCCTACCTCAATATCATCTTCCCTATTCCCATTTATTCCTTACAATCCGACAAGTTTTGATGCTTATTTGGAAATAGATTGGTAAATAAGGCTTTCTCCCCTCACTTTAATAAAAAGATTGTCAAAATGTGCAGACAAAGAAAAAGGCAAATCATGCGAATATGATATTAAGGATCATCCATCCAGATTTGCTGGGTCAAAAAGAAAATTTCAAACTATCTTTTTACTGCTCCAAATAAGGAGATAAGAAATCTTCAACATATAAACCCGATTCTTCAACCTTTTGGCAGGCTTTCAGACATTCATTATCCGCACCAATGTACATATAATAATCGTATCCGAAATGGACAAAAAACTTCTTTTTGAATCTCAATTTGCACCAAATAACCTCTCGCAAGGTTAATTTTGCTAACTCCTGAATTTCTTTAAGGGTTACGCATTTACCAACCCACATTTTTGATAAAAAGGGAGAAGCATTTTGATTTGGAACTCCATCAGACCATATTTCTAAAGCATCTATATAACCCCGATTCAAACCCATCTCACCCATATAAATAGTGATTGCATTAATATATTTTGATTCTATTCGTAAGTATTCTTCTTCACTTACTTTAGTTCCTACCTCTAAAAAAGATGTCCATTCATAGGCACAAAGGTAATTACCTCTTTCATCTCTGTTTTGGGGATTATATTTTGTTATCCTCCAAGAAAACAATGCCATCACACCCACTCTTTTTATCTTTATTATGTATAAGGAATTTCCCCTTTATGGATGTCCTCCTAGATATCGAGCATTATTGTAAATAGAATCCCAAATTGTGTTGATATAATCAATATCCATGTCGATATCCTCAAAAAGTGTGTTGATAATCTCGCAAACAACCCCAAAACTTGAAAATAACTGCTACCTAATGTATTTTGAAGAGAGCTAAAATTACGTTTTACCTCAGAATAGGAAGTGAAGATCATGATAAAAATTGAAATACCTAATCCAGATGTTGTATTAACGAAACAAAAACAATTGGGTGAAAAAGTAGAAGCAGTCATTAGCAGTGAATATGGTTTTACCGATTATCATCGAATTCCTCGTGATAAAGGCGGGATCATCCTACTTTTTAACGCAGAGGATGAACTGTTATATGTCGGCAAAGCGCGGAAGCTACGTCCAAGGGTAAAGAAACACTTTGAGGATACGGTTTCTCCAATAAAAGCACACCGCGATGAGGTATACAAGATTGCGGTATCCATCGTCGAAGATCCAATGGAAAGAGAAATTTACGAAACCTACATCATCAACAAACAGCAAGCTAAATACAATATCGACAAAGTGTTTTATAAATAAAACCCGTCAACATAAAATCACCTTGCACCATAGGTGCAAGGTGATTTTCACATTTTCTAAATTCCTCATTCGTGCTCAACCGCTTTAAACTTTTGCTGAGTGGGGGTCAGACCCCCGAATTCAGGCCAAATAATAGGTGGATTCCAACTGTAGATCAGTACAAAGATTGTAGATTGTTGCTGACATTCCCAAGGTTTAAATGATTACATTTTTTTTCAGATTTAATTGCATGTCCGTTATTATCCGTACACCAGGATTGAGATTGGAAGGCTAAAAAAATCCCTGCCCATCGATTCTCTTCGGTAAAATGAATAAGGATCCCACCGTCTTGCCAGATTCCATCATCATTTTTCCATCGCCCCACATTCCCCTGATTCATATGAATATCATGGATCCCGTTACCAGGTAAAAAGTGAAAATATTGATCCGGATGATCCTCTTCCGGTCCCCATCTCTCACCATAAGCATAGAGAGTTGCATTTTTCTCCATGGCTTCCTTGATGTAGTACTCTACTTTTTCTTTTAAATCATTATTGAGACCGGGTTTAAAAGGCGGAAGGGCAACCATTTCCTTGGGATCGAATAATCCTCCGCGAATATAGTCGAGGGCAATATCCCGATGGTCGTTCGTGATGGGAATAAAGCCAGAAGGGAGTGATGGCAATTTTGTGATTTGTTCGGAGTTAAAATTCTCGCTAACATAGTAAAGAACTTCCGAGGGGCGCGTTCCTGACTGGATGTTAACCGCGATTCGATAATTCGTCTCTCGGTCATCTTTAAGATGAATTTCAAAATGAGGGTTTCCGGAGCGACCGATGGCAGTGTTCACAACTTTTCCTTTTAAAACGGTATAATTTCGTAAAGGCATTGGCAGATCCTCCTCTAGTAAATTTAATTACTTGATTCTATTTTAGGTCATACTCTTTTTCATCACCACATTCTATTTCCTTATTTTTCTATTACTAGGTTAATACTTTTAGATTATATTAGCGTTCCATTTGGCTGCTCCCCTTAATAAAACTTCAAGAAAACCGTTAATGGAGGTAAGCGTTGTTCGCAGCTCATGAGAGGCATCCGCGATGAAACGTCTCATTTGCTCCTTCGTTTCTCTTTCATACTCAAAGGATTTTTCCAATCTCCCTAACATGTCATTAAACGACTCAGCTAAACGATCAATCTCTTCCTGCCCCTGTTCAACCGGAAGGCGCTCTTCTAAGTTTCCGGCATTGGTTTTCTTCACCGCTTTCACAATCCTTGATAACGGGACAAGTGTTTGGTTCAGCACACGCAGGTAAATTCCTAGTCCACCGGCTAAGACTTTTCAGGAAACCTTCAGCTTTCCTTCAAGTCTCATTCAGGTTGGAGGTGCACAATACAGTCATGGACTAAACAAAACATTTATAACGGGGAGGAGTCATGAAATGGGGAAAAGAAAAATACATCCTTGTGAGTAGAGAAACGATGCGGACGAATAAAAATATAAAAATACTTCTAGTAGATGATGAACGATCCATTTTGCAGTTTTTAGAGCTTGGACTAATAGAGGAAGGATTTGAAGTAAGGAGCGCACAAGACGGTGTTTCAGCCATCGATGTAGCCAAAGTTTTTAAACCACATGTGGTCATCCTGGATGTCATGATGCCGGGAATGAACGGGTTTGAAGTTTGCCGGATTCTTAAAAAGCCGGGAAATATCGCTGTTATTATGCTTACGGCAAAGGGGGACGAGGAGGATCGAATGAAAGGACTCGATCTTGGCGCCGATGATTATATGGTCAAGCCTTTTAGCTTTGGAGAACTTGTAGCGCGAATCCATGCAAAAATAAGAAATCAATTTCCCATTCTATCAGAAGATATCGTTATCGGTCCTTTTAAAATTGATGACCGTCGAAGGGAAATTCGTTTCAATGAAAATAGTCTTAAACTATCTCCAACGGAATATGAACTCCTTAGATTATTAGTGATCAATCACGGACTGGTCCTAAGCAAATCAAATATTTTAAATAAGGTGTGGGGCAATGACTTTAACAAAGAAGAAAATATCGTGGAAGTGTATATCCGATTATTGCGAGAAAAGCTAGACGATCATAAGCGTACTTTAATCCGGACAATTCGCGGAGCGGGTTATCGGCTGGATATAGCATGATAAGCAGATGAATTAAAAATGATTGCAGGTCCATAAAAGGGCGGCAAGAATGAAAGGAATACGAATATGGAAAAATCAAATCTAACAAATCGTTCAGATACATCGCAGACGAATAAAAGAAACATCACTACTTTAAGAGATCAGCCGGGGAGTCCGCCATGGGAACGGCCTGCACTAATGACGTTATTGGTATTAACTGCCATCGCGTATATATGGGGCCTCGGCCAATCCGGCTGGTCCAATTCCTTTTATAGCGCCGCTGTTCAGGCGGGGACGAAAAGTTGGAAGGCGTTCTTCTTTGGTTCGATTGATGCATCCAACTTTATTACAGTCGATAAGCCTCCTGCTTCCTTGTGGATCATGGAATTGTCGGCTCGAATTTTCGGCCTGAATTCCTGGAGTATGCTTGTTCCTGAAGCACTTATGGGGGTAGCTTGCGTTTGGGTCCTTTTCCTAACCATTCGCCGCTGGTTTGGTGCCGGTGCAGCACTGATTGCGGGTACAGTCCTTGCGATGACACCGGTGGCCGCCCTCATGTTTCGTTTTAATAATCCTGATGCGCTCCTAGTTCTATTACTTACGGCAAGTGCCTATGCCTTTACACGTGCCCTTGAGGAAGGTAAGACAAAATGGCTCGTGTGGGCCTCTATCTTCATTGGCTTTGGCTTTTTGACCAAAATGATGGCCGCATTCCTGATCATCCCAGTGTTTGTAGTCCTCTATCTATTGTTTGCTCCTGTATCCGTACGCCGTCGTATCGTGCAAATGGTGATTAGTGCGATTAGCGTTGTGGTATCGGCAGGCTGGTGGGTGGCGATTGTCCAGCTTATCCCGGCTGCGAACCGTCCGTATATCGGAAGCTCTCAGAAAAACAGCATTCTTGATTTGATTTTTGGATACAACGGTGTAGGCCGGCTTACCGGGAATGAGTCCGGGATGAGCCGGCCAAAAGCTTCCAGTGATATGGTAAATCAAGCGGCCAATATGGGCAGACCCGGCGGCGGCTTGGGCGGCAGTTTCAGTGGAAGCACCGGACTGACACGCCTATTTAACTCCGAAATGGGAGACCAAATTTCTTGGTTGATTCCCGCAGCACTCATTCTTTTAATCGTTTCGGTTTGGCTTGTCCGCCGGAATTGGAAAAGTGATCGCACCGTTCCGGCGATGCTTTTATGGGCTGGTACGTTCTTCGTAACCGGTATTGTGTTCAGCTTTAGTCAAGGAACGATTCACCCGTATTACACAGTTGCCCTGGCTCCATCCATCGGTGCCATCATAGGGATTGGCGTCGAAGTTCTTTGGACTAGACGTGAACAATTAGCTGCCCGTTTGGGATTGACAGCAACCATTGCAGCAACAGCAGTTTGGTCTTATGTCTTACTCGACCGTGCATCAACATGGTACCCATGGCTGCGCATTTCCATCTTAATGATCGGCGTTGTTGCCGCTATTGCGATGATGATGGCACCAAAGCTTGGACGAAATCTACTGGTGGGTGCTGCCGCAGCTGGGTTGACTGCCTGCCTGGCTGGCCCGTTTGCCTATACAGTCCAGACCATTGCTACACCACATACCGGATCGATGCCTTCTGCAGGCCCTGCGACAAACGGCGATGGCTTCCCTGGTAATCAAAATGGTTTTCCTGGTAATTTTCAAGGCGGTCCAATGCCTCCCGGAAGCAATTCATCCAATTCGACCACAGGGCAATCTGGGAACTCCAGCTTCGGGGGGCAAATGCCGCCTGGAAACAATTCAACGAATTCGTCATCAGGACAATCCGGGAACTCCGGCTTGAACGGTCAAATGCCGCCTGGGGCAAATTCATCCGCAGGAGGATCCGGAAACTTCAAACAGGGCGTCTTTAATGACAACGCCACACCTGGCAAGAATATCGTTAAATTGTTGAAAAAGGATGCCTCGAAATACACCTGGGTTGCTGCAACGGTAGGTTCACAGTCTTCGGCTCCATATCAGCTTGCAACGGATAAGCCAATCATGGACATCGGGGGCTTTAACGGTAGTGACCCAAGCCCTACACTTGCCCAGTTTAAACAATATGTGAGTGAAGGAAAGATTCATTATTATATTAACGGTGGCAGAGGCGGTATGATCGGTAAAATTGCCAATGATAATAATAATGATGATAAAAATGGAACTACTTCTGAAACTAACTTCCAAAGAGGTCCAATGGGCAGTGGTTCGAATTCTGAGATTAGCAGTTGGGTTCAGAACAATTTTAAATCAACCACAGTCGATGGAGTCACTGTCTATGATTTGACACAACCAAAATCTAAATAACGAAATGGATCAAGCAATTATTGGCTTCGAAACAACAGCAATGTGAGATTCAATGGAAACTCCCACCCTAAAAGTTGGACAATGAGGATTGAACTCTGTATATACAGGGCTCAATCCTTTTTCTTTTGCTTTTTTTGAGCTGTTTTTCGTAAATATGGTTGTTTTTAACTGGGTATTTACGCTAAGAAAGGCTTCTGTAAATGAAAAATTGCAAATTTTTAGCGCATTGAAATCTTTTTTTACAAATCTAGCCCTTTTATCCGCGAATTGAAAGGGTTTATTTGCAAATTGAAAGGGTTTATTTGCGAATTAAAGGGTTTTATTTGCGAATGGGAGGGGTTGCAAATTGCATGGGCTAAATCCTATTCTCTATATACTCGTAACGCTACACGGTTTATGGAGTGGTACGGACTTTCAGGGAACGATTTTGGCAGCTGTGAATATCGCCCCCATCATCCTCTTCGGGGGACTACTTTTTTTCAGTAAGAAAAAGCTTGCAGCTGTAAATGGATAAAAAAAGGGTTTACATTCTAACGGGTTCCGTTATGAGGTGCAAACATTATATTTAGCAGTACAATCGGAGGATAAAATCGCAAAGGTTTTATCCTCTTCGTCTTTGTGGAATTAACACCTTTATTAGCATACTTCTAACAGGAAAACAATAGCTGTTGTCAAGACTTCCGTTTCGATACTAAAACAAATAACAATATTAAAAAAAAGGAAAAATACAGATGGATTGAAAATTATTGAAAAGGCAACATTATCATTATGGATTTTATTTTTTCTAAACTGGAACCAATAAAATTCTAAACCGAAAGAAAAGTTAATCGGAAATTATAGGTTGTAAAACTTCTATCTACTCTTCCTACCTCTAAAAAATTGGAGACTAGACGGATTCATTACATAAACAGTTAAAAAATTCATTTAAGCGGTAAACAACCATTACAGAATTGAGAGGATGTTAAAAAGTGGAGAGAAAGTTGTTAAACCTACTATTATCCCTATGTATCGCATCTTTGCCATTTTTATTTAAAGGTACAAAAATGAGAGAAAATCTCGTCATTTTTTTCTCAAAAGGGGTACTAGCAACTCTTATTGATGCTTACGTTGTTGGAACAAAAAAAATTGAATATCCAGTTCGTCCTATTCCAAAAATTTTTAAAACAAATATTATTTATGACATGTTATTTTTCCCCCTTTTAAGTGTTATATGGGCTAAGATCTCATACAACGATAAATTTTTAAAAATATTACTTAAAAGTTTAATTTTTAGTGTTCCTATGAGTATTGGTCAATGGTTTATGGAAAAGAACACCAGATTATTTAAATGGAATAAATGGTCACCCTTCCATACATTTGCCAGTGTTAGCTTTACTTTATTTACGATTAGAGGGTTAGTTGGTTTATTAAAAATAGTGGATAGGTTTAAAGGTAAGCAAAATATAACCGAAAATTAAAGGTTGATTGTATGAAGAAAACATATAAGTTAGAAGCTGTACTCTGGAGTATCGCTTTTCCAGGCTTCGGTCAACTGTTAAATGGTCACCTAATTAAAGGGATATTGTTTATCGTTTTGGAATTCATTATTAATGTTAATAGTTTATTTAACCAGGCTATTATGCTTAGTTTTCTTGGAAAAATAAACGAAGCAGCAAACGTGGTGGATCACCAATGGCTTATGTTTTACCCTTGTGTTTATATGTATGCCATGTATGATGCTTATAAATTTGCAGAAGGAGAAAATCCCCGGTTATCGTTTGTCCCATTTGCTTTTGGAGCCTATTTTGTCACTATTGGTCTTATGTACTCACCAAATGAAATTTTCGGCATATTTTTTGGGCCAATTTGGCTTCCGATGATGTCTCTTTTTCCTGGATTAGGAGTTGGATTTATCATTCGTCATATTTTATTAAAAATAACTAGTAAACCTAATTATAGTCAGAGATCTTCCTAAAAGGACAAGTGCTGGCTACCTATTGCGAAAATTCGATCTAAAGGTAATTTTACATATTACATTATCTAGAAAAAGCCGACCCTTAAGTCGGTTTTTTTCTTTCTATTGTCATTTCCCTCTAATCGGAACCTGTTATGCGACATCTCCCCTAATTTCAGGAAACCTTCAGCTTATCTTAAAGCTGATTTCAGGTTGCTGGCCCATAATGAATCCATAATCAATGAGATGTTTAATGAAGGAGTGACAGAAATGAGTCAACCTGTTCAATATTCAATTGTCGTGCCAGTTTACAACGAAGAAGCAGTCATTCACGAAACCTACCGTCGATTAACTGAAGTGATGAGATCGACGGGAGAATCTTATGAGCTTCTCTTTGTGAACGACGGCAGCCGCGATCAAACAGCCGACATCATAAAAGAATTCAGCGAAAGAGACCCCGCTGTTATTTTACTGGATTTTTCACGAAATTTCGGCCACCAAATTGCCATCACGGCAGGAATGGATTATTCAAAAGGGCGGGCCGTTGTCGTAATTGATGCCGACCTGCAGGACCCGCCCGAACTTATTTTGGAGATGATTGAAAAATGGAAACAAGGATACGATGTGGTGTATGCCAAACGGACGAAGCGTAAAGGAGAAACACTTTTTAAAAAATACACCGCTAAGCTGTTTTACCGCTTTTTACATTCGATGACGGATATTGATATTCCGCTGGATACCGGAGATTTTCGTTTATTGGACCGTAAAGTATGTGATCAAATGAATAACCTGCAAGAAAAAAATCGATTCGTACGCGGGTTAGTGAGCTGGGTTGGCTTTAAACAAATCGCCGTTGAGTATGAACGGGACGAGCGTTTAGCCGGTGAATCCAAATACCCGCTCAAAAAAATGTTGAAATTGTCGATGGATGGCATTACATCTTTTTCCTATAAACCATTAAAATTAGCAAGCTATGCTGGCGGAGTGTTATCCCTTATTGGATTTTTCTATTTGTTCGTCGTCCTTTATTTAAAAATATTTACCAACACTACCATCACGGGTTGGTCCTCTATTATTGTGATTCAGTTGCTTTTTAATGGGTTTATTTTATTTATTCTCGGAATCACGGGCGAATATATTGGCCGAATCTATGACGAATCGAAACACCGCCCACTCTATATCGTTCAAGATATCTATCAGAAGGAATCAGAAAAGAAAATGATGTACCGATGATGAGGAAATGGCTGTCATTCATCAAATTTGCCCTTGTGGGTGTCGTCAACACCTCAATTGATTTTATCGTCTATGCCATCTTGACTTGGTTCAACGTGAACTACATCCTGGCTCAATGTATTTCCTACAGTGCCGGGGTTTTAAACAGCTATATCATGAATCGGAAATGGACATTTGAACAAAAAGGAAAAGGAAGGAAGCGTGAATTCATCACGTTTATTGGAGTGAATCTGATTACCTTGGTGATGACTTCATGTTTATTAACTCTGTTTTATAAGCATTTGGGGCTTTCATTATGGATTAGTAAGTTACTCGTCACAGCCGTATGCATGGGTCTGAATTATATCGGAACAAAAAAACTTGTATTTACTAAATGGAAGGAAAGAAGGACTAGTCTATGAAAATTAAAAAAGCACTGACCCTCACCCATCCATTTATAAATGGAGGGGGTTCCACCTTTAAATAACTCGGGCACTTCCTTCAAAAAATTTTAAACGAATGAAAAAAATCTCTTCGGCTTCAAGTTGAGGAGATTTTTTATATAGGAAAAAGGAAGAGCTGGATGAACAATTGGAATACGGCCCCTTCAGCCGAGTGGATGCTGACCTCGCATTCCACGATACACATCCGGTACAATAGTCCCGTATCGTTCATCTCCCTTTCCATTATTGGATTGGTGAAATAAATAGGAAATAACCTCTCCTCTTTCCTCTACTAGCCTACTTGTCTCTTTTTGACAATTTTTGTCGAATCTATTCTAATACGAGACATTTTCCCTATAATAGTCTTTGTGCGCCTTTTTATAAATAATACTTACTAGGAGTATTCACCTATCATGAATAATGAATTGTTTGAATTATTACTGTTAAACCAAATAGACGTATTGAAAGAGAAAATGGTTAATCTCGCCAATAGCACTGGTATGAATAGCTATGAAACTTTAAGATGCAGCCAAGAGTTAGATCACTTACTAAATCTTCATATGAAGCATAATTCTAATAAAAATATATTAAGAGATATTTCTTGAATGAAAAATATTTAGCCAGGAGGCTCCTGGCTGTTCTGCTTGAAACAATACGAACAAAAAGCTGGAGAAAAACGAAACGTCTTTCACCAGCTTCTTTATTTTAGGGACTTTTTCCACACCCCATTATTTAATTCGATAATTCAATCAACAAATCACCAGGCTCAATGATATCGCCATTATTGATATAAATCTCTTTAATCGTACCACTAAATGGAGCCTGAACGGTTGTCTCCATTTTCATGGCCTCTGTGATCATAAGATGATCCCCTTTTGATACCGTTTGTCCTTTTTCCACAAGAAGCTTCAAGACGGTGCCCGGCATGGTTGCTCCGATATGGCTTGGATTACCGGGAGCGGCCTTCAATCTTGCTTGAACTGTCGTTTTAATATTCTCGTCTTTAATCAGAACTTCACGCGTCTGACCATTTAATTCAAAATAGAGAACCCGCGTTCCGTCTGCTTTCGCCTCACTAATGGAAACGAGTTTAACAATAAGGGTTTTCCCTTTTTCAATCTCTACCTCAATTTGCTCTCCTAGACGCATTCCGTATAAGAAGGTTGGTGTATCAAGAACGGAAATATCTCCATATTTCTCGACGGTTTGATGGTATTCCTTGAACACTTTTGGATATAAGGCATAGGCCATCACATCATGGCTTGTCACAGGACGATTTAATAACCCATACAGCGTCTCTTTAATTTCCTGAAAATCCACTGGCTCTAATAGTTCTCCAGGACGAACAGTGATTGGTTCTTTTCCTTTTAAAATAATACGTTGCAGCTCTTTAGGAAATCCTCCATGAGGCTGGCCAAGGTAGCCTTCAAATAATTCAATCACCGAGTCCGGAAAATCAAGTATTTCACCGCGCTCAAAAATATCTTCTTCTGTCAAATTATTTTGTACCATATAAAGAGCCATATCTCCAACCACTTTTGACGATGGGGTTACTTTGACAATATCGCCAAACAATTGGTTCACACGGGAATACATCTCTTTTACCTGATCCCATTTGTCCCCGAGTCCTACTGCTTTTGCTTGTTGCTGCAGATTACTATACTGGCCGCCCGGCATTTCGTGAACATATACTTCGGTATGAGGAGCATTCATGCCGCTCTCAAAATCAGTATAATATTTGCGAACATCTTCCCAATAGTGAGAAATTTGCTCCAATCCCTGGATGTCCATCTTTGGTCTCCGGTTATGCCCTTCTAATGCATAATGGAGAGAATTTGCACTTGGCTGTGAGGTTAATCCAGCCATGGAGCTTGCCGCAACATCCACAATATCAACACCTGCTTCAATGGCCTTTGCATACATAAATAGGCCATTGCCGCTTGTATCGTGGGTGTGTAAATGGATCGGAATGTCAACCGTTTCCTTTAAAGCGGAAATCAAGTCATAGGCTGCTTGCGGTTTTAACAACCCAGCCATATCCTTAATTCCTAAAATATGCGCGCCTGATTGTTCCAGCTCTTTTGCCAGATTTTTATAATAATGTAAATCATATTTTCTTCTGGACGGATCCAAAATATCTCCCGTATAGCACATGGCTGCCTCGGCAATTTTTCCATTATCCCTTACAGAATCAATCGCCAGCTCCATCCCTTTTACCCAATTGAGACTGTCAAAAATACGGAAGACATCAATTCCAGCCTCAGCAGACTTTTTAACAAATTCCTTGATCACATTGTCTGGATAATTCTTATAACCGACCGCATTGGATGCACGAAGAAGCATTTGGAACAGCGTATTCGGCATGGCTTGCCGCAGCTTTAATAAACGGTCCCATGGATTCTCTTTTAAAAAGCGGTAGGACACATCAAATGTTGCGCCGCCCCACATTTCAACAGAAAATAAATGAGGAAGTAAACGGGCAGTCGGCTCAGCAATGTGCATCAAGTCATTTGTACGCACACGAGTGGCTAACAAGGATTGATGGGCATCACGGAAAGTGGTATCGGTCAATAATACTTCCTGTTGTTCTTTAATCCAATTTACGACACCCTCCGGACCCTTTTCATCCAGAATTTGTTTGGTTCCGTTTGGAATTGGTTCTAATGGATGAATCTTCGGTACTCTTGGTTTTTCAAATAGAGGCTTGTCCTTTTTAGCCACTCCCGGAAATCCATTTACCGTAACGTTTCCAATATAGGTGAGCATTTTCGTCCCGCGGTCTTTGGAAGTAGGGAAAACAAATAGCTCCGGTGTGGAATCGATAAAGGATGTATTATATTCCCCTTTTAGGAATTTCTCGTGTTTTACTACTTTTTCAAGGAACGGAATATTCGTCCTGATGCCGCGGATCCTGAACTCTTTTAAGTTTCGAACCATTTTCGCCGCAGCCTGATCAAAGGTTAAAGCCCATGTTGTTACTTTTACAAGAAGGGAATCATAATAAGGGGTAATGACGGATCCCTGGAATCCGTTCCCTGCATCCAAACGTACCCCGAACCCTCCACCTGAACGGTAGGCCATAATTCTTCCTGTATCCGGCATAAAATTATTCAACGGATCTTCTGTTGTAACCCGTGATTGAATCGCAAAACCGTGCACCTGGATCTCTTCTTGCTTTGGAATTCCCACTTCATGACTATGAAGAGAATAACCGTCCGCAATTAAGATTTGGGACTGAACAATATCAATACCGGTAATCATTTCTGTGATCGTATGTTCAACCTGTACCCGCGGGTTTACTTCAATAAAAAAGAATTCATCATCCGTAACGAGGAACTCTACGGTTCCGGCATTTAGATAGGAAACGTTTTTCATTAAATGAACCGCCGCTTCACAAATAGACTGGCGCAAGTTTTCAGGCACGGAAAGGCTTGGTGCTACTTCCACGACTTTTTGGTGGCGGCGTTGCACGGAACAATCACGTTCATATAAATGGACGATGTTTCCATCATGGTCACCTAAAATCTGTACCTCAATATGTTTAGGATTTTCCACAAACTTTTCAATATAGACCTCATCGTTTCCGAATGCCGCTTTTGCTTCCGATTTTGCGCGGTCATATGATTCTTCTAAACTGTCTTCACCTCGTACAATCCGCATTCCACGGCCGCCTCCGCCAAGAGCTGCCTTAATCATGAGCGGATATCCATGTTTTTGCCCAAAGGTTTTCGCTTCTTCGAGGCTTTCAATCGGTCCATCAGTTCCAGGAATAACGGGAATATTGGCCTGAATCGCTTGGTGGCGGGCCTTCACTTTATCCCCGAACATCTCTAAATGTCTTGATTTTGGTCCAATAAAAATAATCCCTTCATCCTCGCAACGTTTTGCAAATTCGAGATTTTCTGACAAAAATCCATAGCCTGGATGGATGGCGTCCACTTCATGGGCCTTTGCAATTTCGATAATTCCTTCGATGTCGAGGTAAGCTTCAATTGGCTTTTTTCCTTCTCCCACTAGATAGGCTTCATCTGCTTTATACCGATGGAAAGAGCCGCTATCCTCTTTTGAGTAAATGGCAACGGTTCGAATGTCTAACTCGGTACATGCACGGAAGATACGAATCGCAATTTCTCCGCGGTTTGCAACTAGAATTTTTCTAATTTTTCTGGTTGTTAAACTCAAAAATTATCAATCCTTTCCCATATAAAAAGAATATATAAACAAAAGTTGAATGAGTATGGCTGTTTCTGGTTGTACCTATTGTAACATACTTGATTGTGAAAATTTATACATATTTCACATTAATCAGTTATTTTTTTGTTAGGTAAATAGAGGGATTTGTTAATAATTAGTTATGCCGGTTCGTATTTTTATGTATACAACTTAATAGTTAAGAGTGCGAGGTACCTTTCACCAAGGAAGATACCTCGCACTTTTTTATTTTCTCTGTCAGAAGGTATACCCAAAGATTATCGCCTTATTAAAAAGCATGTCCGTTGTTCTTTAGTTTTAATAAAAAAAGATTTCATTCTTTTCTCTAAGTGTTTTTTCAAGTCTTTTCAACTTTTTAATCGATTCTTCTGATGACCGTTTACCAATTTCAATTACCAATGCCTCGATCAACGCAATAGTAGGTACGACTGAAAATTGTTCTTTACTCACTTCTACTTTCAGCGTTGCAAACGCATATGAAATAATTGGACAGGAGATATAGTCTGTTATCAATATAATTTTATTGCCTAGCTCATGGGCTAGCTTAACGGCTTCGATAATTCGATTCGTGTAGGGTTCGAAGGCAAAAACCACTAAAATTTCATCCTTTTCAAATTGTAAAATCCGATCATAAATTACTTCCGTATCATTGCTTAATTGTCTTATTTTAGAATAGAATTCTCCAAGCAATTGTTCAAAATATAATGCAGTTGCTTTGTACGGTCGAGTACCTAAAATATTGATATAACTTGCTTTTTCAATGATACCAATTACAATTTCGAAATTTTCCATTAATTGAGAGTCTAATGATTTGTTTAATAAATGAACGGATTCTTTCCAGACTTGTACTAAAGTTGGAGCTTTCCCTCCTTCTTTTTGAATTTCTGTAATAGACTTCTTCAATGTCCAAACTGAGTCGGTGGGAAGCGATTCATCGTAGATATCTTTTCGTAGGTCATTAAAATTCTCATACCCTAAGGCATTTATCGTACGCATCACAGTTGAAATTCCAACTTTGGCGTTATCAGAAAGCTCTTTAACTGTTATCAATCCTATTGACTGAAAATTTTTTAGAATATAATCGCATAATTGTCTTTGTTTTTTCGGTAAAGAGTCTTTAATATCAACTATTTTATTAATGGTTGTTTTTGGATTATCTAAACTCATTTAAATCCCCTTTTCACCTTTGATTATCCGTCAAAATGGACCCTCTTTACGTCCATTATATCTCATATTCGAGAAAATGACCCAATTCAAAAAGGACGCCTTCTAAATGGCGTCCGTTCGTATTGTAATCATTTGATTTCATCACTTTATCATCATGTTCAAAATTATGACGACGAAATTTTTATGATGGAAACAGGATTATGGATCGAATCAAGGTATCTTCTAAAGTCTTGGACTGAAAGGTTGACTGTCGCTGTGTTTACATTTGGATGAAAGTTAATGGTGTCTTTATCAAGTAAATCATCGTCAACTACAACCTGCACATGGTTATCCGTATCATTTATTAATCCGAAAGCGCCGACTGCTCCAGGGTAAACGCTTAAATATTTATTCAGTCTTTCCGGAGAACCAAAGCTCAACGGAGTGCTTTCAATAAGCTTCGATAAACTTTTCAAATCTACCCCCTTATCTTCTGATACAATCACTAAAAAATGTTTATCTCCCTTTCGATTTCTTAAAAATAAATTTTTAGTATGTGCTCCGGGAATCGTGATTTCCAAATTACGTATTTCTTCGACGGTGAAAACAGGTACATGCTCATACTCTTTAAAGGATATGTTTAGTTGTTCTAAAACATCATATACACTTTTTTCCTCCTCTAACAATGTCATGTTGTGCTTTCCTCCTTCCACTTGCGACAAGAATGGCTGAATACAAAACCAATGCGATCCCTAACACCTGCCACCCCCTTAGGTGTTCTCCAAGAAAAAATACTCCAGTTAATACTGCAACGATTGGTTCAATCGTTGCTAAAATGGAAGCCTTACTAGCTTCTAAATGTTTTAGTCCTGAAGTATACAAAACAAAAGCTGCAACCGTTGAAACTAACGCTAACAATACTGCAGACATCCATACATCTACATGTTTAAATTGATCAGTCTTTCTTATGATGTCACTTGTCAATAACATGAAAATACTCGTATAAAGAAATGTGTACGTTGTAATGGTCAAGGCAGAATACCGTTTGGTTACAGGTTTACTGAAAATACTGAACAAAGCATAACAAAATCCAGATAGAATTCCCATTAACAAGGTTTTCATCGGTATCCCTTCTTGGCCGAAGGGCAGTATACCTACAACAAATGCACAACCCGTAATAGCAAGAGCAAGTGCAAAGCCTTTACGAATGGTCAAGGGCTCCTTAAAAAAGAACCGAGATAGGATCGTTACAAACAGTGGACCTGTATATAAAAGGGTTACGGCAAGAGATAAACTCGATTGAGAAAAAACTTCAAAATAAAAAAAATTAAAGAAGGCGATACTAAAAATTCCCGCACCAGCGAAAAAAATATGATCTTTTAATCTGGTACGTAACTGATCACGATAAAACGCTGCCATAATTATAATTAAGATAACAAAGGTAAAAATACCCCGAATAGCAACTACATCCCACGCCGTGAAGCCGTGAGCATACAATGGAGCAATAAATAAACCAATAAGTCCCCAACATACCGCACCGGCAATTGTAAGGATGTAAACTCTTAGACTCGACCGTTTTTCCATATTCCTTCACCTCATCTTTAAATGTAGCATCGTTGGCCCCCTTTCCACAAGGCATGGCAAAATTTTTAAAAAAAGGGAATGACGCCGATTAATCACTTTTCCACTAACCGGGTCAAATCCCCCTAGAATTCAATTCGACAAAGATTCTATTTAACCGTTTTTCCTCGCTGCGATGCTTTCCGTCCTTAGTGCAGCTCCTTTGTTTATAGAACTGGATTCTATTAAACTCATATTTTTTGTTTCAGGAGCCATGAATAAAGAGAGTAAGAATCCAATGAAAAACAACGCCCCACAAATATACAATGTTACTGACAATCCATAATTCGTCAAAATGACCGGGAAGAGAAATGTACCAACGGAAGAAGCAGCACGGCTTACGCCTGTGGAAAAGCCCACTGCCGTACCCCGAATATGGGTTGGGAAAAGCTCATTCGGATAAATCCATTCATGCATTCCCATCGCATTATTAAAAATTCCATAGATAATAAAGAGAACCAGGATGAAAATAAATGACATATTCGATCCTGAGAATGCTCCCAATATGAATAAAGAGATGGAAGATATAAAAAATGGCCAAATAAGTGTCGGCCTTCTTCCCCATTTTTCAACCAAATAAAGAAAAGGGACCAAGCCTACAAGATAGAACATATTCATGATCGCGGATCCTAGGAATTCCTTCGTTCCATTAGCAAAACCAAATTGTGCAAGGATCTCAGGGGTATAGGTTCCGATTCCAAAAGTGGGTATGACTTGAAGGGACCAGAAAACCGACACGAAAATGGTCCATTTCCCATTACCATTTCGAAATATATCGAGAAAAGTAGTTTTCACCTTAGTCTCTGGTTCAGCCGACATAACGACATGATCCCCGAATATTTTCTGAATAATAGCGTTTGCTTCTTTTTCCCTGCCATTGTTGGCAAGCCAACGAGGGGATTCTGGCATATTTAAACGTGCGATAAGCAAAAGAAGTACTGGGATAGCACTGCTTGAAAGCATCCATCTCCAACTTGTGTCACCGATGGACAGCATAAAGTATCCGACCAAAAAAGAACTGGCGTAACCGATATACCAAAGTGAATTAATTCCTCCAAGCAAGGCACCACGATTTTTTTTCGGTGAAAATTCCGCCATCAAGGCTCCTGCAATCGGGTAATCTGCCCCTACTGCAATACCTAAAATAAATCGTAAAATAACCAATTGTATAGGATCGTTGATAAAAAACTGAAGGATTGACACAACAAGCATGACAAGCATATCGATGAGAAACATCTTCTTCCGGCCAATAAGGTCTGTAAGATAGCCTCCTATTATTCCACCAAAGAACATTCCCGCAAGAGTAGCCGTTCCAAGCAGACCCACCATGGTTACGGACATATCGAATTGTTTCTGCATGACATAAAGGGCTACGGCAATAATTCCGATAATATACCCATCGAGGAATGCACTCCCACTGGAATAGGTAAACATTTTATAATGGAATCCACTTAAAGGCATTTCTTCCATCGTGCGGACTTTACTCATGAAATTCCTCCTGTTATTGAAATAATTTTTTATTTCAAGTCATCCGTTCTGAAAAGTGTAAAGTAAACGCTTGCATTTTTGTCATTGATCCCCAGACACAGCCTTAAATTTCTTTTCTTTTTGAGATTCATGAAGCCTGAATTCCAGTAAGCTATTAATATTTTGTGCTGCAGTGAATCCTGTCTGAATGGCTGTTTCAGTATATTTAGAGCCTAAATAATCACCTGCTAAGAACAATCGACCCGCAGATTTTGTTAAAATTGGCTGTAGTTCTGCACGACCTGGGAAAATATAAGCGGATCCGAATGGAAATTTCATGACGTGAGCCTCCACTACATGATTACTAAATCCAGGAAAAATTTCATTTAAATCCTTCAATTTCATTTGAATAATTTCATCATCCGATTTATCCATTAGCCGACGTCCACTTTCCCCCGGTGAAAAGGTCATAAAGCTACTTCCTTGTTTCCTCTCCGTTTCCCAAGAACGGACTAGATTCGATTGATGAAGAATAATGTCAAATGATCGTTTAGGCGTAGCAAACGAATATACATTATCCCAAACTTGAGGTCCTGTTTCATTTGTTAAAAATGCTGCACTAACATGTGGACCATATTGAACCTGACCAAGAGCGTTTGTGATTTCTGGGTCAATGTTTCTCGCTATTTTTTTTGTAATGGTGGCAGGAGTCGCGAGTACTGCATAACGTGCTTCCACCACATGTTTCACGCCATCTTGAGTATAGGTTACGACAACACGGTCTTCTTTCTGAAGAACTTCTGAAACGTTTGCATTTAGTTGAACCCGTTCGCCTAATGTTGTTGCAATCGTGTTCGTAAGCGTTGATGGTCCCCCAACAATATTTCTCCCTAACCCATCATCTTTGTTCCATACAGTGTGGAAATATCCTACACCTGATCCTGCAGTCATGGTCTCAGGACTACCAGTCGAACGGCTAACGGTAGGTCTAAAGATGGCATCTGCATCTGGTGGTAATTTACCAGTAAATTCGGCAAAAGTTCGATCATCCATAAATTCTAAAATTCGCTGTTGCTGAACTCTATAGTCCTCTCCCGGACGTTTTTTTGCCATTTTGCCATACCTGATAACGGCTGCCCGCACTTTAGCACCTGCACGTATCATAGCAAATCTAGATTTCCACGACATAGGGGCCCTAAATGGATACAGTTCAACCGGACCATCTAAAAGCAACTTCCCATTCAAAGACATGGCTGTTAAAATTCCAGGTACAGGTAATGCCGTGATTCCTACGGATTTAAATAATTCGTCTGTAGCTGAACCAGGTCCAGCATATAGATGTCCGCCCCAATTTAACCAATAATCTCCTCGGCGTTCAGACCGTACACGCCCACCAATACGATCATCGGATTCTAAAAGTAAAATATCATGGTGTTTAAGCTGCCAGGCAGCAGACAAACCAGCAAGTCCACCGCCTATGATAATTACATCTTTCATTGGATTTCCTCCTATCTCGTGTGTATTTATCATTCACTCAGGTTCAATTAATGTTGTTTCACTCTTAATTCCCCTAATTCATTTAATATGGTTTCAATCTTTGATTTGAACTGTTCGGAAGCAGGCACTAGTGGCAATCTGCTTGGTCCTCCTGAAAATCCCAGCACTTCCAAGCCTGCCTTTAATGTTCCTGGAATCGTTTCTTCTTCAATCGCATTATATAAATCTAGCAGTTCCTGATTTAATTTCGTCGCTTCTTTCAAGTTGTTTTCATTTACGATTAAATCATATAGTTTTGCTATTTTTTTCGGAGCCAAGTTATGGACTACTCCAACAGCACCATGTCCCCCTAATGCTAATGTCGGTAAGATTAAATGCTCAAATCCAGTAAGTACCGCGAAGTTTGGATTGTCTTTTGTCAATGCAATGAGTTTAGAAGTATGGATTCCATCAGCAGTATTTTTAATACCGACAATTCCATCAATTTGACTTATTTCATAGATTAGTTCTGGATCAAGTTCAACGCCCGTAGCATCTGGATAATGATAGATAACAATTCCGATGCTAGAGTTTTCTGCTACTGCCTTGTAATGATCAATAATTCCTTGTCTACTCGTTGTCATATAATAAGGATTAATGACCAAGGCACAATCTGCACCAGCTTCAGCTGCGTACCCCGTAAGTTCAATGGTATCTTCTGTTCGATGACATCCTGTACCCGCCATAACAGGGATTCTACCGTTTGATGTTTCACACACAAATTTAATGACTGCTTTTCGTTCTTCCATGCTCATGAGCGAGTATTCTCCCGTACTTCCTCCCACTAAAAGACAGTGCATTCCTCCATCTATTAAATGTTCAATTAGCTGTTCAATCCCCTTATAGTCGATACTGTTATCCTCTTTCATCGGTGTCGGTAAAGCTGGAATCATTCCAAAAGGTTTAAACATATTTATCCTCCTCAAAAATGTGAATTAAAATGGAATTTCTACAAACAACTTAATAAAAAGATTCGCTATTTTCTGAAATATTTAATTAAGCAATATTCTGAATTATCTTTCAAATAGATAGTATCAGGAAAACGAATTATTGTAAATCATTTTTTTAAAAAGGGAATATTTATTTTCATATTGCATGATTATAAAATTTTCCGGTCTACTTTTGTTTAATATTCACATATACACTTTTCACTTCCGTGTAGTTCTCTAAGCCATACTCTCCGCCCATTTCACGTCCGATACCAGATTGTTTGTATCCGCCGAATGGCATTGTTTCCCACTCTAGACCAACGTCATTAAGCCAAACTGTCCCCGCTTGTAGTTTACGAGCAATATAATGGCCAGTTTTTATATTTTCCGTCCAAACACTCGCTGCCAAACCATAATCGCTGTCATTTGCTCTTTTAATGACTTCTTCAACCGTATCAAAAACGAAAACCGACATGACTGGACCAAAGATTTCTTCACGTGCAATCGTCATGTCATCTTTTACATCCGCAAAAATCGTTGGTTCAACAAAATAGCCTTTATCAAATGTTTTTTCTCCTCCAGCAACAAGACGTGCACCTTCTCTTATTCCTTGCTTGATGTAGCCAAGGACCGTTTGCTGCTGTTTTGCTGAGACGAGTGGGCCCATATCTGTTTCCGGATCCATTCCTGGGCCCAGTTTTAACCTGTTTACACGTTCTGCCAATACTTTTACTACCTGATCGTAATGTTTACGATGAACGTAGATGCGTGTACAAGCACTGCAGTTTTGTCCATGGTTATACATCGTACCATGTAATGCCCCTTCAATGGCTTCTTCCAGGTTGGCGTCCTCGAGGATAATGGCAGGTGATTTACCACCTAGTTCGAGCGTGACTCCTTTGATTTGATCTGCAGCTTTCTTCATGACTTCTTTTCCGACACCTGTTGATCCAGTGAACGACACTTTGTCCACCATCCTATGGGTGATAATGGCTTCACCAGCAACGCGACCGGAGCCAGGGGTGATGTTCACAACGCCGTCTGGAAAACCAGCTTCTTTGAACAGTTTTGCTATATAAAGGAGAGAAAGCGGTGTTTCACTTGCTGGTTTAATCACAACCGTACATCCAACAGCGAGAGCCGATCCCAGCTTCCAAGCAGCCATCAAAAGAGGAAAGTTCCATGGAATAATTTGGCCTACAACGCCGACAGGTTCATGCACCGTATAGTTCACATATTCCGGTGATACTTGTGTCGTTTTTCCTTGAATCTTCGTTGCAAAACCCGAATAATATCTGAAATGTTGGATGGATCCATCAACATCATCTGTTAATGCAACTTTATAGGGCTTACCGTTATCAAGAGCCTCGAGTTGGGCAAGCTCTTCACGGTTTTCTTCCAAAAGGTCTGCGAATTTATAAAGAAGATGCGAACGTGTAGCCGCTTCCATTTCCGGCCATTCACCTTCATCAAATGCTTTTCTTGCAGCCCGGACGGCAAGATCAATATCTTCCGTTTGTGCTTCGCTGACTTGTGCAATGACTTCTTCAGTAGCAGGGTTCAGACAATCGAATGTTTTCCCGTTAACCGCTGGTACGTATTCCCCATTAATATAAAGACCTATAAATCCTTCCAAGAATTCTTTTACTTTTGGTTTTAATTGGTAATCAGTTGCTTGCACTTTCTACACCTCTCCTTTTTTAGTTTTAATATTTTCTGTTTCGAAAGTATAAATAACCAAATTTTTTGAATTATTTATTTAAATAAATACTACCAGCAATTTGATTGATTGTAAATCATTTTTTAAGAAAGGGAATATTTTAGTTCATTTATTAAAATTTATGAATTACACAAATGGCGTTTCATTGCCCGCATGAACTACATTTACATCTAAAAGGGAAAACAAATAAAAAAAGACAATCAAAATAATAGACATTTTGATTGTCTTTTCCTTTACATTCCATTTATAGGCAATATCACTTCAATGTTCGTACCGCTTTCGGTATTCCAAAAATGTAAATTCCCTTTATGATTCTCGATAATTTGTTTAGAAATCATTAATCCTAAGCCTGTACCCTTTTCCTTTGTACTAATAAAGGGCTCACCAATCCTTTTGATAATATGGGGTGGGATCCCTTCACCCGTGTCTTTAAACAATAACCTAATTTTTTTCGTACAGCACTCTTCAACAGTAATCGTGATGTTTCCACCATTCGGCATCGCTTCAATACTATTTTTCAATATATTAATAAATACCTGTTTTAACTGATTTTCATCACAAATAATCGTATCCACTTTTGATTGGAATACAATTTCAACTTCAATATTTTTCATAATCGCTTGAGTATCGATCAGTGACTTTACATGTTCAAGTAATTGCTTTAAGTTGTTTTCTTTCACTTTCATATCTTGTGGTTTGGCAAGGGTCAATAGTTCAGATAAAATAAGTTCAATTCTATTAATTTCTGAACCAATAATCTTAAAATAACTTTGATTATAATTCTCTTCAGAATCCATTAGTTGAAGAAATCCTTTGATAGCTGTTAATGGATTACGAACTTCGTGTGCAATACCAGCGGCAAGCTGCCCGGCTACGGATAGCTTTTCTGAATTCAAAAGAAGCTCTTGTGTTCGTTTTCTCTCCGCGATATCTCGAACAATTAAATGTACAGCTGTTTCATTTTGAAAAATCGTTGGGATTCCCGTTACTTCTGCTTCCAACACATTCCCATCTAATCTATGAAACTTTCGCTCTGAAAATTCCACTGTCATGCCATTACTAATATCCTTCATCCGTTTATGAACCATCTCAACATATTCCGGAAATAGAAAATCGAACACGGATTTTCCAATTAGTTCTTCCTTTTCCGAAGCCCCAAAAAGCTTAATACCTGTGTCATTCATATATACAATCTTACTATCTTTGGCTATGATTACGGCATCAGGCGATTGTTCTACTAGGTTCCTATATCTTTCTTCGCGAATATTCAACTTATCTTCAGCCAGTTTCCTCTGTGTGATATCCCTAACCACACTAATAACTTCTTTTACACATTGAGTTTTAGGGTCTATTATCGGCTTACATTTTGCTTCGATCCAAATAAAACTGCCATCTTTTTTATTTAACCGATACTCACCTGAGTCATTTTGTTTTCCATTTATCGTGGATTGATAATATTGGGATACTCTCAGTTGGTCCTCTTTATGGATTAAATCAAAAAGGATAGTCCCAATTAATTCTTCTTGGGACAGTCCAAGAATAGGTTCACAAGCAGGAGTAGCATACAGGAGCTTCCCTTCTAAATCGGTTCGAATAATGATATCAAGGCTATTCTCAATAAGTAAGCGGTGAATTTCAGTCTCATTCCTATGTATCTCATTCTTTTGTTTTATAGCTGTTATATCCTTAACCACTCCATAAATTCCCAAGATTTCATTATTGGCAATGATGGGAGCATAGGTAATATTGATATCAATCTTTTGGCCATTTTTATGGATGATTTTACAGTCAAAATGATTAAAATGCCCCTGAATAGCATTATTAAACGTGTTATATACTTTCTCCAAATCTTCAATGGGAGTAAGGGTTTGAAGTTTCATTTCCATGAGTTCATTAGAAGAATATCCAAGAATTCTTTCGCAAGATTCATTTAGTTGGACAAAATAACCATTTAAATCCAATATCATAATAGCTTCTAAATTAAAATCATATATGGTTCGATACGCACTATGACTATCCATTAAATATCTTTCTAATAAAAATCTTCTTTTTTTAAAAAGTGAAATAGAACTTTCCATTTAACTCATTTCAGTTCCTTTCCAAAATAGTTTTAGTGCTTTTTCATTCATACCGTCATTTTTTACACAGAATTTCCACAAATCACAATATGTAGTAGATTGTCAAGTATAAGTATACTATATACAACCTTCGAATGAAGTGGTAGTTTGTTCCTATTCATTAAATTTTAATCGAATAATGGACAAAGAAATGACACAAACGGCATGCTTCCTATCGAATAACGAGGTAAAATACACGTCAACCATACACCTGATCCTCTACAAACTGACAAGTTCCGATACTTATTTTTTCAATCAAACGTTTGATTAGAAGCCGAGTAATCCCTTCTAAAATATAGATTTCTTAATAGAAAGATGCAAGAATGTTGTCGTAATATCGGTTCATTGTCACTACGGTACATTTTTATCATAAACTTCAATAATCTTAGTATGAAAGAACTATTGTTAAATAGATAATTTATCCTATAATGATGTTATATTCCATAAATCGTACGACAATGGCAAAACCATTGAAAAATGGTGACGCAAAACTTTAGGGGCTAAAGTCATGCTCATGACCATGCCAGCCAGTTTCCGAATACGGGCCTTACGATTTATGATAAATCAAAAGGGGAGAAAGTTTTTGGGAATCAAGAGGATCATTTCAACAATCAAAATTGAGTGGCATACAGGAAGGAGAAACTACTTTGAATTATTGCAGCACTCCTGTCTTGATAATATGTTAAGAAGAAAATTTCAAAAAAAAATAAACTACCATAATTTAAAATTAAATGACCTTTCTTAAATCGTAAAGAATTGTTTGACAATTCACTATCCCCTTGTTACAATAAATTCCAATAAAAGCACACAAATTCGTTGATGAGAAAAAGTAGCGTTTCGTCTTGATCCACAGAGAGCTGACACTTTGGTGCAAGTCAGTGTTCGAGTGTTGCGTGAATATCCTCTCTGAGAAGTTAGGCTGAACCATTTAAGTAAGCCTAAACGGAAATCCACCGTTAAAAGGAACACGTATGATTGTACGTTGCTAAGTGCTACTCGAGCGAATCAGTAGAATTAGGGTGGTATCACGGTTAACCCCGTCCCTTACTTGGGATGGGGTTTTTGTGTGCTTTTAAAATTATTTATAGGAGTGATTTATATGAACTCTAATGAAAGTAAAAAAACCGTTGTCCACCGTGAAGAACAAATACGAAATTATTGGGGTGAAAATAATACCTTTATAAAATCGGTTCAATTGAGAAACGGTAAAAAACCGTTTGTCTTTTTCGAGGGTCCCCCAACGGCAAATGGATTACCACATGTCGGTCATGCCTTTGGAAGAACGATTAAAGATGTGGTCGCACGGTACAAAACCATGCAAGGCTTCCTCGTTGAAAGAAAGGCCGGATGGGATACACATGGGCTTCCAGTGGAACTTGGTGTAGAAAAACAGCTGGGTATTTCAGGTAAACAAGAGATCGAACGATATGGTATTGAGCCCTTTATCAAAAAATGTAAAGAGAGTGTATTCACATACGAGCAAAAATGGCGTTCATTTACAGAAGAATTAGGTTATTGGGTAGATATGGATCATCCCTATATGACCTTAACGAATGATTACATTGAAAGTGTTTGGAATATTTTAAGTAAAGTTCACAAAGATGGGCTGTTGTATAAAGGGCACCGAGTATCTCCCTATTGCCCTAGTTGTCAAACCACTTTAAGCTCTCACGAAGTGGCACAAGGCTACAAAGATGTAAAAGATTTATCGGCGACGGTTAAATTTAAACGTCTCGATGCCAACAATGAATACTTCTTAGGTTGGACAACGACACCCTGGACATTACCTGCCAACGTAGCACTCGCCATAAACCCAGAATTAACTTATGTGCGTGTAAAAAAAGAGAATGAAGTGTACGTTGTTGCTAAGTCATTAGTCGAAAAAGTACTTGGTAATTCTGTAACCGTGCTAAGTGAACATAGTGGTCGTGATTTTGAGGCAATCGCTTATACCCCACCCTTCAATTATGTAGAAGTTGAAAAAGGACACCATGTAGTCTTAGCGGATTACGTCACTGAACAAAACGGAACTGGAATCGTTCATATTGCCCCTGCTTATGGAGAGGATGACTACAAAACCGTTCAGCAGAATGGTTTATCCTTTATCAATGTTGTTGATCAAAAAGGATGTTACACATCAGAAATTACAGGACTCTCAGGCAGGTTTGTGAAGGACTGTGACCTAGATATTATAAAAATGCTTTCTGATAACGGCACGCTTTTTCATAAGGAAAAATATGAGCACAGCTACCCTCATTGTTGGAGATGCGATTCTCCTCTACTTTACTACGCAACGGATAGCTGGTTCATTAAGATGTCGGCTTTAAAGGATAAGATGCTTGTTAGCAATGCAGCAGTTAACTGGTATCCTGAGCATATCAAACATGGTCGCTTCGGAAACTTCCTTGAAGACCTTCTAGATTGGAATATAAGCAGGAATCGCTATTGGGGTACACCATTAAACGTTTGGGTATGTTTTAATTGTCGTCATGAAGAAGCACCAGGCAGTATCGAAGAACTACAAAAATTAGCTAGAACGTTGATACCCTCTACTATCGAATTGCATAAACCATATATAGATGAAGTCCAGCTCACTTGTCCGCAATGTCAAAGTGTTATGCAACGAACATCTGAAGTTATTGATGTTTGGTTTGACAGTGGTTCCATGCCATTTGCACAGTATCATTATCCATTTGGAGATAAAGAAAAATTCAAGTCACAATTCCCTGCAGATGTTGTCATCGAGGGTATTGATCAAACAAGAGGGTTTTTTTACAGTTTGCTTGCGGTGTCAACACTTTACACTGGAATGGCACCTTATAAAAACGTTTTGTCACTCGGACATGTACTTGATGAACATGGTCAAAAAATGTCTAAAAGTAAAGGCAATGCATTAGATCCTGCCCGGCTTATAAGGGAATTTGGTGCTGATGCCCTCCGCTTCGCTTTCTTAGTTGATAGTTCACCTTGGAATCCTAAACGCTTTTCAAAAAAAATAGTGCAGGATGCTAAATCAAAGTTAATCGACACTCTAGATAATACATGTAAGTTTTATTCCATGTATGCAAAAATAGATGGCTTCGTATATGACAGAAATCAAACTGGAAAGAGAACAACCCTAGATGAGTGGATCCTTTCACGGCTTCACAGTACAATCAAAAAAGTTGAGAATTACATGGAGCATTTTCAGTTTACCCAGGCAACCCGTGTACTGGCTGCACTGGTGGATGAATTAAGTAACTGGTATGTGCGACGGTCGAGAAATCGTTTTTGGGCTAATGGGCTTTCGGAAGATAAACAGGCTGCATATTCTACACTCTTTGAAGTGCTTAGTACAATCAGCCTTCTTTTGGCTCCGTTTGTACCGTATATAGCTGAAGATATTCATTTAAAGCTCCATAGACAGAGTGTCCATCTGCAAGACTATCCCAAATATGATGATTCAATGATTAATGAAGACTTAGAACGAGATATGGAAACAGTCCTGAAAATTGTTGAACTTGGTCGCAGTATTCGGAATGCTCACAACTTAAAGGTTAAGCAGCCTTTGAATCAAATTGTTGTTTGGAGTAATGAAGGAGAGCGTTATTTAAGCCGTTATTCCAATATTATTAAAGATGAGCTAAATCTAAAGAATGTTATCTTCACAGAAGATTTATCACGTTATGAATCAACTATTGTTAAGTTGAATTTTAAAACGGCTGGTGCCGCATTCGGTAAGTTGGTAAACGCAGTAAAAGAATTTGTAGACCATATTCCTGAAAACTTAACAAAGGCCTTATTAGAAAATGGCCAACTACAAATAGTCGTTAATACCCAAACGATAACATTAAAGAAGGAACATATAAATGTCGAGTACCAAGTTCAATCTGGATACGATATGGCTGGAGATCAACAATTGAAGGTGATAATAGATTTAAAACTTACTCCTCAGTTAGTGAACGAAGGCCAAGTTAGAGAATTAATTAGAGCCATACAGGACACCCGTAAAAAACTTGATTTACCAGTTGAGAAATATGTGGGGATTACTATTTCTGCAACTGATTTTAGTAAAGAGATCATTCAGCATTTTGAGGACCTCATTAAGGATAACGTACTTGTTAACCAATTAAGGTTTAGAACACTAGACAATACCGATAAACACTTAGAAGTAAAATTTGGGGATGAGATATTAAAGGTCTCATTAGAATACTAGTTTAACAAATAAGCACTACCAGGAATTGAATTTATAATCTTTGGCAGTGCTTTTTTTAAAATTCTGCTTGTAGCGACCCCACCTTTTGTACCTAAATGCTCAAACCCAGCTTGGCATAATCCACGTTAGTGGAACAAGAAAAAGGGCTGCAGCGACCCTTTTGTTCATACAGATAGGTAAGGGTTTGAAGTTATCGCTCCCTTTTCCCCCCGTCCACACCGTACAAGCGACTTTCACCGCATACGGCGTTCCAACTAT
>NZ_JAVDUQ010000035.1:0-59246 GCF_031456445.1 Neobacillus niacini | reverse complement strand
ACCTAAAAAAGATGACCCCTGTTCAATACAGAAATCATCTTCTTAAGACTGCCTAACCTTTTTTTAAATGTCCTTTACAAAGGGTACATTTTAGATTGGGACACCTTTTTGGTCATAACGAATGTCTATTCAAATAAAGGACTTACCGCTTTTTCATTGTGAATCCGGTCAATGGCTTCTGCAAGTAATGGGGCAACCGATAAAACCGTTATTTTATCAATCTGCTTTTCTTTTGGCAGATCAATGGTGTTTGTGACGACTAATTCTTTAATCGGTGAGGCTTCGATTCTGCTAATTGCCGGTCCTGAGAGAACAGGATGGGTACAGCAGGCATAAACCGCTTTTGCTCCCGCCTCTACCAAAGCATTTGCTGATAACGTAATGTTCGAAGCGGTATCGACTAAACCGTCAATAAGAATGGCATTTTTCCCTTCTACATTCCCGATAATGTTCAAGACTTCAGACACGTTGGATTCAGGGTTCCTACGGTCTATTAAGGCAATCGGCGCGTTCAATGGGCTGGCTAATTTTCTTGCTTTCACCACTACTCCATTATGGGGAGCGACCACTACAACATCTTCCAATTGTTTTTTCATAAAATATTCGGCAAGAATCGGAATACCCGTCAAGTGATCGACCGGGATGTCAAAAAATCCCTGTTCCTGAGGTGAATGAAAGTCGATGGTAAGCAACCGTGTAGCTCCGGCTTTTTGTAAAAGATTCGCAATTAGTTTCGCCGTAATAGGTTCCCGCGACCGTGCTTTCCGATCCTGACGTGCATAACTGTAATATGGCATGACCACATTAATTCTTTTTGCAGAAGCTCTTTTCATCGCATCAATCATTATGAGGAGCTCCATAATATGTTCGTTGTTTGGCTGTGAGGTAGATTGAATTAAATATACGTAACCTCCGCGAACACTTTCTTGTACATGTATTTGAATTTCACCATCACTAAATCGCGTAACGGAATTTTTCCCTAGCTCACAGCCCAAAAGCTCTGCCATTTCACCTGCCAGCTTAGGATTTGAATTTAATGAAAACATTTTAAACTTCTTATGTAGTTGATACGTCACCTTTAATCCTCCATGCTTTGTTTCGTCATATTTCATTCATTATCCATCATCTTATTTTACATGAATTAAAGCAATAGAAACAGAAATAAATTCTTTCTATTTATTTGTTATGAACTAAAATGGTCCTACTAATACAATGATTTTAGAATAATCTTTTCAGATTAGTTGTTACGCACAAGCTTTCCATCCATTTTTTCATACATTAGTAATGGAGGTGATGAAAAAATGGTGAAAATTTTTATCGACCCCGGCCATGGTGGTGCAGACAGTGGAGCTACAGGAAATGGTCTTCAGGAAAAAAATCTTACTTTAAAAATTGCCACGACTCTAAGAGATATCTTGGTGAATGAATATGAAGGTGTAGCCGTTAAATTAAGCAGAAGCAGTGATGAAACAGTTAGTTTAGAAGAAAGAACAGATGCTGCAAACAATTGGGATGCAGACTATTATCTTTCCATTCATATCAATGCTGGCAGCGGTACAGGCTTCGAAAGCTATATTTATCCAGGAGTTGGTGCACCTACAACCACTTATCGGGATATTATCCATAATGAGGTTTTAAAAGTAGTAGACTTTGCAAATCGTGGTCAAAAATCGGCCAACTTCCATGTCTTGCGTGAATCCTCTATGCCGGCATTATTAACGGAGAATGGATTTATCGATACTTCGAGTGATGCAGCTAAACTAAAAAACGCAAGCTTCTTAACATCAATCGCCAGAGGCCATGCAAATGGATTAGCAATAGCCTTTCATTTAACGAAAAAAACGACAGTCCTGTACAAAGTCCAGATTGGTGCATTTAGTAAAAAGTCAAATGCGGACGACCTTGCAGCCGAGGCAAAATCAAAGGGCTTTGATGCCCTGGTTATTTTAAAAGATGGCCTGTACAAAGTCCAAATCGGTGCGTTCTCATCAAAAGAAAATGCCGATGATCTTGCTGAAAAAGCTAAGAGGGCTGGCTTTAATGTGATTGTGTATCAAGAATAACTCTTTTAATGAATAAAATCCCTGTGATTATTGATCCAGGGATTTTTCTCATTTAAATCAAAAATATGAATTTTACGCTTTTAAAATAAATCAATAAGTAATAAATTGGGAAATATTAAAATTAAAGGAAAAAAGAGCTGTTGAGATGAAGAAATTAAAGGAAGTTAATAAAAGATGGATATAAAAATAAGTGGATTCCAACTATTTGTGTTAATCGTTTTATTTGAAATGGGAAGTGCCATTCTTTTTGCACCTGGATCTGAATCAAAGCAGGATGCGTGGATCAGTATTTTGCTCGGGTTAGCGGGGGGGTTATTACTCTTTCTTGTACATTACCGATTATATCTGTTTTATCCGGATTTGCCTCTAACAAGTTATATTCGAAAAATTACTGGAAAATGGCTTGGAACGATTATTGGATTGTTGTATATCATCTATTTTTTATATCAAGCAGCAAGAATTTTGCGTGACTTTGGGGAATTATTGGTTACGACGGTTTATACAAGTACTCCACTTTTTATAATTAATTCGTTAATGGTTTTAAGCATTGTTTACGCATGTTATAAGGGATTTGAAGTGGTTGCCAGAGTGGCCGAGTTGTATTTTTACTTTATTTATCTTTTTGCAATCATTGGATTTCTGATGATTATGTTTTCTGGATTAATCCATATAGAAAATCTTCAACCTATACTTGAGAACGGTTTAAGGCCCGTACTAAAAATGTTCTTTCAACAAACCATTTATTTTCCTTTTGGTGAAATGGTTGTCTTTACAATGTTTTTACCCTACATAAATGAAAGCAAAAAAGTAAAAGTTGTCTGTCTAGGTGCAATGATTTTAGCAGGAATCAATATTGTTATTACCTCTGTTGTTAATATATCTGTTCTTGGGGTTGAACTTTTTACACGATCTAATTTCCCTCTTTTCTCTACCGTAGGAAAAATTCAAATTTCCAGTTTCATTCAAAGACTTGATCCTTTTTTCTTGATTTATTTAATTATTGCTGGATTTTTTAAAATCACTCTATTTTTTAATGCAGTATTAATAGGAATAGCGGATATCTTTAAATTTGAAAATCACCGGAAGATCATATTTCCTACAGGCTTAATCATTTTATTTTTATCGATTACGATTGCTGCCAATTATTCGGAACATATAATGGAAGGTATAATGGTAATCCCATTGTATTTACATTTGCCCTTTCAAATTATTATTCCCTTTATTCTTCTCATCATGGCCTACTTCCGTAACAGGCGACAAAAACAGATTAAAGAATATAAAAATGAGTGAAGAAAGTCATTTTGTGCCTGCCCCCTGCTGCGTTGCTTTAAAGTACCGGGGGTCAGACCCCAAATCCCCCTAATGAAACAAGATTGTCCCAAAAGCGTTACAAATTCTACATGGTATTTTATTCCTAGGTCTGTTAATATCAAAAAGGAAGATAAATACAGTTCCATTACGTATGGATTATTTCTATAATACGAATTTGATAAATATGTATTCCATTAAACTATTAAAAAGGCAGGATTCGAACAATGGATAAAAAGATCATTTTATTATCTGCTTGTTTTCTTACGTTTATGGCAGCTCCGATTGCGGCAAATGCTGAAACTGCCCGCTCTACCCCTCCAACAGATACACAAAAACAAATCGAAAGCGATTTATCAGCGATTAAACAACAAAAGCTTCTAGTCCAGGAAGAAATAGAAGTGACTGCAAAAAAAATAAAAGCCCTTGATCAACAAATCACCTCATCAAAGGAAAAAATTCATATAAAAGAAAAAGAACTAAATGAAATTCAAAGAAAAATGGACCATCTTAACAAAGAAGAAAAGAGAATCACCACCCTACTTAATAATAGAAAAGATGAATTTAAGGACAGGGTCGCTGCCTATTATCGAACAGATGGTCAAATGTCATTTTTAAATGTGATTTTATCTGTTAATAGTTTTGGAGAGTTTATCGATCATTTTTTTGCCTATGATAAAATCGTAAATGAAGATAAGAGATTTATTGAAGAATACATCGCTGACCAAAACGAAGTAGCAACCATCAAAGAAAAGGTTCAAACATTACAAGACTCCACATTGAAAGAAAAAGAAGAATTAGAATCGATAAAAGCCAACCAAGAGAACAATAAAAAGGAAAAAGAAAAATTATCCCGGTTCCTTGAAAAGAAGAAAAAACAATTAGAAAAAGAAGAAAAAGAAAAAACAATCGCACTTGAATTATTACAGGAAAATGGCGAGGCAATCCTTGATTTGATCAATCATAATGGCAGCCAAAATCAAGGAAATGTGGAAAAAATCAATTCGATTATCGTCCCATTCGTCCCTGATTCCCAAAAACTTGAACAGGAGAAAGGTGTTCCCGCTTCTATTACTCTAGGTCAAATCATCTTAGAAAGTTCGGGTCGTTATAACGGCTTATCCGGGCTCGCTTATAAAGCCAAAAATCTATTTGGAATAAAAGGAACAGGAACAGCGGGATCGGTTAAAGTGAAAACAACAGAATATGTAAAAGGTGAAAAAATCGAGGTAACCGCCGAATTTGCCAAATATGAAACCTACTATGATAGTATGCTAGATCATGCAAATCTATTATTAACACCAAGGTATCAAAAATATTTGAAGGATGTTACCAATATTGTAGATTACGCACATGGCATTCATGACGCAGGATATGCTACTGACCCAGAATATGCAGATAAATTACTTAAGATTATCTACCAGTATGACCTATGGAAATTAGACCAATTGAAATAAAATCACCTTTTGAAAAGAGGTTTGAGCAAATTGATTCAATTTCAAGAAGTAACAAAAGTATATCCGAATGGTGTACATGCCCTAAAAAAGATTAACCTCCAGATTTCAACTGGTGAATTTATCTTGATTATCGGCGAAAGCGGTGCAGGTAAATCCACCCTCAATAAATTAATAACAAGAGAAGAAAAATTAACGGGCGGTGAATTAGTTGTAAACGGAATCAACGTATCGACGATAAAAGATAAGAAAATCCCTCAGTTAAGAAGATCCATTGGGATGGTTTTTCAAGACTTTCGTTTGTTATCGAAAATGACCGTTTATGAGAATGTCGCTTTTGCACAGGAAACTATTGGGGTACCGATAAACCTGATCCGAGACAATGTTTATCATTCACTAAAAATGGTGGGGCTTGAATCGAAAGCAAATGATTTCCCAAAGGAATTAGCAGGAGGAGAACAGCAACGGGTTGCCATCGCCAGAGCGATTGTCAACCACCCGAAAATGATTATCGCGGATGAACCAACTGGTAATTTAGATAGTAAAAATGCATGGGAAATCATGAAAGTTTTTGAGTCCATCAACAAACTAGGGACTACAGTTATCATGACCACTCATAATAAAGAATTTATTGAGCATTCAAACAAACGAGTCATTTTAATCGGCAATGGAAGCATTCTTCATGATCATCAAAGGAAGGTGCGAACAAGTTGAAAGAGAATACTTACTTGAATCGGCATATCAGGGAAGGAATCAATAATTTTAAAAGGAATGGCTGGATGACCGTTGCTTCCGTCAGTTCTCTAACTTTGATGATTTTCCTCATAGGGGTTACCTTCTTGCTATTGGTAAATTTAAACCATATGGCAACGAAGGTGGAGAAAAATGTAGAAATACATGCCTATCTGAAAAATACGAATTCTGATGATGTGAAAATTTTAACCAGCACCATTCAATCCTATGACCATGTCTCGTCTGTTACGTTCATCTCAAAACATGAAGGTCTTCAAAGTTTTATGAAAAACTTAGGAGATGAAGGAGCAGCCTTTCAGACATTAAAAAACGATAACCCGTTAAATGATGAATTGGTAATTAAAACAGAGCAGCCGAAAGATGTAGCCGGTGTCGCCAAAAGAATAGAAAAATTTGCACAAGTGGATAAAGTGGCATACGCTAAAAACGTCGTTGGTCCCCTGGTTACCTCAACAAAAATAGCCCGTTTGGCAGGGACCATCTTTATTATTTGTCTCACGTTGGCTGCTGTTCATTCTATAACGAACACGATAAAAATAACGGTATTAGCAAGAAAAGAAGAAATTCAGCTGCGAAAATTAATTGGAGCCACAAACGGTTTTATCCGTCTCCCTTTTTTTATAGAAGGTTCGTTCATCGGACTTTTGGGGGCGTTCTTGGCAAGCTTATTTACCGGGATTGGGTATTTCTTTGGTTATGCCTATTTTAGCAAGTATATAAACATTGACTTTATCGACTTGCTCTCCCCTCTTCCGCTCATTCCCATTTCCTGTTCAATTCTTCTTCTTTTTGGGGTCTTTATCGGAATTTGGGGAGCAACATCATCATTAAGACGGATATTAAAAGTTTGAGTTTATTTTCCCTTTGGAGGTGTCATTCTGGCCCCCCTCTCTAAAGTGATTTTTTAAATGTATAATTCCAAGAGTTGAAATCAATGATATAAACAGACGAAAAACGGATTTCAAAATTCTGCGATTAAGCACCCAAGGTGAATGCCAATAAAAGGTATATTTATACACATACAATTTCAAAGGGTCACTTTACAATCCTACGGTACTGAAAAGGGATCGCCTTTTCATGACGATCCCTATTTTAAAGATTACTTTTCTTTCAGTTATTTGTTTTTTGATCCTGACGACTCACAGCTCTTTCCTTTGCATCTTGAGAAACTTGCTGTCCATGGTTGGTCGTTGCTGTTGGATTTGAAGTTGCCGGCGGAGTCGTGGTATTGTTTTTCTTGCTCGTCGAGCCTGTTGTCTTTGCATTTGAATTCATAGTAGTGTTAGTAGCAGGTGGTTTTGTGCTGGCAGTTTTTGGTTTTATACTGGCAGTGGTATACGTAGCCCGAACTGTCGTTGAATTCTTTTGAGTTCCCGTATTGACTTTGCCGTCCTTGTTTCCATTTGTTATGGCCGTTTTAGAACTGGCAACATGATTAGTACGTGTACTTGGCACGTCTTTTGCTTCGGTTGTAGATGTTAAATCCTTCACCGATTTTTCCGTTTGATTTACGGCATACGCCATTTGCTGTGGTTGAACCTTCTCCGTTTTTTCCGCTTGGTTCATGTCATCTTCTTTTTTGTGTTTTTGAACTTTCCCCTTTTTTTCTGCCGGTTTCATGTGATCGGTTGGTTTCTGAAATCCGGACTTGATAAAATCTCCTTGCACGATTTGTTTTAAGGTATCTTTAGGCAGCAAGGCGTTGGCAACAGAAAACGTAACGGCTCCCACTAACACCATGGTGAGGGCTCCTTTGGTAAGTTTGTTCATTTGTTTCTCCTCTTGTCTTTTTACGCGCGATTACCTTACAAAATTCGACTAACCTTAACAGTTTGTGGGGGTTTAAGGATAGTCATATTTTCTTATTTTACCCATCTTCTTTAAGACAATAAAAACCAAAAATATAGGCCGATCACATCAAAAAAATAAAATTATCTTCCCCCACCCCCATAATCCTACAACGACTATCTAAGTTTTTAAAGGTAGTCATTTTTTGTCGAAAAATCACTGTCCGCTGAAGGCGGATATTTCTCTCAAAAAGTCAACAAACGGTGCCTGTCACCTAAAAAAAGGAGGAGTTCTATGAATCGAATTTTTAGGTGGATGGTTCGATCATTGTTTGCGCCTGTCACGGGAAGTGGCGGTGCAGTCGCGAGTACACTTGGTTTTTTCTTGGGTTTTTTACCTTTATATAGTGCCAGAATTCCATTATTGCTTGCAGTTTCTCTCTTGTTTCGTCTAAATATTATCGCTTTATTCTTTGGAACCTTGATTACCATCTTTATTCCGATGGTCCGTCATTTACCGTTCCTGAATTTAGAGGCTTGGGAAGGATACATGAATGAGTGGTTATCCTCTACTCTAAAAACGAAAATACAAGTTTCACAATCCATTACAACTGGAATTCTAGGAGGATTAATTGGTCTTGTTTGCTTCTTTTTCTTCCATTGGTTCTACAACTTAGGGTTGAAAAAAAGCGAACGAAATCAAGAACATGTTTTCCTTGACTCGGCCAAAAGACGCTGGTCTATTATTATCCGAATGACGACAGGCTTCAGTGTGTTCATTCTTTTAGTCTCGATGATTTTTATTGATAGCCTTTTTTCGGATCCGATTTTTCCTGAACTGCACCTGAATCAAACTGCCAAAACGAGCGGGATTGTGCCAATGAATCAACCACTTAATGAAAAACAGCTTGCCACGCAAGTTCCAAAAACGAATCCTACTCCGCTCATGCAAAAAAGTAATGTTCAAGGAAAGGAATTGAAAAGCAAACAAGAAGTCTATGGTTATTACGTAAACTGGGACGAAAATAGCAAAACTTCATTCAAAAAAAATATTGATTCGATTACAACTTTAATTCCGGAGTGGCTCCAGCTAACTCCCGACCTTAGTCTAAAAACCAGCACGGACCCATCCATTACAGCAGAAGCAAAAAAACACCAGACAAAAATTCTGCCGTTAGTAAATAACTTTTTTCATAATAAATGGGACGGTGAAATGCTTCACCGGTTATTTACAACTCCATGGGCTGAGGATCGTTTTATTCAACAATTGTTGGCTTACGTCAGAACCAATCACTTTGACGGGATCAATATTGACTTTGAAGAAATCCAGCCAAGGGACAAAGCGAATTTAACTGATTTTATCGATAAAGTCTCGAAAGTATTTCATCAAAACGGTCTAATGGTCACAATGGATGTTCCGCCAATGAACAATAATTTTGACTATGCATCCCTTGCAGCTGATGTTGATCGGATGATGGTCATGCTTTATGATCAACACAACTCCACGAGTAAACCTGGACCTGTAGCACCAACAGATTGGCTAAACGAGAGTATAAACCAGCTCCAGTCCGCTATCCCTTCTGAAAAATTAATTGTGAGTTTGGGAAACTTCGGTTACGACTGGCAAGAAAACTCGAAGTGGCCTGCAGAGACGCTTACCTTTGGGGAGATCATGGAGCTCGGAATGGGGACGAACCTGCAAATCCATTGGAATAAGCAGGCAGGCAACCCTTATTTTCGTTACAAACTAGACGGTGAAAACCATATGGTTTGGTTTTTAGATGGTGCAACCTTTTATAATCAAATGAAAGCTGCAATGGCAAGCGGTTCAAAAGGGATCGCGGTTTGGCGCCTTGGCTCTGAAGATCCTGCCATCTGGAATTACATGAATCAGCCAAAGAAAATAGACAATCCAGCCAATGCGATAAAAACTATCGTCAGTCCTGATCCTGTTCAATATACAGGGGATGGAGAGATTTTAAAAATTGCTTCACCATCACAAAATGGAAAAAGAACGATTGTAGCCAATTCACAGGGTTGGATCCAAAATGAAACCTATTCGCAACTACCAATGCCTTTTGAGGTAGAGCGTTATGGCAATGTGGAACGGAAGAAAGTCGTCCTTACGTTTGATGACGGACCGGATCCAAAATACACACCACAAATATTGGACATTTTGGATAAGAATCATATAAAAGGGGCCTTCTTTATCGTTGGTCAAAATGCATTGCAACACCCGGAACTGGTGAAAAGGATGTATAGGGAAGGCCATGAAATCGGCAGTCATACCTTTACCCATCCAAATGTTGCCTCCACTTCACCTACACAAACAAAAATGGAGTTAAATGCAAATCAACGGCTTTTTCAGGAAATTACAGGCCATTCTATGAATCTTTTCCGTCCGCCGTATGTGGCTGACGCTGAACCGAGCTCAAGGAGCGAATTGCTGCCGATCCTGCGGGCGCAGGAAATGGGCTATACTATGGTCGGTGAAACCATTGACTCTGAGGATTGGCAAAGACCGTCCAGTAAAGAGATTGTTAACCGGGTATTAGAGCAGCTGCCGGAAGGAAATGTGATTTTGATGCACGATGCCGGGGGTGATCGCTCCAATACAGTAAAGGCCCTGCCGATGTTGATTAAAGAACTTAAACAACGTGGCTATACCTTTACCACGATTGCTCAGCTGATCGGAAAAAGTAATCAGGAGATTATGCCCCCTGCGGATGAAGACCGTCCTTATTTTGTTTATGACAAGGCGATATTTATGCTCGTTCAAGGCTGGAGACTGGGGTTAAGCATCCTGTTCTACTCGGCGATCGGACTCGGGATCCTGCGCCTCGTGGTCTTTGTTTTCCTTTCGAGGAAACAAGTAAAAAGGGTTAAAAAAACGGTGATTGACCCAAGCTTTACCCCTTTTGTCAGTGTCGTGATTGCGGCGTATAACGAGGAAAAAGTTATTTGCAAAACGATTGATTCGATTTTATCGAGTGACTATGCAAACTTCGAGGTGCTGGTCATTGATGATGGCTCAATGGATCTTACCGCTGGTATTGTTGAAAAAAACTATGCCAACCATCCTCAAGTACGATTAATTAAAAAATTGAATGGTGGTAAATCTTCGGCGGTGAATCTTGGGTTTCGAGAAGCAAAAGGAGAAATCGTGGTGGCGCTTGATGCAGATACAGTCATTGCGGAAAATGCCATCTCCCTACTTGTGAACCATTTTAAAAATGAGAAGGTTGCCGCTGTTTCAGGGAATGTGAAGGTCGGGAATAAGGGAAACCTTCTGACAAACTGGCAGCATATCGAATATGTGACCGGATTTAACCTGGAAAGAAGAGCTTTTGCCACCCTCAACTGCATTACGGTTGTACCTGGGGCAATTGGTGCCTGGAGAAAGGCAGCGGTGGAAGAAGCAGGATACTTTCAAGAGGATACTCTGGCAGAGGATACTGATATCACTCTTACCCTTTTACGCCAAGGGAAAAAGATTGAATTTGAAGAAAGGGCCTATGCCTTTACAGAAGTGCCGGAGGATCTGAAAAGTCTGGCGAAACAGCGATACAGATGGGTTTATGGCACCCTGCAATGCCTTTGGAAACATCGAGGTGCCTTATTCAATAAAAAACATCCTTCATTAGGATATATCGGACTGCCAAACATGTGGCTTTTCCAATATCTTTATCAAACCATTTCGCCTATTGCGGATCTCTTGTTCATTGTCGCCCTTTTTGGTGAACACCCTGGCAGAGCATCCATTGGATTTATCCTGTTTTACTTACTGGATTTTGCTACTTCTCTTTATGCGTTTCGATTGGAAAAAGAAAGTCCTAAACCGCTTGCTTCCTTGTTCCTGCAGCGCATCCTGTACAAGCAACTGATGACATACGTCGTAATCAAATCGATTTTCTCGGCTATTAAGGGCGTTACAGTTGGATGGAATAAACTAAAGCGAAATGGTAGCGTAACACAGGAAGCGTATATGACGAAGGTTGAAGAAAATATGTAATGGAATCATGATACAGGTCCTTCCCGTTTTGGGAAGGGCTTTTTTCTTGGAAAAAAAGCAGGAAAGGCTCTCCAGGCGGCAAATTCCCCTGCTCCCATTAACAAGTACAATAAACACCACATGATGTTACTCGATTTATGCATTTTTTCTTCGAATCCATCCAACAACCAACAAAAGCAAGGGAATCCCGATCATGTTGACGGGAAATACAAATGGAAGCAAGTAAAACTTGTCAAAATACTGGCCGAATATCTGGATATTTTTAATCGACACAGCCATAACAAACGAAATAGGAGCAAGAAACCATACAACCTTTCGCCAATCCTTCAAGTGCAACCATTGCGCCGTTCCATAACAAGCAAGAAACGTATATAACGCCAGCTTAATAAAGATACTAAAAAACCAAATGATCACAATTAGAATATCCACATTTTGAATGAATTCCATTACCGATATGAACCGACTCATATCGTAAAATGGATACAAAAGCCTTGAAGGCAAACCCGGGCCGAATGTGAAAATCACCGCAAATGTTCCGATCGTTACCATGGAAACGGCCAGTCCTATTCCCCACATCGACCGTGATGGCGCTTGGTCCGGTTTGTCCATAAAAAAGACGAACATAGTCATCATGACAGACTCTCCAAAAAAAGAGGCCATAGGAGTATAGGATGCTTTAAAAATAGCAGGCAAGCCAGAATCTTGATAAATGGGAAGCATATGATGCCAATCCATATCTTTCACACCTAAAAATAGAATGACTAAAATCATCAAAAGAACCATTGGACCTACTATTTCACTTAAGCGGCCAATCCCTTCGACCCCGCCTTGGTACATGAGAAAAATCAGCAGTAATATGGTGGTAAAGACAATGACCCACAAAGGTGTCTTATGGAACAAAGCGGTAATAATGAAATCACCAAATTCACGGATGATTATCCCACACGCCGAGTACCATAGAAGTAAATAGGAAATCATCAGCAGCTTTCCAAACCATTTACCGAGAATGGTTTGACTAAATTCAATCATGGTTTGGTTCGGATACTGCGAACCGAGTGTGGCTGCGAAAAAAGTGATAGCGACGCCAACAAGCCCTGCAATCACCATCGACATCCATGCATCCTGTTTTGCCTCACGGATTGTAGCTGATATAGTCAGAAGAAGAGAATTTCCTACTTCAAATGTGAACATCATCCAAAAGATTTGCGTCCCAGAGATTTTCATTGAATTTCTCACAATCCTAATCTCCTTATTTTTTGATTTTATCTTGCTCTAACTGTAACGACGGTCCGGTCAGACCCACACGTCGAATCGTCAGGTTGGCATGGACAGAGACCTGTACCCTTCGAAATTGGCTGCCCCAATTTCCCTTTAATCCTTTCCATTTAGATGGATATTTTTGATGAATGGCTTCTCCCAAGCCAAAGATATCGGTTCCATATTGTTTTTGAACCTTTTCGATGATTTCGAAAGCTTGTTTTTCAGCCTCTTTTTCCAATAGACGTTCTAAAAGAGTAATATTTTTTGGCTGCGTAAGATCTAAATTCGTATTATTCTCTCGGATGATTCCTTCACCAGAAAGAGCTATGTCGAACTTGATGGTATGTCCTTGAATTAAGGGTATAATTTTGCTTTCAATTTTCGTCATATATAAACTGGCATTTCCATTTCCTTGCGGCACATTGGCAGTAAGTGTCAGTTTGCTTAAACGATTGACTATCCAAAGAGAGGTTGATCCTTCCTGTTTATTTAAAAATCCAATCAATTTAAGGTCTTTGTTAAAAATCGCCCCACCTACAATTTGAAATCCTTTGATACCCGTTTGATCTTGTTTATTAGAACTATGGACCAGTTCAATAACGGGCAAGATTGGGGTGATGCCGTCACTCGTGGCGGCTATAAGAAAATTTAATAATGACGTATCTCCTAATCCACCCACTTGCTTATGTTCTTTCAGCGCCCCCAGTGCAGGGATATTTTCTAAAGGGTGGGATACTTCGAGAAACTCCTTCGCCGTACTCCCCTTGACAATGAGTGCATCTGCCCGCAAGCGAATTTCAGGATCGCGGCTATAAGTATCTAACACGGAAGCGAGGCCGCGCCTGGCCAATTGTTCTCCTATCACAATGACCCGCCGGTGTCCCCGAAAGACCTCTCTTGATAATTTCGTCTGCATATCTTGTACAGCTTGCAGTGTGTCCTTTCCGGTTCCCGATTCGATAAAAAATGACTTTCCTTTTTGGCCTCCTCCTCCACTCTGACTTATTCCGAAATTTGAAGGGATGATAAATTGAGCAGTGATCCGAATCCCGTTATTCTTTGCTGCATCAAGTCCCCAGCCCAATTCTATCCCAAGGTCGTTTAACTCCGTACGATCCCAACAGCCTGTTAAGAAAAATAAGGAAGTGATCAGTATTAGACAAAGTGCCTTTTGTTGGTTCATTTTGTCTGGTCTCCTCGGTTCGGGCCGGGTTTTTGGCCATCTGGAATACGCATTTTCTCTTTTCCCGCTATCTGCATAGGGCGGTGTGTCATTTTCCAGCGGGGGGTTCGCATCAATACATCCTTCAATTCACGTGGAATCTGAGGAGCCACTGGGCTTAGATAAGGAATACCGAAAGAGCGTATGTTATTGAGATGAATGATAATCGCAAGTGTTCCACAAGCAACCCCAAAAAGCCCCAACATTCCAGCCACTAGCAGCATCGGGAAGCGTAGTACCCGATAGGCTGTACCCAAGTCGTACCGTGGAAAAGAAAACGACGAAATGCCGGTGGTTGCAACAATAATGACCATAGGTGCCGAAATAATACCAGCTTGTACAGCAGCTTGCCCAATAACAAGTGCTCCCACGATACTGACAGCAGATCCAATATGTTTTGGCAACCGAATGCCTGCTTCCCGTAACCCTTCAAATAAAAATTCCATCATTAATGCTTCTACGACTGTAGGGAAAGGGATTCCTTCTCGTGCGGCTGCAATGCTGATAAGCAAATTTGTCGGGATTAATTGCGGATGATACGTTGTAATCGCAACATAAAGAGAAGGGAGTAGTAATGAAATATTTATTAATATAAAACGAATCCATCGAATAAAGGTTGAGTAGATGGATCGTTCATAATAATCCTCTGCTGCTTGTATTCCTGCCCAAAACGTCATAGGAACAATCAAACTAAAAGGGGTATTATCTACAAAAATGGCGACTTTCCCTTCCAATAGGCTTGCACACAAAACATCCGGCCGCTCGGTATTCTGAATTTGCGGAAAGGGAGAAAAAGGAAAATCCTCGATAAACTCTTCTATGAAAGCTGATTCTAAAACTCCATCAATTTGAATTCGTTGAACCCTTTGGCGAACTTCCTCCAAAACTGAATTTGAAGCAATCCCCTCAATGTATGTAATCATCACATCTGTCTGCGTTAACTCCCCAATCGAATAGGGCTCCATTTTTAGTCTTGGGCTTCGTATTCTTCGACGAACAAGGCTCGTATTTACCCTGAGCGTTTCAGTAAACCCGTCCCGTGGACCACGAACAGAAAGTTCGGCAGTAGGCTCTTCAATATTACGTTTATCAAACCCTTTTAAATCAGAAAGTAGTGCTTGACTTTCCCCTTCTGTTAGAACAACAAGATTAGCTTTTAATATTCCTTCAATGACCTCACGAACCTTTGAAACAGTCCTTACTTGAGATAAGGCGATCAGCTGATCTTGGATGATTTCCCCTGTTGTGTTTACATTCTCTAATCGGTTAGGCAGTCCTTCAAACATCATCGGTTTCAAAACAACCTGTTCCACTATTTTTGTGTCCACTAATCCATCTATATAAATCAGAAGCATTTTGGTTTGTCTACGAACAAGAATGGGTCGGAAGACAATGTCCGAACAATTTTCAAAAACTTGTTTCAAAACCTGTTCATTTACGGATATATCCGGTGTAAGTACCTCATCTTGAATATTTAGGGGCAATACGTCGTTACTCTCCAGTTCCTGAATGGCTTTTTTTAAAGGCTTCATCTTACGAATTTTTTTCATCATATTCCCCCCAATATATGATTTATAAAATCTAACTTAAGAAAAAGCTCAATATTCCGTCGTTAAAGTGTCTCACTCCCCTTTGAAAATTATTCAATTATCTCCAAAAAATCCTAGGTTAAACCAAAACTTAAGGAATACTCTTCAAATACTGAGGATTCATATGAATTATTTATGAGGGAACGTGACAACTTTTGTGAATATTTAGGAGCCGAAAAATCCTGGAAGCATCAAGCGATTCTTTTAAATAAAGAAGAAGCCAATACAGAATTTTGTAATCGTCTTATGAAACAGGGTTACGAAGGTTTTGTAATACAAAATACACAACAGCCTGGTGACGTTAAATACTTGTACTGCTTTTTTTCGGAAGATTCTCTCCACATTGCAGATGTCATACCTGTAGATTCTTTACAGTAAAAAATAGCTCGTTTGAGCAGCCCATTTCAACAATCCATTGTCTATCTAATTCCCCGTGCTTTTTTGGTTTTGGGTCCAACCATACCATCTGCCCGTAAATGATGGTCCTTTTGAAAATGATAGACCGCTTTTTCAGTGTTTAGTCCAAATCCTTAAAACTAAAAGAAAAGAAGATTCGCCTCTTCTTTTCTTTTTAAAATTATTCACCATCATTATTTTTTCTTATTGCTCTTTTGATTATTATTTTTTGAACTATTGTTTTTGCTATTTTTATTGTTGTTTTTGTTTTTGTTATTGTTATTTGAGCTTTTTCCCATCATCATCACCCCTTCATAAAATAGAATGTAGTAATTTTACAGCGTAATATAGAGTATTCAGTTTCAGAAAAAGTTCACAAAAAAAGGGCGGGATTGTCCGCCTGTTTTTGGCCGATAGGAAAGCATTCCTATCAGGCATAAGTGCAACTGCGCCTCTGTCTTCGCCCTTAGGGGCTCGTCAGTCGGCGAGTTTTCTTTATTCTAAAATCAGAAGTAAAAAAGGACTACCTCAAAAGTAGCCCTTACATTCACCAATATTAACCTAACCGGAACACAATTCCGTGTCCGCCCTTTGGATACTCCCATTTAATATTTTGATGCGGGCATCCAATCCGGCAGCTGCCACATTCATGACAGCCCTCGTACCCAACATGCATACGGATATCTTCCCATTTATAGACCTCTGCCGGGCAAAAAATGGTACAGATTTTATCAGGACATTTCGTTAAACAAATATCATTGTCTTTTACATGAAGATGAGATTTGGTATCAGCGTTAAAGCGAACAAGATATTGCTTTTCTTCGATCGACTGAAATTTTTTCTGTTCACTCATTATTTCATCACCTTCCAGGCTTTATAAACATCACGGGCAAGTTTCATCTTTTCTTTCGCAGACCCCAGGCCTCTTATGACTTTCTTTTGTTTCTCCCATTTGGACGATCCATCAACGGTAAACATTTGACTTGCAGCTTTATTGATCATTGGAATATACTCTTCAAAATATTGCGGGAATTTATTAAAATGATGGGTTGAATCTTTATATTTTTTCATGTCCTGGCCGACAAATCCTTCATACAATTTTTCTCGATAACGGCTCAGCATACTTTCAGAAAAGTTTCCTGCTCGCATCGCTAATAGAACCGTTTCTGCTGCTAATCTCCCGGACGTCATCGCTAAATTCGAACCTTCCCGATGAATGGCATTGACCAGTTGGGAAGCATCCCCGATGACAATAACTCCGTTTCCGACAATTTTCCCCATTGAATTAAAGCCGCCCTCTGGGATTAGATGGGCTAAATACTCTTGCGGCTCACTACCTTGAATATACGGGCGGATCATAGGATGGTTTTTCACATATTCAAGTAAGTCATATGGTTTAATTTTATGTTTGATCATCCCGGATAGAAGTGTCCCGACACCGATGCTTAATGTATCTTTATTGGTATAGAGGAATCCGGTACCGAGAATTCCTTTTGTGGCATCTCCAAATAATTCGATCGTGCAGCCCTGATTTTCTTCGAGGTTGAAACGGTCTTCAATGACTTTTTTATCAAGCTTCAAAATTTCCATGGTGGCAAGAGCTGTTTCTTCCGGTTTCAGTTCCTTATGAAACCCAAGCTTTTGAGCTAAGAGCGAGTTTACCCCGTCTGCTAAAACAACGACGTCTGCATAAATATCGCCATCCGGGCGGTCCGTTCGGACACCGACCACCTTCCCGTTTTCCACAATACATTCCAAGACAACAGTTTCGTTAACTAAAATGGCACCTTGCTCGACTGCTTTCTCGGCAAACCACTGATCAAAATTGGCTCTTAATACGGTAAAGTTATTGTAGGGTTCCTTGGCCCACTCCAATCCTTTATAACTAAAGGTGACGGCAGACTCCTTATCCATCATCATAAATCGTTGTTCGACGATGGGGCGCTCAATCGGCGCTTCCTTATAAAACTCGGGGATAATGTCCTCCATCATTTTTCGATAGAGGACACCCCCCATGACATTTTTGGAACCTGGATATTCTCCCCTTTCAATAAGCAAGACATTTGCGCCACCTTTTGCTAAATCATGCGCACAAGATATCCCAGCGGGGCCTGCCCCGACCACAATACAATCAAACTTCTCCGGCATAGCTCTCTACCTCCTCTCTCGATAAAGCTTTCTTAAATTGTTCGATTAATATAGGTACAATCTCAAAGGCATCTCCAACAATTCCATAGTGACAAGATTGGAAAATCGGTGCTTCGGGGTCTTTATTAATGGCAATGATCAAACCAGAGTTTTTCATCCCGACGACATGTTGAATGGCACCAGAAATCCCTATCGCAAAATAAATTTTTGGCGTGACCGTTACCCCGGTCTGACCGACTTGATGTGGATGAGCAATCCACCCCGCTTCCACTACATCACGGCTGGCACCAACGGCTCCGCCAAGCGTTTCGGCTAAATGGTGCACTAACTGAAATCCCTCTGCACTTCCCAACCCTTTTCCCCCGGCAACGATTATGTCTGCCTCATCGATTCGGACTTTTTTTGTGGTTTCCTTCACAATTTCCAATACTTTTGTTCGGATATCTTCTTCTTTTAGGGAAATAGTTTCCTCGATGATCTTGCCTGTTCTGCCTGATTGGGGAGCCAGCGCTTTCATGACTTTGGCACGGACCGTTGCCATTTGCGGACGATATTTTTTACAAAGAATCGTCGCCATAATATTTCCGCCAAAGGCTGGGCGGCTGGCCAAGAGCAGACCGGTTTCCTCTTCTACATCCAACTCGGTCGTATCCGCCGTTAATCCGGTTGGCAAATCGGTGGCAACTGCACTCGCCAGGTCTTTTCCGGTTGAGGTCGCTCCGTAAAGGATAATTTCAGGTTTATATTTATAGGAACAATCAAGAAGCGCCTTCATAAAGGATTCTGTCCGATAATGTTTAAAAATTGGCTGGTCGTAGATATAAGCAGTATCTGCTCCGTACTCAAAAATCGTCTTTGTTAAAGATTTAATATTTTCCCCGATTAAAACACCCGCCAGCTCACAGCCGCGTTTATCGGCCAATTTCCTCCCTGCTCCTAATAGCTCGAGGGAAACTGGGGCAATTTCCCCGTCTTTTTCTTCGATAAAAACCCAAACCCCCGTATAATCCTTAAAATCCATTCCTTATCCCTCCTTGACCGTAAACAATTCTTTCTTTTCAAGAATAACGGAAATCAATTGGTCCACTTGCTCCATTGGTTTGCCTTCTAGCATTGTTCCCCCGGCTGGCGACGGCGGGGCCCAAACTTTCGAAACAATCGTTGGGGATCCTTTTAACCCAAGCTGTTTAATATCCACACCCTCCAAGTCATCAACAGACCAAATGACCGGCTCGTATTTCGCTGCTTTTAACATGTTCGGAAAAGAAGAATATGGCACATCATTGATCGTTTTTTCAACAGAAAATAAGCAAGGTAGAGTAGACTTAATCACTTCATATCCGTCCTCCAATTTTCGGTTGACAATGGCATACCCCTCCTCTTTATTAATTTCGACCACTTTGTTCACCGAAGTAAGCGGCGGTATTTCGAGCCGTCTTGCAATTCCTGGTCCGACTTGTCCCGTATCTCCATCAATGGTCATCTTTCCGCAAATGACGAGATCGACCGGATTGGTTTTTGAGATTTTCTCCAGTGCCTTTGTCAGAGCATAACTGGTTGCTAACGTATCCGCTCCGGCAAATCTTCGGTCTGTGATTAAATACCCTTCATCAGCTCCAATTTCAATACATTTTTTAATCGCTTTTACCGCTGGTGGCGGTCCCATCGTTAAAACGGATACCGTTCCTCCATACCTTTCTTTTAGCCGGACCGCCTCTTCTACCGCATGGGCATCATAAGGATTTAAGATGGCAGGAGCCGTCCTCCGGTCCATGGTGTTGGTTTTTGGATTCATCTTAATGATTTTCGTGTCAGGAACTTGTTTAATACAGGCCACAATATGTAGCATCGAATCCCTCCTTATCGTTAGAAAAGCTCAAGGCATTGTGTAAGTGGCCAATAATGGAGTAGCTGCCTCTATGCTTTTCGGTTTTATGGATGTCAAGCTTAAATGAATCACTTGATCACATTAACCCTCGTGCGGCTTGATGCCTGATTCTGTTCTATATATGCTTTTTATGAAACTAGAAAACTTGTACCGATTTGGACATATAAAATGGCTATTCCCTTTTACTATATTAAAGGACCTGTACTTACATTCGGATTTTTGTAGATAAATATCTTGTTATTACTATTAATTTGTATCAAGCAGATTTTTTAGGCGGTTTACGGAATGGTTATCGCAAACTGGTTTTCTGAATTTCCTCATGCCAACAAAAACCGCACAGTAAAAATCACTGTGCGGTAAATTAAGTATTTAAAAAAAGGAATGCAGGATCTTAGAATTAATTATTCTTGCAAACAACTAAGCGATACCCATGTCCCACCTAGCTATGCAAACTTCCTTTTAACCAGGCACGGGGAAGGTAAGGACCCACAGGGATTTGGATTAAGCTCGTTTTTCCTTTCGAATTGATTCTGTAAAGTTCATCACATTGGTTCACATCGAATCCCAGCAGTGGATGCCCCCCCATTCCTAAAGCACACGAAACCAAGATCAGTCGTTGCAGGAGAATGCCTGCTTCCATCTGTTGAATCCGATATCCTCTATACCCAAATTTCTCTATGAGGTGATTTTTGTCTCCAACTACATTCAGGCAGAGCGGCACTTGAAACAGATTTACATTAGGCATTGTTAATCCATATTGTAAATACTCCCGATAATCCCCCTGTGTTATTCTGCAAAGTCTATGAGCGCATTTGTCATAGGAGTAAGCACCATCTGGAACACCCTCCACATTAGTAAAGCTGCCGTACAAAAAAACACGAGTCTCAAGCACCCCATGTGTGTCGCCAAGGTCATTTTGATAAGATAAGGAAAAAGTCTCCTTTAATAAAGTGGATAGTTGTGTTTGACTGACTTTATCCATCATAAAATCAATATCAGGGCAATGCCTCTCTCTGCAAATAGCTACAAGATCGTACGAAAAGGTCTCTGTAAATGGCAGCATAATGAATTCCGTACCTTGGGATGGCCAAGCACGACGATCTTGTATTATCTTTACAAATGACTGTGTTGTTTCAAGCATTGATGCCTCATTCATCTCTTTTAACACCGGGTAATCAATGATTCTCTTTGAACGGTTATAGGTTTCATGCTTCAGCAATGGCACTTCCTGGGATAATTCAACGGCAGAAACATTTTCCTCTTGATTATAGTCGTCAACACAATAGATGGATGGATGAATGGATAGTGGCATGACAGCATATACACTTTCATCCTGTTCGGATAGCCCAAGTAAATGATTGATAGACCGATCAAGAAATTGGTAGCATACCCGTGAAGAGAAGCCTATCCGACCCGCCACTTCTAATGCTTGCCCAATGACCACACCGGCATCTAACCCTTGAAGCCTATAGGAAAAATTATTGTATTTATAGAAATTTTTCCAAAAGAGTGTTGAGACAAAAACCGTACAGAAACAGTCAGAAAAATCAATGCTTTTTCCAAGGCTTCTAAATAAGTAGGAATCGTAATTTCCTTCTCTCAGCAAGAAGAGGCGATGATGTGACACGTCGTAATGGTAAATTCCCGTTGGTACATCCGCAAGCTTTACATACACATATAATTCATTGGGATACAACGCCCCTCCCGAAGGAACAAATCTGCGAAATAACTGGGCATAGCTAACATCAGCTTTTTCATTGGTGACATCGATGAAAGCGGATTGAGCGTAATGGGTAAGGCCGTATACATACCATAAGAAAGACCCGAGCTCCTCTAGTCCGGGTTCTGCCTGAGCCTCTCGTCCAGTGAGAGTTAAAGGAACATCTCCGGATAGTGGAATCTCAGGCAATCCGCGGTACAGTTTATAGGGAAGCGGTGCGTCCTCCCAATCTACTTCCCAATCTGGCGGAGCCAGTTTTTCCGTATCAAAGTGAAGATTATGCAGAAATGTTTCTAGGTTCAATCTTACACCTCCTACTTTTCATTATGGGAATGGGTGAGGATATGGATTAAGCTGTTCATACGACAACGGTCGTTTGGCATATCCAAGCTTCATTGGTACTTGAAGGACCCTTTCCAGCCCTTGGACCCGGGTAAGGTGATGTCCGAATGTCATCGGCAGCATACCAGGAATCAATATCTTTACACAGAATAAACCGTTCCGTTTGGTGATTGGTGTCGTTTGGTCCACCACAATGACCTCGAGGTCTGATTGCCGGAACTTCTGAAGAAGATCCAAAAGATCATCCTTCAAATCGGTATTCGCCGGAGGCAGTTTAAATTCCTCAGCAAACGTGCGTAATGGCCGCTGATCATCCAATAAAAAGTTCAGCCTTTCCTCTGCTTCCCTTAGTCCGTAGAGGAGACCATGGTCCTCCATGTTACGGACTGCAAATGGATCTTTTAGCATTTCTTCATATTTCTGCCGGTCTGCCTCCAATATTTCGTCGTGCCTAACCATCATTCCAGCGAGCTCGTAAATCGAGCTTTTTACAGCTCTTACTGGATCAGGATTAGCACCTGCTGCACAAATAAGGTTCACTCCCTTTGATCTTCTATTTTTTGCCACTGCCCAAACGCTGGGAATCTCCTGTTCCAATGTCGAATTGTAAAAATACAGGTCATATCCCGCCACCTCACGAATACGGTCGACCATTAGCTCTAATTCTTTATCGTTAGCAGAACGAGGATCAAGACGCGGAAGGGGCAGCTGTGCATACCATGTCATCAAGAACGAATCGCGCTCGACAACCTCCATAATCCCATGAAATATGGCTTCCTCCAAGCTCCCTCCTAATGCACAGCCGTTGGAGGTTTCATAAACAAAGCCCTCTCCATTACCTAAACTGTAGTATGCGAGTAACTCAGGAACCAGTATCGGACGTTCTTGAATTAACGAATAACCCCAGACCCAATTCATTGGGTGATCAGGATGAAACGGTTTAAACGGAAAATGAGGCTTTGCATATTGATCCTGGTCATGCAACCCTACGCTTGTCGGATTTAATGCTATATGCTTTAAATTATGGTAACTATCACAAACCATCTTCCTTTTTCCTTGAGGCTCGATTCCGCAATAACGCTCCAACCCCTCCAAAATCGCCGTTAGCTCACTCATTTCATAAGAATTAGATCGGCCGGCTACCCCCTCGTTTCCACCAAACAACGGCATGTTAACCAAAACATCTGCAAACGGGAGCCTGAAATCCGCCATTTTTCCATTCATGATTCCAGTTTGAAAATCCAGATAGTCTTCTACCAGCACTGTTTTCAATTCATCCATCGAACGGCAGCGATAGCCAGCACCATTTAATTTAGGACTGGACTCTAACTTAATTTGAGCTAATTCCGGTGTGTCTTCAGGTAATGGACTGCAAATCGGGCACAATGGATCAGGCAAGAAAAGATGACTGGAATTCGTTAACGTTTTCAGATTGGTAATGAACATCTTTTCTTCTAAGGTGGAGGATTCTCCTTGAAGAACTTTCTCCACTTCGTTCCTGATGAAGATGGCCATTTGTGATAGTCCCGAACGCGTTGACCATGCATCACGCGTAACACCTGCTCCGGCTGTCAATCTAGTGTGAATCTCCGACATTTCAAGGCGGTCAGGTCCTGCTAACAATCGCCGTTTGTCAGCACAGCGAGAACATCCAGGCGTGGCGGGCCTTACGAAAGGACCAATGATTCCCTCACCAAACGAAACGAAACCTCGAAGCCAAGGGATCCCGGCGGTCCTGAATCTCTCATCCGCTTTTCGATGTTTGGTTGGATGCCAAGCATCGTCGAGCACCAGAGCCAATTCTGTTTCTTCGGGAATCTCATCAAAAATGCTTTGACGTCTTACTAGATAGTTAGTGGACAATTGATTACAGACATAACCTGCTAATAAACCGTCTCCGTCAATAAGGATCTGTGCAGTCATTTGGAATCCCCCTCTCGTACCTGCACACCGTACACCCCTGCCAGCCCTTCTTTTAAAAAAGGCTCAATCGACAGATCATAGACGAATAGCTGTTTGCTATTTTGATTCAAGACCTGAATGGAAGATTGGAAAAGATCCAATTGTGTCATTTCCTCACAAGAGGGGACCTCGAGTTTGGTTTCCTTTTTTTCCAGATAAATCATCGACTCCTTCTCTTGTTTCTCTACGAAATTTTTCTGGTTTTGAGCATACAAAAGTGCTTGCTGCAATGTATTTCGCAAGGCCAATGTTGTATTTAAACCTGTCCCAGTGTACCAACAGCCATTTGATCTTACCCATACCACAGGAAAGCCCAAAATATCCTCTTTTAAACCAATGGCCGGTGAACCGTTCAAGGTAGTCAGGGCATTTAAGTAAAATCGGCATCTGTTATCTTCTATGGCTCCCATTGGCACACCAAAAACTGTATTCAAGTGATCTCCTTTTCTATTTTTCAATTCTTCATCCAAATAGGCTTGCAGCCCTCGACAAACAGCCTCTGCGATGGTTTCCCCTGAACCAATCCCAATAAATCCCTCTGGAAGATTTGCTCCAACTTTATCTGTCTGATTTTTGAAGTCATAAACATGAGAAGGATATATCATTTTTGAAACATACATTTCAATGCCCATCAATCCGGCATTTCTTCTGGCTTCTTCATGTGTCAGGCCCAAACAGACAACTTCCGGCAGCAGTTCTGCCGGCCCCCTTGACACTGGGTTAACGGACTGAACATAGCACTGGGAAAGAGGAAGCTGTGGCAAATTTCGTTCCTCCCAGGTATGGAAAATACCGATTTCTTCTGAAGTTAATCGACTGAAATATTCAAGTAAATCCTTTTGCTCATTCCTGTCTGATTCTTGCTTCAGTCTTACATCAAGATCTTCAACCAGTTCGGGTTTACCACTTTTAGACATTACGGAGGGATGTGGAATGAATGAAAGCCAGTCACCTTCCATCGTTTCAAGATTCAGCAGATAAATTTGATTACTTTGGTTTGAACCTGCGATTCCTGTAGCCTTCTTGAAAAATTCGAAGACAGACACATTTGCCAAAATCGCTCCTGATGTGGAAGAGAAAGACTGAGGTTCCCCATCGGCTTCCACGACTGGTTGATGAATTCTGCGCCATGCAGACTCGAAGCATCCCTCTGATTCTGGATGCGTTAACGGACCGAAGAATCCCAATTTTTCTAAACAGATGGCAGGGAGAAATGCCTTCTTTTCTTCTTGGCAAACCTGATTTAATTTCCTTAATTCATTTACATTTCCATCCTGAGATACATACAGAATCCAATCATAGGGCTGAACTGCTTGTTTCCAAAAATTTTTCCCCGCCCCTTTATGATAGGGCACTTCCTCCAACTCAACATCGGAATCAATTTTCCTCGCATTTTGCACCAATTCATTAAGCCGCAGCCTATTGGTTGGAATTGGTTCTGTTATCACGACATTTAATTTGGGCAATCCCGATTCCATTAGGGCGGAAACCAACGAGATCAGGAAGGGGCCAGATCCGACAGCCAGAACCTTAGCCTGACGATATTCTTGAAATTGGTAAGCACCCGATTCCACAAAATTCTCGATGAATTCAATTTGTGATGCAAATTTTTCAAGAACTTGACGATTTAATTGATGGGGAATATCTTTGCTTACATCGCGAACAAACCCATTCTTGTACAACGTTTCTGCGATCTCATATACCCTGTCACGGTACGGTCCGGTTAATCCCTCTGTTAAAGCTTCTAATGTTTGCTCCCCATTAAACATCGGCAGCAATTTTTCAATCCACTGATAGATGGTTTGGCCTTCCAATCGGAATGAGCTTACATTATTTCTAAAATAAACACCACCCTTTGGATCAGGGAGAAAAAAAGTATCCCTTTTAGCCTTCAAACGTGAGGATGAGGTAAGATTTGTCATTCAGCTCCTCCTTATTCCTAATCTTTACTACTTGCGCACTATCAGTTTATGTACGACTTTTTGTCCAATATGATAAAGTGAAACTTCAATCAGTGGGGGTTTTTTCATTCCCCACTGATTGTTAGTCCCTTTCTACTGTCTCTAATATCAAGGCTGTCGCCTTGATAAAGAGACAGTACGAACCCGATTGGTTCAACTAAGCCTCCGCTCACGCTCTGGCAAGTTTCACTGTATCTCACCAATCGGGCTTTTACGGGCAGGTGATCCCCCACTTATGCTTCCTGTTTCCACTAAGCCTTGAAGTGGGGGGCTTACTGCCCGTTAATACGGGATAAACGTAGTAAAGAAGTGCCCCTGCGGCACAGGTACATGCAGGGGCACTTTGTTTCACAAAATCATATTTTTTAGCAAATTCCCAGAATCCAAACCCATTAAATAAATCCGAAACCGATGCCAAAACAGCTAAAACCAAAACAGCCAAAACCAAATCCAACGCAACCAAAGCCACCACAGCCGCCACAGCCGCCACAGCCGCCACAACCGAAGCAGCCTCCACAACGAAAGCCAAAGCCTCCACAACGAAAGCCAAAGCCACCACAGCGACCAAAACCTCCACATCGACCAAAGCCACCACAGCGACCAAAGCCTCCACAGCGAAACACGCGCGGATCCTGGCTCTGTAGATTCATTGGAACTAACTCACCAACTTGATAAGGATCGATTCCCAACCCTTGCAGTTCATTATGAAAATTCAGCATTTTTTCCTCCCCTTTGTACTTATAATCAGGTTTAAGGACACCTGAAACCAGAGTTTAACGAAGTGTAATTTGTCAGTTTTGTGTAAATGGAACCAACCAATCCTACGTGAACTCTCTTCAACAAATTATGATTCTTTTTAGGTTGCTGTTACTGATTTAAGCGCCTATTTCACGTTGTAAAAGCCTAAAGGATGTTTTTTCATTCAGTAGGCACTTATGGTGGAATAACTCTAGCCTGTTATAAATCTCAACGTAAGATTTCTTCCAATGGGGAGATTTAATAGGATAAAAGTCAAAAGCTTTTTTTAATACAAAATAAAGACCCGCCAACCATAATGGGTGAGAGTCTTTGAAATGGTGATAAATAACGTTTTGAGAGAACATTTAAATCCATTACTCCAATTTTTCACGTTTAATTTGTTGTTGTAGATAAATAATATCACTATCATTATTTATTTTTTCAGGAACGATTTCCTCATCCCCTGGCATCAACCTCCACCCTTTATTCAGAACAAAGCGGAGCCAAGAACCTGCAAGCCAAGAAGTAATGAGGGCTAACATAACGAGAATGCCAAAGAAATCTTGATTAATAATCCCTGCTGAAAATGCAACAGTGGAAAGAACAATCCCCGGACCTCCACGTGCATTCATGGCCATCGCAAAGTTCATACTTGTGATCCGGTCCTGACGAATCAACTTACAAGCAAGAAATACAATGATGGATTGTGCAAGTGTTGCAAATAACAAATATTGGATAAAAAAGATGGGATCAAAGTGTTTCGCCAGATCTAATTTTAGTCCTACAACTGCAAAATAAACGGGAATAAACCACGAAAATGAAATGTGGAGGACAGACTGCTCTAATCGTTTGAACAACGTAGGTGGTAAAGCCATTTTTGCCCCGATCCCGGCTAAAAGAGCTCCAAAAATGGTATCAATATTCAAATAACCTGCAACAGAAGAAACAACAAACATGATAAATAAAAAATATCCTACATGAGAGGCTCTAAATAAAAAATTCCCGTTTCGAATGGTTAGATTTTTAAACAAAAAGCGGAGAGCAATAATGGTGACAAGTATGAACCCCACTGTAATACTGATGCTCTTTAAAATTGTACCAGCTGTAACGGGTCCCCCATGCCCCGCAACAGCAGTAGCTATTCCCAGAGCTACCCAAAGCAATGTATCATGAACACCAGCAATGGCGATTACAAGCTTCGCAAATCTTGAATGCATGATTCCCAAGTCATTGAAAATTTTAGAGATAACAGGTATCGAGGTGACAGCAATCGAAATGGCAACAACAATCTTGATGGCAAATACATTATTGGCTGGACCAAGAAACTGACCAAAATCAATTAAATAAGATGCTAACCAACCAAGGGCAAATGGTAGAATGGTCGATGCAAGAACAATAACAGTAGTTATTTTTCCATCACCTTTTTTAAATTTCGTGTGGAATTTTAAGCCTGAACAGAACATAAGTAATGTTAAACCAATTTGATACATTAGCCCAAACATGCGATCTTCCTGCGGAAACCCGGCAAACAGCCAAGTAAAAGTATGGGGATAAAAGTAGCCAAGCAATGTTGGTCCCAAGATAATTCCTGCTGCCACTTCACCAATCACTCGTGGAATCATTAACCGCTCAGCAAGAAAGCCGAATAAATGGGCGAATGCTAACAAGATGGCAGTGGCCAACAAAAAGTGACTAAGTTCTATAGAACTAAAATCAAACAACCCTAAACCCTCCTTAAATTTTGTACTCAACATAACCTATGTGATGTTGTACAAGTTTGTGGAGGCAAATGACACGGACAAGACAAACTCTTTTAGACATCTTCTATCTATAAAATGTAAAAAGGTAAAATATTGATGATTGAAAAAATGGTTGATTTTTTAAAATTGAGGATTAAAGTAATACTCTGTGGTTTTGCAAATGACTTAAAAGAGGATGAATGAGATAATTCGGTCTTGTTGCATCTCCTGGTGAAACAGGAATGCGGCTCTCAGTACTGAAAATGAAAAACAGCCAAGTTCTGGCTGTAAGTCTAATGGAGCTTTCAATTTTTATTCCTTATCTCCCACGATTGCCTCTTCAATTTTAGGTTTAGTTAGTTGCTTTGACTTATTCGTTTCCCTTTCGAATCCAGGTTCCGTAGTGCCGGTTGACATTAAAGGCTGTTGAACAAGTTCTTGATCTTTATCATGTTTGGTCATTCTTTTTCTCCTTTCAAAGATTATTCAGGAAAATTGGATGAACTTTGCTCTTCTACATTTCCATTACCCGCCTCAGACTTTCGCTTCGTTGTTTCCGGAAAACTTTGATGACCGAGCTGAGGATAAACGGGATCATCTTTCATAACCGCTATCAACTCTGGTGAAAAAGGATTGTTTACATTTGGTTGGTTATTCTTCTTCTCCTGCACGATTTTTCACCTCCAACCTCTATTTTCTTCTGTAACAGCTTTTTTTATTTATTTCTTGCAATGCCTAGATTCCTCAGAATGCAACACGCAAAGATATTCAAAACTTTGTTTATAATTTTCATGCTTGTCCATTCCGACATAAATCGACTTTGAATATATTATAGTAGCTTAAATAGACTCTCGGAATAAATAAGCAATTCATCGAGAGGCTTGTAAAAATTTTACTGGGAATTCTGTCCGAAATATCTGATGTAATCATCGGTTTCATTGTATTTTTAAAAATGTGTATGCCAAATAAACCTACATCTATCATTTTTAAAAAAATCGACTAGGTGAAGGCTGTTTTCGTAAACTTTGTTGCTTTTAGAGAAGTGGTTGATTTCACAAAATCCATTGATCAATGGATGAGATTTCAGGTAATCTCATCGTCATTCATCTTATTTTTTAAATAGTAATCTAGCAATTCCGGATAATCAATTATTTCTTTTATTCCCATATCACTAAGACAATAGGTCCCTCTTTTTATTCGATGGAACCAGCCATAGTAGTTTTTTGTTAAGATGGATGAGGTTTTATCCCCCGTCCCCATTTGAATAAGAGCCTTTGGTGATAAAGGGCCATATTCCCGCAGGTAACCGGCAATTTGAATACAATTTTCTTTATAAGCGGTCATAATTTTTGTCCGATTACTTCCGCCGATATTAAAGTCTGCACTCCGACCGTTAATTTCTTTCAGAATTGCTGCTCTCTTACCCTTATTTTGCCCCCTGCTTTTCTTAGTCTGAAAGGGTGTTGGATGAAAAATAAGATCAGCTTTTAAGCCTTTTCCTGAGGGAGAAACAACAATAAGACCCAACTCCAGCCTTCGAATAAAATGGCATTTATCGGCCCAACGCTTAGAATTTAATCGATACTTAGGTTTGGGGATTGCCACGTAAACCTTTTCCGTTATGCGTTGCCGTTTTGCTGCTTGGATGAGTAAATCAACACTAAGCGTGAGCTTTAACTCAATAATCGCCAATTCATCCTCTTTCATAGCAACCATGTCACAGTCTTTGACTTCGCCGTATACATCATATCCCTCTCGTGAAAAATATCTTTGTACGGGTTTATATAAATCCTTTTCTTGTAACTTTTTACCTTCATTCATGATGGAGTCACCATTTCTATTTTCTATACCTATCATTCTAACATCGAAACGTCAAAAAGCATCCACAATTTTCTGTGGACGCTTTTTGATTATATCTGAATCATTTAAGGAGAACACATGAATGAATCACAAGGAATGTATTCACCGACTGTTTGACTATTAGCGGACTTTTTCAGTGGATTCACTTTATTCCGTTCAAGGTAAAGATGTTAAACAGTTGCTTAGGCGAAGCAAGGATCATTAAAATAAATAACCTCGGTAAGAATCTTACAACCTGAGATTTTCTTAAAAGTTTCTCGTGCTAATTCTTCTGAGTCAAATTCAAACATTTTCGTGTTTTCTTTTTCATAGACAGTGATTATCCACATCTAAAATTCCTCCAAATTAAAAGATACTTTTATTATTTACTATACCTTCGCACTTAAATAATTAGTTTGTCAGCATCATTAGTGATTTGCCGTTAAAAACGCGGCTAGTTCTTTACTTTTTTGTTTTCGTTCTTTTCGAATTCTTGCTCGTTCTGGTGCGGTTTCATATAATTTTCTCTCTTCCACTGTTTCAGGAATAACTTGTGGAATTCTTGCTGGTCGCTTTTGTTCATCAAGTGCAACAAACGTTAATAATGCCGTCGCCGCAATTTTACGGTCACCACATTTTAAGTCTTCCGCAATGATTTTTACAAACACTTCCATCGATGATGTACCCGTCCACGTCACATACGATTCAAAACAGACGGCATCTGTTGTTCGAATCGGGTGTAAAAAGTCAACAGAATCAGTTGAAGCCGTTACACATTCTCTTCGGCTATGGCGTGCTGCAGAAATAGATGCCACTTGATCCACATCACTCATTAGCCGACCGCCAAATAACGTATTATGATTGTTTACATCATTTGGGAACACACGGCTTGTTCGTATTACTCGTGATTCTCTGCAGTATTTTGTTTCCATAATCACCACTCCTATAGTCCGATAATGCTTTTTACCCTTCTAATAATAAAGTTTCAGGATCTTCTAGTAGTTCTTTTACAGTGGCCAGGAAGCTAACTGCTTCTTTTCCGTCAACGATTCGATGGTCATAGGACAAGGCGATATACATCATTGGACGATTTTCCATTCGTTCTGCATCAATGGCAATTGGTCTTGTTTGAATTTTATGCATACCCAGAATACCGACTTGCGGAGCATTCAGGATTGGCGTTGACATTAACGAACCAAAAACACCGCCGTTTGTAATGGTGAATGTACCCCCTTGAAGCTCTTTTAACGTGAGTGCATTGTCACGTGCTTTTTTACCAAGGTCGCTTATTTCCCCTTCAATCTCTGCAAAACTTTTTTGATTTGCATCACGCACAACCGGTACAACTAAGCCTCCAGGAGCCGCAACTGCGATTCCGATATCATAAAACTTTTTAAGAATGATTTCATCATCATGAATTTCCGCATTTAATAACGGGAATTGTTTTAATGCTGCTACTACAGCTTTTGTAAAAAAGGACATAAATCCGAGACGAACTTCATGTTTTGCAAAAAACGCATCTTTCCTTTTAGTCCGTAAATTCATAATCGCTGACATATCAACCTCGTTAAAAGTCGTTAACATGGCTGCTGTATGTTGAACTTCCACAAGACGTTTGGCAATGGTTTGACGACGCCTGGACATTTTGATGCGTTCAACAGGCTTTTCAAACTCCACTTGAGTTTTGGCTGGTACTATACTTGGAACTGCTTTTTCAACTTTTGGTTCATTTATAACTGGTTCCTGCGTATGTGCTTTTACATCATGTGGTCTAATTCTTCCAAGCGGATCGCTGCTGCTTACTTGTTGTAAATCGACACCTAATTCTCTTGCTAGTTTTCTAGCTGCTGGAGAAGCAATTGGTCGCTCTGATTTTGGAAGCTCTGATGTTGACTGGATATTTGCCTCCTTTGGCGTTTCAGCTTCTGCTTTTTCTGGAACCTCTGTTGATACCGCAGATGCGGCGGCAGCTGCCGCTGACTCATTTTCCTCTAAGATCGCGATTACTTCGCCTACTTCAACCGTATCACCTGGTTCTTTTAAAACCTTTGTTAATACACCTGTAAATTCTGCACCAATTTCTAAGTTAACCTTATCTGTTTCTAGTTCAACTACGCCTTCCCCTTTGTTTACTTTTTCACCAATATTTACAAGCCATTGTAAAACCGTTCCTTCAGAAATCGACTCTGCAAGTTCTGGTACTTTAATTTCAATCATGTTCGATATCCTCCCTGATCTATGAAAACGTACTAAAATTTCAATTCATGTAATTTTTTAACTATGGCTATTTTCGCATAGATTGTTGTTTTTCGTATAAGTTCATCAACCCGTATAACTATATGCTTCGTGGCATCTTTTCGTATGAATATTTGCGAAAATTGCCTACAAACTTAGTAAATGAACCTTATTAAGCTCCAAAAGCAACAAAGTTTACGAAAAGAGCCTTAACTATACACTAAAACTTTCTCATCTTTCTCTTTGTCTAGTAATGGATTTCGATTCAATGCTTGTTGAACGATTTGCTCTTGTTCTTTTTTATGAGCAGCCGGATCTCCACCTGCAGGACTCGAACGATCCGGACGACCTATATAGGAAACTCTTAGTCTTCCAGCAGCAAGTTCTAGTAGAATTGGCAAGACAAAATGCCATGCGCCCATATTCCGTGGTTCTTCTTGCACCCAGACAATCTCTTCTAAGTTCGGATATCGTTCTAAGATTACTTCCACTTTTTCTTTTGGAAATGGATATAATTGCTCAATGCGAATGATGTGTACCTCACTCAAGTTTTGATGCTCTTTCCTTACTTCGACTTCTGCTGCTAAATCAATCGCCATTTTACCTGTTGTTAACACTAACCGTTTCACTTTGTCTGCTGTTTTTCTAAGCATAGGCTGTTCCAAAACGGTGTGGAAATGACCTTCACTTAGATCTGTACCAATAGAAGTGGTAAGCGGATGACGCAGCAGACTCTTTGGTGTCATAAGGACTAATGGCCGGATAAAATCTGTTCCAAGGGCAAGTGCTTGGCGGCGTAATAGATGAAAATATTGAGCTGCACTTGTTACGTTTGCTACCGTCCAATTGTTCTCAGCTGCCAATTGTAAAAAGCGTTCCGGCCGGGCACTTGAGTGCTCTGGACCCTGTCCTTCATAACCGTGAGGCAGCAGGAGAACGACCCCAGATTTTTGGCCCCATTTGGCTCTTCCAGCTGAAACAAATTGATCAAATAACGCTTGAGCGGTATTTGCAAAATCACCGTATTGCGCTTCCCAAATCACAAGTGTTTCAGGAGCAAAAACATTATACCCATATTCAAAACCGACAACCGCTGCTTCTGAAAGCGGACTATTATGAACAGCAAACGAAGCACTGGCTTGCGGAAGAGATTGTAAGGATGAAAAGGTATCATTCGTTTCAGCATCATGAAGAACAATATGTCGGTGCGCGAACGTTCCACGCTCAGAATCTTGACCTGTAAGCCGTATAGGTGTTCCTTCTTTTAACAGCGTTGCGAAGGCTAAACTTTCAGCTAACGCCCATTCAATTTTTCCTTGTTCATCCAAAGCATTCCTCCGGCGCTCTAGGATGCGCTTTAATTTTGGATAGACCTGAAAGCCTTCTGGCCACTTAAGTAATTCACTATTTAATTCACGTAGTGTATCTAACTCTACACTTGTGTCAATCGTTGGAATACCATTGGCAATAACCTCTGGTACATCTATATCATGTGCGGGAGAATCCTTCTTGTCAGAAACACAGTCAAACTCTGATTGCAATGTCTCGTGGACCATATGATTGATTTTTTCGATTTCTTCTTGACTTAGAATCCCTCTCACTTGTAATTGATCCGCATAAAGCGCTCTGACCGTTGGATGCTTCACCACTTTTTTATATACTTTCGGCTGGGTGACTGCGGGATCATCCATTTCATTGTGTCCGTAGCGTCGATAACCAACCAAGTCAATTAAAAAGTCCTTCTGGAAACAAACTCGGTAACGATAGGCAAGGTTGATTGCTGCCAAACAGGCTTCTGGATCATCTGCATTCACGTGTATAATCGGTATTTCGTAACCTTTCGCCAGGTCACTTGCATATTTCGTGGTCCGAGAATCCTGACTGTCCGTTGTAAAACCGACCATATTATTGGTAATAATATGAATCGTTCCCCCTGTTCTGTATCCTTTTAAACCTCCTAGATTCAAGGTTTCAGAAACAATTCCTTGTCCTGGGAATGCAGCATCACCATGGATTAAAATCGGTAACGCTTTCGAAGCATCTCTTTTAGGGGAACCAGGTTTATTTCGTTCTTCCTGGGCAGCTCTTGTATATCCTTCAACCACTGGATCAACAAATTCAAGATGACTTGGATTATTGGCTAGTGTAATCCGAGTACGATGTGCCCCGGGCTTTTCAATGAATCGATTATAACCTAGGTGATATTTCACATCCCCGGACCAGCCTTCAAGCAACTCCGTGTTGTCTTGGATTTCGCCTGGCTGTTTAGTGGAAGCGTGTAAAAACTCAGCAAAAATCTTGTGATAAGGTTTTTCTAACACATGTGCCAGTACACTTAAGCGCCCTCGATGGGCCATTCCAATCACCACATTGTGTGCACCGTCCCTGGAGCTTTCGCGAACTACTTCATCCAGCATCGGAACAAGCATATCTACGCCTTCAATCGAAAATCTTTTTTGACCAACAAATGTTTTATGCAAAAATTGTTCAAAACCTTCAACCTCTGATAGACGTTTTAATAGCGCTGATCGCTCTTCCTTTGAAAGCACTCGATTTAGTGAACCCGTCTCCACCATCTGACGCAACCAAATTCGCTCATCATTTTGATGAATATGGTCAAATTCAAAGGCTAAAGAAGAAGTATAGATCGCATTTAATTTATGGAACGCATCCCATGCAGTTTGGATTCCGTTCGGTGCCCCTTCCCAAACTAACTGAGCAGGAATCGATTTTAAATCATTCTCATTTAATCCATATTTCTCTAGTGTCAGTTGATCTTGATCGTTTTTAGTCTCCTCTAAAGGATTGATTTTAGCGGAGAGGTGACCGTTTGAGCGCAAATCGTTCAATAGTTCAGCTGTTTTAAGTACCTTAACCATATCTTGCATAGTAAGAGAACTTATTTGTAACGAATGGCTTGTTTCTGTTGTTTCATTGGTTTCAACGGAAAGTGGGTTACCCCATCTTTCAAAAAGTTCTTTTAATTCCGAATCAATTGGATCTATTCCTTTTACATACTGTTCGTATTGTTCCATCACATAGCCAAGGTTTGGACCAATAAAATTTCCCCATGGCTTTTGTTGGTTATTCTCTTTTTCCATACCCAATACCCCCATAGTGTGTCTCTTCCTATATTTTGGGTCCTCATTTATAGATTATTAGATTGCCTATGGATAAGGATAATGTAATAATAGGAATAATAAAAATGCCAAAAAATTATAGTTACTTATAAGAAATTTTTATATGGGAAAAATAGGGTGGAGATAATGAATTACCGTGATTGGGAAATACTAAAGGTCCTTCATAGTCAAAAAAATTTAACAAAAGCAGCTAAACTTTTATATATTACACAGCCTGCATTAACGAATCGCCTAAAGCATATACAAGAGGAAATGGGTGCTCCGATCGTCACCCGTGAAAGCAGGGGAATCCATTTTACCCCCCAAGGAGAATATCTGGTCCATTGTGCGGAAGAGGCACTAGAACATTATCAAAAAATAAAAGAAAATATTTTCAATATGAGCCATAACAAAGATAACGAAGTGGTTGGTACATTGAAATTGGGCGTATCGAACTTTTTTGCGAATTATAAACTTGCCCAGATTTTGAAATTATTTAAAAGGCAGTATCCTCATGTGGAATTTAAAGTGATTACCGGTTGGAGCAGGGATGTTTCGCAGCTTATTCATAACAAAGATGTCCATCTCAGTTTTGTTCGTGGAGAATATAGTTGGCGGGGATTATTGAAACATCTCTTATTCGAAGAAACCATTTGCGTGACATCTAAGAATGAGATTAACATGACGGATCTTCCTCATCTTCCTAGAATCGATTATAGAGGGGATTATTTATTAAAATCATTAATTGATAGTTGGTGGTCAGAAAACTACACACAACCACCATTTATCAGTATCGAAGTCGACCAAATTGATACTTGTAAGGAAATGGTTATAAATGGTTTAGGCTATGGAATCTTGTCTAGCCGGACACTTACAGGAATTGATGGCTTAAATAAAATGGATTTAAAAGATGAAAAAGGGACTCCAATCTTGCGCCGAACATGGATCTATTACCATGAGGAATCTCTGCAATTAAATGTGGTAAAAGCGTTCGTGCAATTTATCAAAAGTTTAAATTGGGAAGACATATAATAAATGGTTAAAGGGCAAGGCAAATAAGCCTTGTCCTTGTATTTTATATCCCCTTCGGCCGTCGGTGATAATCCGTTTCAATTCCTTTTTTCCAGCTTCGATCAATCTTTTTACCGCTTCGAAGGTTGTTGACGGCTTCATTCACCGCTTCATAATTTAGTTGTGTTCCTAATTCGTCAGCATGGTAATCAACCTCGAAGTCCTCGGTGATTCCAAATTTAGTAGCGGTAGAGATCGCATCAATATTGGCTCCAAGGAACAAGAATTCCCAGTCATATTTCTCTCTTTGATACTGCACCATTTTTTTGATTTTATCCGTCGTGAACTCCTTGCTGGCATTTTCCATTCCATCTGTTGTAATCACAAACAGTACTTTTTCGGCACGCTCAGCCTCGCTTGTTTTCTTTTGTACATTCACTATTTTTTGTATGGTAAAGCCTAGTGCATCTAATAGCGCGGTGGTCCCGCCAACTTCATAATCTTCCTCCGTAATGGGAGATATTCCCCTTACCATTATTCTGTCATGTAAAAATTGGTAATCGTGATCGAACAATACCGTTGTAACAATGGCTTCCCCTTCTGCTTTTTGCTGTTTCTTGAGCATGGCATTAAAGCCACCAATAGTATCTGCCTCAAGACCTGCCATGGAGCCGCTTTTATCTAAAATAAACACTAACTCTGTTAAATTCTCTTTCATCATCATTATCCTCCGTTCTTCGATATACAAAGGATAACAATTTCTCAAAAAGAATGGGTCGCTTTAAAAGCGACATTTTAAGCTCCGAGCAATGGCTGGTCAAAAGCAAATAAGGCTTCATTGATTTCGTGGATATTGTATTTGTTTTGGTGAATGAAGTACTCAATAATGACATCAAACTTACTGCTCCGTGACAAGGTATAACCGGCCGCAGCCAGCAGTTCCATCGTTTCCTCAATATCCAATTGAAGTGCAATGGCGAACGCAACGGCGGTTTTCTTTTTTGGAGTATAATCCATTCATTGCGGATTTTTGAGAATAAGCGCCGGTCAAGATTCGCCCTTTTATAGGTATCGAAATCCGTCATTCCTTTTTCATCTATCAGTCGAAACAGCCGCTCGGAAAAAGATTCATCGAGGTGATCCAACAGGTCTACTAAGGAATACTCGGCTTCTTTAAATACGTCCTGCTGAAGAATTTCGACCTCTTGCCGTTGTTCCAATCTATATCGTTCTTCTCTGTTTCGGTTGAACGTATCTTCTGCTTCCTCTACATAATGCTCATCAATATATTGATGAATCGAAGTAAATAGCTTCTTGCTTAAACCAAAAGATTTTTTGTCAAAAACAACTAGATAAACGTGCATATCATGATGGATTAAAAAGGAACTGATCGTGGAAACCGCAATCCTTAATGCTTCCTCTTTTGGATAGCCATAGATGCCCGTCGAAATGAGCGGAAAGGCAATGGAATCACATTGATGATTTTTGGCCAGCTCTAAAGAATTATGATAGGATGCCTTTAACAAGGCAGCTTCTTGATGGGATCCACCTTGCCAAATCGGTCCTGGAGTGTGAATAATATATTTTGCCTCTAACTGAAAACCATCAGTGATAACAGCTTCGCCTACCGTGCATTCCCCGATTTTGTCACAAGCCTCTTGTAACTCTCTTTCGACTGCAGCGCGAAAAATAGCTCCACAAACACCTCCACCCATTTTCAGTGCTGTATTGGCAGCATTCACAATCGCATCGACCTTTATCTTCGTAAGATCATGGCGAATAATTTCTAACGGCATAATTTCTCCCCTTTTCAATAAGCGCTATTTTCTCTATTTTACCATCCAAAGAGAATGAAGGAATTTAAAATTGGACCAAAAGAAAAAAGAGCCTAAAACGGCTCATTTATATCATATAAAGTTTTAATTAAACACTCTTAACAAGCTGCTTTATTGAGTTTAATTTAGCAGAAAGCTCCAAAAACCATTCCCTATCCCCTGTTGATAATGCTAAGTCGATAAGATATAGAATTTGTTCCTTATTGATTGCTTTGGAAATGGGCAGTTTACTAGCCCGTTTACTGAAAATTGGAATGGTTTTTCCAATCATTTCATGATTGTCGCTTGATACTACTTTTACCTTCACGATTTCCTTTGGAATATCTTGTGACTTCGATTCAATATAGCCAATGAATAATTCCCCATTCCGTGAATTTCCCTTAATCCAATCCCCTATTTGTATAGTAGCATTATTTTCGGACATCATAGTTTTTCACCTTCTTAAATTATTTTGAAATACAACAAACTGTAATTTTTTTTATTACATTTTAATTAAAAGAAAATTGTCGCGAAAGCCCGCTTATTTTTCTTTATTAACCAGATCGACAACTTCCTTGATACTATAGTTCCTTAAATATTCACCCAAATGTTCTTCAGCACCTATGAAAATGTTAAAGAGAACTTTGTGCATGTTTGCGCCAACAATACACTGTTCATTTGAATCAGGACATTTAGGCTGCAAGGCACCTTCAGAAGTGATCTTGTATATATCCCAAAGATTCACTTCACTTAAATCTAGAGCGAAAATAAAGCCGCCCCCGATTCCCTCTTTCGATTTTATAAATCCATGCTTTTTTAACAAACTTAGTACTTTACGAATGCGTACCGGATGGACACCGGCACTTTCTGAAATAGCATCACTTTTTGCCATACGGTCCGGCTGCAGCGCAAGAAAAGTTAAACTATGAATGGCTAGCGTAAAATCACTGTTCATGGTCTGCCTCCTATGCGATAAAACATTTTATGTCGCTTATATTTTCTGCATCTTTATAATAACATTTGGTACTGTAATAGTAATTTTTTACAGGTTAGATTGTCATATTAATTTGCCATTTTTTGCAACTCATTGTTCAAAAACGTTCGCAGTTTACGGGGCAGAAAACTGCGAATTTCTTCGTCGTTATATCCAACCTGTATTCTTTTCTCGTCCATGATTATGGGACGGCGCAACATTTTAGGATGCTCAATGATTAATTTATAGAATTCATTAAGCGGAAGAGATTCAATATTGATATTCAATTCTTTGAAGGTTTTTGAATTCGTTGAAATTATCTCGCTAGTTCCTTCTTCTGTCAGACGCAGAATCGATTTAATTTCATCTACTGTAAGGTGATGAGTTAAAAGGTTTTTTTCAATATAGTCAATATGATGATCCTCAAGCCAAGCCTTTGCTTTTCGGCAAGACGCACAGCTGGTTGTTGTATACAAAGTCACCATAATTATATACACTCCTCTAATATATATTTGCAAACAATTGGTACCAACCCCAGCTTTGGGCGGTAACTCAATGTTTGTTTGATCAATCGTATTCATTTTTGTTACTTTCAGATCTTTAGAAATAATGTAATAAAAATAATTACAGTTTGCCAATAATACAACATAAGATATTAGAATCTGTAATTTTTCCATTTGAAAATTACTTTGATTTTCGTCTCATCCAACCCATTTTATAAAAGGCTATACTGTAAATTTAATTGTTACAGTTGATTTCGTCAATAGTTAATTTATGGTTTTACCTAATTTTTCGTATCATTATTTTTTTGCGGCCTCCAAACCAGTACAAATTAAACAAAAATATGGAGTCATTATTATTTCATTAGCTGTATTAATTCGATTAATTTTTTAAAGACAAGGCAACAAATTTTTCGGTTTGCCGATTTTACAGGGAGAATAGCCTTTTTCATAAATTATCCATACATACCTTTGCTTTTGTTTCTGGTGTTAATGGTGAAAAAGGTGAAGAAAAAATGAAATAAAGTATCATTTGTTTGGTTGGTTGTGTGCAAAATGAAATCTTCTAGGAATGGGCCCTAATGATGGTTTTTGATTTGGTGTAGCATTCAAAAATGATTGGCGTAATTGAAAAGATACAAAAAGAGCATGAGAGTTTCTGTGGCTCTTTTTGTATATACATTAAAATTTATCATATAAACGTTTGTTACTTAGCTCAAACTAACCTGTTATGAATCTCCCATTTGTTCAAAGAAAGCCTGATCCAACAGAGCTCGAGTTGACTCTCATTTCTGATTTTCATACAGATAAAAAATATAATCTGTTGGAACCCCTTTATATCCTAACTGACTTAACATCGCTGTGATGTTTCCGCGATGATAGGTACCGTGATTGGCTACATGCTGAAAAAGTTCTTCGTAGCTTGTGGTTAGTGTTCCAAAGCTTGGATGGTGGAGAGTAGTAATAGCATCCAAATTCTCAAGAGAATTCTTAAACTCTCTGAATTTGTTGCCTAATTGAAAGTAGCTGTTCTCCAATTTCTCAAGGCTTCTTTCAAGATTTTCTTCTTTTAATCGGTTGACCTCTTCGACGATTTTTTCAAAAGGGTCCCCTTTAATGGCCCCTAACCAGACAAAATCGACTTGATATAGGTGAAAAAGGGTATCATACAACGTTGGAAATACACTTTGGATTTCTTGAAAACAAACTTCTTCTGGCAGTTCTTTCAAATGTTTATAGATCAGCTTATTTGCCCACAAATGATACTCGAAAAATGAAACCTGCACAGGTTTCCCTCCCTTTTTTCATATTCGTGAAATATATGTATATTCTATATTTCATTACAAATCCCTTTATTTTAACAGAATTCGGTGGCAACTGTTTCCTCCCCCTAGATTAAAAATTGAGATAAAGTCTCATTTTCAAGTAAACGTGATTGGATATTCCACTAACCATACATTTGTAGAGGGAGTTCTTTTTTTCTGATCCCTTCTATATGTTATAAAAACTGTTATCGTTCCAAAATAAAAGAATGACTTTTCAGCCATTCTTGGGATGCTGCTATATGATGGAAGCTTAATATTCCATGTTTTTGTCCTGAATATCAATTATTTCATTATAAAACGCAGCCAATGCTGTCGAGACATAAGGAACCAACCACAAAAACCCTATTCCTAATGTAAATAAACAAAGAATAGCCCATCCAATAAAACTTAATCCTAACAAGAAATATTTCCATTTGTACCCATTCATTCTTCTTCTGCTCTCCGTTATTGCCTCAAGCATGGAATATTCGGGATGATCGCGTAATATGAAAAAAGTTTGAGAGTAAGCAATACTTTTTATAATGCCAGGAATAAACAGTAATAATGACCATAAAAACACAAAAATCCCTTGAATAATAGATACTCCGATTAGTTTTAATGACGTTTTTCCATCCTTATAGATGGAAAAAGCATAGGGAATTTCCGGATTGCTTCCCCTTACCACCGCTAAATAAAACCAATTCACGCCAATCGTAAAAGGAATGAGAACAATGGAAATGATGATACTTGCAATATCTGCACTTATTGGTGTCTCCTCTTGATTAAACCATTCAGCAGGCCCACCCTTCAATATCATTTCAATGATGGAAGGTAAAAAAAAGTTTAGCAGGAATAAAATGAACGTTAGTAATACACATAATCCCCATTTTCCATTTAAAGATAATTTTGCCTGTCGTTTGAGTTGTGAAATGCTTAAATTCAATTTTCTGTCTCCTTTTTTCTTTTATAAATTACCAAATAACCCCTTTTATTACACCTCACTTCCTATTAGTATTTTAGTCAACCAAGCTTGTAATACACAAATACCAATTTTATATTTTTTATAGAGTGTATGTAAAATTTTTTTTTTTATTCTTTAATCTTTTTTCGAGGATAATTTCCTTTTAATGGTGAATAACAAGAATTTATATCCAAGTGATAAATTTGTAAAATCACTAGAACAAAAATCACCGAATTTGATCCATACATTTCTTAATTCCTTCACACCACGATGCCGTAATAGTGCGGGTTTTGGCTTTGTTCGAAAAACTACAAACTTAACGAAAACAGCCTTACATCTTATTAATTTTGGTTGTATTCGTAAACTTTGTTTTTATTTATCCAAAAAGAAGAGTGGCTGATTTCCGCTCCACTAAGGGAAGCTTCCTAGAATTATCATCGCAGGGACAGGCTGCCTTTTGCCTGTCACGAGGATGCTCGCTTTCCGCGGGGCGGGCGGTGTGCCTCCTCGGCGCCTGCGCCTGTGGGGTCTCACCTGTCCCGCTGCTCCCGCAGGAGTCTCTCACCTTCCGCTCCGATCAACTTCTCACAAACACACCAAGTAACAGAGATGATTTCGAGCATAAAATCTATAAAGCAATATAAAAGCATTGCTCTAATTATAGGGTTTTTAATTTGGACAAAGGATTTTTAATCACCAATTAAAGCCCCTGTTACTTGAATAAAGAAACAATTTGATCCAACATCTCCCACCCAGTTAGTTTAATACTGTTATCCCATAAGGTTATAAATTAAAAATTGAAAACAATAAGCACCTAAAGAACTAATACTTGCTACTAATGTGGCAATTGATAATAAAAGATTTTGAACAGATTGTTTCCTTGAACGGAACAAATAAAATACATAAAAAATATACTAATTAAAAAATAGAAAATCCATAGTTTGTTTAGTGTAAAAAGATTAAAATTGATGAGGTAAACCACTATGTAAAAAATATTAATCAAAAGCATTATGATTAAGAAAGATTTTCTCAAAAACTATCTCCCCCATCGTTTTCAAATTTATTCAAATTACACCACTCATGGTGTGTTTTTGTTAAACTTCTTCTTTTTACTTTGTATTAAATCAGCGGGAGAAGGTGTGAAAAAAGGGGAGAATTTACTCTTAAATCGCCACCTCAAGCCATCCTAATCGTCTGTGGATGCGTGTGCTTTTTGAATTGCTCTTCTTCCACTTATAGGATTCTAAGATGACACAAACAAGAACTTGGAGAGTTTCCAAGTTCATAGTCATTTGTTATGAAACGGGAATCATTTTAATTAGTAAAGTAAAATACAGCCGAACTTTATAAATAACTTCTATAGTGATATAGCATTGCTGCAAAAGTAATGATGGTATAAGCCAATGATGTAAAAAAGGCAATATTAGGTGAAAATTCAAACTTTTCTTGTTCAGCCTAGCTTTACCAGACTCAACTAAACGCCCCTTGTCGATCTAATTCGGAATACCATCATTGTCGATATCTGTATCTAACCAAATAGTTTCGCCGTTTTTCCACGTTCGATCAAGCATATCTTGGTCAAACCAAACATCTATATTGTCAACAGCAATTAAAAATCTCCATCCTGGTGCTAAAGCAAGATACTTTTTTATATTTGGTTCCCACTCATTAATATGTGCTATATAAAGAGGGACAAAAAAATCAAGGTCTTCGGAAAATTCTTCTCCTGCCCCCGTTTAGTCAAAAAGAAAAGCTGACTTATATTGCAACTTAAACTTTAATAAATTTTTATTATTTCTAATCAGCACTTCTTCGTTTATGTTTTTCATTTATGATTTTCTTGTTAAGAATCCTTACTTTGCCAACCATTAGCAACCTCATATCTTCTACAATATACCTTGCCAGCTCTTCGTCAGAAATGTCATCTCCATCAATATCAAGACGGAATTCCTGCCCTTGAATTCCACCACCATTTGTAAATTCGATTTCAAAGTCGAATTGAACTCTTTTATCCATTTCGAATCCACCTTAAACTTAGTTTTAGAATGTTATGTATATTCTGTTATTAACAAACAAATACCTTATTCCACTCTTCCACTCCCATATAGTTCAATAAGAAAAGGTGCCTAAATGACAGCTTTATCTTCTGCAACTCTTGCACCCGTTAGTTTAAGTGAAAATCTTTACAATCTTTTTTTACCTTAACAAAATCTAATCCCTTGATGTGTAGGGGCATATCAAAAAGACGCCTTCTTACTAAAGAAAAGCGCCCGATACTTGAATAAACATTTTACTTATCTTAGCTGGAACATGCTTATTTTCTAATTTATACTTCATCTTTACTATTAATATAAGAATGTCTAAAAAACAAAAATAAAGGTAGTGCTAAAGATAATCCAACTGTAAACAGAGATAAAAGACAAATCCATTTTTCTTTAATGTTATACTTTCGTGATTCATTGAACATAAATACCAAGAAAACAACACATGAGATTATAAAATCAACTGCAAAAAAGGCCGATATCGTGTTAGTAAATAATAATTCCATTAATAAACCTAAATCAAGTCCATTATCCCTGAGGAACTGAATAAAAAAATAATACGGAAAAATAGTACCAATTAGCCCTAAAATTAAATATAATTTTTTCACTGGATAATTTCCCCTTTTTTAACAAAGTTACTATTAGATTACCATAACTAATTCTAAGATCGTTCAAAATATATATATTATTGAAGATTCCTTTACTAAACAATCTGGCCCTATCATGAAAAAGGACGCTAATCCATATTCCGGAAATGCGCCCTTTTCTTGAATAAACATGAAGCTCATATTAGTCGATATTGTGGAAGCAATTAACAAATTCTTGCTGGTAATGTTAAATATCGTAGAAGAGTGATTACTTTGGATCAACAATTGTTTGATTAAAGTTATCCGTTAGCTCAAAGAAAGATCTGTGGAAACATCTCTCGAACCTCAACAAACATAACCTTTTTGAAGAAAAAATGGATTACTCTTCTCTTGCCTATTTATAATGATACATTTTCAGAATACCAATAAAAAACATAATCAGTCATAACTGAAGAATCACCCATCTGATGTAACATAGCTGAAATATTTCCTCTATGATAGGTTCCATGATTCACAACGTGTAAGACCATTTCTGATATACTTGTTTCTCTTAATCCTGCCCATGGATTATCCAACATTATTCTCTTTTCCATATCTTCCTGTCTGTTCAAAAAGGATTTAAACCGAGATGTTAAAGTGTGAAATTCCATTTCTAAGTCTTCAATGGGCAGTTTCTCAATCTTTTCTTGAAGTTGAAATGAAGATTGCATTGCTTCATTCATACTCTGACCTTCGAGGGTATTAAGCCATCCATATTCCACCAAATAGAGATGCGATAAAACCTTTGAAACAGAAGAAAAGACACTTTTCATTTCCTTTTGATATTTCTCAGGAGAAAGTGTCTTAAGATGATCAATAATCCGTTGATTTGCCCATACATGATAGTTATATAGATTTTCTACATGATTTGCCATACAATCGCCTCCTTATCATCACATTTTTTATATTCTTTATCAGAATGAATTATTCCTTTAGATATTATTACTTATCTGATGAGATCTTCAACTAAATGGCCCGATTGTGGAATAAAGCTAATGACGATTGTTCAACTAAACTCCCTCAATAAAGAAAGCAAAATCTCCCGATTTCTCCATTTTCCTTAGATTTTCATAGTGTTTTACCTTGCGGTAATCATTTAATATTTGGGTGTACATTACTGAAAAGGATAATACTGGGCCATTTGAGAAAAAAGACTTTTAGCCCGCCAGCCAATCACTTACAGAAATTGGTGGATGAGTTAAAATATGATCGCACTGGTGGATGTCCACATTTCTCATGGAGGTCAACCCTCCCATGCCTCACAGAGTCTTTGCTCTCAAATTCCTTCGTCCAACCTTTCCATGAGGTGGATGTCAGCCATGATGCCCCACAGGGTCCCTTGCCCGTAATTTAGTTGCTTTGCCGACTAATCCGTGCTTCAAATGTACCCAAGCCTTAAAAACATGAAGCTACTATTTATTCTAAATCTAAAACAGAATCAAGCGGCTATTTCTACTTTCTTTGCTACTGACAAATGAGGAATATCCTCTAACATCTTTTCTTCACTAAATTCAAATTGCTTTTTACTTATGCTAAAGAAAATACGGATCAGTTTATTACATAAAGCAATAAGAGATTGCATCTTCTTTAATGGATTATCAGAACGTTGAGTATAGTAAGCATGTAATGCTTTAAAAGCAGAATTTTTTGCAACCAGAATCATACACACTCTGAACAATAAGGCCCTCAGTTTCTTACGGCCCCTTTTTGTAATCGTCGTTTTTCCCTTATGCTTACCAGATGTATTTTCTTTTAAACTTAAGCCAGCCAGCTTAATAATTTGTCGGGGATGAGTATAATCATTAAGGTCACCTACTTCCGCAAAGAAACCGGCAACCGTATCCCTTCCAACTCCTTTAATAGCTAACATCTGTGGTACACCTGGTATTTGATCAAGTAAAATATCTATTTTTGCATCTAATTCTTCGAATTTAAGTTGGATTAATTCATATTTATCAAGTAAAGTTTTTAGCTCCAGTTTAGCCATATCAGAGCCTTGCCGAAGTCCGATGGACTTACCAGCTGCTTGCTTTAACTCTCGAATCTTATTAAGCCCCACACTCCGGGTAACGGCTTTTCTTAGGTGGGTAAGCAGTTCTTGATCAGAGAATTTTATTATTTCATGCGGTAAAGCATATAGTTTTAAGAATTGTAAGGCTGCCTTCCCTTCCCACTTCTTAAAGACCGTTAGAAATTCTGGAAAGTACCGGTCAATCCAGTTGTGAACCTGTCCTTGGACCGTTTGTAGGTCATCCGTTAGAAGATCGCGTATTTTCTTTGCCACCCGGAGCTCGGCATACACTCCTTGCGGTATTGTAGGTTCAGAGTATCTTCCGTCCTTGACCAGCTGGGCAATGACTTTTGCGTCTTTTACATCATTTTTAGTTGGTGAATTATCATCGAGTTCCTTGCTTTTCTTTACGTGCAAGGGATTGACTACTACAAACTTAATCTTATTTTCTTTCAGAATATGTGCCAGGTTGAACCAATAGTGGCCAGTTGGTTCCATTCCAACCATCACTTTTTCCATGGCTTGTTCTCTCTTCAGTTCAGAAATCCATGTAATAAAATGCCCGAACCCCTCTTTTGTGTTTTCAAAATAGCAAGGTGATCCGAACTCCATTCCTCTAAAGTCCTGGGCACGTGCCACATGCTTGAATTTAGCAATGTCCACACCTATAATAAGTGTTTGAGAAGTTATTTGAGCGATCTTCTTATTTTGGTTATAATTCATTTTAAAGCCTCCTGGTATTTGAGTGTTGTCCTTTTCGCTGGCCAGCTTCAGGACACTCTTATTCTACCAAGAGGTTATTTTTTTGTTCAAACCTCATTTTCACTCATTACAGGAATGCTGCCCCTATAATGCAATAAGAAAAGCTGCCACAATGACAGCTTGATCTACAACTCTTGCACCCTTTTGTTTAAGAACAATATTTCACAATCTCCCTTTCACTATCCCTTTATAGTAGCAAAAACACAAGTCCTATTACTGTTAAAGAGAAAAGTAACGGGATTGCACAACCAACTCCTAAACAGCTGGAAAGCAAATTATAAATAGACCAGCGAGTTTTTTCTCCCCTGGTCGGATTTTCTTCAAACGCTTTAGGTGTATATGTCCTAATCTTTTTCATCGTTAAAATCATCCCTGTGTATTTATATACATAATAATTCTCTGCTTGTTTTAATTAACCTTCTTCATCTAAACTGACAGTTACTTCAATAAGAAAAGCTGCCGAAAATGACAGCTAATCTTTAACTCTTGCACAACTTATCTTTCAGTTTTGCTTCTTAATTGTTTTATCAGTTCAATTACCACAAAAACAAATATAATTGCTCCTAATGTACCGTATACATATCTGTGGTCTGTAAAATTCAATATTGATACAATCAAAGATAAAATTGCTGAAATCATTAACCTTATTTGCCCCATACTATTACCTCTTGTGTTTGTTTCGCTCAAGCACCCGTTACTTTAAGTATAATTCTTCACAATCTTGTTTTAAGAACACCACAAAGTTTCCACAACAAAGCTAACGGAAATCTCTAATGGAGAAGAAAAACTTAAATAATCTATAACATTTTTTCATATTTAAATAACCGAAGTTTTTCTGTAATTTGTACTTCACCTATTTTTAAGTAACCTAACTTTTCATAAAAGTGGTGATTTCTTTTGTTTAAATATGGAGTATATAAACTCCAATCTTTTATCAAAGGGAATTCCGACTCGATTAATTTGATTAACTTACTTCCAAGTCCTTTATTTTGAAATTCAATTTCTAAGAATAATTTGCTTAATCTCAATCGGCTGTCATCCAATGGTCGAATATCTATTGCCCCAATAATATCGTTGCCCAACCATATTGTGTAATGAAAAAAACGTTCAATGTTTTCTATTAATTTCTCAGCTGTTTCATTTACTGGAGTAGAGTCGTGGTCTTCGTATAATGCATAATCTTCAGCAAAAACTTCTTTCTGAATAGCTAACAATTTTTCGACTTCATCCAATTTGGTTCTCTTAATTCTAACTTCCACTTGTGATGCACACCCTTATTAGTAAATAATGTAATATTTCAAATAATAGCATAAATATCTGTGATAAAAACAAAAATCCATTCTTTTTTACCTAATTCTTGTTGAACTATCCTGCCCCGATAGTTGAACAAGAGAAACGCAGCTACGACTCTTTGCTAAACTTAAGCACCCGATAGTTTAAGAAGAAATCTTTAAAGTTGGAAGTCAAATCATTTAAAGTCCCATTCAATATTTATCTGATTTTCTCCGCCAACTCTAAAATAATTCCCTCTGGACCACGAACGTAGCATAACTTATAACTTTCTTCATATTGCTGTATCTCACTAAAGATTTCCGTGCCTTTCTTTTTCAATTTTGCAACAATAGCTTCAATATCTTCAACAGCAAAGCAAATATGTCGGATACCCAGAGTATTTGCAAAAGGTTGCTGAATATCTTTTTCATCTGACGGCGTATAAAATTTGACTAGCTCTATCCATGCCTGACCATCTGGCATCGCCAATCCTACACATGCCGTTTTAACATCATTAAGCCCAACTATTCTGTCCAACTGTTCTCCATCCAATTCCCATTCCGCTTGCACTTCAAGTCCTAAATCAAGAAAAAACGCTTTAGCCTCTGAAAGATCATTTACGTTTATACTCACATGATCTATTCTATTGATCTTCATATCTCATACCCCCTATATTCCTGTTATTTTCAATACCTGTATTCGTGTAAGGTTTGTTTGAAATTCTAATTCGCTTAAAACAGAAAATATCCTTCTTCAACAAACCTGCCATTTTAGTTCAATAAGAAAAAAAGGCTGCGTAATTAGCAGCCAGATCTTTAAGAAAACGCCTGTCCTCATAGTAAGTATATTAGTCCAGAAATCCCCAATGAAATTACTCCTGCCAAACCAGAATACAATGCTATTTTAGATCTGAAGTTTCTATGTTCTCCTGTTTCTGAATGAAAATTTGCTCTCTGTTGTTGTTCATTAGTCCATACTCCCATAAAAATTCCAGAAATAATAATACCGACTATCCCTAGGATTAAAAAAATTGAGACATTTAAACTCCCACCTTCTCATTTCCTAATTATGTATATTCTAGAAATGAATACAAATCCCTTCTTATACTAACCTGCCCTTTAGTTGAGCAAGAAAAAGGGCCGCAACAGCGACCCTCTGTTAAGCTCAAGCACCCTTTAGCTTAATAAGAATTTCTTTAATTGTTAATTATAAGAGAAAACTGGAATGGAGGATTTTTATGAGAAAAAGCCTTTTCATATTTATTGCCTGCTTAACCCTTTTCTCTTATTCACCCGTTAAAGCTGAAACCGTAACTAAAAATGATATACAGTTGCGTGATGACTTAATTCTAATTTTGCTTTATCCCTCAATTCAACAGGAATTGAAGAAGCAATATGGCGAAATTAAACAAAATTATTGTGGTAAAATAACCCAAATTAAGAAGCTGCCACAAGGCAGTTACTTATTTAATGTCACCGTGCAGGTAATAACATTTGAAGGTGCTCACGGTCCTCCCAATGATTTAGTGACGATCACTTTTAGTAATGAAAAAACCATAGAGTGGCAGGCTATTGATTTCAAAAGAAGAAGGTTAAAGCCAAATGAAACTAAATGCAGGCATCCTTTGTAAAAAGGGTGTTTTTTCTTCGGTTATATTCTCAAACTGCCCCGTTAGCTTTAGTACAATCCTTCACAATCTCCTCGATAAATACCCAATTTTCTTTTAAAACGATCCTCCACAATCTGGCCCTATACATAAAGAAAGAGCGTAATTCTAAATTCTAGAATTGTCAGCAATAGGTAAGCGTTTGATGTAATCTCCGGCTTTTCCCCTGCTCCACACGGAACGTGCAAGTTTCCCCGCATTCCGCGTTCCATCTAACGGTATGTACTAGATTATAAGTTCCATGTTACTCGTATAGTTGGGGTTATTAGATTAACTCCATTCCGCATTTTTCACGGTATTTGTTAATCTTTTGAACCATTGGCGTGGTTATACCCAGTTTAGTTATGAGTATGTCAATCGTCTGTTTGTCCGTTTGATGGATTAACTTATGTACCTCTTTATGGAGAATACGCAAATTATTGAATTTATCATTTCCACCAAGGTGTTTCGGGATATAGTGATGGCAGTGGACATCACTGGCAGAAAGGAAAGTGCCAGTGATTTCACATTTCCCCATTTTCATACTGTACCGACTTATTCGATTATCCATATATTCGACACTTCATGTCAGAATGGTCGATTTCATCAGAACAGAAATTTCACGTTGAATATCCATATGAAGCTGCTTGTGTATACATTCTCTTCCTGCTTCTGTATAGGGAGTCAGACTTTGGGTAAAGTTCATATTGTTCCTTGTTTTTACATTGGCAAGAGGAAATAGGTAAACATTAGCTACTTTAAACGTTTTGAAACTCAAACTGTAAAACTTTTTGTAGGTGGGTGGTGGGTTTGTAGGATGTTCATATTTCCCGACAGATTTAAGACGATTGTACATAAACGTTCGCAGATCGTAAGCTAAACGTGAGAACTCAAGATTGACATGCGTTGCTCGATTGAAATAATTATGGATTCCTAAAACAAAACTATTAAAGAGTAGTGCATTTTGTGCGGTCGGTGAGGCTTTCAGTTTTAGAATATGCTTTTTTGCCTCTGATTTGATTTTTTGCTTTTTATTGGCTTTTATACCTGTATGCGCTACTCGCTTTTTCCCTTTCCTATTCGCACGGATGGTGAATCCAAGAAATTCAGATTCATGTTTTCGTAGATTTATAATCTTTGATTTTTCCGGCGAAATATCTAGTTTTAGACGTTCTTTTAGGTATTGCCTCACGGCATGAACCACTTTTGTGCGGTTTTCCAATCTCGACAGAGAATTTTAAAGTCGTCCGCAAAGCGGACTAGGTACCCTTCTTTAAGTTTGGTACGCTTTTTGGCGTACCTTTCTCCTTCTCTTGTTTTGAAGAATTTATTCAAAGGGAAGAATTCCCATTGGTTCGGCTACTCATTGGTCTAAGTCATTGAGTACGACATTTGAAAGTAATGGCGATAACAAGCCGCCTTGCGGCGCGCCTTTTGTAGGTATTCCTTCACCATCAACTTCAGCTTTTAACATTTTGGAGATACACGCTAAGACCTTTTTATCTTGGATACCCAAGTTCCATAGTTGTTTTATCAGCAATGTATGGTTAATATTATCAAAGAACCCTTTTATATCAATGTCAACAACATAATGAAGCGACGCTTGATTGATGAGGTATTGTACTCTTGCCATTGCATGATGGGTAGACCGTAAAGGTCTAAATGCATAACTATGTTTATAGAATTGCGCTTCTCCTATGGGTTCAAGTACTTGTTTAAAACTTTGTTGTATAATTCGGTCGAGAATACAAGGAATTCCAAGTGGTCTCCATTTGCCATTATCTTTTTCAATAAGTTTACGTCTGACTTTCTTTGGGCGATAGTTTTTTAGTTACTTTTGAATCTCCGTTACTAATTCGTTTTCTGATATCTTTTCAATGTCATTGATGGTTTTCCCATCCGTTCCCGCAGTCTTTGAACCTTTGTTGGACTTAATGGTACGATAGGCTAACAAGATGTTTTCCCTTGATGTAATAATATCGTATAAATGCTTAAAAGATTCTTGTTTGGTGGCCTTACCATATAGGTCTGTAAAGGTTTCCTTCATGCCGTAGTAATCCCAATATCGTAGAGTTTGCACTGTGGCATCCCTCCTCTTCGAGGTGATGTTCCCACGTTCCTACCCGATCGGTGCAATACACGTTTGGAAAATAATCGTTCAATTTCGTTAGACTTGGGGCTGTTCCTCCACTCCCATTACAGGAGATTCATCAGTCGTGCCCCTACCCTCACAAGGATGAATGCATTTCAACTTATGCCTTATAGCAACCGTTTCAGGTGACAGCCCTCGTTTCAACGTTCCTTGCTTTCCAAGTCCCTTACAACGTAGCTATCCGTTCTAGACGTAGGCGCTCCCTATAAGCCTGTGAGCTGGATACCGCCATTGTTCGGTATAGCGTTTTTCAGAGGGCGCATTTTTACTCAACACCACTCACCCCATCGTTAGATGGGACATAAGTTTCCCTATGTTCAATCTTTAGACCCTTACCTTCGGAAGTTCGTCAGTTCCTATATAATGAAACTATTCTCACCGTATCTAGTTTTTCAGCCGTGCGGCATATCCGTTGGCATACCTTTTCTTAAAGAATGGCTTCAGCCTTCGTTCTGCCGAATCCACCTGTACTTCAGACCTCATAACCTGTCAGTTATAACGCATGCAGGAGTATTGACGGGATGGTTTCGGGAAACATGGTTCCGTCATTCCCATCCTCCGTTGTAAAGTTAGGATTAATCTTCGATAATCCCCTGTATTTCATGTGGCAAGACATTTATAACAGAACTTGTCGATCGGCGCCCGATTGTTGAAGATTAATCTTTAATTCCAAGTCGAATATGAAGTTTGGTTTTAGAGTATATCATCCTAATCTCTATTAAAGCCTCTCCAGCGGGGAAGTGTCCAGCACCGTGCTTCTTCATCTACCACTTAAAACTTTAACTGAGGAGTGCGGATAAGACCTCAAATTTGGCAGAGAAATGATTATGGTTCCAAGGATAATCGTCAATGCACCTATACCAGACAACCATGAAAGAGTTTCATGATAAAAAACGACTCCCAGCACCATAGCAAGAATCGGTGAAACAAAAAGCCAGGTAGAAGGGAAAACAGTGTTTGTCTTAGAGACAAGCCAGTAATAGAGACTATGTCCGCCCATTGATCCAACTACTATCAAATAAAGAGACGATCCGATTGCTGCCGGACTCACTAAAGCAGCCACTTGGAAATCCTCAGTCACAAGAGACAAAATCATTAACAGGATCCCGCCATGCATCATTTGAACGGCATTTAAAGCAATCGGGGAAATTTTATCAAACTGATTGATCACCCTTTTCGAATAAATCGTTCCTGATGCATAAAACACCTCACCTACCATAATTAAGAGACAGCCGCCAAGCACCAAGGAATTAACAAGAAAAGTAAAGCTCGGTAAAATGAGGAGAAAGACCCCCGCTATTCCTACGAAACATCCAATAAAGGAACTCGAATTTGCTTTCGTTTTTAAAATAAAAGTTTGAATCAGCAGTATCATCATCGGCCCGGTAGCTGATAAGACGGCTGCCGTTCCTGACGGGACAAACTGCTCTGCCCAATATAATGTGGCAAAAGTACCAAAAGTCAGCCCAATCCCCGTCAATAGCATCTCCATACGAAAAAACATTCTTAGTGTAGTCTTTCTTTTTAACATCATGATGGCAAATACAATCAAACCTGCTAAAAAAAAGCGAAGGCCAGCTGAGAAAAAAGGCGGCACGCCTGCATCAATCCCTATTTTTATCGCAAGAAATGTCGTACTAAAAATCAGACACATAAACAAATAACCAAACAATACCATGTCAATTCCTCCTTTTTGCTCCATTATAGGTGAAAGATAATAGAACAGATGAAAATCATTAGACCAGATCAAGGAGAAACATGCTAAAATCAAAGGGATGGGGAGGGAAAAAAATGAATGGAGATTACTTATTTAAACAAATATACGATTATGTATTACACCGAATCGAACTCAATGAATGGAAAGAAAATGAAAAGCTCCCTTCAATTAGAAATTTAGCCGCTGAGATGAAGGTTCATCGCTTAACCGTATTAAAGGCCTACCAGCATCTTAAACAGGAAAATAAAGTCTATGTCAAAGATAAATCTGGCTATTATGTCCAATCCCGTGAAATTAATTACTTAGAAAGCCTGGAAAATCCGATCGTTTCTGCATATGTGCAAAAAAATCATTTATCGGAAATCCATCAGATCCCTGTTTCCTATCAATTTTCGCAGGCATTAATTGACCCTAATCTTTTGCCAAATCGCTTCATATCGGACTATGTAAAAAAAGTTTTTGATCTCTACCCAAAGGTTCTCTCCACCTACTCCACCGTTCAAGGCGATCATGAACTGCGTCAATCACTTTCTAACTATTTTAATCAGCATTATAAAACGATTACACATCCAGATCAGCTATTAATTACGGCCGGTTCCCAGCAAGCCATTCATCTGATAGCCCAGGCATTTGTAAAATCAAGAGACACTATCCTTTTAGAGCGGCCGAGCTATAGTTCTGCCATTGATATTTTTCGAGCACAAGGAGCCAATATTGTAACCGTCGATATCCATCCGTACGGATATGATTTAGAGGAGATTGAATTCATCATGAAAAAACACAAACCTCGTCTGTTTTATCTGAATCCAACCTTCCATAATCCAACCGGATACACGGTCCCATCGGCTCAAAGAAAGCAATTAGTCCAGTTAGCCGAGCACTACCGCTGTCTGTTAATAGAAGACGATGCTTACTACGACATCTTTTTTGATCAGGAACCTCCGCCGCCCATGTATACCTATGATACTTCTGGCATGGTGATTTATATCAAAAGCTTTTGCAAATATGTATCACCAGGGTTGCGAATAGCCGTCATGATGAACGGTCAGTCTTCCGTGGTGAAATCACTGCTAGCAGTAAAATCATTGGCCGATAATGGATCACCGCTTTTAAATCAAAAGATTTTCCTGCATTACTTTTCATCTCCAAGGCTGCAGCAACATGTTGAGAAACTGCGAATTGCGCTGCAAATACGAAAGGAAATCATGGAGGAAGAACTGTCCGTTACTGATTGGCAATGGACCAGCCCAAATGGTGGCTTGAATTTATGGGTACAGCTCCCAGGCAGCCTGTCAACAGAAGACTTATTGGTCAAGAGTCTGGAGCAATCAATATCCTTTGTTCCTGGTCAAATATGTGACCCCTTAAAGGAGCCATCCTCTTGGCTTCGGTTAAGCTATTCCTATGCCAATGAAGAACAAATCTCGGAAGGACTTAGGAAGTTTATTAATTTAGTACGCTCTACTCAATAAGGTGTAGCGTCAAGAAATTGCTTTTGCTGGCAGAACCACTTATTGTTCTATCCTGCTGTCGTTAGGTGAAATCTTCAAAATCTCAAATTACTTTTTCTAATGAAATGCTAATTCTCTTTTTTGGGCTTTAGAGAAATCTTCGTAACCTTTAAAGTCCTCATACATGTCAAAATCATATGCCACATATCCGAAATATGTTGGACTTAAATCCCGGGGAGTTGGTAGAGATTCTGACCATTTCGCAATGATACTCCTAAAATTACAATACATCCTTCTTTTTCCACGGACTTTCTTTTTTCTTATCATTTTTAAAAAAGCTCCTCATTGTCATTTTTTGTTTAGCTTTTAAATTTTAGCAGTTCAATTATAAACTTGTATATATTCAAAACAACACCATTTCTTATGCAACTAACCATTTAATTCAATAAAAAAAAGTCTATTTTATTTTCCTGACACCATTCAATCGCAATTTGTTTAAAACACTCGTCTTGACATGAATACCATTGTTCTTCTATTCCAAAATCTATAATTTTGTCCTTAAATCTTCTAAAGGCACCCTTTCCCCTAATTGCCCTTAATAAGGATTCTTGCTTTCGTTGTTCACTTACAGTTAGGCAAAAGTTTTCCATTATCTCATATTCATTCACATCATATTTAGTAGGTAATTCTATATAATTTTCAAAGTTTTCAACCACATCGATTGCAACCATTCTATTTTCACGTTCCCATTCAGGTAAATGATCAAACGGTTTTTCGTCTTCAGCAGCTCTCAAGTCTTCCGATGTCACTAACACTATTTCACCCGTTTTAATATTTAGTAAGAACGTGATTCTTCAAACTGTATTTCCATTTCCTCGATAATATCTTTCAGTTTGACTTGTATACCCATAATTAGATCACCTTTTGATATTTTTTACTAATGCACCCAGTTAGTGAAATAAGGCTTAAACCTCTTCCTGATATATCTCCGAACTTATTGGCTTTAAATTTAAAGGTATATTAAACTCCTGAAGGTTTTCTATATGATTAAAAAAAGTATCTAAATCATCATAATCCATTGACCATTCTGTTGCCTCTAACATTTTTAACTCTTCGGTAGGTTTAAAATAAAATAAACAGTGAAGTTGTTCCATATGGTCGTACTCGTCTTCTTCAAAGATAGAAAACTGACGTACAAAACCAAAATGAAATAGTTCTTCTCCAGTAAAATCATAAATACCACATTCAAATAGAATTTCCTTATCTTCTTCCCCCTCTACGGGTTCTTTACAAAATCCCTTGAAACATCCCAAATTTTTTTAATATCATCAGTGTCGTCACCAATCTTATCTTTAAGGTGACTCTCAGCATTTCTAACCGTAATCATTCCAACACCTCCGATATTAATATGTATGTAACCCTTCTTAAAGAAAACTTGCCCTTAGTGCAATAAGAAAAGCTGCCACAATGACAGCTTGATCTACAACTCTTGCACCCTTTAGTTTAAGTGAGATTCCTCACAATCTCTCCTTAAGGAAAAAGACTGTCGTTCACATTTGTCTTTTTTTGTGAAATTTCTATTTGATAAAAGTTTAATTTGGTGTCTTTTTCCCAATAATCTCCTGTTTGTTTATCAAAAATTATTTTGTAATCATCCGACATTTTGATAAACTGATAACGATTTTGTTCCTGATGTATCTTAACAACATCATTTTTTTTGAATCTTAAAGATTGTGAAATAGGCCGAGAACCGAAAACAATACATAACCACAAAAAAAGAATTGAAAAAGACATTATGTTTTTATTCATAATTACGCCCATATTTTTCCTTTAATTATCTTTATTCTAGAACACTAATAATTAATCCTTCTTCCACGCCCCGATAATGCAGTAAACATAGTTTCACAAATGTGTATAAATATTAGCGTTTTCACAGTTTTTACTTGAGTATTGATTCATTAAGATTAATAAACATCGCAAAATTTGCCTGCCCCTAATCTTTGCCTCCGAAATGGATACCCTCACTTTATGATATTGTTAAAACACAAATAAAAAACGCTAAACTCCAATTAGATCGAGTTTAGCGTTTTTCGCTTTTTGTTCTATGTAATAGCCCACACAATTTCACCAGTTATGGCTGCTGCGTTCCCGCCCTGACCCGTTCTCAGTGTCCTTGTTGGACTTAAGTTCCGTTAAGAACTTACAAGACAAATATATCATCTATCTAAATTGGAGGATAGCTGTAAATTTTGGTAGTCCAAAAGAAACTAAAAATTCAATGATGGGGTTTATTCATTTTTTATCATTCATTGAAATATAATACTAGAAAGCAAAAGTTTCATAATATATAAATTTTGCTTTCGGGGGTGGATTTTTGTTCATGAAGAAAACGGCATTAACAGTCGCTGCTTTATCAATTGGAATATTATTAGGGGCTTGCAGCCATGATACGACCATTGATGATACGATCGATTCATTTGGTAAAAAAATAAATAGTATGCAAGAATTCTCAGCCGTATCTGAATATAAAACAGCTGCATATGATAGAACCAATAAAGAAATTCATCGGTTAAGTTCTAACAGTACATTAAACACGATGGTGAATTTTAAAAATAAAGAGGGTTATGTAAAATCCATTAGTTCAAAAAATACCGAGCATATTGACCCAAACTCTGTAATGTATATCAAAGACAAAATGATGTATTTAAAATCTTATGATAGTTGGTTAGCCCATCCTGTCCTAGACAAAGAATTTTCGGAGACATTAAAAATAAACGATTTAGCCTCTGTTTACTCCCAATTACAGCAAAATAAAAAGTACCTAGAATATGAAAAATCAGGAAAAAGGATCATATTACAAACAAAAAAACAAACGAACCCCTCTCTTAATAACAAAGAAATAAGTTCGATTTACGGTCCAATTTCCGACTCAGGTAAGGCGAAAGTGAAGTCTTATTCCCTTAAGCTTATCCTGGATTCTAGAACGTATTTTCCGGTATCTCTTGAAAGGAATATTTCTGTTTCGATCAATAACGTTACATATAAAAATAAAATCGTTACCCATTATCAACAATTTAAAAACGTAAATATAAAAATTCCAAAAGTAGCCTACGACACTCCTCGTTATGAATAATTTAAAATATATTTTTATTAAAAAACTCACTTTAATCAGCGAGTTTTTTTTATTCTTTCAACACAAGGATTATAATTTCTTGAACCTCTCATGACTGAAGTCACGAGATTCCTGCTTCATTGGGAACTGCACCACACTATGTAACGTCTTACACTCCCTCCATTGCCCAAAAGCTCGACAAACAGCATCTTGAGATGCTGACAGGCACAACCCGTAGTTCCTACGGTGAGGAAAAAATACAAATGTTAATTAAAAATTAGGCTACTTCTGAACTAGCATATAGTTCGTTTAAAATACGAATACCTTCTTCTTTAATATTTTTTGCAGCATTCACATC